>DAOUIZ010000021.1:0-72175 GCA_034423195.1 Dehalococcoidia bacterium | reverse complement strand
ACCCTGGCCATGCTGGCCCACGCCTGCCTGGCGGTAGTCCGGCGACAGGCCAACACCGGCCCAGAGAGCAAAAAGGGGGAGATGCGGGTTGGGATGCAAGCCTGATACCGTTCGCGGTTCCCGAGGTACGCCGGCTGCTGTGCCGGTTGATTTGGCAGCCCGGGGGATCGCCCGAACTGTCCTTGGCCTGGTCCCATTGGAGACGCCGCCACCAGGCCAGGGCCCGCCGATGCCACTACCAGCGCCGCCTCCAACATCTTAACCATTATCTGCGACTGTAGTATTAGGCCGACGTGCAGGCGATGGCCTTGACGTTGACGGCCATCTCCGGGAGGTCGTGGCCCTGCCAGGTGGCGCCGCCGTCGTGAGTGCCAAAGACCTGGCCCTTGCGGGTGCAGAAGTACACCTGATCCGGCGATCGGTCGTTGACGGCGATGCCGAAGGTAGTGCTCAACGGCTGGATGCCCTGGTCGAACCGGCTCCAGGACTCACCGGCGTCGGTGGAACGCAGGACGCCGCCCTCTTCGCTGCCGAAGTTCAGGCCGACGCAGGCGTAAAGAGTGCTGGGGTCGTTGGGCGCAACCTCTACTCCCCGGGAGTAGCGGATATCGGAGAAGCTTTCGAAATGGAGGTTGTCCCAACTCTGCCCCCGGTCGCGGGTGCGCCAGACGCCCGTGCGGTTGGAGATGAACACGGACTCGTTGACGCCCACGGTCACGCCGTGCAGGTCCAACAGGTCAACGTCGCCTTCAAACCCGCTGTTGACGATGGTCCAGGTCTGGCCGCCGTCGGAGCTGTGAGCCGCGCCGCCGACTTCCAGCGCCGCGTACATCTGGTTGGTATCGCCCGCCTCAATGCCGATGCCCAGGATGCGGGTGGCGAAGGCCATCTGCACCGCGTCGGGGTTGGCGACGGTGGACAGGTACTCCCAGTTCTCGCCGCCATCGGTGCTCTTGAACACCTCGGCACCCTCGGTGCCCAGGAACATGATGCTGGAATCGTGGGGATGGAACTTGATGGACCACACGATGCGGCCCTCGGTCATGTTCATGCGCTCGAAGCTGTCGCCACCGTCATTGGAGCGGTAGACGCCGCGCTGGGTGCCAACGAAGACGGTGCTGGAGTCTTCGGGATGCACCGCAATGGCCCGCACCTGCGGGGAGGGCGGCATACCCTTGGCCAGCTTCTCCCAACGGGAATCCCCCGCCTCCTTGCGATACAGCCCATCCGCCTCGGCGCCGACGTAGATCAAAGTCCTGCCTGCCATAATGCTCTCCTCCATCTCTGCCATTCTGCCTTGTAATGGCCCAATTTCAGCAGACATGCAGGTTACTGTCAATTACGGACTTCCGGCCTCAACAATCCGTCGTCTCGTCTCCCTTAAGAGAGGATCAACCGTCTGTTTACATTCAGATTTCGATTGTCTGTTCGCCGTTTGATGAGTGTTTTTCTGTCAATGTCGGGGAGATGGTGGGCAGGTGGTCCTAGGGCAACCAGTCCTGCAGCGCAGCCGGCAGCAACAACTGCTGGTCAGGATCGTAAGGCAGGTAGGTCTTGCTCATCTCCGGCTCCCAGCGACTGGACTGCTTCCATCATACCCGCTCCAACTCGCCAACCATGTTTCTCGGACAGGCTGCTAGTCATCATCCTCTCCCAGTTCACCAAAATCCGAATGCGACAGCCCTGATTGGGAGTGCGGTTTGAATTGACCTAAGAGTCCCACCTTGTTACGCTAACGGTGTTCTCTGGTTCTAGAAATCTGCGGCACTTGGAGGATCTTGGACTATGGCTTCTGTCGAGGAACGATTGAGGAAATTGGTGGACGAAAACCTCGAAATTGAAGGCCGTTCGGTGGGGGAACCCTTGCACTTGGACTCAAGCCTGAGGGATTCAGGGATATCGTCAGTTTACTTCGTTGCCTTTGTCAAGTTGGTGGCTGACGAATTCGGCGTCTCCTTCAGCCCCGACGACTGTGCCAAGTACAGCACCGTAGGTGATTTGGTAGCGCACCTAGGCGGGCAAACCGGTTAAGCTACCGATAGAGGAAACGCGGAAGGGACTTCCGGGAAGACAGGTTTCTTGGCCTGACAGCATAAAGTTCCTATAGCACCATGGTGCCTGGTTCCCGCCGCCGGTGAAGTCCTTTTGTGGCCTCAGGCACTGCCACCCGTGTACGGGCGCTTGGAAAGCCATGCCAACTAACCCAGCAAGGCCAAAGCCCTGGCAAGGGTCGCTGGTTGGTTAAAGCCCCGTCAGGGCCGTTAACCTTCCAAGCCGGCCGGGTATATGGCGTCGGCAACGATATGGTCCGGATGGTCGGAGCATGAGTGTCGCGGCCGTGGAGGAATTGTCCGGGGGATTCGGTCAACTGAAGGCGGCTTGCGCCCCAAAAGCCCAGGTGGACGTTGAGCTATTGATGTCGGTATCGAAGTGGCTGATAGGGTGTTGAAGACGGGGCAATATCGGATTGAAACACGCCGAGGGCCGGGGAACGGGAACGTTGCCGGCCCAGTTTCTTTTTCTGGCCAATTTCCAAGGGCTACAACCTGAGGGAAACCCCTGGACGATAGATTTACCGGGCGTGTTTTCGTGTTTTATTGAGCTTTGCATCCTATTTTTGCTTTACAGCGTAGCGTTTAACGAGTGGGTCCTGATGTAGACCCACAGGGCCACGGGAAGCGGTGCGGATTCCCGGCCCGCCTCACTTGGACTTGATTGTTCCGCATACGAATATTCGGTTTGGCGATTCTCTAAAACTCAACGGCCAGGGGATTTTGGAGCCGGTAGTCACGTTTAGATGGGTCCGACAGCCACCTTGCAGTCGGGCCCCGTGTCAGCGTTTACATTGGGTGGCCGTTCACCCAATTTCAATGGAATCCAGGAGGAAAGACGGGTGACGAAAAAGCAATACTCGGCATTCAAGCGCGACGCACGGGATTTTCCGCGAGCCGGGGAGCCGATCGCCATCGTGGGGATGGCTTGCCGGTTCCCCAAGGCGCCAAACCTGGAGGACTTCTGGCAGTTGTTGCTGGAGGGCGGGAACTCGGTTACCGAGGGAGAGCCGGGTTCTGGCGTGGGCCGCATGGGCGAATTGTTCGGGGACCGCCAGATTCAAAACCAGGCATGCCGGTATGGCGCTTTTGTAGAGGACTTGGACCAATTCGATGCCCCGTTTTTTCGTATCTCCCCCGTGGAAGCCGAGTTGCTGGATCCCCAACAACGGATGATGCTGGAGGTCAGCTGGCTGGCCCTGGAGGACGCCGGGATTGATCCGGCACGGCTGAGGGGGAGCCGCACCGGCGTTTACACCGGGATTAGCAACGACGAGTACCGGATGATGGTCGTTGACTCCAGCAAGCCGGCCGAGGCGGCCGGCTGTCTTTATGCCCTGAGCGGCACCAACTTGAACGGCACCAGCGGCCGTGTCTCCTTCGTGTTGGGCCTGATGGGCCCGGCGAAGGCGGTGGACGCCGCCTGCGCCTCTTCCCTTGTATCAGTGCATGATGCGGTTGCAGACCTCCAGCAAGGCAAAGCAGATCTGGCCATTGCGGGTGGAGTCCAGGCCATCCTGAATGGCCGCATTTATGAACTCCGCGCCGACTCGATGATGTTGTCGCCTGATGGTCAATGCAAGGCTTTCGACGCGTCTGCCAACGGATACGTTCGGGGGGAAGGTTGTGGGGTGGTCGTGCTGAAACGCCTTGCCGAGGCCGAGGCCGACGGAGACCGGATCTGGGCCGTGATTCGGGGTGGGGCGGTCAACCATGGGGGAACCGGGGTAGGCCTTACAGTACCGAACACGCCAGGGCTGGTAAAGGTGATGGAGGATGCTCTTTTCGATGCGGGAGTCGACCCGTCGGAAGTCGCTTATATTGAAGCCCACGGGACAGGTACAGCGGTAGGAGACCCGATAGAGCTGAACGCTGTCAACAGCGTTTACGGCCAGGATCGCTCAGTCGATGATCCTTTAATAGTGGCATCCGTAAAGACCAACGTTGGACATCTGGAGTCGGCCGCGGGCATCGCCGGGTTGATCAAGGCGGCGCTGGTCGTGAACCAGGGGTTGATTCCGAAACACCTTCATTTTCGGGACCCCAATCCGAGCCTAGACTGGAGAAGTCTGCCCCTCCGAGTGCCGTCGGAAACTTTGGACTGGCCGGACCGGCTCCGAGGACCCAGGCTGGCGGGGGTCAACTCCTTCGGGATTTCCGGTACCAATGCCCACCTCGTGCTGGAGGAGCATACCTCTCCTGATGGGCTGCCCAGCCAGGAACAACCTGCCCTGGGGCCGGCCAAGCTTGTCGAGGTTGATCTGCGGGAGCATCTCGGCTGCGAACCCATGCCGTGGGACGGAAGTTTGCTGCGCCGGGCACGAATCTTGCCGCTTTCGGGGAAGTCGGTAGGCGCGCTGCGGGAGTTGGCGCAGCGGTACATGGCGTGGCTCGACGGCGGTGTGGTAAAAGGCGCCTCCGATGGCACCGCCCTGCCGGAGATTCTATCGGACATGGCATGGACTGCCGGCGTTGGCCGCAGTCATTTCGATCATCGGGCAGGAGCCGTGTTTCACGATATGGTGTCTCTGCGGCAGCGGTTGACATCCCTGGCACAGGCTGACTCAGGGGAGGAACCGGGTCGGGTAACCCGGGTGGCGTTCCTTTACACCGGACAGGGAAGCCAGTGGGTTGGTATGGGCAGGGACTTATATGAGAGTGAGCCCGTGGCCAGGACCGTCATGGATCGCTGCGAAAGGGTCATCCGGGAAATAAGGGGAACGTCC
Organism: Dehalococcoidia bacterium; assembly: GCA_034423195.1. Lineage (GTDB taxonomy): Bacteria > Chloroflexota > Dehalococcoidia > Lucifugimonadales > UBA3495 > CATOSK01. The sequence goes on along the minus strand of DAOUIZ010000021.1, from coordinate 67,398 downwards.
CTTCTGGACGTGATGTTTGGCCGGGAGGGAGCCGAGGGAGAACTAGGTGACACGGCGTGGGAACAGCCAGCCCTGTACGCGCTGGAGGCCGCGCTCACCGCATTATGGGGCAGTGTGGGGATCCGTCCCTTTGCCGTCCTCGGCCACAGCGTCGGAGAACTGGCCGCGGCCCAAGCGGCCGGGGTGTTCACCCTGGAGGATGGGATGCGGTTTGCCGCGGCGCGGGGAACTCTGTTGTCGGGCACCGAACGGGGCGCGATGGCCGCGGTTTTTGCGCCGGCTTCCAGGGTGGCGGCGGCGGTGGATACGGTGAACGCAGCGTCTAGCGACGTTGGCTTGAGCGTTTCGGCCGACAATGGCCCCCAGCAGGTCGTCAGCGGACCGGTGGAGGACGTCGAGGCTATATGCCGCCTATTCGAGGCAGAAGGCATTCGGGCGATCCGGCTTAACACCTCCTGGGGATTCCACAGCGCCCTCGTGGACCCGGCCTTGGACGGGCTGGAAGCTGCTCTTGACGGGGTTCCGGTCCGGCATCCATCCATTCTCATGATCAGCAACCTGACGGGTGGGCCTGTCGGTCCTGAGATTGAGCTGGGCGGCGGGTATTGGAGGCGGCACGCCCGGCAGCCGGTCGCTTTCGCCGGGGGCATCGGCGCACTGGCCGACATGGGAATCGACATGGTGATTGAACTGGGGCCTCACTCAGTCCTTGGACCCATGGCCATGCAGGCCTGGCCAGATTCTTCGCCAGACTTTTCGAGGGAACGAAGCCAGGACTACGGTCCGGTTGTCGTGGCAAGCTTGCGGCGGCCGCCCCGGGACGGTTCAACACCGGAACCGGAGAGCAACTTCGTTGACGCAGTGGCGGAGGTGTACGAGGCAGGCCTCGACATCTCCTTCGAAGGGCTGTTCTCGGGAGAGAGGCGGCGCCGGATTTCGCTGCCGGCGTATCCGTTCCAGAGGGAACGCCACTGGCTTCAGGTCTCGAAACAGCGGCGGGCGGGCGAAGGCCATCCCCTGTTGGGTGACCGGCACGAGTCTGCCCGGGGCGAAATCGCCTTTGAGACTGAATTTGCCCCTTCGGATCCGGCGTGGCTGGTGGATCACCGGGTATTCGGCCGGTTGGTTGCCCCGGGGGCCCTCTGTGGCGCCATGGCGGCGACTGCATCCCTGGTCGAGGGTTGCGATTCGGTGTTATTGGACGACATACAGTTGCACAGTCCCTTGGTCTTCCTGGAGCAGGACAATCAGGAAACGACGGGCCAGGGGAGGAGAAAAGTTCAAACCTTCCTGGAGGATTGCGAAGAAGGGCCGTCCCGCCTCATCCAGATTTTCAGCCGGGGTTCGGAAAAGGGTTGGACAATGCATATGGAGGGTCGGGTGATAGCGGGCGACGCGTTGGAGGAGGCCGGCCAACGCATCGATCTGGAAAGCCTGAGGGCCCGCCTGTCACCGGCAGACGTGCCGGCCTATTACCGCGCCAAGGCTGCCACTGGTATAGATCTGGGCCGGTCCTTCCGCACCCTGGGAAAGGTCTGGTCCGGTCCCGGCGAGGCCCTGGGGGAAGTCTCCCTGCCGGACGGTGTGGAGGGGCACGGCCTGGCTGTCCATCCTCTGGTTCTGGACGGTTGCTTCCAGGTGGTGGGCATGGCGCGGAACATGACCGGCTCTTCGGACGAACCGACGTATCTGCCCTTTGGCTGGGAACGGATGTGGTTGCCCAGGCAACTACCCCAACGGGTGGTTTGCCACGTCGAGATGAGCGAGGCCAGCGAGCATCCGGGTCACGAGTCCGACGAGCACCCAGAGGTTCTGAGTGGCGAAATCCGGATCTGCGATCTTGATGGAAACCTCATAGGGGGTCTAAGGGGCTACACGGTCAAGCGGGCGACCCGGTCGGCATTGCTAGCTGCGGTAGAGGGAACGGAGGGTGTCAACGACCTGCTCTACGAGGTAGTCTGGCGGGACCGGCCCCTTTCATCGGGGCTAATGCCTGCGGATTTCTTCCCCCAGCCTACCGAAGTGGCGGCTGGAACGGGACTCTTCTCCGATTACCTAACCTGGGCAGGAGTGGATCCCATGGACAGGAACGCCCTGCTTGGCGACCTGGAGCGTTGGTCCCGATCATATGCCCTGCTCACTCTGGAGGAAATGGGTTGGCACCGCAAAAGGGGGGAGAACGTTGAACCCGAGGAGCTCATGCAACGGCTTGATGTTCTTCCGGGACACGGACGCTTGTTCCGCCGTTTGCTGGAAATGCTGGCCCGATCTGGTGTTGTTGTGGAGAAAGGCGACGGGTTTGTCGTCACTTTGGGAGCGGGAGACCCCTGGCCGGAAAATCTGCCTGGTGACCCCACGGGATTCGATGCGGAGATGACCAGCAGGTATTCCCACGGTCTGACCGAGATCGGCCTGTTCCGCCGGTCGGGCGCGGCTCTGGCCGATGTGCTGCGGGGGAGACAGGACCCTCTGACGCTGCTGTTCAGCAGCGGGGAACCAACGGCCGCAGATCTCTACCTGAAAGCACCGGTGGCTCGGGCTGCGAACCGGTTGCTGGCGGATGCCGTCCGTTCCCTCTTGGACTTTCTGCCGGAGGACCGGCGTCTGCGAGTGCTGGAGGTGGGGGCGGGCACAGGATCGGCGACTGCCTCCGTGATTCCGGAGCTTCCACCAGGCCGGTTCGACTACACCTATACAGACATTTCCGCGGGCTTTTTTGCGGAAGCGGAGCAGAGATTCGGCAACGATGGGATCGAATACTGGCCGTTGGATATCGAAAAGGATCCCGTTGCCCAGGGCTTCGATGCCCATGGCTACGACCTGATAATCGCCTCAAACGTGCTGCACGCGACCCAGTACCTGGGGGAGACTCTGGGGCACTGCCGGGATCTTCTGGCGCCATCGGGTCAGCTGGTAGCTCTAGAAAACCTCCGCGGTCTGGGCTGGATGGATCTCACCTTTGGCCAACTGGATGGGTGGTGGAGGTTCGCCGACGATTATCGCCCGCACCACGCCCTGGCCACACCTTCCATCTGGCGGCGAGCACTGGCCGACGCGGGATATGAGGATGCGGTAGTGCTGGGGGTTGACGACTCCATACCCTATGATTCCCTTGACAAGGGAGTAATCGTCGCCCAGGGACCGGCCCGCGTAGTCGAAGCTCCGGGCCTGTGGGTCGTCGCAGGAGACGGCGCCGGGGTGGGGCGGGAACTGGCCGTGGAGTTGGCCTCCAGAAACCAGACGGTTGTTCTGGCGAACGGGAAGGGCTTGGGCGACGACCAGACCATGCCGCCTGGACTCGAAGTCATCACTCCTTTCATTGATGCCGGAAGCCGTGATTCGTGGCGTTCACTGTTAGAAGACTTGCCGCGGGACGTCCCATTCAATGGCGTGGTCCACCTGCAGGGGCTCGAAGGTCGCGGGGCCCAGGCTACCACCACCCAACTGCATGAAGATGTCAGACACGCTGGGGAAAGCGCGCTCGCCTTGGTCCAGGGATTGCTTGACACGGACCTGACCCTGGAAAAAGGTCTGTGGTTTGTCACTCGTGGGTCCCAGGTGCTGGAGCGCGAGAATGCCGGCGAGTTGGCCGGTTCCATACTGTGGGGCCTGGGGAAGGTAGTAGCCCTGGAAGCCGCCCACCTTCAGCCCAGAATGCTGGACTTGGATCCGAGCGTGTCCGTGACGCCGTCCGATGTGGCCAATGAACTGCTTTATCCAGACCAAGAAAACCACGTTGCCTACCGCCAGGGTCGCCGCAGAGCGGCCCGGCTGATCCGAGCCGCTTCCGGCGCGGAGGAATCCGGGCGTCTGGCTCTGCCGGAGGAAACGGAGTGGGTGCTGTCCCCCAACCGGGACGGCGTGTTTGACAGGCCCGAGGTCAACCGGCTGCCCGTCCGCCCCCTGGAACCCAGGGAAGTCCGGATTGCGGTCGAGGCCGCCGGTGTTAACTTCTGGGATGTCTTCCGGTCCCTGGGCTTTATCGAAGAAGGCGGCCTGGGGCGGGAGATGTGCGGTCATGTAATCGAATTGGGCTCCGAAGTCACCAATGTAACTGTGGGTGACCATGTGGTGGGGCTCGGATTCGGCGCCTTTGCACCGGAGATGGTTACCCATGAGGAGCTGGTGGCGCCTGCGCCAGCGGATATTCCGGTTTCCTCGTTGGCTACGATACCCAGCGCCTTCGTTTCCGCTGCCCTTTCATACCAGATGTCCGGCCTCGAGCCCGGGGACCGGGTGCTGATCCACGCCGGCGCCGGTGGACTAGGCCTGGCCGCTATCCAGTTGGCCCAGGCAGCTGGCGCGGAGATTTTTGCCACGGCCAGCGCGCCGAAGCAGGAATATCTCCGCCGCATCGGGGTCAAGCACATATTCGACAGTCGCCAGACCAGGTTCGGCCAGGAAATCCTTGAAGCCACCGGTGGCGAAGGCGTCCATGTGGTGCTGAACAGCCTCACCAGCGAAGGCTTCATCGAATCCAGCCTTTCCTGCCTGGCCGATGGAGGGCGCTTCGTGGAGTTGGCCAGAAGGGACATCCTCAGCCATGAAGAAATGGCGGAGGTTCGCCCTGATGTTGCCTACTCCATTCTGGAGCTCGATGTTCTTAAGAAGACCGACCCGGAACGGGTGGGGATGGTGCTGCGGGAAATAATGGAGCGGGTTTCCGCCGGGGAACTGGAACCCCTGGTCCACAGCAGATGGCCAATGGCCGAAGCCGGGGCGGCGCTGAGTTTCATGAGATCCGCCCGTCACATAGGGAAGATTGTCCTGACCAACCAGCCGCTGGCGCAGGGCCAGTTGCGGCAGGACCGTTCCTACCTGGTTACCGGCGGCCTGGGCGGGATCGGGTGCGCCGTCGCCGGTTGGCTGGCGGACCACGGCGCGGGCACGATTGTTTTGAACGGCCGCCGGCATCCTGACCCCGAGGCCCGGAATGCCGTGGAGGAGTTGCGCCAACGCGGCGTCAGGGTGGAGATTGAGCTGGCGGACATTACCGACACCGCGGCCATCGACGCCATGCTCGCCCGCATCGACGCAAATCTTCCGCCGCTGGCCGGAATCATACACAGCGTAGGCGTACTCTCAGACGGCGCCCTGGGGAACCAGAGCTGGGAGACCTTCGATGAAGTGCTCAGGCCCAAGATAGTGGGGGCCTGGCACCTGCACCGCGCCACTGTGCGCCGAGACCTGGACCTGTTTGTCCTCTTTTCCAGCCGGGTCGGCGTAATGGGCAACCCCGGCCAGGCGAACCATGCGGCAGCCAACGCCTTCCTGGACCAACTGGCCGGCCATCGGCGGGCCCTGGGCCTTGCCGGGCAGGCCATTGCCTGGGGGGCGTGGTCGGACATCGGGGAGGCTGCAGAACAACGGGAGCGGATTGAGCGGAGGCGGTCAGCCTTGGGAGGCCGCTGGTTCACTCCGGAACAGGGTCTGAACGCCTTCGAGAAATTGGTGCGGCAGGACGCGGCGACGTCGGTGGTGATGTCCATGGACTGGTCCGTTTTCGAAGAAGCGGTGGAAGCCCGTCCTCCCCTCCTAGAAGATCTTCTATCCTCGCCTGGCGGTGAGCCGTCCGGGGACTCGGCAACTTCGGAAGATCTGCTTTCCCAGTTGATCGGCATGCCCTCGTCAGGTCCCCAGGGTGTGATCACGTCCTTCCTCCAGGAACAAGTCCAGGCGGTGCTCAGGTTGTCCTCTCTGCCATCGCCAACGGTGGGGTTCTTCGATCTGGGCATGGACTCCCTGATGGCGGTGGAGTTGCGAAACCGGATCAACCGCGCCTTCGCCGGACAATATACGGCTTCCAATACCATCGTTTTCGACTACCCGGACATCTCCAGCCTGGCAAGCCATCTGGCTGAAGAGCTTGGTCGGGTCCTGGGAGCCAACGGCCCGGCAGAGTCCTCTGAACCGAGTGTTCAGGAACAACCCCTGGAGGCCCCGGTCGTTGATGATCGGATAGCGGTGGTGGGCATGGCCTGCCGCTTCCCCGGTGCCAACAACCTGGACGAGTTCTGGGAACTGTTGGAAGCCGGACGCAATGCTGTCACCGAAGGCCGCCAGGACGGCGGTTCCTGGAACGGGGTCGTGGGAGACCCCCGTGCAGAAGACCCGGCGTACCGGCGGGGTGGTTTCGTGGAGCGCATCGACCAGTTCGACTCAAGGTTTTTCCGGATTCAGCCGATCGAGGCGCGGATGATGGACCCGCGTCAGCGGATGCTGTTGGAGACAACCTGGAATGCCCTCGAAGACGCCGGCCTGGACCCGGAACAGCTGCGGGGCAGCCGCACGGGAGTGTACGCCGGGGTCGGCGGCAGCGAATACAGGGACCTGATCCAAAACAATGATCAGTCCCACACTTACCTGGGAACAACGGGAAGCGTAACGGTGAGCCGGGTTTCATTCGCCCTGGGCCTGGAAGGTCCGGCCATGCCCGTTGACACGGCATGCGCGTCTTCCTTGGCCGCAGTGCATCAGGCGGTGGTTGCTTTGCAGCAAGGCGAGGTGGACTTGGCTCTGGCCGGGGGAGTCAACGTGGTCCTGTCTCCCGCTGTCTCCAGGTTCATGATGGATGTGGGCATGCTCTCTCCCACCGGCCAATGCAGGCCCTTTGATGCCTCGGCCGACGGCTACGTTAGGGCCGACGGGTGCGGAGTAGTGGTACTGAAACGACTGAGCGAAGCTGAGGCCGACCGAGACCGCATATGGGCAGTGATACGTGGGTCAGCGATAAACCAGAACGGCGCCAGCGCCGGCCTGACCGTGCCCAATGGCCCTGCCCAGTCGCGGGTGATGCAGGAAGCAGTTGCCCGGGCTGGAGTTACTCCCACCCAAGTGGATTACGTGGAGGCCCATGCGGTTGGTTCCCAGTTGGGGGATCCTATTGAGTTGAATGCGGTTGCGGCGGTTTATGGCAGGGACCGCGACCCGCAAACTCCGCTGCTCATCGGGTCGGTCAAGTCGAACATAGGACACGCAGAGTGGGCTGCCGGAATGTCAGCCTTAATCAAGACTATCCTTTCAATGCAACAGGGAATCATCCCCGGAATGTCAAACCTCCAGACCCTGAACCCCAACATTGAGTGGGACCAGATCGCAGTTCAGGTGACCTCCGAAAAGACGGACTGGCCTGCCATTTCCGGCCGGGAGCCCTTGGCAGCCGTCAACGCTTTCGGCCTTTCGGGGACCAACGCCCATGTCTTGGTCGAGGGTTACGGCCTTTCTGCGGGAGGTTCTACAACCCGTAACCCGGCTCTCTTGCCAGCAGGTGAACCGAAGCCAATCCCCGTGACTCCGCTGGTTCCAGCGAATGGCTTGATATCGTGGGATGGACAGGCCCCGGAAAGAAGTAGCCGGCTGCTGCCGCTTTCTGGAAAATCCGAACCTGCGATACGGCAGTTGGCTGAACGTTACCTGGCATGGCTTGAAGCAAATCGTTGGTCCGGAGAAAGTGAATTGTTGGCCGATATGGCCTGGACCGCCGGCATGGCTCGCGCCCACTTTCCCCACCGCGTCGGCCTGGTATTCAGCGACCGGGAGCAGCTCTGCCAGGAATTGCGACTGCTGGCCGAGACTGACCAGGACACAGAGGGACCGACCCCCCGCGAAGTCAACACAACAGCCTTCATTTATCCCGGCCACGAAGATCCTTGGGTAGGCATCGGGAAAGCTCTCCGCGGGAGTGAGCCGGTAATCCGGGCGGTGCTGACGTTCTGTGACGACCTGATCGGGGAGCAGCACGGAATCTCGTTGCTGGATATGTCGTACTCTAGGTCCGGCGGCGAGCCCCGGAAGAATTCTTCCAGATGGGACCTGCCAGCCCTTTACGCCCTTCAATGCGCGTTGACCGCCCAATGGGCGAGCGTAGGGATCATGCCCGCCGTAGTAGGGGCCGAAGGTCCGGGGTGGCTCGCGGCGGCGCAAGCGGCAGGCCTGTTCAACCTCGAAGAGGGTTTACGGTTGGCAGCGAATCTTGGAAACCTCCAGGAAACGGGGCTGAGACAGGCCCCTACTTCGACGTTGGCCGGGTTCGAGAAGGTGTTCAGCGGGATGACTCTCGGGACTCCAACCCTGCCCGTTATCAGCAGTTCCAACGGTCGGTCAGTAGACTCCATTGGTGTTGCTGAATTTTCCTCCTGGCTCCAGCAAGACCAGGAATCGGTCGACCCGGCCCGATGTTCGAAAACCATGACCGATCTGAAAGTGGGCGTGGTAGTGGAAGTCGGCTCTGCTTCCAACCTGGCCGGAGGAATCAGTGCTGCCTGGCCGCAAGGGTTCGACCAGCCGATGGCGGTTTCTTCGCTAGGGGATCCCTCCAATGGGGTAGAATCCCCGGGTTTCTACGATCGTTTCCTAGGAGCCGTAGCCGGCCTTTACGAGGCCGGGCTGGACGTCTCATTCTCTGGTCTATTCGCGGGGGAGGAGCGCCGTCGAATCGCAATCCCGACCTATCCTTTCCAACGCAGGACTCATTGGTTCTAGAATTGAAGCAACGAACCGAAGCCTTCCGGTCTACGCAATTTGGGCCGAAAACCTATCCAAACGGGTGTATATCGGCCACACCCAGAGATGGGGAGCAAGCTGGAAAAACCGGGGGCATCAGTATAGACGGTCGAATTCTCGCAACGGGATAAAAAGGTTCGTGTGTTGGATTGTGGGTAGTCCCAGTTGAATTGGCATTGCCCTTGATCTTAGCTTTCCCCGAACTTCACAGATCGACCGAAGCGTCGATGAGAGCAGGGCCTACCTTACGCTTGACGATGATATCTTGCCATGTCGCTAGGAACTGGGCCCTGAGACCAGAAGGTTCATCTTCACAAGAATCAGTTCGAGTCCCAAGAGGGGACTAGGCGACTTCGAACTGATTCCACGGGAGCAAATGTTGGTATATCGAAAGGTATACGCAATATGAAATTGGTCTCAAAAAGCCCATTATCGTGCTTGAGCACGGCTTCGATTGTACGGACGCCCTTCCGCCAGCTAATTCCTGCTCCAAGCGGGGCAAGGGCTTTGTTGGGAATGGCGGCGGGGGTTGGGTGCCTTTCTGTGCACCATTGTTTGGACGGCAGTTGGGCCCGGAAAGGCCTGGCCGGCTACCCTGACAATGCCAGTGCTCCATTCAGGAGCGCCCTGACGACCGCATCGGGATCCTGCCGTCCGGCACGGACTGTAACGCCAACCACATTCCCAAACCTCCAGGACAAGCTCCCGGGCCCAATCCCTCCCCATGGCCCAGCCCTTCCAACCATGTCCGACCGAAGACGCAATCCGGCGTTTCACCTTTCATTTCAAGGACGTTGGCCCCCCGGGGGAGGCTCCCAGCGCCGGAAGGCTGAACTACAACCGCGGCGGTTCCTGAAGCCGTGAACGGCTTTTGTTAAGAGCCTCCACGGCGGCGCACCTTTCCGATTTGGCAAGTGGACAGATTTTGAGCGCGAGTTGAGGACTTGACTACCCCCGAAGCAAGAGCCAGGGTCAGCATAGACCGGATGCTGGAGCAAGCCGGTTGGGTGGTCCAGGACTGGAAGGACATCAACCTGTACGCCGGAACTGGGGTTGCCGTGCGGGAGTTCGTCCTGAAGGCGGGGTACGGCACGGCGGACTACCTGCTTTTCGTCAACCGGCAAGCCGCCGGGGTGGTCGAAGCCAAGCCGGAAGGGTTCACGCTGTCGGGGGTGGAAATTCAGTCGGCGAAGTACAGCGACGGGTTGCCGGACAGCCTTCCCGCATACGCCCGGCCCCTGCCCTTCCTGTACGAGAGCACCGGCGCCGAAACGAGGTTCACCAACCTGCTGGACCCGGATCCCCGCAGCCGGACGGCGTTCTGGTTCCACACACCCCAAACCCTGTCGGAATGGGTCAGAACCGAGAGTCATTCTTGGAACATCGGCCTGCCCCAGGCCGCAGGCACCCAGGCCCCATACACGGTGCCGTACAGCCTGCGGAGGCGGTTGCGGGAGATGCCTCCCCTCGATTCTTCCGGCTTGTGGACGGTGCAGGCGACGGCGGTACGCAACCTGGAGGAATCACTGGCCGCAGGGCGCCCCCGGGCACTGGTGCAGATGGCAACCGGCAGCGGCAAGACCTTCATGGCCTGCAACCTGGTCTACCGGCTCATCAAATATGCCGGTGCCCGCCGCATCCTGTTCCTGGTGGACCGGAGCAACCTGGGACGGCAGACCCTGCGGGAGTTCCAAGGTTTCACCACCCCCGACGACGGGCGCAAATTCACCGAGCTATACAACGCACAGTTGCTCCAGTCGGGACACATCGACCCGGTGAGCAAGGTCTGCATCGCCACCGTCCAGCGGGTCTACTCCATGCTCAAGGGGGAGGAATTGGACCCGGAGTTGGAGGAGATGTCGGGCTTCGACACCCCGGGAATCAGCCGGCCTCCCCCTCCCGTGGAATACAACCCGGACATCCCCATCGAGAAGTTCGACTTCATCATCACCGACGAGTGTCACCGCTACATCTACAACCTGTGGCGGCAGGTGCTAGACTACTTCGACGCCTTCCTCATCGGGCTGACCGCCACTCCATCGGCCCAGACCCTGGGGTTCTTCCAGCGGAACCTGGTGATGGAATACAACCATGCCCAGGCGGTGGCGGACAACGTCAACGTGGACTTCGACACCTACCGGATCCGCACCGAGATCACCGAGGAGGGCGGAAGTGTGCCATCCGGTTACACCGTGGACCGGCGGGACCGCCGCACCCGCAAACTCCTCTGGGAAGAGCTGAACGACGACCTTACCTACGCCCCCAGCCAACTGGACCGGGACGTGGTGGCAGTGGACCAGATCCGCACCGTCATCCGCACCTTCAAAGAGAACCTGTTCACCGAGATTTTCCCGGGCCGTTTTGAAGTCCCGAAGACCATCATCTTTGCCAAGGACGACAGCCACGCCGAGGACATCGTCGAGATCGTGCGGAACGAGTTCGGAAAGGGGAACGACTTCTGCCAGAAGATAACCTACAAGACCACCGGCGTAAGCCCGGAACAGCTGCTCCAGGACTTCCGCAACAGCTACAACCCCCGCATCGCCGTGACGGTGGACATGATTGCCACGGGGACGGACATCAAGCCGGTGGAGATCGTGTTCTTCATGCGGAACGTGCGGAGCCGCAGCTTCTTCGAGCAGATGAAGGGCCGGGGGGTGCGGGTGACCAATCCCACCGAGTTCCAGTCGGTCACCCCGGACGCCACGAACAAGGAGCGGTTCGTCATCGTGGACGCGGTGGGAGTCACGGAGAACGAGCTGTCCGACTCCTACTCGCTGGAGCGGCAGCCGACGGTGTCCTTCGAGAAGCTGCTGGACCTGGTGGGAATGGGAAACCGGGATTCTGACACCCTTTCGTCCCTGGCCAGCAGGCTGGCCCGCCTGGACCGTCACCTCAGCCCCCAGGACAGGAACGCCATCGAGGCGCAGGCGGGCGGGATGCCGCTGCACGACCTGGTATCCGGCCTGGTGGAAGCCACCGGCCCGGACGCGGCGCTGGAGGCGGCACAGGCTGCCACCGGGATGGAGGAGGCGGCCAGGCCCTTCGCATCCAACCCGGACCTGCACAAGTCCTACATGCAGACCATCGAAGCGGTTTCAACGGACACGGTGATCGAGGCCGGGTTCACCGAAAACGCGGCTATCGGGCTGGTGGAGTCCTTCGAGAAGTACATCGAAGAACACCAGGACGAGATCGCGGCCCTGGAGGTCCTGTACCAGCGGCCCTACCGGCAGCGGCTGACCTTCGGGGATATCAAGGCGCTGGCCGACGCGCTGAAGCTGCCGCCCCGGTCATGGACCACCGGCCAACTCTGGGAAGCCTACCGGCGGCTGGACGCTTCCCGGGTGCGGGGCTCCGGCCAGCGGGTGCTGGCGGACATCGTATCCCTGGTGCGGCGGGCCATCGGAGAGGCGGAGGAGCTGGCCCCCTTCGCCGAGGGCGTGGAGGACCGGTTCCGGGGCTGGCTGGCGATGCAGGAGACGGCGGGCCGGGATTTTTCCAACGAGCAGCGCCAGTGGCTGGAGGCCATCAAGAACCACATCGCGGGCAGCGTCAGCATCGACCTGGACGCCTTCCAGTACACGCCTTTCAGCCAGCAGGGCGGGCTGGCCCGGGCGTTCGACCTCTTCGGGGAGGGACTCCAGCCGCTGCTGGAGGAGCTGAACGTGGCGCTGGCGGGGTGAGGCGCGGGCTGTTTGGCAGTATAATCCTATCCCGACAACCGGGAGGCAGGGCGATGACAACGGTTCAGGAAATCAAGCAGGCCATACTGAAACTGCCAAAGGCCGAATACGCGGAAATCCTCGAATGGCTTTACGAGTTGGAAGAGGAGGAGTGGGACCGGCAGATCGAGGAAGACTCGGCCGCCGGGCGGCTGGACTTCATGAAGGAATGGGTTGAGAAAGCGGAGCGGGATGGGACGTTGGGATACCTGTAGTGCATCGAACAGTACCGCAATTCTGGGAATTTTTCTCACAGCTTCCCGAATCCGCCCAATCCACTGCCCGAAGAAACTACGAGCGGCTCAAAGATGACCCAACATATCCGTCGGTGAGGTTGAAAAAAGTCGGCAACTATTGGGTAGCCCGGGTCGGCCGTTCATATAGAGCCCTTGCCGTGGAACGAGGTGAGGACCTGGTGGGGGTGTGGATTGGGAGTCATGCTGAGTACGACAGGCTGATCGGATAATGAAGGGGTCCGTGCCGCACGACGAGGAAAGCATCCCATGAAATACACCGTCATCATCGAGAAGGGACCCGCCAACTACGGCGCATATATCCCCGACCTGCCCGGTTGCGTGGCGGTGGGGGATACCAGGGAAGAGGTCATTTCGCTTCTCACGGCGGCAGTCGCGGACCATGTGGAGCTCATGGCTGAATACGGGGAGGCCATCCCCCTGCCCGCCAGCGCCGCCATCGATGTGGACGTTCCGCCTTTTTCAGTTCTTTGATCTGCAAATCTGGCTGGAGGAAGCAGAAGATGCCGGACACTGAAGTCGTCTTTTAGGTACGCGAATCCCCGGAAGGGGGTTACTCAGCGCGAGCCGTGGGATACAACATCTTAACCCAGGGAGAGGACTGGGAAGACCTGAAGTCTATGATGCGGGATGCCGTGCTGTGCTATTTCGACAGTGGCGAAGCGCCCCAGACGATCCGCATCCACCTGGTCCAAAATGAGGTCATACCCGTGTGAGGATGCCCCGGGACCTATCCGGCGTGGAACTTGCCGCTATGTTGCGGCGGAGGGGCTACACCTTGGTGCGGCAGAGGGGCAGTCACCTGAGACTTACAAGCAACTTCGTGGGTTGTGAACATCGCATCACAGTCCCCAGACACAACCCGTTGAAGGTTGGCACATTGGACGACATACTCTCCAACGTGGCCCTATACCTGGAGATGGACCAAGGTGAGCTGATCCAGGCCATCGTGGACGTGATGCGGCCGGGGCCGGAGGCAGTCATCTGCGATCCGGCCTGCGGCACCGGCGGGTTCCTGCTGGCGGCCCACGACTACATCTCGGAGCACAATCCGGCCATGGACCAGGGGCAGCGGGCCCATCTCAAGGACGACGCGCTGCATGGGTGAGAGATCGTGGACAGCGCGGCGCGGCTGCGCGTGATGAACCTGTACCTGCACGGCATCGGCTGGAACGACACCAACATCATCGTCGACGACAGCCTGCGGTCCCACCCGGGCACGAACTACGACCTGGTGCTGACCAATCCGCCCTTCGGCAAGAAGTCCAGCCTGACCTTCGTGGACACCCAGTGGGAGATGCAGAAGGACAACCTGGTGGTGGAGCGGCCGGACTTCTGGGCCTCCACCAGCAACAAGCAGCTGAACTTCCTCCAGCACGTGCGGACGCTCCTCAAGACCCACGGCCGGGCGGCCATCGTGGTGCCGGACAACGTGCTGTTCGAGGGCGGCGCGGGGGAGGCCATCCGGCGCAAGCTGCTGGCGGAGTGCGACGCCCACACCCTGCTCCGGCTGCCCACGGGCATTTTCTACGCCCAGGGGGTGAAGGCCAATGTCCTGTTCTTCGACCGCAAGCCGGCGGGACAGGACCACTGGACGAAGGACCTGTGGATCTACGACCTGCGCACCAACCATCACTTCACCCTGAAGACCAGCCCCCTGACCCGGGCCGACCTGGACGACTTCGTATCCTGCTACAACGCGGAGGACCGGAGCGGACGGCAGGAAACGGAGCGGTTCCGGCGGTTCAGCTACGAAGACCTGGTGAAGCGGGACAAGGCCAACCTGGACATCTTCTGGCTCCGGGACGAGAGCATGGAGGACTCGGCCAGCCTGCCGCCGCCGGACATCATCGCCGAGGAAATCCTCGAGGCCCTGCGGGCGGCGCTGGAGCAGATGGAGGAGATAGCGGGGGATCTGGCGAGGGAGCCAGAGTGAAGTGAGGTGGACCCGGAAAATGGAGCCAGGGCTAGTGAGGGTTCCGATCCTACCGCGTTGACACATCCGGTCTGATCAGCAAGAGTTGTTTGGTAAAATGCCCCAGTGACGAATCCGTGAAAGAGGATGGGCCATGGTAAGTTTCGAACAAGCTTTCAGTGATACGGAAAAGGCGGCCGCGTCCACCGCCAAATCGGCAACCGACTTGACCAGGCTGGCCCGGGCCCTGGAGAAGGCGGCGAAGGACGGCAACATCGCTGCTGTGAGGCGGGCCCAAAAGGCCATGAGCGATGCTATCGACGCACTGCGCCAAGAGGTTGCAAACTCCGTGGAGTCCTGGCCCTTTGGAGAGGACGAGGAGCAGCAGTATCTTGGCGACGGTTATGGCCGGGAACTGCGCGCTGTGGCTGCCGAGAGAGGCCTGGACATATATGAACGCGACGGACGAATAATCGCACACCCGTCGGTGGTGAGAGTCTTGCCCTCTGCCCGTGCGGTCAGGATAGACCGGAAGCAAGTTTCCACCATTCGTCCGACCCGTCTCACGGACATTCTCCTGCAGAACCAGAAGAAGCCCGCCCGCTTTCGAGCCGGCCAGTTCCTTGAAGCCCTGTACCAGGTCTACTCCGAGATAACCCGGGAGGAAGGCTCAAGCCGTATGCCAGTGGGCCAGCAGGGAAGGGTGGCGCAATTGGAGCGGGTGTACCGGTTGTTCACTTCACTGCCAGGCAGCGACCGCGAGTACAACCGGACCGACTTCACCCGGGATCTGTACCTGTTGGACCGGGACGGCCCGAAGACCACAAGGAGAGGCCTGCATGTGTCATTCCCTGCGTCTTCCGGAACCCGCGGCAGCTCGGGCGTATTCTCCTTTGTGGCCCCCGATGGACAGGTCGTAACCTATTACGGTATTCAGTTCTCCGGAGGAGGCTGATGGCAAACACGATACCTCTCGGCGACTGGCTGGAAGTCATGGAATCCGAGTATTTGTCATCGTTCGTGCCGAATGGAGGTGCTTCGGTCAAGTTCGTAGTGGCATCCGATGAATTGAAGGTCAATTTGCATACGGCGATACGGGAACGCTATGCAGAGAATGGAATGGTACTGGTGTCCCTCGACGCGGCTTACAGGCGGGCCCACATGCCGCAGGACCTGTTCCACGGCCTGGCTTCGTCCGTGAATTGGCGCGAGGCCGCCAGACGCATGATCCTCAAGCTGGCACAAGACAGGGTCTACCGCATTGAAGGAATAGATCCCCGCCTGGACAGCAACGTCTTTGACTCAATCGCCAATGCCAACGGGTTGGAACTGCAATTCGTACTCGACTATATGCGGCCACAGATTCAGGAACGAGTTTTCAGGGAATCCCGCATGGGAAGGGATTTCCGGGTCGCGATGGCGCACCTGTGCGAATTGGAGAACAGCCGGGAAGGGGAACCGTACAGGGGCCAGCCAATAATCGACTGGCTGACAGGCAGCAACAACAGAATCAGCAGCGTGAGGCCGTTTTCGATATATACCCCCATCAACCGCACCACGGCCCGTCACTTCTTTGAATCGGCCCTGTTCTGGCTCCACCACGTGGGTTACTCGGGCACCATAATCTTGCTGGACAACTCCAGGGTTACGTTGGCCCGCAACCCCAGAGACGGTTTGCGGTACTACACCAGGGCCATGGTGCTGGAACACTATGAATTGCTAAGGGAATTCGTGGACACCACCGACCGGCTCATTGCAACCCTCCTGGTAGTAGTTACCTCCCCCGAATTTCTCGAAGAGGAGGCTGGGTCCAGGAGCCGGGGATTCGGTATCTACCAGGCCCTGATGACCAGGGTGATTGACGACGTCAGAGACCGCAACCTGGTCAACCCGGTGGCGTCCCTGGTCAGGCTATCTTAGCGAGGAACCCGTTTACATGACTCAGTCAAAAAACGAACACACCGTTCTAGCTTGCCGGCGAGCATTGGAGGCGCTCCGAAACGGCGTTCCGAACCGGGAGGCGGTGCAACTGCTTGGCTGTACCCAACCACAGGCAGAGAGTCAATTCCAGGATTTGCTACAACGAGCATCAGATACTAATGTGCCGCCTGCTGGTGCCTTGGGAATGTTGGTTTCGGGGGATTTCGGAACTGGGAAATCCCACCTGCTCGCGCACTTTGAACACAGGGCTCTCTCGCAGGGATTCGTGTGCAGCAAGGTGGCCATCAGCAAGGAAACTCCCCTCTATGACCTGGGCAAGGTGTTTAAGTCCGCCATGGACAATGGGAGAATCCTGGGCCGTACCGGCACACTAATCGAGGAAGTCGGGCTGCAGCTCAACCACCATTCAGACGAATATTCCAACCTCTTCACTTGGGCAAGCTCCCCCTCCAGCAGCATTCACCCAATCTTTCCGGCGAGCCTCCTGGTGCATGAGAGATCGAATGAGTTGGAACTGAACCGCACCATTGAGTCGTTCTGGGCGGGGGAGAGAATCAGGGTTAGCGGCGTTAAGAACGGACTGAAACAAATCGGTCAGTTGCAGAGTTTTTCGTTCAGGGCTCCCAGGGCGGCGGAACTGCCCCCGCAACGACTCCGGTTCGCCACGGAACTGATGAAAGGCGCGGGGTACCGGGGCTGGGTCATCCTGCTGGACGAAATCGAACTTGTTGGCCAGTACAGCCTGCTGCAACGTGCCCGCTCCTATGCGGAGTTGGCCCGTTGGCTAGGGCAGGCGTCGGGAGAGGCATACCCCGGCCTCGTGGTAGTTGGAACCGTCACTGCGGACTACGCCCTCGCGAATATATCGCCTGAGCCCAGCAGCAAGAAGGACCGCGACTATGCTGGACAGAGACTCCGCGCTCGCGGCGACGACGGCGGGGCGGCGAGGGCCGAAACGGCCATGAGGCTGCTTGAACGCCAATGTACACCGCTGAGCGCCCCGGATGAAGCAGACGTGTACCGCACGCTGGATACCTTGCGGCACATATACAGCAGGGCATATGGTTGGGACGCTCCCCCCCTGGAAACCAGAGCCGCCGCAGCTGGGTATCAACAACGGATGCGTTACAGGATCAGGTCGGCCATCAACGAATGGGACCTGCTGAGGCTGTACCCGGACTCCAGCCCGGAAACCGAAGGGAGAGAGTTCACGCACCAATACGTTGAGATCTCCGACCTGGAGACCCAGTCCAAGGACGAAGAGGGAGAGAAGTAATAGGCGACCCTCGTGGGCGGCCTCGTTGAATTCGGATGCCAATTCCGTTCGATAGTGCCAGGAATGGCGAACCACCCGGCGTGATCGGATTCCTGAAACTCCTGAATGAGGACCAGAGAAGGGGAATCCGGGCGGCGTTGTTTGCGACATCGGCTCTGCAATTCCCTCTTGAGTTCTGCTTCACCCGCGTGTACGTCGCCGATTCCGTGCTGTGGGAAGAAGGACAAGCGCGCAGGACTGCCGCAGTGGCCTTGATTCGAGAACTGTTCCGGTCCATAAACCGTACTCCAGATGTCGTCCTGGGGCTAGCCGACGAGATTCCGCCCTTGGTTTTTTCCGGCGAAATCAACGTGGATATCCCGGTATGCCGGGTATCCACCGACCCTGCCCCGAGGAGGGGAGCGTCGGAGGAGATCGAACAGCTCGGACCAAACCTATTCCTGGTTTGGAGCACCCCTCCACCCGCTGAAGATACGATAGCCCGACGGCTGTTGAAAGAACTGGCGGAAGGTACGGACCCATTGGAGCCGTTCAACAGGGCAGCTGCGGGCATCGCGGAAGCCTACGATGGGCGCTGAAAGAACTGTGCTTTGCTGAGAGATTCTAACCCAACTGCCGATGGAGGACTCTCTGTCGAGGAAGTGAAATTCCTGACGGTGCCCATTCCAGCACCGCCTGAACAGGCGGTCCAGGTCCTCTTTCAGCAGACGTCGTGGAGCGGGGTGTACGGTCCCTCCGAGCAAGCCGGTTGGTCGGGTGACGCCCATGACGGTCAAGTAGGCTCTGACCTGCCCAGCAGATTGTTCAAGGTGTTGTCTCCACTCGACATGGAGGCGCAATCGGAAGCAAGCTTGGAGTGGCCTGGCGCCCTAATGCCTTTCCAAGAGGACGGTGTGCAGGCCCTAATAGGCAGCGACCGCCTTCTTCTGGCGGACGATATGGGGCTGGGCAAGACGCTGCAGGTCATCGCCGCCCTGCGCATTCTGCGCCACCGCGGCGACATCCGCTCCGCGCTGGTCGCAGCGCCGGCGAGCTTGCTGGACCAATGGCGGGGAGAACTTCGCAAGTGGGCGCCAGAACTCTCCGCGATCATCGTTCGCGGCTCAGCATCTGACAGAGGGTGGCAGTGGCAGGCGGAAACGGATGTAACTCTGGCCAGCTATGAGACCATTCGCTCGGACTTCGAGGGTAACGCTCATGCTCCGTTAAGGCGCAGAGTTTGGGATGTGGTCGTGGCCGATGAGGCTCAACGGATCAAGAACCGCAACGATACCAGCAGGTCCCTCAAGGGACTCAATCGCGCCCGTTCCTGGGCGCTGACCGGAACTCCCATAGAAAACCATGAAGAAGAGTTGGCTTCTATCCTGGAGTTCGTCGACCACGACCAAGGAAGACAGTCAAAGCGTTACCAACCCGGCCCCGAACTATTGAGCCGGCACCGCCAGCTCCAGTTGCGGCGCAAAAAGGCCGATGTGCTGGAAGACCTGCCCGAAAAGCAGGTTACCCTGCTGCCAATCGAACTGCACGCCGGTCAGCGGGCGAGCTATGACAAGGCCGAACAGGAAGGGGTTGTATACCTTCGGTCGCTGGGAAGGGATATTACCATCCAGCACGTGCTGGAATTGATCACGCGGCTGAAGCAGATATGCAACGCAGATCCCGTGGACGGCGAGTCCAGCAAGTTGGACGATATCAAGGAAAGATTGGAGTTATTGGTTCGCCAGGAGCATAAGGCGCTGGTCTTCTCCCAGTACACCAGCGACACTGCAGGAGTAGCGGCGGCGGCAAACCATCTAAGTGAATTCAACCCGTTGCTAATCACCGGAGACGTGCCTATCCAGGACAGGCCGTCGATCATTGAGCGCTTCAGAAATAATGCGGCTCATCAGGCACTGATCATTTCCCTCCGTGCGGGTGGCCTGGGCCTGAACCTCCAGGAGGCTTCGTACGTCTTCCATCTGGACCGCTGGTGGAACCCGGCGGTGGAGCGGCAGGCTGAGGACCGAAGCCACAGGATGGGGCAGACTGCCAAGGTGAATGTGATCAAATACTCTTGCACCAATACCATCGAGGAACGCATCGACGCCATCCTGACCAGGAAGCAGGACCTATTCGACAGACTGATTGACGACGTTTCCATGGACCTGTCGTCCCGGTTGAGCCGGGAAGAGCTGTTCAGCCTGTTTGGGCTGGAACGCTACTCCTGACCATCCATCAGGGCTATGTCCTGAGCCCAAGGGCCACGACCACTGGAATCTGCGGCTGCCGGCGGACCGGATGGTGAAGTTGGGAGTGGTAGAGTCCTTGTCCCACGAGGCGGTGCGGCGGCACTTGAAAAAAACCTCCTCAAGCTGTGGCAGAAGAAGCAGTGGTGCATTCCCAAGGTGAGCGCCGACTTCGTGGCCCTTATGGAGGATGTGCTGGGCCTAAGGGGACTGTGCTGCGAACTTTCGGTGTGCAGTCTCAAGATAGGAGCGCCCCGGCGCTCAGGGCGTCGCGGGCGGCTCCCCGCCCGGCGTCCTGCCCTTCGGCATACGGAATCCGACGCGAGGCTCAGTGAGGATGTAGGTGGGGTTGTCCGCGGCATCGTCCAGCTTGCGGCGGAGCTTGCTCACGATGGTGCGCGTGGGCCGTATGTTGCCGCCGCCCATTCCCCCCCAGACCCGTTTCAACAGGTGCTCGTGGGTCAACACACGCCCGGCGTTGGCCGAAAGCTCCGCCAGCACCCGGTACTCAGTCGGCGTCAGATGCAGGGGGCGGCCAGCCAGGACCACCCTGCGACTGGCGTAGTCGATGGTCAAGTCGCCCCGCAGATACGGCTCCGACGGCTCCACGGCGGCCCTCCGGCGAAGTGCCGCCCTGATCCTCGCCGAAAGCTCCGTCGGCGAGAAGGGCTTGACGACGTATTCGGCGGCCCCCATGTCGAATGCCTTGGCGATGAGCTCCTCCCGCCCGTAGACGGACAGGAAGATGACCGGCACGTCGGCCACGTCAAGGATGTGCTTCATCAACTCGATGCCGTCCGTACCCGGAAGCATCAGGTCCAGCAGCACAAGTTCCGGCCTCGCGGCCTCCATGAGGAGGAGTGCCTCCTCCGGCTCCCCCGTCACAACCGGGTCGTAGCCCGATTTGGCGAGGGTGTCGCGGACGTACCGGAGATCCTTGGGGTCGTCGTCCACCGCGAGGATGCGCAGCCGCTCCTCCTTCTTCCCCTCACGCCTCGTCGATGTCGAAGGGAGTGAGCTGGCAGCGCGGGAGTCCTCGACCGACGGAAGCGTGAATGTGAAGCAGGCTCCCGTACCCGGCCCGTCGCTCTCGGCCCAGATGCGCCCCCCGTGAGCCTCCACTATGCCCTTGCAGATGGCGAGGCCCAGCCCCGTAGCGTCTCCCGCCTGTTCCCCGGACTGCGCCCCGGAGAACTTGCGTAACAGGTGGGGCAGGCTCTCGGCGGGGATGCCGCGACCCACGTCGGACACCGAGATCTCGACGTGAACGCCGTCCCGCACGACGCTCACCCTGATAACGGACGATTCCGGTGAGTGCCTGGCCGCGTCGGGCAGCAGGTTTCCGAGCACCTGCACGATGCGCTGCCTGTCCGCCATCACCAGGGGCAGGTCGGGGATGCGCAGGGTCTTCGTAATAGCGCTCAGGTACTCGAAGTGGCTGGGCCAGCCCGGCAGCGTCCACAGCCTGTCCGTCTCATCGGGGGTCATCCCCGAGGAGAGGAAGTCCTGGGCCGTCCCGTCGTCGTCGTGCAGGGCGATGACCCCGTAGCGGGCTCCGGTGAGGGAGCAGGCCGAGTCGAGCACTCCCTGGAGCACGGTGTTGAAATCGAGGTCCTCGGTGATGCGGAGACCGGCCTCGCTCAGGCGCGAGAGGCGCTCTTCCAGCTCGCGTATCCGCCGGTCTCGCTCGTCCGATCGGTCCAAGCCGTCACCTCGATAGGAATCGGCGTCAGCGGGGCCAATTATGGTACATTCGGCGGATAGTTATAAAAAGTTACAGTAAAGTACTGCTATTTTGACGTAACAGTAACACCCATATGGTACGATACCCGTGAGCTGCTGATTAGTGGAGGTACGCTCGTTTCTCGAACAGACACAACCAAGACTGGCCGCATCGAGGACGCCACCGCAGTTATCACGTTCCAAGCACCCCGCCAGGGGCGCGCCGATTCTGCCCAATTGTCACGCCCACGTAGCCTTCACTGCCCATACGGGGGCTGACTGCGTGTGCCGCCTACGGTTACATGCCCTCTTCCGACCGTTGCGCCGACTTGCGGCGCTGTTCCTCGCCCTCTTTGCCGTTCTGATCGGCGCCTCCTCCGCATCTGGTCCGGCGCACGCCAGCGACCGGAAGCAAAGGCTGCGTAGTCATAAGGGCACGGACATAGTAGGAAAGGACAGCACGTTTCCACGATCGCCGGTGCATTGAAGAAAGCATCGTTCCGTTGAACAGGACCAATTCTCGACACTATGACGTAGCCATAATCGGCGCCGGCCCGGCGGGCAGCCTGTGTGCGCTTGCCCATGCCCGCCGCGGCGCCCGGGTGGCGCTGTTCGAGGCAAATCCCAATAGTCACCACAGGCTGAAGGGCGAGTGGCTGCATCCGCCCGCCGCCCGGATTCTCCGGGAGGCCGGGGTCTGTTTCGACACCGAGGCCCGCGCCACCAGGGGATTTGTCCTGTACCCCGAGGACGACTCCGAGCCGATCCCGCTCGCCTACCCGGAAGGCTCCCACGGGTTGGTATGCCCGCACGAGACCCTCGTCTCGACCCTGCGCGAGGCTGCGGGCAACGAGCCCAATATCGACTTCATCCTCAGGCGCGTTCGCCCGATGCCCGACGGAAGCGTAAAATATACGCAGAACGGCGTCGAGGAGTCCGTAACCGCCGACAGGATCGTCGGCGCCGACGGCCGGGGGTCCACGGTTCTGCGATTGCTGGGGCTGACATCCAAGCCCATGGTCTGTTCCCGAATGATAGGAATCAGGATGGACGGGTTGAAGCTGCCCATGGAGGAGTATGGGCACATCTTCTGCGGCGCACCCGGCCCCGTGTTCATGTACCGGCTGGGAGAGGACAGCGTCGGCGCCATTGCCGACATTCCGCATGAATACTCCGGCCATCGCGCCACTGAGCTGCTGTTGAACTCCTATGTCCCCAGGCTGCCGGCAGACGTCAGGCCGCTGTTCGCGGAAGCAGTCACCGGCGGGCACGCCAAGTTCGCCGGCAACACGACCAGGCCCCGCATCTCCTACGGCAACTCCCGTTTCGTGGTTATCGGCGATGCGGCCGAACATTACCATCCGATGACGGCGGTGGGACTGACCCTCAGCTTCGGAGATGCCATTACCTTGGCCGAGTGCGAGGACTTCAGCGACTTTGTCGACAGGCGCTTCCGGGCCATCCGCGCGCCGGAAATGCTCGCCATCGGTTTCTACGAGGTATTCACCGATCAACGGGCCGAGGCAGCGGCGCTCAGGCACGCGGTCTACCGGATATGGAGGAAGGGCGGTCAGCACGCCGACCGGAGCATGCGCCTCCTCGCTTGCGAAGATACATCGGAGGCCAGCCTGGGTTTCACGGGTGCCGTGGCGGTCGGCATGGCTGTTGGAAGGACGATTCCCAGGTCCATTCGCCCGAGCGCCTGGCGACGGGCAGGCAGCACCGTTTGTCATCTCGCTTTTCGCATTGGATGGTTCCTGAGGGCCGTTCGCCAGCTGCGCAAATCGAGGGCCAGGGGACAAGTCCAGAACCAGCGGGTATATGACCACCTGGCGCACGCCTTCCCGACCTCCTCGCCGCCCGAGGAACGCCCCAGCGGGGCGCCCGACTAGGAGCCTATCGTGTACCCTGACGCCCGTTCCGCCTTGAAGACGGCAACCGAGTGCTTGCTGCAACTCCAGAGCGAGGACGGCAGCTTTGAGGGTGAGGTGCTCTGGTGCCCAATGCTGTCCGCCCAGTACGTGCTGCTGCACCATATTCTCGACCGCCCGCTGTCGCCCACCCGCCGCCGCCGCGTGCTGCGCTACTTCCAGCGGTCCCGCCTGGAAGTAGGCCTGTGGAGTCTCCACGAGCACGAACCGCCAAGTCTGTTTGTCACTACACTGGTCTACGTCTCGGCCAGATTGCTCGGCGTCGAGCGGGGTGATCCGTTAATCGAACCGGCGCGGCGGTTCCTGCAGAAGGAGGGAGTCCTCGGGATCCCGACCTGGGGCAAGTTCTGGCTGGCGCTCCTCAATCTCTACGACTGGCGCGGCGTCAATGCCATCCTGCCGGAGCTGTGGGGCCTGCCTCGCTGGGTGCCGTTGCATCCCTCAAATTGGTACTGCCATACCCGGCTCATCTACATGGGGATGGCAGCCGTTTACGCGCATCGGTTCCAGGCGCCCGTCACACCCTCAATCGCCTCCATAAGGGAAGAGCTGTACCCACAAGGGTTTGCCAACGCCGATTTTGCCTCAAGCCGCAACCGCCTGCGGGACGATGACCTGTATGCCAGGCCAAGCGTATGGCTCCGCGTTGGATTCGGCTTCGCCCGGCTCCTGGACCGGCTGCACGGCAAGAGCCTGCGCGCCCGCTGCGTGGAAGCGATAGTCCGCAGCATCAGATGGGAGCTTCAGACCACCAATCACACGAGCATATCCCCCGTCAGTGGAATCCTGAACATCCTTGTCCTGTGGCTGCGCGACCCTGAAGACGCCGACGGACTCCGCGCCCTCGCGCAGCTGGACTGCTGGATCTGGGAAGACGACGAGGGAGGGTTGCGGGTCTCCGGCGCCAGAAGCGCCTCCTGGGATACCGGCTTCGCCCTGCAGGCGCTCTCGACGGCCCCCGAACTCGACGGAGTCGGGACTGCCCTCCGCCGGGGGGCTAACTACCTGCGCGGGGAGCAGATCGGCGTCAGCTTCGAAGGCTATCAAGCGGCCTATCGGAACGACCCTCACGGCGGCTGGTGTTTTGCCTCTGGATGGCACGGCTGGCCGGTGACCGACTGCACCGCTGAGGCGGTCCTTGCCCTTCTCTACGGCGACAGGCAGGCGTCGGACGTGACGGTACTGGGCGATGCGGTCCGGTTCATGCTGCGGGGTCAGAATCGGGATGGCGGCTTCGGCACATACGAACCGCAGCGCAGCGCGGTCGGCCTCGAGTGGCTGAATCCCGCCGAAATGTTCGGCGACTCTATGACGGAACACTCCTACGTTGAGTGCACCGCCTCTTGTCTGGCGGCCCTGGCGGCTTGCGGGGAGCACTTCCCCCAGGTCATCGGCCAGGATGAAACCAGGTCCATCTCACGGGGAGAGGCCTGGCTGCGCCGCTCCCAGGAGAAAGACGGCTCCTGGCGCGGCGTGTGGGGCGTTCAGTTCATCTACGGCACGTTCTTCGGGATACGGGGCTTGCTCGCCGCGGGCGCCCGTCCCGACGATCCGGCCTTGCGCTCGGCCTGCCAGTGGCTGCTGAACCGTCAGCGGGAAGACGGGGGATGGGGCGAGCACTACCGGGGTTGCTATACTGGCCAATATGTTGAGCATGAGGAGAGTCAGGTCATCCACACCGCGTGGGCAATGATCGCTCTCCTTGAGGCGGGAGATACGGACTGGGCCGCGATTGCGCGGGGCGTCCAGTTCCTCATAGACTTGCAGAGGACGGACGGGACATGGCCCAGGCAGGACATGGCCGGGATATTCTTCCGCACTGCGCTCCTGGACTACACGCTGTATCGCCAGTATTTCCCCCTCCACGCTCTCGGTCTCTACGAGCGGCGGCGCCTGGCCACCAAAACTGCTGGGACAGCGGCGTAGGCGGTAAATCGGACATACACAAAAGGCAAATGGGACCACGCTATGAACGAAGTACTCAACCTGATGAGCCGGATCATCACAGCCCGACCGTATGTCACTATCGGCGTGCTGATCATCATCACCATTGTTCTGGGCGCGGGTGCGTCGCTGCGTGCTGAGATTGACGAGACGGATGGGTATTTTCCTCCCAACAATCCCGTAGTCAAAGCGCTGGACGATATTGACGAACTCTTTGGCGAATCGGGCGAGATCGTAGTAGTCTCCCTGCTCTTCCGCGGCGAATCCCTGACCCCCGAGGGACTCTCGCAGATGTCCGGCCTGATCGGCGAGATTGCGAGCGACCCCGAAGTGGCGGTCCTGCTCACGCCAGTCGATCCGGTAATCGCGCCCTCGTTTATCATCCAGGCCGCCCTGGGAGTGGACGGTTTCGAGTCGGTCACACAGGCAGAAATAGACGCCGTGCGCAATGTTCCAGAGGTCCAAAGCGCCCTCGCCGCGTTGACAGGAACCGATGAGGACGGGACGCCGGTGGCGGTTGCCACGATCCGCCTGCAGGACACCGTTGAGGAGCGATTACAGGACGCGGAGCGCCGGGTTTACGAAATAGCGACATCTGATGAAGGCCCTTTGCGCGTGAGCAGCCTGTCTCCGGCGGTGATCCAGGATGAGTACCAGAGAGCGTACAGGGAGGACACCGGGCCGCTGATCGGAATAGCCTTCCTGCTGATTGCCGTTCTGATATTCCTCTTCCTGCGGTCACCTTCCGACCTGGTGCTGTCGCTGGCAGGCCTGTTGATGGCCATTGTGTGGGTAGTCGGCGCGGAGGGCTGGCTGGGGCCCAACGGGCTGGGACTCCTGGGCAGGCCGAGCGGAGTATCGGTAATCATCCCCATACTCATCATCGGTCTCACGGTGGACTATGCAATCCAGGTGGCGCTGCATTACCGCGAGGCAAGAAGCGGAGGTACGCCGGTGCTGGCTGCCTCCCGGTCCGGGCTGCGGGTCGTGATACCCCCCCTCACCCTGGCAGCGTTGACAACGATTGGCAGCTTCATGGTGGGATTGCTCTCTCCCATTCCGGCGATCAAGGACTTCGGTGTGGTGGCCGGACTGGGCGTGGGGATGAGTGTAATCGTGATGCTGACGCTCCTGCCTGCCGGCCGGCTCATTATCGACCGGCGGCGGGAGTCACGCGGCCGCCTCACTCCGCCCCGGCAAGTATCACAGGCGCTGCCGGGCATCGACAGAATCGCGGAACTGGTGGGGGGAAGCGTCTCCCGCAACCCGATTCCCTATCTCGTCACCATACTGGTGCTGTCGATCATACTCGGGGTTGCCTCGACGCGGATCGAATCGAGGTTCAGCATACTGGACCTTCTGCCCGCCGGCGGAAACGTCGCGGAGGACTGGACGACACTGGATGCCGCCATCGGCGGTTCGGTGGAAATGGCCAATACGCTGCTGCGCGTGGAGGCCACGGAGACCCGGACACTGGTGAACCTGGACGATATGACGACCGCCTTCAAGGACGAATGGAAGCGTCCGCAGGCGGCGGCGGGGCCGATTCAGGCGTCTTTCGAGCTTCTTGTGCACGACTGGACCGAGGACACCGGCGGGCCTGGGGACAAGTATGACCCTGAACTCGCCGCGCTCTTCGAAGCGGCCACGGCGGGGGTGCAGTTCGATCCGGTGCTGATGCAGGAATTTCTGGACAAGCTGGAGGCGAAAGAACCCGCCGTCAGGCACCTTTTGGCCAACGACCCGCAAGGCATCGATGCGGTCCTGCTCCAGTTTCCGGTCTTCACCAACGACCCGGACCAGACGAAGGTCCTGCAGGATGAGATTGAAGGGCTCTGGTTTGGCGAGGATGAAGCCGTTACGGTGACCTCGGGAAGCGTGATCTCAGTAACGGTGACGGAAGAAATGACGAGCCGTCAAACGGAAGCGATAGCGGCCACGATTGCTGCGGCTCTTGGTATCCTGTTCGTGTTCTTCTGGGCAACGCTTCGTCAGCCATTCTTGGCCTTCATTGCCGTCGGGCCAATCGTGCTCGTCCTGGTCTGGATACTCGGCACGCTGGCGCTGCTGGGAATCCCCTATACGATTGTAACCGCAACCATAACGGCGCTATCCATAGGAATCGGCGTGGACTACACGATACATATCATCTACAGGTACCGGGAGGAGTACAGCCACCTTCGCAATCCTGAGATAGCGGCGGTACGCACTCTGAAGACGACGGGCTCCGCTCTGCTGGGTTCCGCCTTGACCACGGGCAGCGGGGTCGGGGTGTTGATGCTTTCGTCGGTGCCTGCACTGCAGCAGTTCGGCATCACGGTGGTGATTACCATTGCGTATTCGCTAATCCTGTCCGTGATGCTGGTGCCATCCGCCATGACCTTCTGGGGGGCCTACCAGAATATGCGGCTGCGTTCGATGGTGCAAAGCTGGGAGCGTGATCTCGACATGGAAATCGACGCGGTATACAGGCGGCACGAGGAAGAGCAACAGGCAGGGGTTTAATGCCGGGGGGTTGGGGCTGCCGTCCCCGCCAAGGTTGACAAAATCATGAACGTTCCCTTGTATTGACAGAGATGATACCCCTGCCCAGAATGTGCTTTATACCGTTATTATTTTATTGAGACATGACTCGAAGTACGAATTCAGCCTCAAGCACGATTAACCACCATTCCCTCTCCCTGCCCGAAGAACTGGTCCTGATGCTGCTCAACGAGGACAGCGGCTATTTTCACCAGGTGCCGGGCTGGAGCCTCAATTGCACCGTCATCGGGGCCGTGCTGGCAGAGCTTTCCCTTCGCTTTCTCGTCGACACCGATACGGAATCCCTGTTCCTGAACGACAATACTCCGACCGGCTCGCCCACCCTGGACCCGGTACTGGCGGAAATCGCCGACGAGCCGGAACAACACGGCACGCGGTACTGGATCGAGCGGCTCGCCCCGCGTGCGGAAACGATCGTCGACCTGGTACTCAGCGACCTGGTTGTTCTGGATTTCCTGGAGCTCCTCGACGGCGATTTCTGGACACTGGGGCGGTCCGCCCGGCAAACGTACCTCGGCGCCCAGAGCGGGGCCGGCGGCTCCTTCGTCAAGACGCGCATCCAGGCGCTCATCAAGTCCGATGAGATTCCCGACCCGCGGGACGTGATCACCATCGCTCTCCTCAATTCCTGCAACGTCATACCCCTTATCATGTCCCTCGACGAAGAAGCCGAGCAGCGCATAGAGTTGATCTGCCGGATGGATGTAATCGGCCGCGCCCTCGGCGAGGCGGTGAGCAGCACCATCGCCAGACCCCCACTGCAGGCGCTCCCCTCCAAGAGGATACCGCGCCTCTCGCTGCGCAAGATGTTGTTCAGTCCACACCTGCGCGCCGGC
Organism: Dehalococcoidia bacterium; assembly: GCA_034423195.1. Taxonomy (GTDB): domain Bacteria; phylum Chloroflexota; class Dehalococcoidia; order Lucifugimonadales; family UBA3495; genus CATOSK01. The sequence continues at coordinate 38,583 of DAOUIZ010000021.1, read as the reverse complement.
AACGTCCCTGCCCTGTTCGCCGACCTTGCCAATCATTATGGCCCGGTGTTTGAGCTGAGCCCTCCGTTCTCGAAGCAGTCCTACATATTCCTCGCCGGGCCAGGAGTAAACGACTGGGTCCAAAAGCGGGGCCGCCTGTTCCTGCGCTCGAAGGAGTACCTGGCCAGCGTAGAGCAGGCCCACGGTACCTCCCGCACCATACACACCATGGACGGCGCCGACCACTTCCATTTTCGCCGGGCCCTGCAGCCCTCCCACTCTCCCCAGACCTTCCTCCGCCGCCTTGACGAGGTGTACCGGATCGCGCGACAGCACCTGTCGTCGTGGGAGGTCGGCGACACCATGCAGGCCGGGCCGACGTTCCGGCGCTATCTCAATGCTCAGATGTCCCAGCTCCTGGTAAGCCACGATACCACGGACGTGTTCGAGGACATTCTGATTTTCAACAAGCTTCTGCTCATCAGTCACCTGACCGGCCTGCTGCCCAAGTTCCTGTTGAAGACGCCGGGTATGAGGCGCCGCGCCAGGCTCGTGGCCCAGATGGCCGGACGCATCAGGGCCAGCCATACCCCGGCCCAGCGCACCGGCCGGCCCCCGGACGTCATTGATGGCTACCTTGCCGTCCATGCCAACGAGGAGCACTTCCTCCCCGAGACCGACCTGGGCTTCCCGCTCGACACGCTGCTGCTGACCGGAATGTACCTCGCCGACCTGACCAGCTTCACTTTCTACCACCTGGCGTCGAACCCGGACGTATACCGGCGCGTGCAGGCCGAGGCCGACGCGCTGTTCGCCGGGGGAGATCCCACCGGCGAAGACTTGATGCCGGCCAACATCGATGTGACGCATCGCGTGCTGTTGGAGTCCCACCGGCTCACTCCCAACGTAGGCCTGTCGGTGCGCAACGTCATGAACTCGTGCATCGTCGAGGGGTATCAGCTGCCCCTACGGGCGCGGGTAGTCATTGTCCAGGCCGCCACCCATTACATGGAGGACGTCTTTCCGGACCCGTTCACTTTCGACATTGATCGATACCTGCCGCCGCGGAACGAGCACCTCAGCCCGGGCTATGCGCCCTATGGCCTGGGCACGCACCGGTGTCTGGGCAGCCACTGGGCCGAGATGCAGGTTTGCCTGAACGTGCTCCTGCTGGCGCACTACTTCACGTTTGAACTGTCGCCGCCGGGCGCGGATCTGCGCATAAGTCCCCTGCCGACGCAGTCCCCCAGCAAGAAGCTCAAGTTTGTCATCAAGGAAAGGCGCCATGCGATCCCGGTTTGAGACAGCCCGCCCACTCCGTTGATACAGGCCATTGCGGGGAGTAGCGGGGACTCGAACTTGCGGGAAGCAGTCGCGGGAAGCAGTCTATGAAGCCCCTGGGCCGTTCTGGGACGGCTTCGAGCACTAGACGCCGGAGTTGGTGGGCTGGCATTTTCGGGTCCCCGTCCGCGGCTTCCCTGCTTTTCTGGTACAACAAGAAACCCACTTCCTCGGCCGGCTTTGCCTCTTACCCTTCCGGGTTTACGGCACCCAGCAGGACAACACCGCCATCAGCGTGCCCTTCCGCACCCACAACAACGGGATCGCCCTGACCGGGGCGTCGCCAGTCTCCCGGACCATGTTCTCACCCGGGCATTGCGCACCAGTATCCACTCGGCCTCAATCCGGACGACGGGCCTCACCGGGAGCCTACACCACTTGCGGGGCTGGCAGGTTAGTCGCCTCTGTACGGCCCGGATACGGGCATAACATGGCTCTCACTTAACTCCGCCCTGATCCTGTCCCAATAATAGGTTCCACCTCAAGACGCGATTGCCCTGCTTTGCGGCCATGCAGTGGAGCTTCTCCAGAGTTCCATCCCCCAAACTTGCTTCCGTTAACCTGCCCGGATCGCCCGCCCGTGCCCTGTCTCCCGGTGGTTACGACCGCCGGAACTTGGGCGCGACGAGGGCCAGAAGCGCCGCCAATGTAATCCCGATTGCGGCGTTCACGTTGGCGGCCCAGGGCGCTCCCCAAAGGCTGGCCACGGCTCCCGAGTTCAAACTCCCGAAAGTGTAGGCGTAGATGGCAAAGGAACGCAGCCCCAGCACCCGCCCTCTGAACTCCGAACGGGTCGTCTTGAGCAGCAGCGTCAGCATCAAAACCTGGGTCGAGGAAAAGAATGCTCCGGTGAACAGCAGGATGGCCAGCGACAGGTGCAGCGAGGTGGAAGCCGAGAAAAACACCATGCTCAGGTGCCACAGTGCCACCGCCAGGATCAGGAATGCCCCGGTGTGTTTCAAATCGGGCGACGAAGCCCAGGCCATCGAACCCAGCAAAGCCCCGATGCCAAAGGCGGAAATCAACATCCCCAGGCCGGTGGAGCCGGTCCCCAGCACATCCCGGGCGAACACCGGCATCAGTGTGGTGTGGAGGGGCCAGCCGGTGAAATTGATGATTACCGCCAGGACCAGGATGGCCCAGAGCGTTTGCTGGCCCTTGACGTACTTCAATCCGTCCCAAATGTCCCGGAGGAGCGACTCCCTTTCCCCGCTTTGGGCACTTCCAACGTTCCCGATGGCGAAAGCGGAAATCCCGCCGCAGAAATAGAGCGACGCCACCACCAGGAACGCCCCCGACGGCCCCAGACTCTGGAACAGAATCCCGCCGATCAAAGGCCCAACCACCGTGGTCAGGTTCCGCCCCACGTTGGTCAGGGCGGCCCCGTTGGAAATGCGGTCCGCGCTCAGGGTATCGGCCACCATGGACTGAGCCGCCGGCATCTGAAACAGCCGTATGACCCCTCCCAGCAGGGTTATGGCGTAGATGTGCCAGACCTCCAGCCGGTCGCTGATGATCAGGGCCAGCATCCCCGTCCCCAGCAGGGCCATGGAGAACTCCACTCCCGCCAGCAGCCGCTGCCGGGGCACCCGGTCCGCTATCGCCCCGGTGAAAAGGGCCAGGAAATTCAGGGCCATTCTGGCCGAGCCGACCAGGCCGACCATGAAGGGAGAGTCGGTCAGGGTGAGGACGTACCACCCCAGGACCACCTGCTCCATCTGGTTTCCCATGCCCACCAGGGTCATCGAAGTCCAGAGGAGGCTGAAACTCCGCTGCCGGAATGCCCTCAGGGGAACCGCGGCCCGATTCAGAGTGCCAGTGATATTCAATTCGTTGCCCATTGTCCCGCCGGCCGAAGCCGGGCGGAGAGGAATTGGCGGTGTGGCAGGACTGGGGCCAGTGTAGCCTATCTACCCTCGCTCCGGTTGTCGGGGCTGGAGGAGGAGTACCGGGCCGGCGCGAAGTACCGGGTTCTTCCCGTCGTCTACTGGGCGGCCCGGCCCCCGCAAGGCTGGTGCGGAATGACCTGCCCGGTGCCGAGCATGGCGTCAGGTCAAGGGGAAGGGCGATTGCCACCATTTCCCGGTGTCGTTCACATGAATGGAATCGACCCACTTGACCCATTCAAAGCCGCGCTTGCCCGGGGCCACCAACCGCACCGGAAACCCGTGACCGTGCGAAATGGGCTCGCCTCCAACGTGGGTGGCCAAAAGGTACCCGCCCGCTTCTCCCAGCGAGAACCTTCGCTGGTAACCCGTGACGGAGCGGACGGTGACGCTGCCCGCCCCAGGCTCCACCCCGGCCGATTGGAGGACATCCTTCAAGGGGATTCCTTCCCATTCCTGCGTGGAGTGCCAACCGCCGGTGCAGTCCAGGACGGCCGTTGTCCTTTCCCGGCTGCGGGACAGGTCATCCAACCCAAGGGCAAGGTCATGGCGGACGACGCCCCCGACCCTCAACCGCCATTTGTCCCCGTCGACCGGGTCCGGGTTGTCGTTCAGCCAGGACGTGGTCGGGAAGGCGTTGCCGGAAAAGCTGCTCCGCTCGTAGGACCCGGTGAACCGCCGGTCTTCCCCGGGCAGCGCCAGGACACCGGCCGCCAATTCTCCCGCACGCCACAGGGCGAGCCCGGCAACGCTCAGGCCGGCCAGTCTCAGGAAGGACCGCCGTTGGGCCCAGAAGCGGGGCTGCAGGGTCCAGGAATGGGTCAGGGCGTGCCAGGCCACGAAGGGCGCCAGCAGCAGCGACAGGTATATGTGCCAGCTCACCCCGCTGAATCCCAGGTATGCGAAGTAACCGGCGTGGCTCCAGCCTATTCCCAGGATGAGGGCCGCGAGCAGCAACAGGAACAGGGCCAGGGAGCCGAGAAGCAGGGTGGGGCGGCGCTTCCATAGCCCCCGGTTGGTCAGCGGCCCCAGGACGTTGCGTACCTTCCAGAGAAGCAGCGCGACGAGGGCGAACCCGGAGACTCGATGCACGTCCAGCGCCGGCGACCAGTTCGGAGAGCCCCCAATGAGGCCCAGGATGCCGCTCACCAGGGAAAGGCCGCCCATGATGAGGATAAAGACGTTGGCCCACGGATATGCCATCTCGCCTTTCCGGGTGCAAGTTTCAATCGAGGTTACAATCAGGGTTACGTCCAGGGTTACGTCACCCGGGGGCGGGCGGTTTCAGAGCGCGGCCCGCCCACCAGTCCTGGATGGAGTCGGTCGGGGCACCTTCCCACAGGGAGAGCGGGCAGGAAGACCGGCCCCTCCCGCAGAATGACCCGGCGGAGAGTAGAATCATGGCGAAGACATTACAATAGGGCCCGGCAGCAGCAATTATTGGAGGACAAGAGATGCCCGATCTGAACGACTTGCTGGACCAGGTTGATGAAATGCGCGATGAGATCGTCGCGCTGGAGCAGGACATGGTCCGCATTCCCACGGTCAATACCGGGTTCATGCCCACCGGCAACGAGACGGAACTGTGCCGGTACATCGAAGGGTGGCTGGCCGAGGACGGCGTCCCTTGCGAGATTGTCGAGTCCGCGCCGGGCCGGGGCAACCTCATTGCGCGGCTGGAGGGCAGTTCCGGCCGGGCGGGGCTGATGTTCATGTCCCACCTGGACGTGGTGCCGGTGGAAGAGGAGGAGAAGTGGAGGTTCCCGCCCTTCAGCGCCACCATCGCCGACGGCCGGGTCTACGGTCGGGGGGCGTCGGACTGCAAGGGGCTGCTCACCTGCCAGTTGATTGCCCTGCGAATCCTCAAGCGGAACGGGGTCCCGCTCAACGACAGCCTGATCCTGGCTTCCTGCGCCGACGAGGAGCACGGCGGCCGGTACGGGTTTGGCTGGATGGCGGAGAACCACCCGGAGAAGCTGGCGGCCCCCCTGGCAGTGAACGAGGGCGGCGGCGTCCCTATCGAAGCGGCGGGGAACCTGACCTATCTGCTGGGAGTGGGGGAGAAGGGCCGGCTGCAGCTGGAGATAACGGTCCGGGGCGCCAGCGCCCATGCGTCAACCCCCTGGCAGGGTTCCAACGCGCTGTTCGGGCTGTCGGAGGTGGTGAAGCGGATTGAAGCATACGAGCCGGAGCGGGACACCTCCACCAGCCTGTTCCGGCACCTGTCGGTTTTCGCCATCGAGGACCGGCCGTCGGCAGCAAACATCGACCAGATTGTCGCGGACACCCAGGAGACGAACCCCCGGTTCGCCTCGATTATGCGGGCGCTGTCCCGGATGACCATCACGCCCACCATGATCCAGGGAGGCATCAAGTCCAACAGCGTTCCCGAATCGGTGCGCCTGACCTGCGACGTGCGCACCCTGCCCCACCAGGACGAAGCCTACGTCCGGCAGGAGCTGGGGAAGATTCTGGGCGGGATTCCTAATGTGGAGATCGACATAGACTATATGTCGGTCCCCAACGATTCTCCCTTTGAGACGGATTTCGCCCAGCGCATCCAGATCAACACCGCCCGGGCCCTGGACCGGGACGACATCCAGTGGGTCCCGTCGCTGAGCACCGGGTTCACCGACTCCCGCTTCACCCGGAACCTGGGCACCACCACCTACGGCATGGTCGGGTCCCACCCCGACGACGACCCCATGCTGCTGAACGTGCACGGAACCGACGAATCGGTGGGCATCCGCAGCCTGATCAGCGGCTCACGCATCATGCTCGCGCTGGCCTATGACATCCTGGCGGTCAAGTAGACGCCGCCAGTGACACGTTGCCGGGCAGTCGGCATCGGTGCAACATGCGTCCGCAAACGGTATGATATGGACTGTTATGTGGACTGGGCCTTGGCTTGCCCTGAAACTTAGTGGAACCGGCGAGAGAGTGGAGGATCCCCGATGACTACTACCAATGCGCTGGATGACAGGTTCGACGACGCCGAAAGGGGCCTGGAATGGCTCGAGAAGCTCGAGGCCCTTCAGTCCCGGTCCGCCTCCGACCGGGCCGCTATCGAAGTCGCTGAATACGTGATGAAACTCCGCAACGCGGTAACCGAGCTGGCCGGAGACCGCACCACCGCCCAGTTGACCCAGGCCGTGGGGACGGAGACCGCCCGGCTCGTCGAGGAATTGCGCCAAGCCGGGGAAAACGATTACTGGAACACCAGGATCCGTCCCGCCCTTCTCAAGTCCGAGACCTGACGGCCCGGCCCGCCCACCCAGCTTCCGGCAGCCGTCCCCGGGACGTTGAGCTTCCCCAAGACTCGGAGCACCCCCGGGGACAAGTCTCCGTCCCAGCGGGGGCGCGGTCCCAGCCGGCTGCGCCCGTAGCTTCGCTTTTTGGACCATCCCCTGCCGGAGTCCCGGCCAGGTCCCCGTCCCCTTCTCCCGGCGCCGGTCTGTCCGCCGCGAGTTGCGCCTTTCGGTTCAAGCTCCTGCGAATGTCGTAACTCCCCCTTTCCTTTTCTCTCTTCCCCGCGCTTGGGTCGGGGGCACGGACACACCCCAGTTCGTTGACGAATTTAGTAGCAACCTGGCGCACTCAACACATGGTACGGCCCACATCCGCAACTATTCTTTGTCAATATCCGGTTATTCCGGCGGGTTGACAGAAAATTCCCGCTTAAATATCATGAGTCGGGAATCGACAAAAAAACGACGGAGAGCGTCAACAATGGACGAACTAGACCGCAAAATCATTGCCCTGCTGCAAATGGACGGGCGGGCGTCCAACGCCAAGATCGCCCGGGAGGTCGGGGTCAGCGAGGGCACCGTGAGGCGCCGCCTCCGCCGCCTTATCCAGGACGACGTGGTCAACGTCGTCGCCGTGCCCAACCTGGAAAAGCTGGGCTATGCCACCACCGCCCTCATCGGCCTCCAGACCGGCCCCGGAAAGTCCGACGCCGTCGCCGAGGCCATCGCCACCCTTCAGGAGTCCCACTACGTCGCCGTCACCACCGGCGCCTACGACGTATTCGTCTGGGCCGGCCTGGAGTCCGCCGAGGGACTGGGCCAGTTCCTCCGCACCAAGATCGGCATTATCGACGGAGTCCAGCGCACCGAGACCTTCGTCAACCTGTCCATCAAGAAGCGCACCTCCGGCCTGGTCCTCTAGTTGGACAACACCTCGGGACAACACCTCGTAAGGAAAAGCAGGCTCGACCGCAGGATGTTCGGGCCTCTTCTCCGCCCCGCTGCCCCTTCCCGGCCACCCTCTGAAACCCCCGTATAACCCGTTCCCCTGTTCTTGCAACGCTATTTTCCCGAGTTTATAATTATGCCGCCGATGTCCCTGCCCCCGCCGGTCGGCGGACAAGTGCGGCGACCAGGAAAATTCCAGAGGAGCAACTACGAATGACCTACATAATTACCGAGCCTTGCGTCGGTGTTAAGGATGCCGCCTGCGTGGACGTCTGCCCGGTGGACTGCATCTACACCCGGGACGCCGACGACATGTACTACATCAACCCCGACGAGTGCATCGACTGCGCCGCCTGCGAGCCGGTCTGCCCCGTAACCGCCATCTTCGCCGAAGATGCCGTTCCCGATACCTGGAACGACTACATCGCCAAGAACTACGACTACTTCAAGGACAACGACCCCTCCACCTTGCAGCGCAAGTAGTCCCGCTCAACTCCACCGCAAAAGCAGACCCCCGGAGTTCAGCCTCCGGGGGTTTTTCTTGCTCCTTACCCGCCGCCGTGTCCCCGGCGGCCCATCAACCCAGGTCGTCCAGGCACTCGTCCAGCGGCTTGTTGATGCAGGTGAAGATGGGCGTGTCCCGCAGGGTGTAGGGACGCGCCTTCGACTCCCGCAATTCCATTACCAGGTCCAGGAAGACGCCTGGATCGTCCGTCTCGAACCCCAGCACAAACTCCTGGTCGTCCAACCCAAAGGAGTAGGACGTGCTGATTTTAACCTGCGGGTACTTGTGCCCGATGACGAAGTGCTCGTTCATCAGCGCCTGCCGCTCCTCCATCGGCAGTTGGTACCACTCGTTGGTCTTCACGAAGGGATAGACGAACAGGTACTTGCGCCCCACCATCCGCATCGTCGCGTTGCCCGTCCCTTCTTGACCCTCGTGCTGGTGGTGGTCGATGTAGGCCGACCGGCGCGTCATGGCCAGGTAGGAATGGGGAGTGCGCAGGTACTTTCCCAGCTCGGTCCGGTTGATCCGGGCGCTCAACTCGTTCACCGCCTCCACCGTCGGACTCACCTTCCAGAGCAGCAGGTCAACGTCGCCCCGCGTACCCACCAGGCTGTAGCTGGAAACATCCACCCGGGGCGAGAACTCCTCCAGCACCTCGGCGAACTGGGCCTTGCTCCGCTCCCGGCGCTCCTCGGTCAGCCCCCGCCACTCCGGCGCCACCTTGTAGAAGGTGTACTTAACAAAGTCCCGTCGCCCTTCCTGCGTCATTCGTGCCTCTCCGTCTCCTGCGGATTCCTAGTCTCCCATGCCGCAATAAATCATACCAACTCACCCCCGCCAAAGCCAACGCCGCCTCGCCAACTTCCCAAAACCAGGGGGTTTGGGGGATCAATCCCCCAACTGCGCCCCGTACTCTCCCGGTTCCCCCCTGGAAGCGCCCACCCCAATTGCAATAAACCCCGTTACTGATACAATCCTTCCGGGAATCCTGCAACTCGGAGCGGAAGCCCGCCCGGGTTGGTTTTCTGGCAACCATTCCGATACTCCAAGCGAGGTGACGTCATGGTCCAACTGGGCGCCGAGCAATACACCTACGAGATTGCCGAGGGATGGGGCAACCTGCCCGACGGCTGGAAATTCAAGGAAGTCGCCGCCGTCGGAGTTGACGCCAACGACAACGTCTACGCCTTCAACCGCGGCGAGCACCCCATGATTGTCTTCGACAAGAACGGCAACTTCCTCCGCTCCTGGGGCGAGGGCATCTTCCCCCGGGCCCACGGCATCACCATGAACCCGGACGACACCATGTTCTGCACCGACGACGGCGACCACACCGTCCGCAAGTGCACCCTGGACGGAAAGGTCCTCTTCACCCTGGGAATCAGCGGACAGCCCGCGCCCTTCATGAGCGGCGACCCCTTCAACCGCTGCACCCACGTCGCCGTCGACCCGCGCAACGGTGACTTCTACGTCACCGACGGATACGGCAACGCCCGCGTCCACAAGTATTCCCCGGACGGAAACCACCTCTTTTCCTGGGGCGAGTCCGGCACCGGGCCGGGCGAGTTCAACATCGCCCACAACGTTTGCACCGACCGGGACGGCTGGGTCTACGTCTCCGACCGGGAGAACCACCGGGTCCAGATCTTCGACTCCAACGGCAAGTTCGAGACCCAGTGGACCAACATGGCCCGTCCCTGCGGCCTGTACATCAACCAGGAAACCGGCCTGGTCTACGTTGGCGAGCTGGGCGCTGCCATCGGGGCCAACCTGGCGGCCACCGGATTGGGCCCCCGCATCAGCATCTACAACACCTCCGGCAACGTCATCGCCCGCCTGGGCAACCAGGGAGAGGGATTCGAGACCGGCAAGTTCGTCGCCCCTCACGGCGTCTGCATCGACTCCCGCGCCGACATCTACGTTGGCGAGGTATCCTGGACCCACACCCGCAGCTACTCCAACCCGCCCGACGACCCCCGCACCCTCCAGAAGCTCGTCAAGAAGGGCTAACCGGAGCGTGATGCGAAACCGGGCGCGGGATGCCGTTTCCGCGCCCGCCGTTCCTTCGGACCATTTCTAAACACAAAGGACGACTCATGGAAATCACCGTAGGCAGCCTCGTCAGAGACGCCCGGGAAGCAACCGGCGCGGCCATCATAATAGACGTCTTCCGCGCCTTCACCACCGCCGCCATCGCCTTCGACCACGGCGCATCCCGCATTACCCTGGTCGCCGAGGTCGAGGAAGCCCTCGAACTGCGAAGCCGGGGCGTCGGCGACATCCTCATGGGGGAGGTAGACGGCAAGCGTCCCGACGGGTTCGACTACGGCAACTCTCCCTACGAGGTCTCCCAGGTGGACTTCACCGGAAAGCACATCGTCCAGTCCACCCGCGCCGGCACCGTCGGAGTCGCCTCCGCCACCAACGCCAACACCATCTACCTGGGATCGCTGGCCGTTGCCCAGGCCACCGTCAACGCCGTGCTGGCCGACAGTCCGCCCTCCGTCTCAATCATTGCCATGGGAGACCGGGGCCGCTTCCGCTCCGATGAGGATGAACAGTGCGCTCTCTATCTCCGCAACCTGCTCCAGGGACGCCGGCCCGACCCCGAGGCCGTCCGCTCCCTGGTGCTCACCGGCAACGACACCCCCAAGTTCTTCGACGAAACCCAGCCCCAGTACCATCCCCAGGACGTGGAGCTGGCGTTGCAAATCAGCAAATACCCCTTCGCCATGAAGGTCACCCGCGAAAACGGCCTCCCCGTCGCCCGCAAATACACCCCATAAATTCAGGGGGTTTGCCACCCCGCCCCCCAGCGCTCTTAGACAAGTTACTCGCATTGGGCGCGAAAGGGGCGGGCCTTAGAATTATCCCCCAACGTACCCCCGTTTACTTCGCTCCGAACCTCTCCACCCTCAGATGTTCCAACCCCGGCACTCCTGATTCCCCCTTCAGGACCAGCTCCGCCACCCCCGAACACATCCCCGTGCTCCACAGGATGCCCTTCCTGCCCCCGCCGGTCACAACAAGGAGGTTGTCCCACCCCGGCACCTTCCCGACAATGGGCATCCCGTCGGCGGACAGGGGACGGAGACAGGCCGTCTGCTGCACCAGTTCCGCATCCGCCAAGGATGGCGCCATCATCAGCAGGTCGCCCATCACCTTGTCCCGGGCCGGGCCGGTCGTTTCCTCGTCGAACCCGGCCTCCTCCTCCGTGGTGCCTGCCCAGATGAGGCCGTCGGGCTTGGATGCGGCGTAGCTGCCCCGGTAGTTCAGGGAAGCCACCATCGGGTTTTCCCGCAGCTGCAGCCGGATAATCTGCCCCTTTAGCGGCCGCACCGGGATGTCCACTCCGCACCATTCCGACATTCCCCCAACCCAGGGCCCGCCCGCCAGGACCACCACGCCGGCCTCCAGTTCCCCGGTCTCCAGCTTGACTCCCCGGCAGATGCCGCCCTCCCCCAGCAGCCCGGTCACCCGCCGCTGCACCATCACGGCTCCGTGCTTCTCCGACGCCTGGGCTGCCGCCAGGTTGTAACGGTAGGCCTCCACCGCACCCGTCCCCTGGGCGCAGGCCGCTCCGGCGCAGGCGGGATTGATCCTCGGCTCCGCCTTCACCGCCTCGGCTGCCTCCAGCCACTCCACCTTGAAGCCGGGCACCCTGGACTGCCATTCCAGGTCGGCCCGCAGACTCCTGGCCTCCTCCTCGGTGAAGGCCAGGTTGAGCCGGTCCCGCAGGTGGAACTGCGTGTCTATCCCCGTCTCTTCCTTCAGCTCCTCGTGGATGGACTTGTGCCGGTTGAAGCACCAGACGCTGAAGTCCAGCAGCGGGTCGGGAATGCCGCTGCCGTCCAGCGGGCCCAGGCCCCCGAAGGCAAACCCGGATGCGTGGCTCCCCACCGAGTCCGCCTCCAGCACCGTCACCTTCATCCCTTCCCGCGCCAGCAGCAGCGCCGTCAGGCACCCGGCAATGCCGCCGCCCACCACGATTGCGTCGGGGAGAGAACCGCCCGGAGAGTTGGTTGGAATCGTCATTGCATCACCGCCTCAAGCTGGAAGGTTCGTGTTGGAGAACGGGAACCCCCTGGATGATATAGAATTGTTCCGGCCCGTCCACCATTCCCACTGTCGAGGTCAGGCTTGCGAAACAACTCCTGCGCCGCCAATACCTGCTTGATAGTTGGCATCCTGTTGGCGACCTTCCTCCTGCTGTCCGTCGTCGTCTGCCGCATCACCGGGCTGGGGTTCTAGGAACCCCCGTCGTACCTGCGGAGGCAGGGACCCAGTCCCCTCCCCGCCCGAGGGACCGATAGCTCCGGACCAACGCTGCGGAGAAATCGGCCCGCCCTTCACCCCTCCACCGCGTTCTCCAGGTGACTGATCCTAGCGTTCCCCCGGGAATCCACCCGCACCGCCACCAGGTCAATCCGCCACGCGGCCTCCTCCATTCCCCGCTCCTGAAGGAACGTCTGCGCCGTCTCCGCCAGGCGCCGCGCCTTCCCCTCCGTCACCGACTCCTCGGGAGACCCGAAGGCGCTGCCGGAGCGCGTCCTCACCTCCACGAACACCAGTTCATCCCCCCAACGCGCCACGATGTCCACCTCGCCCCGCCGACAGCGGTAGTTGGTCTCCAGGATGCTGAACCCCTTGCCTGCCAGGAACCGCCGCGCCAGTTCCTCACCCCGGTTGCCCAGGCCGGCCCGGCTCCCCGGCATCAGCCGCCCCTGCCGGATCCGCCGGATACTCCGCCCCCACTGCACGCCCGCACCGGCCGGTAGCTCCGCCGGTGGATTGAGCACGGCCCCAGCACCTGCATCCGCTCGATGTGTTTCTTCGTCGGATACCCCTTGTGCTGGGCGAACCCGTACCCGGGATACTGCCGCTCCGCCCGCTGCATCCACCGGTCCCGGGTCACCTTGGCCACGATGGAAGCTGCGGCGATGGAGTAGCTGATGCTGTCCCCCTTCACCACCGTCTGGTGCGGGAAGGGACACGCCTTCAGCGGAAGGTAATCAAACAGGACAAACTCCGGCTCCACCCGCAGGCTGTGCAGCGCGTTGGTCATGGCCCGGATCGTCGCCGGCAGGATTCCCAGGGCGTCAATGTCGTCCGCGTCCTGCTGGGCTACCGCCACCGCCAGCGCATACCGCCGTATCACCTCCAGCGCCTCTTCCCTCCGCTTCTCGGACAGCTTCTTGCTGTCGTCAATCGCCGCCAGCCACGGCTCGGCGCCGGAAAGCTCCGCCGGAAAAATCACCGCCGCCGCCATCACCGGCCCCGCCAGCGGCCCCCGCCCCGCCTCATCCACCCCTGCCACCAGCGTGCTCCCCCGCAGGTGCGCCAACCGTTCCAGCTCAAGCCCCGGCATGACCCGCCGCCTTCATGCCCGTTTCCCACCTTCCATAGTTTGCGGTTGGCCGTCTATTCAGGAAATAACCCCGCCCCCCAGCACCCGGTCGCCTTCGTAGAAGACCGCCGCCTGTCCCGGCGTAATCGCCCGCTGGGGCTCATCGAAAACAACCAACGCCCCGTCCCCCGTTGCTTCCAGCACTGCCGGAGCTTCCTGGAACTTGTACCGGATCTTCACCGACACCGGCGCGGGTCCTGCCGGGGCCTTCCCCGAAACGAAGTTGACCCGGGACACCGCAAACTCCCGCCGGTACAGGTCCTCCTGGCCCCCGACAACCACCCGGTTTTCCTCCGGCTCCAGCCGCACCACGTACCGCGGCTCCCCGGTTGCCAGGCCCAACCCCCGGCGCTGCCCCACCGTGAACATCTCAATGCCCTCGTGCCGCCCCAGCACCGTCCCCTCCGTATCCACGATCTCCCCGGGAGTAGCTTCGATGCGCTCCTTCAGGAAGGCCTTGTAATCGCCGAAGGGAATGAAGCAGATGTCCTGGCTGTCCGGCTTGGCCGCGTTGGGAAACCCCGCGTCCTGGGCCATCCCACGAATGTCGTCCTTCGAGTGCGCCCCCACCGGCATCAGCGTGTGCGCCAGCTCATCCTGCCCCATCCCGTAAAGCACGTAAGACTGGTCCTTGGACTCATCCAGGCCCTTCCGGAGGGAGAAACCCTGCTGCCCGTCTCGCTCGATCCGGGCGTAATGCCCCGTTGCCACGTAGGACGCCCCCAGCGCCTGCGCCCGGTGCGACAGGAAATTGAACTTGATCTTGTCGTTGCACGCGATGCACGGGTGCGGGGTCCGCCCCTTCTGGTACTCCGAGCAGAAATAGTCAATGACGAAAGACTCGAACTCGTCCTGCACGTTCAGCACGTAATGAGGGACCCCCAGCCGCTGGCATACCCGCCGCGCGTCCTCCACGTCGTCCACAGTGCAGCACCCCCGGTAGTAGTCCGGCAGGTCGGCGTGGTCCAGGCTGTACAGCTTCATCGTCACCCCGATGACGTCATACCCCTGCTGCAGCAGCAGCAGCGCCGCCACCGAGGAATCAACTCCGCCGCTCATCGCGGCCACAACTCGTTCACCCATGCTCAACCCAGCCTAGCACACCCCGGAACGCGCCTTCAACCGGAGCCGAAGGATGCCCCCCACCGGACAACCCGGAGAAACTAACTTATCGCCGTGTCCGGCTCCAAAACGTCCAACAAATCCCTGAAAACATAAAGGCGCGGCCAATGGTCGGAATGGAATTCCACCAGTCCCAGCCCGGCCAATCTCTCCAGAATCCTCCGGGCGCCGGCCTGGGAAATGTCCAACGCGGCGGCGGCTTCCGGCACGGTTATTATGGGTTGTTCAAACAATCTGTCCAACAGAAGGAGGGCATTCCCCGACTCCCTGTGAGATTGCAGGAGATCTCTGCTGTTTTCATGCAGGTCCCTCACGCTGCGGGCACGCCGGAGGGCATCACGGGACTGCTCGATGACGCCCTCCAGGAAGTATCCAATCCAAGGGGACCAATCTCCCGTGACGCTCACGTCCAGCAAATGATCGTAGTAGGCTTGACGCTCCCGCTCGAAATATGCGCTGAGATAGAGGAGAGGCTGGGTCAGGACTCCCTTTGAACAGAGCAACAGGGTGATGAACAGCCGCCCCAAGCGTCCGTTGCCGTCAATATACGGATGAATGGCTTCAAACTGGTGGTGCATCAACGCGCACTGCACCAATGGCGGCATCAGGATTTCATCGTTGACGAACTTCTCCCAGTCCAGCAGCAGGTCCAGGATGAAGCCGGACGGTGGAGGCACGTAGGTTGCCTGGTTCAACGGCGTTCCGGGCGGGCCTATCCACACCTGCCGGTCCCTGACATTTCCCGCATGAGTCCCCGAACCTCGGACCCCGCGGAGCAGAATCCGGTGCATTTCGTTCGACATGCGCAAGCAGATGGGCAATTCATCCAGCAGGTCCAGCCCATGCTCCAGGGCCCTCACGTAGTTCGCCACCTCCGCCACATCCCCTCGGGGCCGTCCCCTTTCGGACGCTTCATAGCGGAACAGGTCCGACAGTGACGCCTCCGTGCCTTCAATCCTCGACGACAACACTGCCTCCCGGCGCATGAAAGGCCGGATTAAGAGGCCGGGATTCGGAACGGTCTCTCCAACTCCCGCCAGGGTTGACACTGCCCGCGACGCTTCGTCCAGACGGTAAATCAGCTCAGGACTTAGATCGACTTTCCGAGGCAGATAATCAGGAACGAACGCCCGGTTCCCATCGTCTATCTTCACCAATCGTCCGCGGGGGCTTGTCGCCAATTTGCTGGCCGCCATTAGAAACTCCGGTTGCGAATCCTAATTCAATTGATACTTTTTGGCTGATTAGTGTTAATTATAACAGAGTTTGCAACCCCGGTTTCATTTTCGTCCGGCTAATGCCAAGCAGGTACCGCCCTCCTCAGGGCTGTCGCATGAAGCCCGGCTCGACCCATTCACCTCTCCTCCCGCCGTTCCCCCGCAAAGCCTGCCCCCGCCTACGGTCGAGTCCAGGATGTCCGGCAAATCTGCCAGGACGTGAGTATCCGTGGGGCGTTACCCGGCTTCCTCGGATTCCACGGAAGACCTTCGCACCCTCGCGCCACAACCTTCTCTCCCGGCCATGCGCAGAGCATCCCGGGCAGGTTCAATCCCTCCCCCAAGGGTGTGCCGCCTGAAGAAGGAGGGATTCCCTACTTGGGCCTGATGACTCCGCAGGCTATGCGTGCGCCGGTGTCCGACTCTACTTCTGTGTAGGCGTCCGGCTTTTCATGCACAATGATGGCGGAGCCGTCACCGTCGAACACGGAATGGACCGGGCCGGCGTCCAGCGTGATGCCATCCGTAAAGAAATCGGCGCGTGCCGAGCCGTCAGAGGCGGCGTAGATGTTGGGCAGGTCTCCACCGTGCCCTCCGCCCGGTTCGCCGCGCTTCCATGCCGGATGGATGAAGCCGTGTTCCGCGCCACTGGGGTTGAAGTGATCACCGGCGGCGTTGAAATCAGGCGTACATGTGCCGGACTCGTGAATAATGAGTGCGTGGCCGCCCGGCGTTAGTCCCTTCAGGTCGGCCATGATGAGGACTCCCGTGGCTGCTTGCCGGAACGCAACCGTGCCCATGAAATCCCCGGACGGCGACTCAAGATCCGCTGAGGCTGCCAGTCCCACCTCAGGTTGGTCCGCTTCACTGGAGCGGACGACGAACACGGCCACACCGCCGGTGATTATGACTACCAGAGGTATCAGGACAATAGCCAGCTCCAGTCTCCCGGGCATTCTGGTTGCCTCCTCAGTCAATTTTTTCGATGACCGCTGAGTCCTCCGGGCAGTTGGAAGCTCTTGGCCTGATCAGTTTCCATTATACTAGGGATAGCCGCCGGAGTTTCTATCGGCACAAAATCTTCACCTGGTGACCGTGCCGCCCTCCCGCCAAGCCCCAATTTGATGCTCCCCCCGGCGGACTGTATACTTGCCCCTGTTTTGTCCCGTCGTACGTCTCCCCGGGGACAGCCCCGACTCCGCCGGCTCAGTCGGATGCCGTCGCAGCGGTTCCCGCCGCCGGAGCCCCCGGACCCATCGTTTCAGGAGTATCACCTTATGGAATTCAACATCGCCGTCCTCGGCGGTGACGGCATCGGCCCCGAGGTCACCGCCGAAGCCGTCAACGTCCTCCGGGCGGTGGAACAGTCCTTCGGCCACACCTTCAACCTCCAGTACGGCGATGTCGGCGGAATATCCATCGACAAGCATGGCACCCCCCTCCTCGAGGAAGTCCGCGAGCTCGCCGGCTCCTCCGACGCCGTCCTCTTCGGCGCCGTCGGCGGCCCCAAGTGGGACGACCCCACCGCTGCCATGCGTCCCGAGGACGGCTTGCTGGAGCTCCGCGCCCAGCTTGGAGTCTTCGCCAACATCCGCCCGGTCCGCATCTACGAAAACCTCGTCGAGTCCAGCGTCCTCAAGCCCGAGGTCCTCGACGGCGTGGACATGGTCGTCGTCCGCGAGCTTACCGGCGGCCTCTACTACGGCGAGCCCAAGGGGCGCACCGAGACCCCCGACGGCTGGACCAGCGTGGATACCATGTACTACACCGAGGCCGAAATCGAGCGCATCCTCCGCGTCGGATTCGCCCTCGCCCAAGGACGCCGCAAGAAACTGGCTTCCATAGACAAGGCCAACGTCCTGGAATGTTCCCGCCTCTGGCGCCAGGTCGCCACCCGCCTCGGACCCGAATATCCCGACGTGGAGCTGGAGCACGTCCTCGTCGACGCCTGCGCCATGCAGCTCGTCCAGCGCCCCGCCCGCTTCGACGTCATCGTCGCCGAGAACACCTTCGGCGACATCCTCACCGACGAGGCCGCCGTCCTGGCCGCTTCCATGGGACTGCTCCCCTCCGCCAGCCTTGCCGACGTTCCCGTCCCGGGACGCCGCACCCAGGGATTCTACGAGCCCATCCACGGCACCGCCCCCGACATCGCCGGGCAGGGCATCGCCAACCCGGTCGGTTCCATCCTCAGCGCCGCCCTCATGCTGCGCTACTCCCTCGGGTTGACCGAGGAAGCCGCCGCCATCGAACGCGCCGTGGAAGACGCCCTCGCCGCCGGCCTTGCCACCCCCGACATCGCGGGCGGTGGCCCCTCCGTCGGCACCGGAGAGATGGGCGGCCGGATAACAGCCGCTATCGGCGGCGGGGCATGACCATGAAAAATCCCCTCCCCCTCGAGAGGGAGAGGGTTGGGGTGGGTGTGAAGAGGTGGTGCAGAGTAACCGGCCGGGCGCACCCGGAAAATGCACCGCCGGTTTTGAGACAGTTACTTAGCCCTTAGAAGCAGGATTTGCAATGGACCTATCCCTCTTGTGGCTCCAGCTCGCCGGAACTGCGGCTGTCATTCTGGTAGCCTCCAACTTCCTGGCCAAGTCGGCCGACGTCATCGCCTTCAAGACCGGGCTGGGCCGTGCCTTTATTGGCGTCCTGCTCCTGGCCACGGCAACTTCCCTGCCCGAGCTGGGCACCGGCGTCAGCGCCATAGCCCTGGTGGACGAGCCGGACCTCGCGGTGGGCGACGCCTTCGGCAGCAACATCTTCAACCTCCTGATAATCGGCCTCCTGGACCTCTTCTGGCGCAACGGGCCAATCCTCTCCACCGTCAGCATGGCCTCCGTGATGGTGGGCGCTCTGGGCATCGCGGTCATCGCCTTGGCCACCATCGGGATGCTGATCCACAGCTACACCGACGCCATGTCTGGTTGGCCCATCAGCCCGGTTTCCGCCGTCACCCTCGGCGTCTTCCTGGTTGCCATGTTCCTGATCTACAGGTTCGAGCGGCGGAACCGCAACGACGGGGACTATGCGGTGGCCGACACATCCTCCGACGGCGAGGATGGGGAGCAATACGCTGACAAGAGCCTTCTCCGTTATTCGGTGGTCTACGCCCTGGCCGCCTCTTTCGTTGTCGGAGCGGCGGTTTGGCTCTCCATCACCGGCGAGAAAATCGCCGAAGAAATGGGTTGGGAGGCCAGCTTCGTAGGCACCCAGTTCCTGGCTTTCAGCACCTCCCTGCCCGAGCTGGCCGCTGCCTTCGCCGCCATCCGCATCAGGGCCACGGAACTGGCCATCACCGGCGTGCTGGGCAGCAACCTCTTTAACATGGGCTTCATCCTCTTCATGGACGACGTCGCCCTCGTCGGCTCCCCCCTGTGGGGACACGGCCATGTGTCTGCCATCCACCAGTTGACCGCGCTGGTAGCCATCCTGATGACGGCGGTGGTCATCGTCTCCGTCATAACCCGGGGACGCGGACGCCCCAACAAGTTCTTCACCGGGGAGGCCCTGCTCCTGATCGGCCTCTACATAGTCGCCAGCGTCCTCGTCTTCCTGCTGGCGTAGCAATCCCCCCGCCTCCGGCCATGAACGTCACCCCGATGCCGGAGGGCACACAGCCCTCCTCCGGTCCCTGCCCCTGTCCTGAAATTAGGAACCGTAATCGGAAACCGTAAAAAAAGCCCTTCTCCCTGGTGGGAGAAGGGACTTGGTTTTGGCGAATGTCGGACTCACAGCGGGGGGGAAAGCCGTATCCGCCCCTTCGCAGTGGTATCACTTGTTGGCGGTAAGTCAGCGGGACGGCGTGTGCCGGTGCGGTCCAGAACCGCCGACCTCCTCGTCCCCCGGACGATCTCGGCGGGAGGCGCCACCCCAGTGCGAGGTTCTCGGCTCGGGTGTTTGCCTAACCGCCCGCTTTTGGCCTCCGGTCGCCCAGGTAGAGCGACCCGTCCTTTTCGAAGCGTCCTTCAAAACGAAGGGCGTTCCCGTTTCCGCTTACCCCCAGGTCATCGTATTTCACCGTGGACCCCACGCCGGCGGCGACAAGTTCAGGATCGAAGACCCTGACCATCCTTACCTTTCGATTGGAGAACTTCCCGTTCTTCTCCAACACCCGGAGTTTCGACAATAGTTCGGGTCCGACACCGAACTCGGTCACCAGGTACCGGGTGATTGTCGGCGTCACCGCTCGGGGCCTTGGAGCTTGCCAGAACATTAAACCCATCGACTGCCATCCTTTACGAACTTCTTGCCTTTACGAACTTCTTGGACTCGCCGGGCATGGTGAAATTAGCCGTCTGTTCCCCTCTCCGGGGAATCAGCCTTGAGGATATTCAGCAAATCTCCTACGGCTATGTCCTTCAGGATCGGTCCATGGAGAGGTCGGTCCTGGTTCACCGTGTAGGTATTGGTCCGCCCTTGCCGGGTCCTGGTTATATACCCGGCTTGGTCCAGGTCGGCGACAATCTTGAGCACAGCCCTTTCGGTGATCCCCAGTTGCTGCGAAATCTCCCTGGCGGTGATCCTCGGTTGCCCGAACACGGTGAGCAACACCCCGCCGTGATTGGTGATGAAGTCCCACCCCGCCATGTCAGCTAGTCCTGTCAACCGATTCCTCGAAACCCGTATCGTGAATTATAATTCAGGTGTTCGGAATCGTGTTTCCATGTTCATAGTATACCACGAAGCCCCGGCAAGCGATGATGCGGGACCAATGGCAGGCAGCTTTCCGAGGCAGGGAGCCAGTCCCCGGATTTAATGACCATCCCCCAACCAGCCCCACCAGGGCCGGCCAGGGCTTTCCGTCACCCCCGGCAGCCCGTCCCAACCCCCAGCCCCATTTCCGGCAAGAAGGACGCTTCGGTCGGATGCCTTAGTCGGACGCTTTAGTCGGTCAAAACAACATACACCGCCGACGAGGGCGTGAGGTCATTGTGCGAGTGTCCCTTGCCGGTGACGTCCTCCATCAGCCGGATGTCCCCCGTCCGCAGCACCCGCTTTTCCCCGTCGCTGGTCCCGATCTCCACCTCCCCGGACAGGTGGATAATCAACCTGCGCTCGGGCAGCGGATGAAAGTCCATGTGGCGCGACCCGTCGAACTCCTGCACCTTGACCTCGGATACATTCGCCAGCGCGCCCAGCTCCGGGTGCTCCGCCAGGGTCAGGTCCTCAAAGTGGCTCTCGCCGTCCCCGTCCGAAAATACCCTGTATATCGCCATTTCGCCTCCTCAGCGTCTCTAGTAATGGATTCCTTGTAATAGGTGTTTTGTAATGGATCCCTTGCGTTACTCCAAATGGCCGGGCGGGCATCAGACCTCCGCCCCATCGAACCTCGCAATCTCCACGAACCCCCCCTCCTCATCCGACCAGTCGAACAGCGCCGCCTCCACCACCCGCTGGCCGTCTATCCCCACCACCAGCTGCTGCACCGGATACGCCGGCCCGTCCCCCCAGGGGCTCGCCGCCACGCTCCGGTCCGTTTCCGACAAATAGGCCTGTCCATTCGGATGGGAATGGTAGATGATCCGCGGCGGTTCTTCCCCATCCAGCCCGTTGTTCAGCTCCATCAGGTCTGCTGCCGTGAAGACATATGCCGTCTCCTCCGTCCGGTCCGGCTTGGACGGATGGTTCCCCGACGACTGGTCATTCACGCACGGGCGAATCGTTGAGACCGACTCTCCATCCCTCGGCCCCGCCAGCCATCCGCAGCACTCTGCCGGGAACGACGTCCGGGCCTGCCGGTACACCTCCTCCAGGATTTCCTTCGGAATACTCAGCGGAACAGGCAAGCTGCTCATCTGCCATTACCTCGCTAAAAAGTTCGGGCCTGAAGGGCCGGCCCGGCCTTCTCGAATAATGTTCATCACAAATCCAGGGTACGAATCCAAACCCTTCCCTGCCCCGTACTCCCGGCATAGGACTTCAAAAATCTGGGATGGGCCGAAAGTCACCTGGCCCGTTCCCGGGGCAGGGGTGACAGCCGTGGTGGCAGAACGTATTAGGGAAGAAGTTGCCGTCAGGTCAACCGGTAGGTCGGAGGCATGGCCCCAGTTCAACCTCAAGTCGTGCCCCCGTTGCCGGGGAGACCTGTATCTGGAGCGGGACCACGAACTGGTCTTCGCCAAGTGCCTCCAGTGCGCCCGCATCTACTACGATGTAGAAGTCAGCCATGACCCGTGGCTGCTGCTGATGCAGCCGGAGGCCGAACGCAAGGCCGCCTGAACCAATTCCGTCCCCTTCCTCCCATGCGGGGATGGCCTACCCACCCGCCGCCCAGCCGTCTTAGACAAGTTACCCCAGTCGGCGGCGAAAGCGGCGGGATGTGGATTCCCCGGACGCCGCCCAGCCGTCTTAGACAAGTTACCCCAGTCGGCGGCGAAAGCGGCGGGATATAGATCCCCCACCCGCCGCCCAGCCGTCTTGGACAAGTTACCCCAGTCGGCGGCGAAAGCGGCGGGATGTGGATTCCCCGGACGCTATTCCCGCAGATATTCGAAATACTGCTGCACCGCCTCCTCCTGCCCCCGCGTCTGTATCGACCCCGGCCTCAGCTGCCGCACCCAGTCTATCGCCTCCTGCGGTTGGTAGCCCACCTTCACGAAGTAGCAGGCCAGGATCGTCCCGGTTCTGCCTATCCCGGCGGCGCAGGTCACCACCACCGGCCGCTCCCACGTCTCCATCTCATCCTCGACGAAGGTCACTATCCGGTGTATCTGCTCCATGGACGGAGCGGTGAAGTCCCGCACCGGCTCGTACAGTTCCTTCAGCCCCCACGGCTCCGTCGAGATGGTGTTCTCCTCCATCCGCACCACCGCCTGTATGTCCTGCAGCTTCAGGAAGGTGATGTCCCGGTTGTTCGTCGGACCCTGGGCGCCGGCCAGCGAGCCCTCCAGGATCCAGCTGAAGTTCATGTAAGCCACTCGTCCAACTCCGTCGGGATGGATTGAAGCGTATCCGGGGCGGTCCCCCAAGGTTGGCCCCATTATACGGTCGGCACTTACCTGGCGCTATCCACTGTGACGGCCAACCCGCATTTCCCAATCCATTTGGTATATTGGAATCCGCCATTCTCTCCTTGCCGGACTAATCCCGGACTAACCATCGGAGGCCTTCCTTGGAGTATAGCAACATCCGCCTGGACCTCGGCAACACCGTCGCCACCATCACCCTCAACCGTCCCGACGCCCTCAACGCCCTCAGCCTCGAACTCCTGGAAGAATTTTCCCGCGCCGTCGGCGGCCTCGCCGGCGACGAAACCGTCAAGGCCCTCGTCGTCCGTGGCGAGGGACGGGCTTTCTGCGCTGGCGCCGACCTTCTCCATTTCGACGCCGCCTTTGACGAGCCCGCCCTCTTCAACCGCTACGTCCACGCCCTCAACCGCTGCTTCCTCCAGCTTGAGGAACTGCCCATCCCCGTCATCGCCGTCGTCCAGGGATTCGCCCTCGCCGGAGGACTGGAGCTCACTCTCGCCTGCGACATGGTCATCGCCGCCGATGACGCCCGCCTCGGCGACCAGCACGCCAACTTCGGACTCATGCCCGGCGGAGGCTCCACCCAGCGTCTCCCCCGCCGCGTCGGAATGCAGCGGGCCATGGAGCTTCTCACCACCGGGCGCTGGCTCACCGGACAGGAAGCCGTCGAGTGGGGTCTGGCCCTCCGCTCCGTCCCCGCCGAAAAGCTGGACGAGGAGTTGGAAAACCTCGTCGCGCCCCTCCGCACCAAGAGTCGAACCGGCCTC
Organism: Dehalococcoidia bacterium; assembly: GCA_034423195.1. Classification (GTDB taxonomy): domain Bacteria; phylum Chloroflexota; class Dehalococcoidia; order Lucifugimonadales; family UBA3495; genus CATOSK01. The sequence goes on along the minus strand of DAOUIZ010000021.1, from coordinate 15,192 downwards.
GGCTGGATCAAGTCCGTCACCCAGGCCGGCCGCCACCTCCCCATCCGCGACGGCGTCGCCCTCGAAAGCTCCGCCTTCGTCCAGTACTTCACCACGTCTCCCCATCCCCGCCAGGGAATCCAGGCCTTCAAGGAGAAGCGTCAGCCCGAATTCTGACCCGGCAGAATTGCAATTTGGGTGGTTTCGTCCCCGCCTCTCTCGTCGTTCCTGAGGAGGAGGGAACCCGCTCGTCGTTCCTGCGTAGGCAGGAACCCATCAGTTCTCCCCGCGGCGCTTCCCGATCTCCCGTCACCCCCGCGCCACGCACCTCCGAAATTCAAGAGCCTGCCCCTGCGTAGGCAGGGGCGGGAATCCAGACCCCCGTCGCCCCTTCCGGGGCCGTCATTAGCATTGGCATCAACTGTCCCGCTTACACTTCCCAAACATGCTGCCGCGCAATTGACCACTTATGTTTCGGCCCGCGTCCTTCCCCCCGGTTGTCCCCGGCCCCATCACCCGTTACCATACGAACGCTGCCGGACACCTTCTCCGCCGGCCCCGGACCCCCGCCTTTTGCCGTTGCAAGGCAGTCTTTCACCCAAGGACGGTTTTTGACCATGGAATACACCCTCGCCGACCTCGACGCTATGACCATCGCCGACGCCCACGCCCTATCCTTTGATGAACGCGACCGTCTCCTCGACCTCATCATCGCTGACGGACGGCACCAGTCCACCGACGCCGTTTCCCACCGCAACGGGCTCTACTGCGACTATTTCGAGGAAGACCTGGTCCGCATGTTGAAAGTCCGGGCCGTCAAGGTCCTCTGCCGCGGCACCACCGCCTCCGGGTTTGACGGCGTCATCGTCGGCGACGACGAGGAATCTCAGTACCGGGCCACCCTCCGGCACGTCCAGACCACCCTCGAAGCCGCTCAGACCAGCTACGAGCGCGTCGTTACCCTCGTCGTGTTCCTCACCGACATGGGGAAATGGCCCCTCTTCAACCAGGTCTACCGCGAGTTCATTCCCAACCCGCCCTGCCGCGCCGTCATCGGCACCACCGGCCTGGCCGAACCCCCCTTGCTCATCGAAATCGTCGAGTGCATCGCCTACCGGGTCCTCCCCTGACCTCCGGGGCAACGCATGAAGTCTGACTCGACCCCTTCACCCCCCTCCCGTCATTCCCGCGCAGGCGGGAATCCAGACCCCGGTAAATCCTCCTCTCAGGAACGGCAACCGGAGCAAACCCTCTCTCCCGTCGTCCCTGCGGAGGCAGGGACCCATCAGCCTTCCCTACAACCCTCCATCCTACACCCAATACCTCTCCCGTCACCCCCGAGCCCAGCCTGCACCCGCCACCTCTCCCGTCATTCCCGCGCAGGCGGGAATCCAGACCCCCGTCGTCCGTTCCCCGCAGTATCACGTTGACTGTTCACCTCCGGTTGGACGAAACCGGCACTTGTGCGATAGCCCTCCCTCTCGGGTGCTATACTCTTGGCGAAGGTCCCCATGACAATCATCATGGGGTCCGGCAATCCCGGTTCACAGCTAAGGCAAATCCATAGACAGGAGGCAGCCAAATGGCTTTGGAATTGGCCTATAAAGTCAGAAGCTACAGCACCGGCACACTGGGACGCGCCATCTGCAACGCCCGCAACCACCATTGGGTTGCCGACGATGCCGGTGGCGAGCAGGTCGGCGCTGGCGAGCTCTTCTTTTCCGGCATCACCGCCTGCGCCGTCAACATGGTCCAGCGCCTCGCCCACCAGGGCGAAATCCCCCTGGACTGGATGGACGTTTCCGTGGAGGGCTACCGCGAGTCCGAAAAGCCCCCCGCCGATCTCACCCTCTACGACGACGTGCGCGTTCACTTCCAGATGTGGGGCGTGGACGACGACCAGGGACACCAGCTCGTCGAAACCTGGAAGCAGCGTTGACCCCTCTACGGTTCGGTCGCCGTGGCGACCCCTGCTACCAGCGTCACCGTCGAGATTCACGCCGGAGCCCATTCCCGCACCTGATCTTCCCGCGGCATCCCCAATACCGCGCTCACCCGGACATGACGGCCGGCGCTTCAATGAGGCGTCGGCCCTTTCCTTTTCTGCGATTTCCCCCACGGGAATGCCCAGGGTGAGCATAGCTGGAAATTCAATACCTCCTTTCCCCGCAATCCGCTCGACCCCTGCGAAGGAGCCCACAACCTGATGCGATAAGATATATGTAATCAGCGAATACCGGGAAGGTGCCCAAAATCGACCCTGTCATTCTTGCCCTGCCACTAGTCGGAGCCGGCGACGAGTTCGCCCTGGTCCGCGACTTTGCGATAACCCTCGCCGTCGCCGGAGCGGCGCTGATCCTCTTTCGCCTCGTCAAGCAGCCGCCGGTCCTCGGATACCTGGTGGCCGGGGTCATCATCGGCCCCTTTACCCTCCCCACTCCCCTGGTCCGCGACGTGGACGTCATTCGCCTGCTGGCCGACCTCGGCCTGGTGCTACTCCTCTTCGGCATCGGCCTCGAACTGGGCTGGCAGCGCATCCGGCGGGTTGGCACCCGGGTAATGGTCATCGCCTTCGTCGAGATGACCATCATGTTTGCCGCCGGCTTCGAGACCGGATACCTCCTGGGATGGTCCCTCCTCGAAAGCGTGTTCCTCGGAGCCGCGGTGAGCATCAGCAGCTCCGCCATTCTCGTCAAGATGCTCCGCGACACCGGCAGCCTCTTCACCACCCGCGGCCGCCTCATGGTCGGCATTCTCGTGGTCGAGGACTTCGCGGCGGTGATCCTCCTCACCGTGCTGGCCGGCGCGGCCCAGACCGGAGGCACCGATGCCGGCTCGGTCCTGCTTCTCGCGGGCAAACTCGTTATCTTCGGCATCGCTTCCCTGGTGTTTGGCGCCCTCTTCGCTCCCCGCCTGGTCCACTTCGTCGCCCGCTACGAGTCCGACGAGGCCCTGCTGATTACCAGCCTGGCCCTCTGCTTCGGCCTGGCCCTGGCCGGACAGCTGCTGGGCCTTTCCGCCGCCGCCGGCGCCTTCCTCATCGGCACCGTCCTCGGCGACACCGAGCACAACGAGGCCATCGCCCGGGTGATGAACCCGGTCAAGGATATGTTCGCCGCCCTCTTCTTCGTATCCATCGGGATGTTGATGGACCTGCGCCTGTTCCCTGAATTCATCATCCCGGCCCTGGTCGTCAGCGCCGTGTTCGTTGTCGGCAAGATTATCGCCGACACCCTGGGCAGCTTCCTGGCCGGGTACGACGGCCGCACCTCCCTATCGGTGGGGATGGGGATGACCCAGATGGGAGAATTTTCCCTCGCCATCACCCGGGTCGGCGCCCTTCACGGCACCGTCGGCGCATTCGTCTACCCCGTCATCACCATGTGCACCGCCATCACCGCCCTGTTCTATCCCTGGATCTTCCGCGGCGCCGGTGCTACTGCCGACTGGTTCCAGCGCAGGTCTCCCGGATTGCTCAAGGAATACGCCGAATACCTCTACCTCGGCCTCACCATCCTGCGCAGCGCCTTCCGCCTCAGCAGCTTCCGCGCCCGCCGGATTCAGAGGACGGTCCAGGTCGTCGCCCTCAATCTGGTGATAATCGTCTTCATCATCGCCGTCGGTACCGGCATCCTCCAGTTCACCGGCCAGTTGGACAAGCTGGCCCACCTCCAGGAGAGCCTGTGGGGATGGATCGTCGCTGCCGGAGCAGTGGGGTTCTGCATCCCTTCCGCCGTGGCCATCTGGCATTCCCTCCGGACCCTGGCCGACGAGTTGACCGAAGTCATCGCCCCCGGGTCCTCGACTCCCAACACCACCCTGGCCCGCAACATGCGCGTGGTCCTGCGGGACAGCTTCCTGTTGTTCCTTCTCCTCCTGCCGGCGGTCTGGGGGCTTCCCCTCCTGTCCCGCCTCGTCACGCTGGGCACCGTCTCCCTGCCCATCGCCCTCGCTCTCATGGCCGCCGCCGCCGCCGCCCTCGGATTCATCGGCTTTCATCTCCACGGCGTCTTGGAAAGTTCCTTCAGTCGCACCTTCTTCGGCCTGGACGACCCCCGCCGCCCGGAAGCAGACGAAGACTGAACCGGCCCGCCCTGCCGGAGCGCCCTCTTCCCCCGCACTCGCCCCACGGGTGTTATCATGTGCCCAGAAAGTTGCCGCCGGACACGCCGGTTCTCCCGGATACGCCGGTTCAAAGGGAGGCTACCATGCGCGTTTGTTCTTTCCTGCCCAGCGCCACCGAGATCATCTACGCCCTCGGCATCGAGGAGCAGCTCCACGGTGTTACCCACGAATGCGATTTCCCCGCCGCCGCCAAGGAAAAACCCTGGGTCGTCCGCAGCGTCTTCGAAGGCATGGACCCCCAGCCCACCAGCGGCGAAATCAGCCGGGTCATCTCCGAGCGTCTGGAGCAGGGCCTCGGCATCTACCAGATTGACGAGGACATCCTCAAGGAAGCCAACCCCGACCTCATCCTCACCCAGGCCATCTGCGAGGTTTGAGCCGTCTCCTCTCGGCAGGTCGCCGAGACCACGGCAGCCCTCGACCAGCAGCCCGAGGTCATGTCCCTCGACCCCCAGTACGTCGGCGACATCCTCGACGACATCCGCCGGGTCGGAAAGGCCACCGGCCAGGACCGCAAGGCCGAGGAAGTCGCCTCCCGGATGCAGTCCCGCATCGACGCCGTCGCCGCCCGTTCCGCCCTCGCCGACACCCGCCCCCGCACCCTCCACATCGAATGGGTTGACCCCCTCATGTGCGGGGGACACTGGGTCCCGGAGATGGTCGAAATGGCCGGGGGCGAAAACTGCTTCGGCGACAAGGAGACCGGCTCCTTCAAGCTTGACTGGGAGGACGTCGTCGCCAGCCGCCCCGAGGTCATCATCTTCATGCCCTGCGGCTTCGAGGTGAAGCGGGCCCTGGAAGACATCCCCATCCTCTCCGGCAAGGAGGGTTGGGACTCCATGCCCGCCGTGCAGAACAACCGGGTCTACGCCATCGACGCCAGCGCCTACACCAGCCGCTCCGGCCCCCGGCTCGTGGACGGGTTGGAAATAATGGCCGAAATGCTCCACCCCGAGCTCTTCTCCGGCATGATCCCCGAAGCCGGCGCCCTCCGCGTCTACACCAACCCCGCCGCCGCCTGAACCCCTATCCAAAAAAATCCCCTCCCCCTTGATGGGGGAGGGTTAGGGTGGGGGTGACAATCCAATTTCCCACACCCCATCAGTTCAACCGCGCCCCCCGGAACGGGTTGTTCTTGTCCGCCTGCTCCTGCATCAGCTGGACGCACCGGCTCAACACTGGCAGCAGCGTCTCCAGCCTCTGCTGGATGTCCGTCGACTCCAGCATCCGCTGCCGCAGTTCCTTCGGAAGGCTCACGCTGGCCGATAGGCTGGTCATCACGTCGTTGAAAAGCTGCGCCGGTTCCTCCGTCACGCTCACGTTGCTGTTCCACCCCCCGGCGATGGTCGCCTGGAGCGTCAGGAAATCAACAAACTCCTTCCTGATCTGCTCCACCAGGACATCCGCGATGTCCCCCGGCTCATCCTCCAGGTACTGCACCAGCCCCACCAGGTAGGGAAGCTGCTGGATGATCTCCACCACCCGGAAGCGGCGCTCCGCCCGCGTGACGATGTTCAGCCGCCCCTCCGACAGCTCCACCACCTGCTCGATCCGCGCCGTCGTCCCAATGGAAACCGGCTCGGCCGGGTCCCCCACCTCCTGCCCTTCCTTGATGAGCAGCACCCCGAAGGGAATCTCCTCCTCCGAGCAGCGGCCGATCATCTCCTTGTACCGCTCCTCGAAAATATGCAGCGGCAGCCGCATCCCCGGAAACAACACCACGTCGTTCAAAGGAAACAGGGGCAATTCCGACAAATCGTCTCGGGGAATATCTCTCGATTCCTCCATAACGCCGCCAGTATAGGCCCAACCCAACCCCGGCACAACCCGGACCAGCCATTGGCAGCAGATTGCCAACTGCCGGACCTCCCCCCGTCGTCCCTGCGGAGGCAGGGACCCATCAGCTATCCGCGCTACCCATTCCACCCTTGCCAACCATCACTCCCGCTCCCCTCCCGCCGTTCCCGCTCCCTCCCGTCACCCCCGCGACAAACCCCGCGCGACAGCCGTCGGCGTTGAGACAAGTTACCTTGCGCCGGCGGTGGAGTTGCAAAAAGGAACCCACACCCCCGTCGGATGTCCCACCCGGGCTCATTCCACCAGAAACCACCACCATGCAGATGCCGCAAACCGAACCCCATATCCTCAGTCCGCAACTATTTCTCCCTGATAAGATTCCAGCAGCCCATCCCTCCGCATTCGGATTTTCCTTGACACCAATTATCTCCCTTCCTAAAATCCCTTGGGCCAATTCCGGTCGGCCGGAGCCGAATCTGCTCGGCCGGCCGGCCCGCAAAGCCCCGCACCATTACATCGCATACATCGCAGCCGCCGCCCACCCAAGGAGAACCGGATGTCCAGCGAGATGTTCCTCCCCGGCTTCCGCCGGATCGTCAACCCCCATGCCTCCCTCGAAAAAATATCCACCGGCCACATCTTCACCGAAGGCCCGGTCTGGAACGGCGAGAAAAACTTCCTCGTCTGGACCGACATCATCGACGACAAGATCTGGAAGTGGATACCCGGCCAGGGCACCAGCATCATCATGCAGCCCTCCGGCAAGGCCGACGGCATGACCTACGACCACGACGGCCGCCTCATCGTCGCCGGCTGGAGCAGCCGCACCGTCTGGCGCTGGGAGCACGACGGCTCCACCACCGTCCTCGCCTCCCACGTCGACGGCAAGAAGCTCAACACCCCCAACGACATCGTCATGAAGTCCGACGGAACCGTCTACTTCACCGACCCCTCCAACGGCATCCGCAACGTCGCCATGGAGTGCGAGGACATCCAGAAGTACGTGGACTATGAGGCCGTCTACAAGCTCGACCTCTCCGACGGAAGCCTCACCCTGCTGGTGGACGACTTCACCAACCCCAACGGCCTGTGCTTCTCCCCCGACGAGTCCCTCCTCTACATCAACGACACCCCCAAGCTCCACATCCGCGTCTTCGACGTTCTCCCCGACGGCACCATCGGCAACGGACGCATCTTCGCCGAGCTGTTCCACGACGACCACGGCGCCCCCGACGGCATCAAGGTGGACGTCGAGGGCAACGTTTACTGCACCGGCCCCGGCGGCGTCTGGATAACCGACCCCCAGGGCAACAACCTCGGACGCATCCTCATCCCCGAGCACTGCGCCAACTTCGCCTTCGGGGACAGCGACTACCGGACCATCTACTTCACCGCCCGCAGCACCATCTACCGGATAAGGGTGGAAATCCCCGGCCTCCCCACCTACCCCATCCCCTAGAAGCAGTCTCAAGATTCCAGAGCTATCGCATGAAGTCTGAATCGGTCCTTCCGCAGCCCTTCCCGTCATTCCCGCGCCGAACTCCGCGCGACAGCCGCTGGCGTTGAGACAAGCCTGCCCCCGCGCAGGCGGGGGTTACCTTGCGCTAGCGGCGGAGTCGAAAAAGGTATCTAGGCCCCCGTAAACTCTCCCAACCAACACCTCAACCGGAATCGAGCTATACCACAGGAGACATCCATGACCTGGCAATTTGAGACCGTCGCCGGTCCCTACGGCAGCCCCACCGACGGCCCGGTATGGGACGGAGAAACCCTGCTCTTCACGTCCATCCCCGTGCCCGCCGGCACCATCCACAACCGCATCCTCCGCTACGACCCCGGCACCGGCGAGGTATCCGACTTCCGCAAGTGGACCAACCGGGTCGTGGGACTGGCCATGTCCCCGGACGGCATTCTCTATGGATGCCAGAGCGGCGCCCGCCGCCTCGTCCGCTTCAACAGCGACGGCTCCACCTCCCCCATGGCCTACCGGGTCGACGGAAAGTTCCACAACCAGCCCAAGGACCTGGCCATCGACCGGCGCGGCCGCATCTGGTTCGCCGACCCGGTCTGGGGCCCGCCGGTGCAGGGCGGTCTCCGCAACCACGAGCTGGAACCCTACTCCATCGACTACCGCGCCGTCCTGCGGCTGGAGCACGCCAGCAGCGGCGCTCCAATTACCCGCATGACCCGGGAAACCCACGTCCCCCTGGCCGTCGCCCTCTCTCCCGACGAGGACATCCTCTACGTATCCGAAAGCGACGACGACCCGGCCGGCAAGCGCGAGCTCCGCGCCTACCCCGTCAACGCCGACGGCTCCCTCGGCCAGTGCGCCGTCCTCCACACCTTCGGCTCCGACCACCGGGGCGTCCACCGCGGCGTCTCCGGGATGTGCCTCGACTCCGATGGCAACATCATCGCCTGCGCCGGCTCCAACCAGAGCGGCCCCGGCCCCATGGTCTACGTCTTCTCCCCCGCCGGACAGGTCCTCGAAACCCACCCCGCCCCGGCGGAGCCGACCAACTGCGCCTTCGGCGGCCCCGGCTTGGCTGACCTCTACGTCACCACCTCCGAAGGCCACCTCCTCCGCGCCTCCAATACCGGCCGCCGGGGACTGGGCAAGCCATCCCGGGCAACCTGAACCTGCTGACAAGGTACTTCAGTCCGTGGCCCGGTGAGGCGGCCGCCTCACCGGGCTCGTCGTCGCCTCCCTGCTAACCCCTCATCCTTTAACACACCCTTCCTTCCCAACAAAGACCCCGCCAGAAACCCGATAACGTTCCCTGTCGGCCCCGATTTACTGACGCTGGCCCCCTTCCCCGCAACGCCGTCCAGCACCTATCATGGAATCATGCCCTTGAATCTCGGACAACGCCTGTGTCCAGCCCGGTCCGACCACCGAAATACGGCAGAATGTAGCAAAATGTGGCAGAAATAAAAACTTGGTCTCCCCGGCCCGGCAAATTTCCCCGGCCCGCCTCCTGTTATATAATGGCCCCGCACAAATTTGCCGAAACGGGAGGTCACAATGGGCGCTACCGAGACCATTGCCCAATGGATAGTTGACACCACCTACGAGGACATTCCCCCGGACGCCATCCGAGTCGCCAACGAGTCCTGCTTCGACCTGCTCGGAGTAATCCTGGCCGGTTCCGTCCAGCCCGTCGGCGACATCATCCAGAACTACGTGAACGACCTGGGCGGCAGCCCCGAGGCCACCATCCTGTCCACCGGCGGCAAAACGTCCCTGCCCAACGCCGCCCTCACCAACGGCACCATGGGCCACGCCCTCGACTACGATGACTTCGGCGGCTTCGGCCACCCCACCGTCGCCATCTTCCCCGCCCTCCTGGCCCTCGGGGAAAAGCACGGCTCCACCGGCCGCGACCTGCTGGAAGCCTACGTCATCGGCTGCGAGCTTGGCCTGGCCCTCCAGCACACCACCAAGTACAACCAGATGGTCAAGGGCTTCCACGCCACCGCCGTCATCGGGCGGATGGCCTGCACCGCGGCCTGCTGCAAGCTCCTCGGTCTGGACCAGGACCAGACCGTCACCGCCCTGGGCATCGCCGGCTCCATGGCCAGCGGCGTCATCCACAACTTCGGCACCATGACCAAGCCGCTCCACGCCGGCCTGGTCTGCCGCGACGGCGTCACCGCCGCCCAGTTGGCCCAGCGCGGATTGACCTCCGGCCAGCAGGTCCTGGAGCATCCGCTGGGCTACACCAGTACCATCCTCGGCGAAGGAATCTACGACCTCAACGAGATGGCCGAGAACATGGGCAAGCCCTTCCGCGTCCAGGACGCCCTCATGATTAAGAAGTACCCTTGCTGCGGCGGCAATCACGCCATGCTGGACAGCCTCTTCAGCCTCATGCGGGAGCACAACTTCACCTACGACGACGTGGAGGAGGCCGAGGTGGACCAGTCCTTCCTCTCCATCGTCATGCTCTACGAGGAACCCGACGACGAACTCAAGGGCAAGTTCAGCGCCAGGTACAACGTCGCCGCCGCCCTGGTGGACGGCGAGGTCTCCATCCCCACCTTCAGCCAGGAAAAGATTGACGACCCCCAGATTCAGGAAGCCATGGGCAAGGTCCGCAACCGCGTCATGGCCAAGGCCGAGGAGGGTCTCACTGACCACGCCGCCGGCCTGCCCATCCGCATCAAGCTCAAGGACGGGCGAGTCGTCGAGCACCGCACCGCCCGGGCCAACATCCTCGGAGCGCAGGGCAATCCCTGGGGCTTCGACAGCATCAAGAGCAAGTTCCAGGTCAACGCCGGCATGGCCCTGCCGCCGGACCGGGTCGACGACACCATCGACACCTGGACCGACATCACCCAGGTCGCGGACCTCGCCGAGACCATCCAAAGGACCCTCGTCCGCTGATTGCGGAGCATACCTGTCTAGCAAACGGGGGCGCACTGGCTTGCGCCCCCGTAACTTTCCCCGCCGCGGCTTTTGGAGACACCAAAATGACCCAACCCGGCAAGCCCGACCCGGTTGAACTCTTCCAGGCCGCCGCGGCCTCCATCCGCCCCATTTTGGCGGGGGTTGGCCCGGAACAGTTGGGACTCCCCACTCCCTGCACCGACTGGAACGTCGGGCAGTTGCTCCACCACATCATCCGCGGAGCCATCGGCGCGCACGACATCATTACCGGCGGCCCCGGTATCGATCCCATGGACGTCGGTGGCCCGCTGCCGCCGGAGGGCGCGGCGGAGGCTTTCGCCGCTGCCTCAGCCCGTTTGGCTGAGGCGCTGAAGGTTCCCGGCGCGCTGGAAAAGACTCTTGAACTGGGGCCAACCCAAGTAACCGTGGCCAAATTTGCCATCTTCATGCTGGCCGAGGCAGTGATTCACGGCTGGGACCTGGCCCGGGCCACCGGCCAGGACGCCTCCATTGACGACTCTCTGGCAGAGACGGCTTTCCAGATCCTGGGACCCGAAATGGAGATAGGTCGGGAAATGGGCTTGTTCGCCCCTCCGGTGGCGGTGCCTCCAGACGCCGGCAGCTGGGACCGGCTCCTCGGCCTCACCGGCCGCACCCCCTGAGGACCGCACGAAAAAAGGCCGGGGCGGTTAATTCTCGCCCCGGCCTTTTCCTTGGATGTATTGCGCCTGTCGACCCGTTTCGGCAACAACCTGGTTTATATCAGTTGTTCTACCTTGTCCACGAACGTTTCCATGCGCTGTATGCCCCGCCTGACCGTCCTGGCGCTCATGCGGTTTTCGTAGAAGTTCTTATGGAGTGCATTGGCAAACCCGAACAGGTCGGACAACTCATCATCGCCGGTTTCATCAACCAATACCCCGACGACGTCCCACAAACCGGCGTGGCTTACATGAGGGATTTGTCGAGCTTCCGCTACGGCTTTGACTATTAGGGACGCCGCCCCCCAAGCCTTCTCCGATGCCTGCTCCAGGTCGTTGTCGGCCAGTTCCTCCCTGGCTTTCCCCAGGAAAGAACGGCTGCGGTTGCGATAGGTTTGAATTTGCTCGGTTGTCAACGCCAATCACTTTCGAGATGCAATCTTCGGGATGCAAGCGGGTACTGGTCGAACCATTTTGGCGGAATTACGCGGAATCACGTTGAAATAGCCGGTGTAGAGTTCTCTAGCCCCGGCTGAATCCCGGCTGGGAGCGGTACACCTACGGCTCCAGCCGAACCGTGTCCCCCACCTTGAACTCGCCGCCGTTGATGACCACAGCCAGCATCCCCCGCCGGCCCTGGATTTCCTCCAACAGGCCCGGACGGATGCCGTTCATCTTGCCGCAGGCCACACAGGGCCCCACGAACTCTAGGGTAACATCGTCCCCGACGAACAGGACCTGCCCGGCCTGCGCGTTCTCAAGGTCCAGTCCGACGGTGGTGATGTTCTCCTTGACTTGACCCGGTTTCACATCCAGCCGGTCCAGCGTCTCCTGGTCCATCACCAGCACCTGCCGGGTGTTGTCCACGCTGCAACTGCGGTCTCCCTCGATGCCCTGCCCTGACAGGGCCCGCGCCTCCTGTACCGGGTCCGAAGGGGTCCCCTTGACCCGGGCGATGTGCAAAGCGGTGATCGTTCCCTGCTGCATTCCCTAACCTCCTGTGTAGCGGCGACAGGCAGTTGGCCCGGGCCGACATGTTCTGGCGAGATTATAAGCCCGCCGGGCCGGGGATACCACCGGGGCCTTTCCCCGCCCGGCCATCCGCAATGACAGCGCCGCCCCGGTTGGGTAGAATGCTCAGAGCTAACCCCCGGGACAACCCCGGGTAGATTGGGGGCCTCATGGGCAGCGAGTTCATCCAGACCGACGTGACCGAAGGCGTACTGACCATCACCATGCACGACCCGCCCACTCGCAACGCCCTGGGGCCGGACATGGCGCGGGAGATGGTGGACCGGATAGACCAGTTCGAAGCCGACCCCAAAGAGCGCGTTCTGCTCCTCACCGGCACCGAACCCTCCTTCTGCTCCGGCGCCAACGTCCGGGGGTTCAGCCAGCGCATCCAGGACCGGGAGGCTCGCTCCGAGGAGCTGGAGCCTCTGCCCTGGGGGAAAATGGAAGCCCGGTTGGCCAAAAACTCCCAAGCATCCCGTTACGACGCCCCCCAGGTGGTCTACCGGATTCACCAGCTCCAGAAACCCTCCATCGCCGCCGTCAACGGTCATGCCGTGGGCGTCGGAATGGGCCTTGCCCTGGCCTGCGACATCCGCGTCGCCGCCGAGAAAGCCGTGTTCTCCGAGGCCTTTGTCCTGCGGGGGCTGATCCCGGCCGACGGAAGCTGCTGGCAGCTTCCCAGGCTTATCGGCCTCAGCAACACCCTGCTCCTCCAGTACACCGGGGACCGGGTTGACGGCAACGAGGCTTTCCGCCTGGGCCTGGCCAGCAAGGTTTTCCCGGACGGGCAGTTGCTGGAAGAAGCCCAGCAGTTGGCATCCCGGCTGGCCCACGGCCCGACCCAGTCCTATTCCCTCATCAAGTACCTGGTCCACCAGGCCATGGACAGCAGCCTGTCCGAGCACCTCGAGCTGGCCCGGGTGGCCCAGGAACACGCCCGGCAGACCGAGGACCACAAGGAGGCCGTGCAGGCCTTCCTGGAAAAGCGCCGGCCAGACTTCCAGGGCCGCTAACCCATTGTTCAACAACCAGTAACGACAACCCCGATACAACCCCGCTTCATCCAAGGAGTCAATAATGCCCGAACTTCAAGACACCGCCGCATCGGTGGGTGCGGCCCTCAAGGAACGCCAGCAGACCCTCTCCGTTTCTGAGTCATCCTGCGGCGGACTGCTTTCCGCCTGCCTCGTGTCCATCCCCGGGGCCTCCGCATACTACGTCGGCGGGTCCGTGGTCTACACTCGCACCGCCCAGCGGGGGCTCCTCCAGGTCCCGGATGAAGCCATGGCCGACATCCGGGCCAGCACCGAGGCCTACGCCCTGCTCAACGCCCGCACCATCCGGGAAGCCTTGGGCACCACCTGGGCCCTGAGCGAGACCGGGGCCAGCGGCCCCACCGGAAACCGCTACGGCGACTCCGCCGGCCACGCCTGCATCGCCGTCTCCGGCCCGGTGGAGAAAGCCATCACCGTCGAGACCGGCGACGGCGACCGGGAAGGCAACATGTGGGTCTTCGCCCGGGCAGCCTTCAATCTGCTTGAGCAATGCCTTAACGAAGCCGCCTAACCACGGAAACCCCTGCTCCAACTCCGCCTCAAGACGCTCAGAGCTGAAGGACCGGCATCCCTCCAGACCCCGGCGCTGCCTGTGCGCCGGGGTTGACATTGGCCTTTCTTGAATCTCGCCCCCACCCGGTCGTCTTCAAACTTTGACATCCCAACGGAAATTAACCGGCGCTTTGACTCGGGCCGCCTACCCCGTAGCGATCTTGGGCCAGCGGAACTTCGCCCTGGTCTGGTCGTCCAACATGCTCGGGGCCATGGGCAACCAGATGGAAGTGCTGGTGCTCGGTTGGCTGGTCCTGAACCTCACTGACTCCCCCTTCTACGTTGGTCTAGTAACTGCGGCCCGTCTCGGACTCAATCCGGTGGCCCTCCTGGCGGGAGCGGTGGTGGACCGGCTGCCCCGCCATCTCGTGCTGGCTTCCGTCGAAGTGACCACCGCCTGCCTTGGGATGACAATGGCCGCCCTCATCGTCGGAGGCTGGCTGCAGATCTGGCAGGTCTTCGCCATAACTCTCGCCGGAGGCCTGGCCCGCATATTCCAGATGCCGGCTGTGCAGTCCCTCGCGGCCGATGCCGTCTCCCCGGACCGCATTGGGAACAGCGTGGCATTGACCACCACCGGGATGAACTTCACCCTCATCGTCGGCCCGCTCATTGGCGGATGGCTGTTCGCTTTGACCGGACCTCAGGGAGCCTACGGCGCCATGGTCGCATTGCACCTTGCCGGAGCAGCCTGTGCCCTGCTTGTCCGGGTGCCCCGGGGTAACCCCGCGGCGACCGCGGTTTCCGTGCTGAGGGCAATCCTGGACGGGTTGAAGTACGTAAAGGGAAGCCAACCCATCTGGGCCGCCCTGGTGGTGGCCGTTATCATCAACATCAGCGGCTTCCCCTTCCACACCACCCTTCTTCCGGTCTTCGCCCGCGACGTCCTCGGCCTTGGTTCCGTCGGGCTCGGTCTGCTCATGTCCGCTTTCGGCGTCGGGGCCCTGCTGGGCTCCCTGGCCCTGGCGGTCATTCCCGGCGTCCGCTGGGCCGGCTGGTTCCTCATTGGAGCGGTGGTTGCCTGGCACGGCAGCATCGCCGCCTTCTCCTTTGTCGGCTCAACCATCCCGGCGTTGATCATCCTCGTGTTTACCGGGGCGGCTTATTCGGCGTCCCTGGTCCTGATAGTCTCCGTCATGCTGCGCATAGCCCGGCCCGACGTCCGGGGACGGATAATGGGGCTGCGGGTCCTGGCAATCTCGGCCCACACCTTCGGCAGCATCAACTCGGGAGCGGTGGCCGGGTTGCTGGGGGCTCCCGCCGCCGCGCAGATGAACGCAGTCCTGGGAACGGTCTTGGTCGCCATCCTGGCGGCGCTGGCCCCGAAACTCCGTCGCAGTTGACCGCCGGAAGCCCGCATGGGGCACGACGATGGCCCGCAAACAGTTGGGATGGCCGCGCCTGAGGAAACCTGTCACTAGAGACCCGTCCCAAGAGATCCGTTCTGGATTCAGAAAGTTCCCCAATGGTAGCGTTCCAATTTAGGTGGTGTGGCTTTAGGATAAGGTAAGCAAAAGGGAGAGGAGAGGGGAGATGGGGTTGCTCAATGAGGTGGAAACTCGGTTGGAACAGGAGATGC
>DAOUIZ010000020.1:0-4235 GCA_034423195.1 Dehalococcoidia bacterium | reverse complement strand
GAGCCGCCCTGTTCCCCGGTCCCTTCCAGCTCCGCCACCCGGTTCGTCAACTCCTCCAGCTGGCGAGCCTGTCCTTCAACCAGTTCCCTCAACTCGCGATTCTCATCTGCCTGAGCCGCCACCCGCTGCTCCAGGGATTCACCCTGACCCTCGGCCACGCCCTCGCCGTCGTCAACCTGCACCTCGGGGTCAACATCACTGCCGGTTTCACCGTCAACGGCAGCATCCCTGAACTCCTCCAGCACCTGCCGCATCCGGTGGGACACCCTGCGGGAGTCGTAGCAGTTCATCATGGTGCGGTAGTTCACCCCCAGGGCCCGGGCGGCGGCGGTCCGGCCTCGTTCCCCGACCAGAGCATCCAGCAGGTCCAATAGGGGGGTGTCATCGCCGTCATTCACCGGACTCACATCACTCGCCATCAGGTCCTCCTCGCGTCAACGTTACAACTCCGGCAATGCAAACCCTACAATACTCTGAATATAGACCCGCAGTAAAATCCCCGGTCCCCGCACCCGCTGAACCCCCGGGATTTCCCTTCGTTTACCCACGAATTCCCCCTGGATTGCATACTGCAATGACTTCCTTTTCCTCTTACAGCCCGGACACTGCGGGAAACCGACTGGGGCGATTGCAGTCGGGCTCCCCGGCTCCGTCAGGCCGGCCCTGGCGGCCCCAGTCCGCGAACAGTTCCCGAAAGCTCCGGCCGGAGTTCTTCAACCGCCGACCCGGACCTCCTGGTATTATTCGGCTCGATTCGGTTGTGTCCCTGGACGACATCATAGGTTGGCTGGGACTCCGAGCGAAGCACGCCGCTGGCGGCTGGCCCAGGCCCGCCCCGGAGGAACTGTACCCCGGCGGCCTGCGGGCATTGATGCCGCAGCCGACTGAGCAGGTGAAAAGCTCCCTAGCCGTCAGGCTCACCCGCGCCGAGAAGCAAGCCCTGGACCTGCTGGCCGCCTGGCCCCTGTGCACCACCGCGCAGTTCATGGGGCTGATGGGCGGAGTAACCCGCCGCCGCGCCAACCAGGTGATCCGGGCGCTGACCAACCTGGCATTGATTCGCTCCGAAGGCGACCGGCACATGCTCACCAACGAGGAGGCTGGCCCGCCGGGACCGGGCCGCCGTGGGACTCACCCTGGACCGCCGAACCCAGCATCGGCAACCCCCGGGTCTACGCCGGCACCGCCCTGCGCGCCCTGGCCTCCCAGCCTCGCCACCACGACGGCGTAACCGGATTCGCCGCGTCCCTGTCCGCCGAGGTAGCCCGCTCCCCGGACCACGACCTGTTCGACCTGCTGCCCACCCACCGCGCCAGCATCGGCTACCGCTGGGGCCGGACCAGCTACGCGATCCATCCCGACGCCTCCTTCACCCTGGAGTACAAAGGCAGGTGGCTGCCCTTCCTGCTGGAATTTGAGAGGAGGGCCACCACGCCCCAGCGCATCCCCCGGCGCCTGGCGTCCTACCAGCGTTATTTCGCCTCCGGCTGGGCCCAGCGGGACCACGGGGGGCGCCTGCCCGGGGTGCTGTTCGTGTTCGAGACTCCCGACACCGAGGCCGCCTTCCTGGACATCGCCGACGGTACTGAGGGGCTGGACGTGATCACCGCCAACGCCGAGGCTCTGGCGGAGCGCGGAATCCTGGGCGAGGCGTGGATACTGCCGCCGCCCCACTCCTTGGACCGGATGCCGCTGGCCGAGCTATACCGGGTGGCATGAATACAACTCCGCCGTGCCGGACCTTTCCTGTAGGGGGGCTTCTGCGGACAGGATTGGACAATTTTGCCGCCACTTGCCGCCATCATCTCCCGTTACGCCCCCGCCGGTGCAATGTGTTGCAGAGCCGACACGTCAGGCCGCCGCATGGTACATCCCCAACGCCACCCGCCAGGCACGCGGTCCAGGTACGATTGCCAGCGACAGCCGCCCCGCCACGGAGTCCGTCCGGTAGGGGCAGGATGGCGGGAACCCTGTCCAAAGGAGTCAACCGGGCCGTTCCCGTGGTTTCCCGCAGTGCCCAAAAGGGAATTCCCCACACCTGCGGTGTCTGCGTGCAACAGGTCGAAACGTACGAATTGTTGCAGGTCATGGACCCGGCAGACCCCTGCCTCTTGCGCCGCCGGCAGCGGGCCAAAGGGCGGTTGCCGGGTGACGGATAGTAAGACAGCGTGTGATAATGGCTGGCGCAAGGAGGGCTCATGGCACCTGGAATATCCAGAAACACCGAGACCGTCACGTTCTCCCTGCCCCCGCAGCAGGCCCAGCATCTGCGCCAGGTGGCGAGGGAGGAGGAGCGCACGGTGAGCGAGCTGCTCCGGGAGGCCATCCGCCTCTACATGGAGGAGCGGGAGTGGCGGATCGAGGAACGGATGCGGCGGCGTGCCCGCCTGGCGGGCACCGGCGAAACGGAGGGAGCCGAGAAGTGAACGAGCGCAGCAGGGGAGGCAAGAGGATATACCACGGTTGGCTCGTTGTTGGAGCCTCCATGATCATTTTGGCTGCCGCAACGGGCGTGAGCGACAGTTTCCCGGTCTTCGTGCTTCCTATGTCCATGGAATTTGGATTGAGCAGGACCTATCTCGCCGGCGCATTCGCCATTGCCGTGCTGACGAATGGACTTACGCAGCCCATTATCGGCCACCTGTCCGACAGGTACAATTCCCGGAGAGTCATCCTGGCCGGCGTCGCGGTGGCGGGTCTCGCTTCCATCGGCCTGAATTGGACGTCTCAATACTGGCACCTGATCGTCCTGTTCAGCTTGGTGTTTTCCACGGCTTCGGGCGGCGCCTCCTTCGGCATCCTGGGGCCGCTGGCGGCGCGCTGGTTTCTGAAGCGCAGGACATTGGTGCTGGCCCTGTTGCTGTCTGCTCCAACCGTGGGGAGCATTTTCTTCACCCTAACCGCGAGCCTTCTCCTGGCTTCCTACGGGTGGAGGGAAGCTTGGATTGTGCTGGGCTCCGTCCTGCTGTTCCCAGCCCTGCCCCTGGGGCTGGTGTTTCTGCGCAACTGGCCCTCGGAGATTGGACTCAAGGCCGACGGAGACCCGGAATCGCCGGTGGAAGCGTCGATGCGGGGAGGCGCTCCCGTAGTCCAACGCGGCCGGTTCGAGGTGGAGCGCTGGTGGCGGGCATTTCGCTCTCCTCCCGTCTATGCACTGTTGCCGGCCTTTGCCATAGCCGGATTCGCCATTTCCCCCGCATATACATTGTCAATGTTTTCGACATTCGCAGTTGAATCGGTGGGCATCGACCTTGCGGATATATGGATCGTTCAACCGGTAATGGCAGTGCTTGGAGCCATTGGCGCGGTGGCGGCCGGGTGGCTGGCCGACCGGTTCCCCCGCAAGAAGGTCCTGGGAACGGTACTCCTTGCGCAGGGCATCGCTCTTCTGCTGTTGACCGCAGTACAGACCCCGGCCGGTCTCTGGCTGTTCGCCGTCCTGGCCGGTCTGTCCGGGACAGCCTGGATGGTCATCGCATTATCGTTGATCGCCGACATTTACGGAGTGCGCGCCCTGGCGACACTTTGGGGATTTGCATTCCTGTTCCATGCGATTGGCAGGGTCGGTAGCCCCGTTTTGATCGGGCTGGCGTGGGACTTTACAGGCTCCTACGTCCTGCCCATGGCGGCCGGCGCCTTGATGCTTGTCCTCGCCTCCATCATGGTATTTGCAATCAACGAAAGGAAATACTCGGCACGATATCAAGCCGCCCTTGGACTTGGAGCCGTGGGGAATTGACGGCGGAATCGACTTCTGCCTCGGGCCGGGATCACCCAGAGCGATGGCCTTCGGCAGATGCAAGATTTCAGGTCCGGGTATGAGACACAGGCCAGCCATAATCCCATGGCGACGATGCCCGCAGCCGCACCGGGCCGGAACGAGTGCAGGGGCCGTGCCCAAGTCCGGTCCAATCCGCAACGGACTTGACCCGTTGCGAAGAGGCAAGTAATATGACTCAATACGAGTCATTATTTGCATCACCGGAGGTGACGGCCTTGAACCAACTGACGGTCAGAGGATTCGACGACGACCTGAGCGACAGCCTCCTCCGCCTGGCCAACCGGGAGGGAATCTCCCTCAACCAGGCCGCGCTCAGGCTCCTTCGTAAGGGAGCCGGCCTGGCGGACGTTTCGGCCGGGGCCGATACCGTGGGAAATTCATGGGACCACCTGATAGGCACCTGGACCCAGGCGGACGCCGACGAGATGGAGGCCGCCCTGGAGGAATTCGGGAC
>DAOUIZ010000019.1:0-13202 GCA_034423195.1 Dehalococcoidia bacterium | reverse complement strand
GCGCCACTTTCCCCTCTATGCCCCCTTCATCGAATTCTTTGCTGACGAAGGCGAGGACCCGCCCTTCACCTGGCTGCGCCGGGGCATCCCCTTCCAGTTGATGGGCATCGGCTACGACGGCCTGCACGAGATGTGGGACGGCTACCGGGAAGGGCTGTCGGCCCTGGCGCTGCTGGCCGAAGCCCCCGGCTACTACTGGGACGAACCCGACGGGCTGCGCACCGCCTGGCTAGAGGCCGCCGCTGAGCGCATCCCCCAAGAGACCCTGGAACGGATACCCCGGGGCGGCATTCCTCTGGATATTCTCACCGAAGCGGTACAGGAAACCGACTACCAGGGAGCGGCCCAGGCCGTCGCCTGGGTGCGGGCCGAGACCGGCAACTTCTTCCTCGACCATTCTTATGAAGATGGCAATTATGACGGGTTCTCCGACCCCTGGGAGGAGGAAATCATCGCCGACGGGACCGAGGAATGGCGCAAGGCCAGCGCCCTCACCGACGCGGTGCTCAGGCTGGCCGATTGGCTGGAGGGAGACTTGCCGGGCCGCTTCGCCCAACTGCTGAATTTCATCCTGCCCCGATTACCCGACGAAGAAAAGGAGGAAAACCATGACGACTGCTGAAGTCGATGCCAACGCGACCAACTGGTCCCTGCCCGGCCAGGACGACCTGCCCCGGGACGCCCTTCAGGTGCAACTGGAGGTGTACAGCGAGACCATCCTGCTGCGGGGCTTCCAGGGCGATTCCACCTGGGTCAGGACCGTCTCGGCGGACGAGATCGCCAACGTGTTCATCCGGCACCTGGGCTTCTCCTCCGGGCTGTTGCCCGAAAACTCCCTCTGGTGGAACCAGGGGGAGACCGGACAGGTGGTGGCCCTGTGGCGGCCGCCCCAGGTGTGGGCTGTCGCCCTGCAACGGGAGGCGTTCAAAGCTCCCGCCCGGCTCCGGCTGCCCATGCCGGGGCTGGTCTTCGTCTGCTCCCCGGGCCGGGCCCCCTGGGTCTATGCCGCCCTGGAACGGCCCAGCAACCCCGAGCAGCAGCTCTACCGCGCCCCGGCCTTCAACGTCTTCCGGGACGGAAGGGTCTGCCCCGGCAGCCACCGCTTCCCAGAGGACGTGGGCCTGATACCCGAATCCTTCTTCCAGTCCTTCTTCTCCCTTACCGGAGATACCAGGGAACGGTCGAAGCGACACCCCGACAACCTGCAAGCCTTATGGGAGGAACTGGATGGAAAGGCTGAGTACCCGGTTGAGGACCTGGTTCCCCAATGCACCGTGGGCCACGTCATGGCTCTCTCCGAAGGGCGGCGGGGCTACTACCATTAATCCCGGCGCTGCCCCGGTGGGCTACCTGGTTAATCACGTCAACGGTCTCACCGGAAGCCAGGGTGTCGGCTACGACTACGTGCTCGGCTCGGGCGGCCTCTACGTCCAGTCCGAGAGCGCTAACCTGACGGCGCGAATACCGGTCGCTTCCGCCCAGGTGCGAGGTCTGTCGCCCGTCACCGAGAAGTTGGAACTGGCTCACGGCCCCATTCCTTCCCACGTCTTTGAGTTGGGGCTGCGATGGTTCCTGGCTGCGCCGGAAACCGAGCGGTTCATCGCCGTGGGCTGGGACGGCCACGCCTATCGGCTGGTGGTTCCGCCGCAGGCTGGGACGGGGGCGTCCCTCACCTACCGGCCTCCACCCGGCGTGGTGGCCGAGTTCCATTCCCACGGACGCCACCGGGCTTTCTTCTCCGCCACCGACGACAGCGACGAACAGGGCTTCAGGATTTACGGCGTCGTGGGGCGCCTGGACACCGCCGAACCGGAGTTGACCCTGCGCCTCGGCATCTACGGCCACTTCGCCCCGCTGCACTGGCGGCAGGTCTTCGACGGCCCGCCGCCGGGCCTGCGGCTCATTGACCAACATACCGACAAGAAGGAGGCAACCTGAAATGCCCTACTACCTGGACAACCAGTTCCTGCTGGACCACCCCTGGATTACCGTGGTCGGCTGCGGCGGCACCGGCGGCTTCGTCGCCGAGGGTCTCTGCCGCCTCTTCCAGGGCCGGGACGCCACCATCGTCCTGGTGGACCACGACCGGGTGGAACCCCACAACCTGCTCCGCCAGAATTTCTACAAAAACGATGTGGGCGAGTTCAAGAGCAAGGCCCTGGCCGACCGGCTGGCGAAAGCCTACAACCGGCCCGTGGGCTACTCGGTCTATCCCTTCCGCGACCAGGAACCCCGCTACCCCGGCCTGTCGCCCCACGACGGCCTGGTCATCGGCTGCGCCGACAACGCCGCCGCCAGAAGAGCGATGGCGGAGTGCCTGCCGGGAGACCCCTGCCGCTGGCTCATCGACGCCGGCAACGACACCAACTGGGGACAGGTGCTCATCGGCAACATCGCCCACCGGGTGGAACTGGAGGAACCGCCCTTCACCGGCGACACCTGCCACCTGGCCCCGGCGCCCACGCTGCAACGCCCCGACCTGCTGACGGCCGTGTCCACCAGGCCGCCCGACGTGGACTGCGCCGCCGCCCTGGACCTCACCGACCAGGACCCCACCATCAACCAGATGATGGCGTCGCTGGTGTTGCAGGTGGTCCGGCGCATGGTGGCGGGAACCTGCCCCTTCCTGGGTCTCTACCTGGACATGGACCTGGGCACCGTGACCCCCAGCTACGTCACCCCGGAGGCGGTGGCGCGGCTGGTGGAACGGAAACACGCCGGATGAACGGCGCAAACCAACTTCCACAAACCGAACCGATAAGGAGAATGAAACCATGAGTGACCACAAGGGAACCACTACGACCACCGCGACGTGGCAGGACCGCCACAGCGGAAAGCGGGGACACCAGTTGATGACCGAGAAGCTGGCGGACACCATCCCCGCCATCGGCGCCACCGAGAACGTCCGCGACTACGACGACGTGCTGCCCCGGGCCAAGCTGTTCAGCCCCTACTCGAACTGGACGTGGTACATCACCGAAATGGACCGGGAGACGGGCCAGTGCTTCGGCCTGGTGGAGGGCTTGGAAAGGGAGTTGGGGTACTTCGACCTCACCGAACTGGCCGAGACCACCGTGCTGGGCGGCGTTCCCGCCGTGGAACGCGACCTCTATTGGGAACCGAAGACCCTCGGCGAGATCAAGAGCGGGTCCCGGGATGGCTCGCAGCACAGTCAAGAAACGGTTGGAGGAGAAATCCTAACCGACGAATCCGGCAGGGAGACCGCCCCATCCGATGACGTGAACGTCGAGGAGTTCCTCTTCGGCGCGGCGGCGCCTGATGCCCCTGCCGGTGTTGCCGGGGAGCATCCCGCCGGAGACGCCAGCCATGACGCGGAAGACATCGAAGACATCGATGAGCCCGACGCCGACGCCGACCCGGAGACCGTCGAGGAACCCGACACTGCCGACGCTGATGGCCGGGACGAACCCGCTCCGGTCGAGACGGAAACCTCGGAGGAGCTGAAGGTGGTCCTGTCCATCCGGGAAGGCCGGGCCGTCATCGGGGTGCAGCGGCCCACGGTGGACCCGCACATCGAAGCCTTCGACGACGCCGACCTGGTCGGGCTGGCCAACCAGTTCCCGGCGGTGGTGGCAAGGGCCCGGGCCAGGTGGGAGGAGGAACCCATGCACCCCGCCTACGACCGGCCCGCTCCCCCGCCCAAGCAGCGGAACCGGAACCGGCGCCAGCAGGCGGCAACCGCGCCCGCCGACGCCGAAGCGGCAGAACCGGAACATCCCCAGGCCGAGACCCTGCGGCTGTTCTGACGGACGCGGTCTATGCTGGCCGCGGGCGAGAGGGGAGGGACGCTGTTTCTGCGTTCCTCCCCGGCAGCGCATGTATGGGGCCTTCTTGTGTTTAAGGGATGTCGGCCCGTTCCCCTCCGTCGTCATCCACCGGCACGATGAGGAACAGCCGGTGAAAGTCGTCCACGCCTAGGGCCCGCTGCAACCGCCGCCGGACCCGGGGCGAGGGGCTGCGCTGGCCGCTCATGAGGTACGACAGGTGGCTGGGGGAAATGCCAGCCAGCCGCGCCAGTTGGTTTTGGGATATATCCAGCCGGTCCAGCAGTTCCCACACGGCGGCGGCGTTGAGGATGACGCGCGTGGGCGGTCTCCGGCGTTTCACGTTGCGCTTCTCCCCGTCTGGCGCTGCCGCCATTTGTTGGACCTTTTTGCGTTTCCGGGTTCGCCCGGCCAAGCCGCCAAAGACGGGCTTTCTTGTCGCCAGGACATCTCCCCTCGGCTGCGAGCTGGTCGGCCTCGGCCTGAGCGTCGCCCGCCTACCGCTCAATCAACCCGTTCTCCGGCAGGAAGGGGCTCCGAGACTGCGACGCGCCCTGTACCCCTCTCTTTGCTTCCCGTTCCCGCCGGTTCAGCGTCCCTGCGCCTCAGCCCCCATCACGGCCTGCCGCCTCTCCTCCCTAACGGAGGGGTCGCCGGGTTCCAGGCGGAGAACCTCGTCGGAGTCCCGCACCGACTGCTCCGGCTGGCCCAACTCGCGGTACAATGCCGCCCGGC
This sequence comes from Dehalococcoidia bacterium, assembly GCA_034423195.1. Lineage (GTDB taxonomy): Bacteria > Chloroflexota > Dehalococcoidia > Lucifugimonadales > UBA3495 > CATOSK01. The sequence goes on along the minus strand of DAOUIZ010000019.1, from coordinate 8,682 downwards.
GGCGCAGCGACTCCACGTCCTCCGGGTCCGGAGCGATACCCGGCCGTAGTCCTCCGCCGCCATTGACATTCCACCTACCGTGCACTGGGGTCCGCTTACGTGAACTAAACGAGAGCACGATGTTCGCTTTTCGCACTATTCCCACCAATCCCAAACCCGCCGGGCCCCATCAACCCAAGAGGTCATGGCGACAAAAGCATCAACCCGAGAATGCCCCGATTTACCGAGATGCCTCGCCGACTCAAAAAAGCCGGGGCCGGGGATGCCATACCTCCTGCGTACCACCAGTGCCGACAACATCGGCGTTCCCTGATTGTGCTCATCTTGGCGGAAGCGGCCCCGGGAGATGGACAGGAGGATCTGGGCCAGGCGGGCGTCGGCCTGGCGCTTGGTGCTCTGGACAGTCTCGTACTTGTGGCGGCGCTTACCGTCGGGGCCCGGGGGCAGGTCGTAAACCAGTTGCCGGGAGCGGGCACTCCGCCTTCGGATGGAGCCCCGGGCCATGGGTTGTCCTCCGTCTGATGCGAGTCGCCCGGGAACCGGCTTCGGTTCAACGAAAGGTCCAGAAGCCGCACACCCAATAGGTCAGGAAACCTCCGGCGAAGGCGAAGGCTAGGGCCTGGAGCACGTATGCCTCCTGGCCCTGGGTGCCGTCGAGCATGGCCTGACATCCGGCCATGGAGACCAACATCGTGACCACTCCGAGGATTGCCCCGCTGACCGCGCTGGAACGTCGGCCGGTGCGGATGAAGCCGGCAACCGTGCAGAGGCCAACGGGCAGGAGCACCCAAAGGAGAAAGGCCTGGGTGAGCACCTCACCCCAGTCAACATTGTCCATCAGCCCCCTTTATACTGAATGCAGTGGAGCTTCGGGCCACCTATTCCTCCCTGGAGTCAGGGTGCCCCAGTTGAGGCTCCCTGCAGAGCTACTGGCCGGACCGACGGGGAGAGTTGTTGCCCCTGCCCGGTCCGGACGGCTTCCCCGTAGTGCTTGGCCCGTTGGGAGGGCGGGGGGAGTTTCCACCCTTGCCGCCGCCGGACCTCCCTCCGCCGCGGCCCGCTGCCATAGCCAGTAATGTAAGTCCCATACTAGCCCTCCTTTGGTTAATTCTCTGAAGTACAGCCCGGTTGAACCTAACCTGCCGACGCAGGATTAGGGCGTGGCGAGAGTCTGGGTCGCCGACCTCGGCCAGCCGCCGCTCCAGGGCGGCAGTCCATTGCCGCAGGGTTTGTTCGGGTTCAGTCATGGGTGCGAGTGGGCCATTGGGCTAGGTGTTGCCCCGGTCGAACTCTTCCTTTGCTCTCCGATTCGTTTCTCTGAGTTCTTCCATCCAAGCTCGTCCCTGTTCACTTCTGGTCCCTGCTTCCGTAACCGACGGCGCTCCCCCCTTCACCTGTCCAGCCCAGGACGAATACGGGGTATTGGCACTGTGCATTGTCGCTGGGGATGCTGGATGAATAAACGAGGAACAACATCCGTCCTTCGTCGAGGTACGCGTTGACGCTGCCTAGACGTCGTGAACCTCGGTAAGTTGTCTGACTTGTCTGATGTCTCTTTCAGGCATTTGCTTACCGCCAATCTCCGTGTAGTCGGGAGTGCAGTTCCTCCACCAATTGCTTCAACCCATCAATATCGCGGTTAACCCCGAACTCTTCCACAAACCGCCACGCGCTTCTGGTCGAATATTTGGGTTTCCCCGGCTTCTCGTCCCACCCATACTTGCGAACATCGACATGCCTTAGCGGACCCATAGTACCAGATATAGTCACCTCAATATATGCTTGATATTCACCTAGTAATCACCTACCCTGAGAGATAATCTCCGACACCAGGTCCTATTTTCCGGATGCGAGGAGTGTCGAAGTTCATACTCTGCGGGTTCCAATAGATCACGGTCCACCTCAGGATGTTCCTGAAAATTACCCGACCGACCGGCTCATTGTTCCTGAAAATTCACACCCGTGTTTCCGAGCGCAACGCTGCTGCTGCCCCCATCAACTGGCGTTTTACCATCAAGAACGCCAGAGCCAAACTCAGCAGGCTATATCCCGACACTTCAATCTTGACTGGACACTGCGCCACTGCGCACAAGATGGGGAATGGAAAAGGTTAATCGAGCTGGTTGGTTCTTCGCATGGACTCTGGGCCTGTCGGCGTGGTCGCCGTTGTTTTATCTGGCGGTGGTGACCGGCGGGGGTATGACGACGTTTCCCGAGGAATTGCGGAACCCCGAGGCGCTTCTCGCGGTAGCCACCTTGTGGCTCGGGGCCGTCCCAGCGGCGTTGGGAGCGTGGCTAATCTGGCAGCGGTCCCGGGATTGGAGAAAGGGCATCCAGTGGTTCGCCGTGTCGATAGTGTTGTCATTTGCCATGGTGCTCTTGATTATCGTCCTCGCGCTCCTCAATTCGGCGGACTTGCAAAGGTTGGAGGATGCCGTAGGAGGTGACATGACGTTCGGCATTCTCACGGCGGTCGCACTCGCTGCGGGTTCGCTCCCTGTCTGGATTGTCCTGCCACGCTCTGGGCGGCGGGAATCCGAATGATACGCTTCATCTAATTCCTACATTTCGCAGGGAGCTTATCCCCATGAACATGACGATAAAGAACACGGCCCTTTCCGCCGTCCTTGTGGCGGGCCTGTTGTCCCTGTCGGTGTTTGCCGTCATGGTTATCGTGCAGAACGGGCCATCGGCCACCGCGCCGACCGTCCTGGCCCAATCGGAGCCGGAACCGTTGACGGAAGGAGAGTTCGAGGAATTCGTCCAGGACGTATGCAATCATTCCGGCGTATTGCTGGAGGAGTTCAATCAATCGGGAAGGAACGACGGTGACCTGTACATCGAATGGGCCGTCGACGAATATAGGGGACCCCACACTGGCCCACGTTTTGACGGTTGGAAACGGACCTACCGCCTCGAACGGAATAAGGTGTGGGAAAGCCAGGATTGGGAAACAGTCGAAGATATCAAGAACAGGCGATTCTGGAAGGGGCGAACCGAAGATGGCGGGGAATGGTCATACCGCGTCCGGGTGTTGGCCGTCTCCCTTGGTGACCGAACCATGAACTGCGTGGAACCGCATGTATCCAACGAGGCCTATTTCCACATTGTCCAACCGCTAACGACGGAGGAGACCGCCGAACTCCGGCAACGTATTTGTTCGGAGTTTGAAATCACCTACATCGAAGGAGCCGCCGAATGGGACGTTGCTTCCCTCCATTGGGAAACCAACGTCACCAGTGACGAATGGTTCGGAGTGGATTCCGAGAATTACCTGGATTGGGGTCTGAGATACCGGGTCGAACGGCAAGTCGACGGGGAAGACACTTGGACGATTGTTGGGACGGAGGTGGTGGACATTGAATTGTGGCCCCTCTTTGGCGGCGCATGGGAAGGGGATGCGGAGCCTGGTCGTTCATCCTACCGGGTGGCGTTGGCCGGTATCACGGTAGCGGAGCAGGTGCATCCATGCCAGGGTGAACTGCGCTGGTCTGACGTTGTCACGGTGGAAACGCCAACGTTGACAGAGAGGGCCGAGCGGGAAGCGGAACGGGATATCCTAGTGGCGGAAGCGCTGCGTTGTGCCAAAGATGCCTTCACCCGCAATGTCTCGGAGGAAGCGGCTCCCATAGTCCAGCGTTACGTGGAAGAACTGGTGTTGGGTGATGCGGGACAGGGACACGACCCCGCAAGACTCGTGGGGTTGACGGTGACCATGTGTTCGTTCATGGACGGGAACGATGGCGGAAGCGGTTGGGAAACGTTGATGTTGTTCGACCTGTTCAGTGGCGGCAGTTGGTGACCCGAATCCCATAGAAACGGCGGAAAGGATTCCATGCTCTACTTTATCGTTGGTTTGGCTGCCGCTGTGGTCGTTCTCATGGGGATGACGATTCTTTTTGGATTACCGTTTGGGAATCCGTGACGGACGGGTCCACCGGTCCGCCCGAAAAAATATCCCCGGCGGTGGATCGCCGGGGACACTCTCTTTGTTCGATGCCACCGTTGGAACCAGTCACGGACTCATTCAAATCCAGGAATCTCAGGCCCACCTAATTCGCCACTGATGTACAGACGGTCTTGTTCAAGGATGTCAATGATTTCCAATTCTCCATCAGTTAGCACCAGTCGCATACACAGGCCGTAACCGCCCGCCAATAAAGTCAAGGCGAGTCTCAGGTATCTCCAAAAAGCCCCGAGTCCCACTTCCCAAACCCGCCGAAGCGTTGATTTGAAGCCAAGGTCAGAGGCGCCGGATGGGAATGCTGAGCCAACACCTTCTCATAAGCAGAGGAATCCTGATGCCTTGCAGACGCAGCATTCGAAGCCAGATGGTCCGGGAACGGCGAATGAGACATGATTGGTGACAATTGTTCTAGGGCAGTCCTTATGTCCGGCCCCGTAACGTACAGGGAGTAATCATGGATTTTCCGAGAAGTTACGGCGACAACATGGCGCGGGTTTCTAATGTACCCCGATGAATCAGGCAGAGGACGCCGATGCGCGAAGGACGAATCGAACATTCAACCAGGTCCATGAGCCGACGCCACATCCTCGCGTTGGGGTTTGCCCAGGCGTTCGGGGTCGTGGCGTATCTGCCGTTGGTGGTTGCCGTCATGGTGGGCGCGGGGGCGGTTTCCCACCCTGTGCCTGAACTTGACTCCAACGTGGAGCTCGTGCTTTATGGCTCGTGGTTCCTCTTGTTGTTCATCGTGTCGGCGAGCATAACGGCCGGTTTGGCTTTCGGATACCCGTTGGCGTTGGCCTTCCGGCAACGGGTCCGCGAGGGCGCGCTTCTGGCCGTCGCGACCATCGGCTGGCTGGCTTTGGGGTTCGCCGTGCTGAGCGCCACCATCGCGTTGGCCTCCGTGGGAGGTTTCTTTTGGGTGATAGCGCCGGTCGTCTTCGCGGGCCTCGTGTTCTTGGGAATCGCGGCGTATTGCCAGTAAGGAGGCACGATGTATCAGTGGGACGGCCCAAGCGTCGGGGAGATCCTGTTTCTGCTGGGCTTGACGGCATTCTTGTATCTGGCGTTGCCGGTGGTTGTGGGCATCTGGGCGGCAACGCGAGCACCTCGGACGATGACGATCAGCCGGTCTCAGGCCGTCAAGGTCGGACTCGTGGTCGGCGTGGCCGGCATTCTGGCTAATGTGGCGTGGTTGATCTGGGAGCACAGGTTCGTTCCCCTCTGGTTCTTGGACCCCTTGATCGCAATCACGCGCCACATTCCGGTCCCGTACCTCACCGACGACATGGCGATCTTCCTTGCCGGACCGCTGGCGGTCGCTGTACTGGTGGTGTTGGGGACGAGGTGGGTGTCGGGCATTGTGGCCCAGAGGACGCGGGGTTATTGGAACCAGACCCGCTAGTGCTGAGTCAAATCAAGAACGGCACGGGTAGAGGCGGTGGAGCTTCGTTCGGGCGTCCCTGGCGGTGAAGCGCCAGTTGATGGCGGCTGCCGTTGAGTTGCGCTCTGCCACCTTGGCGTTCACCGCCTTCTCCAGGCTTTCCGGGTCGGGATTGCGTCCCCGCAAACAGGCCGGGCCTGCACGCTGAACTCCATCTCAGCCATATCCAGCCAACTCCCGTGCTTGGGCGTGTACTGGGACTCCAGCCGTTTGGCGATACGCCGGGCCTCCACCGGCGGGAAGGTCTCATACAGCGAAGCCATCCGGTGGGTATTCAGATTGTCCAACACCAGTCGGACCACGGGAACATCGGGGTACGCCTCATCCACCAGCCACCGCATCTGGTAGGCAAAGTCCTCCTTGGTGCGCCGCTCCGTGATGGCCATGTGGCGCCAGCCCGCCTTGGGTTCACAGGCCAGGAACAGGTTGCGGGTGCCCTCCCGCCGGTACTCATAGTCTTGGCGTTTGGGACACCCTGGACTGGCTGGCACAGGTTCCCTGGTGTCAGCCAGCAACTGGGTGGAACTCTCATCAAAGCAGACCACCGGCCGCTGGGGGTCGTAGGGCTCGGCGTACAGGTCCAGCACGTCTTCCATGTGGGCCACGAAGTCGGCGCTCACCTTGGGAATGCACCACTCTTTCTTCCGCCAAGGCTTGAGCGCGTTTTTTTCAACCGCAGCCGCACTGTCTCCGGCGATACCGACTCCACCAATCCCAACTCCACCGTCTTGTCTGCCAGCAGCCGCAAAGTCCAGTGGTCATGGCCCTCGGGGGCCGGACTGCAGGCCAGGGCAATCAGGTGGGCCTCCACCTGCTCGTCCACCTTCCGGTACCGGTTGACCTGGGTGCGGTGCCTGAGCACCTCCTCCAGTCCCTCCTCGGTGTAGCGCCGCTTGATGCGAAACACCGTCCGTTCCGACACCTCCAGGGCCGCTGCCGCTTGCGGCGCCGTCCACCCCTCATCCACCTTCAGCAGGATGCGGGCCCGCGCCATGGCCCGAGCCGATCCCCTGCCGCTCCTGATCAACTGTTGGAGTCTGCTGCGTTCCTCCGTCTTCAGCCGGACCCCGTACTTCTCCTGAGCCACGGTCACCACACCTCCCCTACCTCACTGGCTCACAGTATGGCATCCCTCCGGCAGAACGTCTATTTCCTGCCTTTCCTGATTGGTTTTAGTACTAGTGGTCTTGGGGAAAGACCTCGAAACGCGTCTCGTAACGCAAAACGCGTGCACCGGGAACAGCCTTGACCGAATAGCGTAATCTTTCGTCGTAGGCGGGAGTCAGGATGATTCCCTCCACAGGCCTCCCGTTGGCCATGTGCTCCTTGATCCAGCCCATATATCGGGCCAACTGTCCCACGACGACATCGCTCTGACGGCCTCGCTTCAATTCGACCACTACCAGAGCCCCGGTGGCCGAATCCTCGCAAAGCAGGTCAATGCGTCCGACTGCCTTAGTGTCGTATTGCTGGCCCACAGGGTCGCCGTTTTCCTCGTATAGCTTTAGTGGTCTTCCGAAATTTACCTGGTCCCAGTTTTCCACCAGCCACTCCTCCAAGTGGGTTTCTATGAGCCTGTCAGCGGGTGAGCCGGATGGCCCAGGTTCCCGCGACGTGCTGGCGTGGTGAAGCATTTCTGAGGAAGCATGGCGCTGAAAATCTGGAGCGACGACATCTCGGACCTGCTGAGCGGCTTCTGGATCCAGCTTGGCGATGTTGAACCCCTGGAGGCCGCACCGACGGAAGACATCTGGGAGGTGCCCTTCGTCCACTAGTCTATAGATGTCAGACCGGTGAAGGGGATAGGGGAACCAGCGAGGTTCGTCGAGATGGAAGGTGACACGGTCTTCGCTCACATTTCTGACCCCCACGGAAAAGGCCAGACACATCCCGTTCTCTATCGCGCTTCCGGTGCAGTAGACCAATAGCGTGTCCCCGACCTTGACTTCGCCATGATCACTATCTCTACGGCCGTTAGCCCAGCCTGGGTTTTGGTAACGCCGGTTGTCCCGGATGTTCGGGTAGCCCGCAGATCCGTTTACCTGGAGCAAGAAGGTGTCCATACGCGCCATCCTGTGGTGGAACCCGCTATTGCCGAGATATGAATGAATTTAAGCGAGGGTCCCGCTGTTCCTGCAAAGGATACCAGAACCTGTCCTGATGTCTCTTGCCCCACGTTCCATTTCTGCTTAAGGCGATTCATGACTTAGTAACTATCTCAAAATAGAGAGGCTCCATTGACGGCGGTACCAGATCAGGGCACATGCCAGCTGGAGGAGACCGAGATAATTGGCGGGCTTCTTGTCGTAGCGCACCAGTATTGCCCGGCACTTGGACAACCAACCCAGGGTGCGTTCCACCACCCACCGCCGGGCTGGGTGGGTTTTCTCGCCCGATTGGTCCGATTTCTCTTCGCCAATGCGCCGGATGTGAGGCTGGTATCCGGCATCGGCGACGCTCCCGTGGCCGGTGGGATTGTCATATCCCTTGTCCAGGCACAGGTTTTGGGCGCCTTCCGGCCGGTCCACCACTATGCCTTCCAGCGTCGGCCTAAGGAGTTTGGTATCGTGGACATTAGCTCCGGCCACCACCACGCTCAGTGGCCCGCCGGCCGCGTCGACCAGGATGCTTTTCTTGCTCCCAGCCTTGCCCCGGTCCGTGGGATTGGGTCCAACAGCTCCCCCCAAAGCGCGCTTTGCCCATGGAACAATCGGCGGACTGCCATTCCCAGTTCACGCCGTCCAACTCCCAGCATTCTTCTACCAGGACGGCCCAGATGCCCTTCAGCACTCCACGCTCTACCCAACGCTGGAAGGTCCGGTGGATGGTGCTGTCATCCCCCAGTTCTCGGGGCAAGTGGTTCCATTGGCAGGAACTACGCATACGGCAGATGACGCCTTCCAGCATCTTCCGCTGGTTCACCCTTTTGCGTCCCTTCGTCTTGGGTAGGTCCAACTCCAAAATCACCGGTTCAATCCGCTCTTACAGATCATCCGGTACTTCCCATGTCGTTGGCAAAGTCCCGCTCTTCCCCATCTTCCACCACCGCACAAGTATCCCCTATTTTATCCATACCGCCTTGGCCCCCTCCCTTTCAAACCATTCCTATTTTGAGATAGTTTCTTAGAGCCTCCTCCAGCGCCTCGGCGCAGGAGCCGGCCTCCAGGGTGTTGGACAGCCGCCAGGCCAGCACGTACCGGCTGTGCCAGTCCATCACCGCCACCAGGTAGAGGAAGCCCCGGGCCATGGGCAGGTAGGTGATGTCCGCCGCCCA
>DAOUIZ010000018.1:0-8238 GCA_034423195.1 Dehalococcoidia bacterium | reverse complement strand
GGGAGTTGCGGCGGAGGGAGAAGCCGGGCACCGTGTGGTCGCCCCACAACCTGCTGGCCCTGTTGGAAATCCGGGGCCTGATAAACCAAACCACCTAATTCGCAACGCTACCGCGTCATCGGGAGGCCTAGCGGACCGTTCAGTTGCGGAAAACCCGGATTCCCGCAACCTCCAGGAGTTGGTTCATTCCCTCCCAACGTTACCTGATCTTGCAACGCGCTGGAGTCCGACTGACCTTCCTACCGGGAAAAGCAGCTTACGTGGCGCAATTAGTCAGAGGGTCACGGACACCCATGACGTGAAGGGAACGGCCCCGTGGCTGTCAATCGAGCCACGACCTTGGGAAGGGGAACGGGTGTTTGCTCGGTAGACCCCCGTTCCGCCCAGCCCATATCAGCCGAAAATTCGGACAGACACTTCCCATCGCCGAATGGCCACGGTCAGCCCGCCATTCCCGGGCATGGGCTGTCGGCGCACTCGGAGCTTGGGTCGGCGCCTCCTTCGCGGACTAGTCAGCCCAGTAGTCGAACAGGATGCGGGGTAGGACGGCCCTTCCGATATCGATGCCGTCGCGTTTACTCAGCAACTCGCTCAGATGGTTCTGGCCTTAAAATTACGTGAACAGACAGACCCCAGGGCGGATATAGCCGGGCAATGCCCGGCAGGTCAGCCGGGGTGCAGCTTCGACGCCTCGGTACTGGACCCCCCCATAGCTGCGGACCCCGTCGCCGGTCCCGGGGGACCGGTTCCTCGTCCCGCCGCATCCGGGGTTGGTTGCGTCTTGCCGTCGCCGAAGCGGCGACCGGACGGGTCTGTCTCCCGCCCTTGGGGCGAATCCAGGTTCGCCCGCGAACCCACCCACTGCCGGTGGGCCCGGCTTGCCAACACCAGGGCGGCGTTTTGGGCGGGATCGCCGCTCCAACCGCAACCCTGGCAGGTGAACCGCGCTTGGTTCTTGCGCGACTCCGGGTTCTGAATCCCGCAGGTTCCGCACACGTCCCGCGTGCGGGCCCAAATGACGGCGACCGGGATGCCGTGCCGCTCAGCCTGGTGCCGAAGAATTGTGATCGTGCGTGAGGGAGCAGCCTCCGCCATTGCCCGGTTGCGCCGGGTTTGTTCCGCAACACCGCGCCCCGGCGCCGAAGCGGTGCCCCTGCGCGACTGGCGGGTGGGCCGGAGTCCTTGTACAGCCAGCAGCCGGACCGGCGGAGTCCGGTTCAGGAACGCGCGGGCCAGCTGGTTCCAACCCCGGTCGCGGTCGGCTGTCCGCTTGCGCAACACCTCGCGTCGCCGCCCTTCGAGTTTCCGCCGTCTGTGGGACGCCCGGCGGCGCCGGACTCCCCCCAACTTGCCCCCGATCTGGCGTTGGAGTCTAACCGGGAGGCCGTAGGGACAACGCGCCCGATGCTGCCCCTGGCATTGGCAGGAACGCGGTCCGTCATTCTGCCAGACCTCCCCCCGGCTGTCCGTCCAAACGAGCCGCTCCGACGTATCGACGCCAACGGCTTCCGCCGCCGATTCGGGTTCCGGCGCCGGCGGAGGCTCAGGCCAGTCGAGGGCCAGGTGGGCTTCGTATCGGACGTCATCAAGCGCCCGATTGGACACATCGGAGCGATTGCGCCGAAGCTCGACCAGGCGGAGCGAGCGGAGTTCGGCACCCTGGGGAATGGGGCGGCGGAGCGGAACGCGGAATCCCCAGGAACGGGGGCTGCCGACCCAGACCGACATCCGGTCCCGGGTGACGCGGAACATCTGGTTGTTGTCTATTTCCAGCGTCTGTGTGCCGTGCTTGCGGGTGCGGAACGCCAGCGTCCGCCGGTGGGGACGCGAGAGATGGGCCAGCCGTGCTTCCTCCCGTTGTTTCTCCGGTTGGGGCTGCCCTGGCGGGGCTTATGTTACCAGCCCGCGGGGGTTCCGGGGTGAGGGTCAGGGAAGGGACAGGGCAGAGTTCCGCTTAAGGCGAAGCGGTCCAACGGCGACGGGGGGCTGGATTCCCGCCCCTTTCCCTCCTTCGTCGTCCCTCCTCGGTCGCCAGGGGCAGGCTCTGCGCGGGAATGACGGAGAAATGAGTGCGCCAAGCGCCTTTTCTCGCGGGCAGCGTTGCTTGTTACCAGTAGAGGAGGGCGGCGAGGGCCCCGGTCATCATGGTGGCGATGTTGCCGGCGAGGACGGATTTGAGGCCAAGCTGGGCGATTTCGAGGCGGCGGCCGGGGACGAGAGCGCCGATGCCTCCGAGCATAATGCCCAGGCTGGCAAAGTTGGCGAAGCCGCAGATGGCATAGGTCATGATGAGGCTGCTGCGGTCGCCGAGGGCGCCGGTGGGCAGGCTGGCGAGGTTGAGGTAGGCAATGAACTCGTTGAGGACGACCTTGGTTCCCATCAGCTGTCCGGCGGTGACGGCCTCGTGCCAGGGGACGCCGAGGGTCCAGACGACGGGGGCGAGGGCCCATCCGAGGGTGCGCTGGACGGTCAGTGGGGCGGCATATACATCGGGGAATAACGCGAGGATGATGTTGGCCAGCTCGACCAGGGCGACGAGGACGATGAGCATTCCGATGATGTAGGCGAGGAGGCGGAGGCCGTCGATGGTGCCGCGGGTGACGGCGTCGACGCCGTTCTCGTACATGGTCTCCAGCTGGACCTCCTGTTCGGCCTCGGCGCCCGACGGAGGGGACATGATGACGGCGATGACGACGGCGGCGGGGGCGCTGATGATGGAGGCGGTGAGAAGGTGTCCGGCGGCGTCGGGAATGATGTCCTTGAGGAGGGTGGCGTAGACGGCAAAGACGGTGCCGGCAATGGTGGCCATGCCTCCGGTCATGACGATGAACAGCTCGGAGCGGGTCATGCGCTCCAGGTAGGGCCGAACCAGCAAGGGGGCCTCGACCATTCCGATGAAGACGTTGGCAGCGAGGGCGAAGCTGGACGCGCCGCTGATGCGGAGGGTCTTTCCCAAGACCCAGGCAAATCCCCGGACGACCCAGGGGAGGAGGCGGTAATGGTAGAGGACGGCGGACAGGGCGCTGATCAGGACTACCAGGGGCAGGACGCGGAGGGCGAAGACGAAGGAGCCGCCGGGGACGGTCTCCTCGTAGGGGATGGGCCCGCCGCCGAGGAATCCGAAGACCATGGTGGTGCCGGCCTGGGTGGCCCGCAGGAGGGCGTCGACGACGTAGGCGATCCAGGCGAAGGCCCATTGGGAGCCGGGGAGCTTGAGAAGGAGCAGGGCCAGGGCAAGCTGGAGGGCGAGTCCGGCGGCGACGGTCTGCCAGGGGAAGGAGCGGCGGCGCTCGCTGATGGCCCAGGCCAGCCCGACCAGAATGGCGAGGCCGAGGAGGGGCTGGAGGGAGGTGAGGACGGTCACGTTAGGGGATTTCCTGGTGGGTCTTCATGGCGTTTGAATGTATACGGGGAGCGGAGGAGAGTCAATTTGTGTGACGGGGCGCGTTGGGGGATTCATCCCCCAAACCCCCTGATTGCAGGGGGAGTTCGTTGGGGGCACAGGACTACCGGCCGGGGCCGGCGGCTGTCGTGCGGAGTTCGGCACGGGAATGGCGGAAGGGGTTGTTGTGGGCAGGATGATGGGGGGAGGTGGATAGCGGTACGGGAGTCTGGATTCCCGCCTGCGCGGGAATGACGGGAGACACACTGGCTGGGGCGAGAAGAGTTGCCGGGATAGGTGACGTTGCGGATGGAGATGGAGACGGCCCGTGCATTATCTTTTCCTCGGATGATGCTTGGGCTGTTCCTGCGGAGCCGTCAGGTGGTGAAGGCGCGGGGACGCATGGCCTGCGGCCGCTGCTTCCAGGCGACGGCGAGGATGAAGCAGGCGCTGGCCACCAGGGCCATGACCGGGCCGGAGGGGAGGTTGTAGTAGAAGGAAATATACATTCCGGCGATGGCGGAGACAACTCCGACGGCCACGCTGAGAAGCATGGCGCGGGGGAAGTTGTTGACCAGGAGCAGGGCGGTGGCCGCCGGGGTGATGAGCATGGAGATGACCAGGACGATGCCAACGGCCTGAAGGGCCAGGACCACGACGACCGCCAGCATGGCCAGCAGCAGGTATTCCAGCTTGTCGGTGGGGAGGCCGATGACCGAGGCTCCGGCCGGGTCGAAGCTGGAGAACACCAGCTCCTTATGGAGGCCGATGACCAGCACCAGCACGGCCAGGGCCAGCCCCCCGGTGACCAGCACGTCGGTGCGGGATACGCCCAGGACCTGTCCCAGCAGGAGGTCTTCGAGGCTGACGGAGATGCCTCCGACGGCCTTGAGCATGACCAGGCCCAGGGCGAACAGGGCGGCGAAGATGATTCCGACGGAGGTGTCCTCGCCGATGCCGGTGCGGCGGACGAGGAAGCCGATGCAGAGGGCGACGATGATGGCCATGGGGATGGCGCCGGCGAAGGGGCTGACGCCGATGAGGAAGGCGGCGACCATTCCGGGCATGACAGAGTGGGCGAGGGCATCGCCCATGAAGCCCAGGCCGCGGGTGACGACGTAGACGCCGACCACCGGACACATGATTCCGACCAGGACCGATACGATCAGGGCGCGGACCATGAAGCCGTACTGGAAGGGGCCGAGGACGGCCTCAGTGATGATGTCCACGTTCGTCTCCCGCCAGGCCGTGGCCGTGGCCGGGCACCCCGCCGAAGGGACCGTAAAGCTCGGTGAGCAGGTCCGCGGTCAGGACGTCGTTGGGGGACCCGCAGGCGCAGACACGGCAGTTGATGCAAAGGCACTCGTCGCAGTAGTGGGACAGGTGGTTGATGTCGTGGGAGGACAGGAGGATGGTGCGGCCCTCATCGCGGAGGTCCATGAGCACGGAGACCAGGGACTCCTGGGAGGGGATGTCCACTCCGCTGAAGGCCTCGTCCAGCAGGAGGATGTCGGCGCCCTGGGCCAGGGCGCGGGCCACGAAGACCCGCTGGCGCTGTCCGCCGGACAGCTCGGTTACCAGCGAGCCGCGGCGGTCCAACATGCCCACCTTGTTCAGGGCATCCTCAACAGCGGCGCGGTCGGCCTTGCCGGGGAAGCGGAACCAGCCAATGCGCCGGGTGCGTCCCTGCATGACCACGTCCCAGGCGCTCATGGGGAGGCGCCAGTTGACGCGCTCGTACTGGGGAACGTAGGCCACCAGGTCGCGGGTCTCGCCGATGGGCCTCCCGTGGACGAGGACGCGGCCAGAGGTGGCGGGCAGGAGGGAGACGATGACGTTGAAGAGGGTGCTCTTGCCCGCTCCGTTGGGGCCCACGACTCCCATGAGACAGCCGGGGCCGGCAGCGAAGGAAACGTTGTCCAAGACGAGGTTTCCCTCGCGCTCAACGGTCAGGGCTTCCGCTTCCAGCGACGGAGGGGGCGTCTCGGCAATCATGGCCTAACCCAAGGCCTCCACGATGGTTATGACGTTGTAGCGCATGAAGTCGAGGTAGGTGCCGGCATCTCCGCCGGGCTCACCCAGGGAACCGGTGTAGAGGCCGCCGATAAGGGTGGCGCCGGTCTCCTCGGCGATGCGCCGGGCCAGCCGGTCGCTGTGGGACTTTTCGGCGAAGACGGCGGGAGCGCCCTCGTGCTCGATGACCTCGATGAGCTCGGCCAACTCCTGGGCGGTGGGCTCGTTCTCGGTGCTGATGGGGAAGATGGCGCCGACGACCTCGAAGTCGTAGCGGACGGCGAAGTACTGGAAGGCGTCATGGGAGGTGACCAGGAGGCGATGGTCGTCGGGGAGCTTGGCGACTTCCTCCTGGATCCAGGCGTCCAGTTCTTCCAACTGACGATTGTAAGCGGCGGCGTTTTCCCGGTAGAAGGACTGGTTGGCCGGGTCAGCGCCGGAGAGGTGGGCGGCGATGCTGTTGACCGCCTGCTGGACCCGGGTCGGGTCGAACCAGAAGTGGGGGTCGAGCTCGCCGTGACCGTGGCCGTCGTCGTGGCCTTCTTCCTCGTGGCCGTGTTCCTCGTGGCCCTCGGTCTCGCCGAGGACGCCGACGAAGGCGATTTTGACGGGGGTGCCGGCAACCTCCCAGGCGTCGACGATTTCCAGGTCGTGGTCGTCAAGCTGGAGGACCTGTCCGCCCACGGAGTCGGTGACGAAGATGGCGCCGGGGGCGAAGGCGACGTGAGGGCGGGCCCAGAACCCGGTCTCCACCGGGGTGTTGAGGGCGCCGGAGTTGGTGGCAATGAGGTTTCCGTCGTGGGTGTCGTACATGCGGATTTCGCCGTCGCTCATGACGACGATGAGGGCCTCCTCGGCGGCGTTATAGCCGACCTGGATGGGCCGGAGATCGCCGGTGACGGGGACGACCTGCTCCATGACGCCTTCCTCGGGCTCGACGATGTAGAGTCCCACCTCGGAGCCGAGGGCGTAGAAGTGGTCGGAGCCGGGGCTGCCCCAGACGGTGCCCAGACGGAAGTCCTCGGGGGAACCGGCAGGAGCGGCGATGAAGTCGTCGTGGAATTCGCCGTCGTGGGCTTCCACGACCAGCACTCCGCCGGTGCAGCCGAAGACGGCCATGTGGCCGTTGCCGGCGTCGCCGTGAAGGTCGGGGCACCCATTTTCAGCACGGTACAACACGGCGCCGGAAAGGTCCCGGATGTGGGCGCCGATGGGCCGCCGGTATTCCACAGGGTCGGAGGCGTAGTTGGGATGGGGGGTCGAGAACGCGAAGAGGTCTCCCTCGAAGGGCACGGCCGCCCCATGTTGGGGACCCACGTTCATTCTGGCAGGAACGTAGGAGGAACCTTCTTCCTCCAGTTCGTGCTCGTTGATAAGCACGACATCGCCGGAGCCGTCGTAGAAGATGGTGGACCATTCCTCACCGATATAGAGGTGGACGGGCCGGTCGCCGGCGAGATTCATGTCGAGTACCCGGGTTGGGCCTTCGACCATGTCGAAGTGGTCGCCGTGGGCTTCAAGGAAGACGCCGCCGTCAATGACGTGAGCGGTGTTGGCGTCGCTGGAGACGGCGATGGCGAAGCGGCCGCTCTTGGTGGCGTAGATGCGTCCGGCACGGCTGCCCATGTCGAAGGCGTTCTGCTCCACGTCGCCGTGTTCGAGGTCGATGATGGAGAGGGCGCCGGTCTCGCCGTCGCCGACGAGGAGGCGTCCGAGAAGCTGGACTTCCTCTTCCTCGTGCTCTCCGTGCTCCTCGAAGATTTCCACAAAGTCGATGGGGTCGACGGAATCACCGAGGGCGATGATGCTCTCCTCATCGCGGGCGGCGTTTTCCACCAGGTCGTGGAGCCAGCCTCCCTCGAGGGACAGGCCGACGGTCATGACCACGTCGGCATCGGCGACCTTGGCCACATCCTGGGCACCGGGGTGGTAGGTGTGGGGGTCGGTGTCGGGAGGCAGGAGGGGGAAGACATCGATCCGGTCCTGCCCGACGGCCTTGACCCAGTCGGCGACGATGTTGCTGGTGGTGACCACGTTCAGCATTTCGCCGGGCTGGGCAGCCGGAGGAGAAGCGGGGGCAGGGGAGGGAGCGGAGGATGCCGCCGGCGGGGAGGCAGGCTGCGACGGGGAGGCCTGGGTGGAAGCAGCGGCGGGTGCGCCTCCACCAGAGGCGGGGGCGGCAGCGGGGGCCGAGGCCGGCGCGGCCTGGGCGGAGGCTTCGGGAGGCGATGAAGGCTCGGCAGCCGGCTCATCGCCGCAGGCCACGGTGAGAAGCAGGGTCAGGGTACAGAGGCAGGTGAGAACGAGGAGGACGGGACGGGACATGGGTTAACTCCTTTCGGGGACGGGATGGGGGTTGTGAATCCTGGTATCAACAATGAGAGCGAAAAGATATGACATATCACTATATGGCTACAAACGATATGCAGTCTCATTGCAGGACGTTGGTGTGAGATGATGTATCATCAGATGTTAAAAAAGAGACTAACCGAGGCTGGATGAGCGTCGCCGGTGGGAGGAGTGGATAGCGCTGGCTTTGGAGGCGGGATCTGCCGACGACGTGGACCCACACCGGGAACCTGGGTGGGAGAGACGATAGGTGCCGGAGACTGATTGCGGGTGGGTTAGCACTCCCGGTCCGCCTTAGTAATGGAGAATGGATTTTGATACTCTGTATCCAACTAACGATTTTAACCCAAGTCCAGCACCGCAGTCAACACGCCGAATTGGGGCGTAACTGTTCAGAGTTGGTGAGGTGAATTGACCGAACTTGGTTTCTGGATGGCTGGCGCTGGGAGTGGTTGTTATGTCATATAAGTGGGATGGATGGGGAGATTGATCTC
>DAOUIZ010000017.1:0-32278 GCA_034423195.1 Dehalococcoidia bacterium | reverse complement strand
GGTTCAATTCGCTCCCAAAGGTCGTCTGGAACATCCCAAATAGTAGGTAACGGTTTCCCTCCCGACACGATTCACCTCCACCCAGCTCTTGGAATAATCCTAGCAACAACCCTTTCATATGGACTACGATTTGAAACCCCTATTTGAGATAGTTACTTAACCATTTGACCATTGGGGTTGCTTGGGAGCGAGCGTAGTGGTGGTGGTTTCTATCCTCATCCTACTGTACTTGGGGAATCCTTTTGGATAGAAATATCAACGAATCCCCTCTCCGATCTCCAGCTGCTGGAAGAGGGGAGCTACGTTGTCCGACTCTTCCACCGCCAAGAGACTGTTTTCCAGTTCCAGGGCCTGTTCCGCGCTGGTTCTGAGGCCGACCAGGGTGCGGAACTTCTGCTTTATCTCGTCCTCGCTCATCAGGGGGTAGCGCAGGTCCTGGGTTACTGCCTCTCCGTCCCGGGTGCGTACCGTGATGCCCATTTCCAGGCGGGCGCCCTGGCTGGCGCGTCCGGCGCGGGGGATGATGAGGATGCGGGCCCGCTCCTGGAAGGCCGCACAGCGGGGGTCCTGCAGGTAGGACGGGTCGTGGATGTGGTTGAAGGTGATGTCCCCGTAGACGGCGGCCAGGGTCAGGACGGTCTCCATGTGGACCGAGGGGTGGTGGTTGGTCTTGACGGTGTGGAAGGCGGACTCGGAAACGGACACCTCGATCTGCTCGATGTCGTCGGCGGTGAACTCGTTGGCCCGCATCAGCTGCAGGAAGGCGTAGAGCGGCGTCTGGTCGGGGCCGCCGACGGGGTAGCGCTTGTAGGCGACCTCGCGCATCAGGTACTCGTCGCCCAGCCCGGTCATCACGTCGTGGCCCGCCCCGGGCAGTCCCAGGAAGGCGTCGAAGAAGCCGTGCTCGGTGGTCATCACCTCGCGGGGGCCGTGGAAGCCATCCTGGGCCAGCAGGGCGGATACGATGGCGGCCTCGGCGGCGCGGCCGTGGTTCAGCGACTTGATCTGGTGGGTGTCGTCCTGGTGGTGGCTGGAAAGACCGCAGGCCCCGGAGGCTGCCAGGGCCAGGGCGTTTTCCATCTGGTCGTCGTTGAGGCCAAGGAGCAGGCCGGCGCTGACCGCCGCGCCCATCGTCCCGCCGACGCTGCCGACGAACTCGGGACGGGTGCCGTAGTGTCCCAGGACACTCTGGAAGCGGGCGGCTACCTCGGAGCCGAGGGTGAGGGCGCGCATGAAGTCCTGTCCGCTGGACCCGACGTGCTGGGCCATGGCCACGGCCGCGGGAACGGTGGTGGCGGCGTAGTGTCCGGTGCCCTGCTGGCCGGTGGAGTCCACCTCGTCGCCATGGGCGATGGTGCCGTTGGCCAGGGCGGCGTTGGTGACGGATGTCCGCAGGGGCAGTCCGACGATGCTGCACTCGCCGGCGCCGCCGAGACGGGCCGCCAGTCCGGCGACCGGGCGGCAGGAGGGCAGGGTGGCACTGGCGATCATGCCTCCCAACTGGTCGTAAAGGAGGGTGACCGATTCCTGGCGGACCTCCTCGGGGATGTCCTGGTATCCGGTCTCGTCCGCCCACCGGCAGAGCCGGGCAGTGGGGCCGTTGGCTGCTGGCATGGGAGCCTCCTTGGGGAGCAAGAGTTGCGGTCATTAAAAGGGGTGGGGATTGCGGATGGCCAATTCTAGCACAGGCGGGCCGGCTGACGATTCGGGCTGTATCCGAGGGTAGGAAGGGGTGGGCCGGAAGGGAGAGTGGCGGAGGCGTCCCGTTTCCGTTGACGTTGGTGCGGGGACTGCCTACAATCCGGGCACTCCCATGCCGATGCCGATGCCGATGCCACAGGAAGGACGACTGCTGCCGCCGTACCGGGTGCTGGACCTGAGCGGGCCGGAGGCGGTGTTCTGCGGTAAGCTGCTGGCGGACTACGGGGCCGACGTGGTACGGGTTGAGCCGGTGGGGGGCGACCCGTCGCGGGGGAAAGGGCCCTTCGCCGGGGATGACCCCGGGCCGGAGCGCAGCCTCTATTTCCTGTTCTACAACACCAACAAGAGGTCCGTCACGCTGGACCTGTCCAGCCAGCGGGGGAAGGAGCTTTTCCGAAGGCTGGCGGCGGGAGCGGACGTGGTGCTGGAGAGCTTTTCTCCCGGATACATGGACTCCCTGGGGTTGGGGTACGAGGCGCTGCGGGAAATCAATCCCGGTCTGGTGATGGCAGCGGTGACGCCCTTCGGTCAGACGGGGCCGTGGCGGGACTACCAGTCCACGGACCTGGTCGCGCTGGCGGCCAGCGGGTTCATGCAGATAACCGGGGAGCCGGACGGGCCGCCGATGCGTCAGGGCAACGACCAGTCCCATTTTCCCGGGGCCCAGTACGCGGCGGCGGCCATCCTGGCGGCCCTCTACCACCGGGACATGGCGGGAGGGGAAGGCCAGTATATTGACGTATCCCTCCAGGAAGCGTTGATTACCTACTACACCGACGCGCATCCTGCGCTGGCGTGGATGCAGCTGGGGCAGAACGTGACCCGGGTGGGGGCGACCTCGACCCTGGTGATCCCCCTGGGGGCCTATCCCAGCGCGGACGGGTGGATTTCGGCGGGAATCATCACGCCCCGGGAGTGGGACACCCTGGCGGAGTGGATCTACGAGGTGACGGGTAATGAGGAGGTGCTGAACGATGCCTACCGGGGCGGCAACCAGGACCGGGCGCCCCACAACGACATCATCACCGCGCTGGTGGTGGACTTCACCACCCGCTTCACCAGCGAGGAACTGTTCCACGAGGGGCAGCGGCGCAACCTGGTGTTCATTCCGGTGAACACGGTGTCGGACCTGCTGGCGGACCCGCATCTGGAGGAGAGCAACTTCTGGTTCGGTCTGGAACACCCATCCACCGGGAGCGTGCAGTATCCGCTGGGGGTGTTCGACAGCGACGAGGTGTCTCCGGCCACTGAATCCGCCCCCAGGCTGGGACAGGACAACGGGGCAATCTACGGCGGAGAGCTGGGGCTGTCGGAGGGGGAGCTGGAGGAACTGCGCCGGGAGGGGGTGATCTAGTGGCGTCCGACAAAGCGCTGGCCGGGGTACGAGTCCTGGAGCTGGGGCCCTACGTGGCGCTGCCGCTGACCGGGCGGCTGCTGGCGTCGCTGGGGGCCGAGGTCATCAAGGTGGAGACCAACAAGGTGCTGGACGAGATGGCCTTCATACCGGCGTGGTCGCGGGGAGCGGGTCAGCCCGAGTTCCAGCGTGCCAAGAAGCGGATCACCATTGACGTGCGGACGCCGGGCGGGCTGGAGGTCTTCCGGGAGCTGGTGAAGATCAGCGACGTGTTCATGACCAACTTCCGGCGGAACATCCTCGACCGCTGGGGCATCGACTTCCCCGAGGTGCGGCGGCTGCGTCCCGACATAATCATCATGTGGCAGACGGGGCTGGGGGGCATCGGGCCCTACTACACCTACAAGTCGTATGGAATCCTGGTGCAGCACATGGGCGGAGTGTCATTGATGACCGGGGACGAGGGGACGCCGCCCTCGGCGATCAACACTTCCTACTCGGACTATCACACCGGGGTGTTCCAGCCGGCGGCGGTCATCGGGGCGCTGATGCGGCGGCGGATGACCGGGGAGCCGGTGACGCTGGAATCCTCCATATTCAAGTCGGGGGCGGTGACGGCGGGACCGGCGATCCTGGACTACCAGGTGAACGGGCGGCTGCCGGAGCGCCGGGGAAACCGCCACCCGGATTGGGCGCCCCACGGGGTATATCCCTGCCTCGGCGAGGACCGGTGGTGCGCTATCGCGGTGACCAGCGACGACCAGTGGGAGGGTTTCCGGCGGGCGTTGGGCCATCCCGGGTGGTCGGATGACGTGAAGCTTGCATCCGCTGAAGGGCGTCTGGCCAACCAGGACCGGCTGGATGGCCTGATCGCCGAGTGGACAGGCCAGCTATCCGCAGACGAGGCGATGGAGCGGCTGCAGCGGGAAGGGGTGCCGGCCAGCATCGTTTCCCAGGGGCAGGACCTGTTCGCCAACGAGCACCTGGCGGCGCGGGAGTTCTACCGTCCGTCGCCCTACTACACGGCGGAACGGGGGACTCCGGCCTGGGACTGGGAGAAGGGGGAGAGCATCGCTTGGTCAACGCCGGCCAGGCTGTCGGGCACGCCGATGGAGTTCGGGGAGTACAGCAACATCGGCGAGGACAACGAGTACGTTTTCCGGGAGCTGTTGGGGATGGCGGAGCCGGACGTGCAGGCGTTGATGGAGGACGGGTCGCTGTACTAGAAATTGTCCTAGAGCCGCCGAGCCTCCCCGATGTCATTCCCCCGCGGGCGGGAATCCAGCCCCCGGCGTCGTGCCTCTTCCGGTGGAAGAAAAATTTCTGCTACATTTTGGCGCATTTTGCCACATTTGCTCGGGGAGCGGCCGGAGTTGCTGGAGGAGGGCGTCCCTTTGTTGACCATCGGGTACTACTATCGCCGCCAGGCCCTACAAATATGGTAGCGCATGAGTGGGCTGTCGCGAAAGAAGCAACTGTCAGTAGGAGCCGGTCAGAGTTCGACCGGGTGGGGGCTGTCCATCCATTCGGTGTAGGAGCCGTCGTAGAGGCGGACGTCGTAGCCGGCGTTTTTCATGGATAGGTAGGCCAGGGAGGCGCGGACTCCGCTGCGGCAGTAGGCAATGACCGGGTCATCCGCGCTGATGCCGGCGGCGGAGAGCTTTTCCTTAAGCAGGGCGGGGTCGATGAGCAGGTTTCCCCCGGAGCCGGTCAGCTCCAGGTGGGGAAGGTTGACGGCGCCGGGGATGTGGCCGGGTCGGTGGTCCATCTCCACCTGTCCCTGGAACTCCTCGGGGGAGCGGGTGTCCAAGAGCGTGACTCCGGCGGGTTTGGCGGCGTCTTCCAGGGTGGCGCGAATGGAGGGGTTGAGGCGCGCGGTGAAGGATTGCGGCTCGGTGGGGACGGGGCGGTAGAGGACCTCCCGCCCTTGGGCCTTCCAGGACTCGAAGATGGGGTGCATTATTTGGGTGTCGGTGCGGCCGAGGTATTCCAGGACCCAGGCGGCCATGGCGGCGTTGCGGCCGTCCTGGTGGTCGTAGAGGATGGGGATGACGCCGTCGCCAAGGCCCACGTCTCCGAAGGCGGCGGCTAGCTGCTCCGGCGGGCCGAGGCGTCCGTCGGGGCCCTGGAGCTTCTTGAAGGGAAGGCTGACGGCTCCCCGCAGGTGGCCCATGAGGTAGCGCATGGCCGACCGGGGGTCGATGATGAGATACCCCGGGCGGCCGATGTGCTCGGATACCCAGTCGGCGGAAACGAAGGTCGCCACTAGCTAACCATCCTTATCCAGCCATCCCTAGCCGACCATTTCGAAGTCGGTCTCGACGGCGGTTGAGTGGGCGACGGACTGGGTGACGGGGGAGCCTTCCACGGCGAGACGCCAGATTTCCCGCAGCACGTCCTCATCGGCGTCGGCGCGGACGAAGCACTTGGCGGAGATTCGGCCGTAGCCGGGGTTGCCCTCGTCCTCGACGCCGGCCCACTTGCGGATGTTGTCGAAGTAGCCCTCGACGGCAATCTCCAGGTCGTGGATGCGGACGCCCTGCTTGGTGGCGTTGACGACGAATCCGACGGTCATGCAGCTTCCGATGGCGGAGAGAAGCTGCTCGTGGGCGGAGGCGGCGACGTCGGTGGCGGTGAGGTCGCCGGGCTCGTCCATGTCAACCTGGTGGTTGCGCATGTAGGCGCGGGCCCGCATCCCGTCCTGCCAGACGACGCGGGACTTCCAGGGGCCGGTGACGGCGTTGAAAACGTCGGGGTCGCGGAAGGAATCGAGGACTTCGGCCAGCTTTTCGCGGGGGAGGCCGTTGAGGTTCTGCTGCTCGGTCATTTCTTACTCCTTTGTGTCCAAGGCTTGAGCGGGGGTGGCGGGGTCCCGTTTAGGTGACTATCTTAAACCCAACTTCCGCCTACGCGGGGGCAGGCTCTTCCTCCATCAAGGGGAAGGGATTTCCTAACCATAAGGAAGAATAACCCAGTAATCCCCCAGTAGTGGGGCTACACTTACTTCTTTTTCTTCAGCGCCTTGCCCACCTTCCACGCCCCGAAGACAACAGCGCCAACCGCTACTGCAGGGGCCGCCACCACCACGACTGGCGAGATTGCGATAGCGGTTCCCCCGATAGCCAGACCTGCACCGCCAAACCCGCCAACTACCGCGCCTAGCCCAGCGCCAGCGGCGGCACCTGCCACCCCAGCGGCCATATCGTCTTTGCCTATGTTGTTCCCATCGTCTTTAGCCATCTTGTGCTCCCTTCTACCAAGTATCCGCCACATCGTAGAGTTGGCAGTCTTCATGGGTCACTCTGCCGTAGAGAGTTCGCTTGGTTCCCAAGATTGAGTAGTTGATCTGGGCAGTGTGATAGTCCTGCCCAAGCTCATCCGTCTCTTTCCAGCCCAGGCGTCGGCTATCCAAGTGGATTTTGTGTGGAGCACCCCACACCCACTGGTCGATAGCTTCCTGCCATTGTGAAATTACCTTGTTCTCGCAGTGTTCTCCTGCGAATCTGTCCACTTCGGCCTTTTCGTTCCACCAGTCAACTGCCCACCAACCGACCAATATGACGCCCGAAGCCAACCCTAACAAGCAGAACATGGCAATGATCCAAGAAATGACTTTCTTCCATCGAGGGGCGGCTTCATACTCGGGAGTACCGACAGGAGAAAACAAAACAGGCACCTGTTACTGGTATTCGGCGCGGAGCTGGTGGGCGGCCTGGGTGATGGTCCGCATCTTTTCCGTGGCGACCTGGTGGGTGTTGACGTTGCGCTCGGCGAAGGTGCCGAAGCCGCAGTCGGGGTTGAGGTAGATCTTGTCCGGGTCGAAGTACTGGAGAAGCTCTTTGACGCGGGCGATAATCTGCTCCGGCGGTTCGATTTCGTCGGTGCGGGGGTTGACCACGCCGAAACCGATTTCCTTCTCGTTGGAATACTCCTTGAAGACCTCCATCTCGCCGGCCCGGGGGGTGGCGCACTCCAAGACAAGCTGGTCGATGTTCATCTGGGTGAGGTAGGGGAGCATGGGGCCGTAGTTGCCGGTGAGCAGGACTTCCTCGCGGCGGCTCCAGTTGCCGCGGCAGATGTGGACGCCGGTGCGGATGCCGGTGATGCCCTCGGTGGTCTGGTTCATGAGGCGGACGGCCAGCTCCAGCTCGTCGGTGGGGTCGCGGCGGTTGGGCAGGGCGGCGCACATGAAGGTCTCGGTGCTCTCCTCGCCGAAGACGACCTGGCTGAGGATGGGCTCGTCCAGCTGGACGAAGTCGCAGCCCTGGTCGCGGAGGGCGATTATCTCCTCGCGGAGGATGGCGACAACGTCGGCGGCCAGGTCCTCGGGGCTGGGGTAGACCCGGTCGGAGAGGCCCTCGAACCAGCTGGAGCGGGTGAGCATGTAGGGGCCGGGCAGGGGAATCTTAATCTGCCGGTCGGTGTGCTCGCGCATGAAGGCCAGCTCGTCGAGGGCCAGGCCGTGGCGCTTGCCGATGCGGTCGACGACGATGGGGCTCTTGATGGCGAATGAGGGCACGTCGAGGGCGCGGAGGACTTCCTCCATGCGGGCCCGGTCGCGGGAGTAGTCGAGAAGCTCGGAGACCTTCATGAGCTGCATTCCGGTGAGCTTGTCGACGGCGAAGGAGTAGAAGTTGTCGCGGCGCTGCTCCCCGTCGCTGATGATGTCGACGCCGGCTTCCTCCTGGACGCGGATGCAGTCGAGGACTTCGCCGTCGGCCACGGAGTTGAACTGGTCGAGGGTTATCTCGCCGGCCTCCTTGCTGCGGAGGGCGCGGACCAACTCGGTGGAGCGGGGCCAGCTTCCGACGACGGTGACGGGGAAGAGGGGAGTTTCGGGCATGGGGTCTCCTTGCGGGGGGCTGGGGGTTAGGGGTTGGGACTAACCTTAAAGAGACGGCGGAATTGTGTCAACGGCGGGGGGCGTTTCCCGCAGAACGGAAGAGGGTCCGGGGGGCGTTGGGGGATTCATCCCCCAAACCCCCGGGATGTTGGCATAGGCAACAGTTGGGAAGAGGGTTGGATGTGCACCATAGAATAGCACCATTCTGTGGGTGTTTTGGGGGTGGGGCAGCACCGGGGAGGAGGCGGGGGTGACGGGGTTGTGGGGTGGGTTTGTCACCCCCATCCTAACCTTCCGCCGTCAAGGGGGAAGGGATTGTTGGAGGGGGTCGAGTCAGACTTCATGCGATTGCCCGGCGGCTGTCCCGAGAGGCCCCCGTGCTAGAATGATCCGGAACCCCCTGGGACCCTGGGAGGGCACGATGTTATCCGAAACCGAACTCCTCAGCCGGATTACGGTGCGGGCCGACGTATTCGGAGGAAAACCGATTGTCCGCGACCTGCGGATCGCCGTGGAGCATGTCCTGGCGATGCTGGCATCGGGAGATTCCGCGGAGGAGATACTTGCGGAGTATGACTTCCTGGAGCCGGAGGACATCCGGGCCTGTCTGGTGTTTGCCCACCGCTCCGTGGCGGGAGAGCAGGTGCATGACCGCACCATGGTGCGGCGAGAGTGATGAGGTTTTTGATCGACGTTTGTGCGTCATCACGGAAACTGAGGGCGGGGTTGACAGATATGGGGCATGATGTTGTCTCCGCCGTGGAGATCGATCCGAAAGCCTCTGACGAAGCGCTGCTGTCCCTTGCTCTGGACGAGCAACGGACCATCATCACTGAAGACAAGGATTTCGGGGAGTTGGTGTTTGTGCACAGGCTACGACACCCCTGCATTATCAGGTTTGTGGAGATGGGAGTGGACGAAAAGGTTGCCGCCATGAAGGAACTGCTCCGCGAATACGTGGGCTCCATCCGTCAAGGGACTCTCATCGTGGTCACGAGCAGCCGGGTGCGGGTCCGGCAAACCGAGTCGGAATGACGGGGGGATGGGGGCGGGGGCGAGACGCGGGCTGTTAGGGAGGAGTTACGGGGGGCCTGGATTCCTGCCCCTTTCCTTCCTTCGTCGCCCCTCCTCAGTCGCCAGGGGCAGGCTCTGCGCGGGAATGACGGGAAAAAGGGTGAACAGGGGCAGCCCTTCCCCCTTGACGGGGGAAGGGCCTAAGTTGACGGTAATTCAGTCGTAGCGGCCAGGTTCAGTAGATTTGTCACACACCCTCTTTTTAGAAGGGGGACAGGTCGTTGTGGTCGTCTCCGGAAAGTCCGTTGCCGTTGGCGGCGGGCTGGGGGATCACCGTGGGCTGGGCCGGCAGCTGGGGGGTCGGCGACGCCTGGGACTTCTCGGCGGCCAGCTTGTCCGGGGAGACCACCTGGGCCAGGATGAAGTTGGCCACGTCCCGGCGCAGCGGCTCCTGGAGGTCGCAGCTCCGCAGGTAGCCGAAGTCCGGGTCCAGCTGGTCGATGAGCTGCTTGATCCGGGTCTGGCCGTGGCGGCTGGCCACCAGGTACTCGACGGTCTGGGGGTCCCGGCCCATTTCCTTCTGCTGCTGCCCCAGCTCTTCCAGTTCCTGCTCGTAGTCCATCTGGTCCACGACGCCCATGGCGTGAAAGGCCGCCTTGCGGTGGGTGTCGATTTCTTTCAGCGACGAGTACAGGGAGAAGACCAGCCGGGACACGGTGTCCAGGTTGGCCGGAATGGCGGCCTGCTTTTCGGAGGCGGCCAGGATTTCCTGCTCGGCCAGGTCGAGGGCGTTGCGCCGGTTGAGTTCCCGCTCCTCCTGCCGCTGGATCTTGGCAATCCTCTCCCGCAGAGCCGGGGCCTGGGAAGCCAGTTGCTCCAGCCGGCTCACTTCCTGTGCGGCTTCCTCGGCCCGCCGCAGTTGTTCCTCGAGCGTCGAAGTGTTCAGGTCTACCATACTCTGTCTCCTTAGGTTTCGTGTGGATTATCCCGCGCGCCCGGGGATGAGCCCCTGGACCGCTCTCCCGCCGCGGCCCCTGCCAGAAGGGGCAATGGTCATAGGACGATTACGGTTCGCTCCGGCGCCGTTATCCGGCGGCGCCTGGGCTGGTGGCCTGGCCACGGGGATTGAGCAAGTCTTGAAGGAAGGGTTGCAGCCGGGGACTGAAATCTCCCGGGTCACCTCATCCACCGCATCACATCCACCTGCCGGGACCTGTTCCAGGGAAACGGCCCCGCAACGGACCTGGGAAGGCGGGCCAAATGGTCAACAGGACCGGCCGTTGGGCGCCGTATCTATCGCAGGCTCGTTGGAATCCATTAAAGCGTACCGTCTTCCGGCGGTTCAAGGGATTTGTCAACGGGAATTGGGGAATATTCGACGGATATGTAAACCGGCCGCCGGCCCACTGAATATTCGTGTCCCAATGCCGCCGTGCCCCAATGCCGGGAGCATCGGGTTATAATGCCCCGGTCAGACCCGCATCCACCCGTTCAGGTCAACTGCCCAAGTCAAATTACCAAGTCAAATTACCAAGGAGGGTTCCATGCCCATTGAGCAACTGGCTCCCGAGCTGGAGCAGATAGTTTCGTCCGACGCCGAGATCAGGGAGCTGGGCTCCGGGTTCGGCGGCGACCAGGGCCCGGCGGAGGGGCCGCTGTGGTGGCACGAGGACGGCTATCTGCTGTTCAGCGACATCCAGAACAACTGCCGCATGAAGTGGTCGGAATCGGCAGGGCTGACCGTGGCCCACGCTCCCACCAACCGCTCCAACGGCCTGACCCGCGACCTCCAGGGGCGGCTGCTGGCCTGCGAGCACGACAGCCGCCGGGTAACGCGCACCGGCCACGACGGCAGCATCACCGTGGTTGCCAACAGCTTCCAGGGACGCCAGCTGAACCGTCCCAACGACGTGGTGGTCAAGTCCGACGGCAGCATCTACTTCACCGACCCCTGGACCCACCGGCGGCCCCGGGAGCAGTGGGAGCTGACCTTCTCCGGGGTCTACCGGGTGTCCCCCGACCTTGGCACCCTGACCCTGCTGGTGGGGGACTTTCTCACCCCCAACGGGCTGGCCTTTTCCCCGGATGAAAGCGTGCTCTACATCAACGACAGCCGGCGGGGACACATCCGCGCCTTCACCGTTGCGCCGGACGGCACCCTGGACCTGTCGACGGACCGGGTGACGGCCGACCTGACCGGCCCGGAGCCGGGCATTCCCGACGGGATGAAGGTGGACGTGGAGGGGAACATCTACTGCGGCGGCTCCGGCGGGTTGTGGATCATGGACTCGTCGGGGAAGCACCTGGGCACGGTGGTCCACGGCCAGCCCGCCACCACCAACCTGGCCTTCGGCGGCGACGACTGGAAGACCCTGTTCTTCACCACCCGCACCACGGTGGGCAGTGTCCAGTGCAAGATCGCCGGGATCCCCGCTCCAACGGACCGGTAACAGACGGACCGGTAACAGACGGGCCGGCAGCCGGCCGGAATGGCATCCAACCGCGAATCTGCCCAGGGAGGTTAAGCCATGCCCATCGAGAAGCTATCAAACGAAATGGACCGCCTGGTTTCCGCCGATGCGGAGATAAAGGACCTGGCCGACGGCTTCGGCGGCGACAATGGGCCGGCCGAGGGGCCGGTGTGGTGGACGGACGGCGGCTTCCTGCTGTTCAGCGACATTCACAACAGCCGCCGGATGAAGTACACGCCGGAGGGGGAGCTTTCCGTGTACCGGGAGCCGACCAACCAGGCCAACGGCCTGACCCGCGATCCGTCAGGGCGGCTGCTGGCCTGCGAGCACCAGTCCCGGCGGGTGACCCGGGAGGAACCGGACGGGAGCATTACAGTCGTCGCCGGCAGCTACCGGGGCGGACGCCTGAACCGGCCCAACGACGTCATCTGCAAGTCGGACGGCAGCATCTACTTCACGGATCCGGGGTTTCCGACTCCGGGGTTGGACCTGGACTACAACGGGGTGTTCCAGGTGTCGCCGGACCTGGGGACCATCACCCTGATTGTGTGGGACTTTGCGCGTCCCAACGGCCTGGCCTTCTCGCAGGACGAGAGGGTGCTGTACATCAACGACTCCCGGAAGCGGATCATCCGGGCCTTCGACGTGGAGCCCAACGGGATGCCCGCCCTGGCATCGGACCGGCTGTTTGCCGACCTAAGCGGGGAGCGTCCGGGCAACCCGGACGGGATGAAGGTGGACACCGAGGGGAACGTCTACTGCGGCGGTTCCGGCGGCATCTGGGTGATGGACCCGGCGGGGAACCACCTGGGGACCATTGTTCACGGCTACCCGGGCACCACCAACATGGCCTTTGGAGGCGACGACTGGAAGACCCTCTACTTCACCACCCGCCACACCCTGGGCAGCATCCGGGTGAACGTGGCGGGGGTTCCGGTGCCATCGCCGGGGGCGTAGGCACGCCCACGCGAGAGGCCGGCGTGTTAATATCCAACCATCCGGCCCGACGCTGCGGCCGGACAACGGGCCAAATGCGCATCCTATAAAGGAACGGAGGACGTTATGAAACTGCTGAGACTGTCCCGCATCGACCAGGAACCCATCGCCACCGCCACGCCCATCGAGGGCTGGACCGGCGGCGAGGTGAGCCGCACCCGCCAGCCCCTGCTTCCCGAAGGGGCCAGCGAGTGGTTCAGCAGCAGCGTGGTCAACTTCGGCAAGGGCTGCACCACCGGCTGGCACACCCACAACACGGACCAGCTCCTGGTCATCACCAGCGGCAACGGCATCGTCGCCAACGAGCACGAGCGGCACGAGGTCAGCGTGGGCGACGTGGTGCAGATTCTTCCCGGCGAGAACCACTGGCACGGGGCCACCGCCGAGTCTTCCATGGGCCACATCACCATCACCGGCATCGTCCGCTAGGTGACGGCAGTCCTTCCGGGGTTCCGGCGGAGCGGGTGGAGGGGTTACCCGATGCGTCACCACGATGCGCCCTCCACCCCCGCCGCCAGGTTTGCGGAAGAGCAGTCCTGGAAGGCCAGTATGAACAGGAGCCGAGTTTCCTTTGGTTCTTTGATTGGCGTTGCACTGGTGGTGTTGGGGGCCATGTTCCTGTTGGAAAACTCGGGCCTGGTGGGTCCCGACACCCGCATTGTTGCCACCTATTGGCCGGCGTTCCTTATTGCCGTAGGGCTTTGGGGGCTTCTGGCGGGAGGCTTCCGCTCCCGTTTCTTCCCCCTGGTCATCCTGGCAGTGGGAGTGGCCTTCCTGCTGTCCAATCTCGACCTGGTGGATTGGACCGGCCGGTTGATCTGGCCGGCGGTGTTAATAGTCGTGGGGCTGGCTCTGCTGTCCCGGCGGAGATTCCCGCCACGCCGGAGCCGGCGCTCCTCCCGCAACTCCCAGGCATCGGCAGAGGTCATCGAGAGCGGGACTAGCGCGGGACAAGAGGAGACCCAGGGCCGGGAGCGGGGGAGAGAATTCCGGGCCAGCTATATCTTCTCCGGCGGCAAGGAGCGGGTGACCTCCCCGGAGTTCAGCGGCGGAGAAATCTCGGCTGTCTTCGGAGGAGTGGAGCTGGACCTGCGCGACGCCGGACTGGCCCACGGCAAAGCTGTCCTGGAAGCCACCGTGGTCTTCGGAGGGCTGGAACTGCGCGTTCCCCGGGAATGGCGGGTCGCCTTCGAGACCACCACCCTGTTCGGCGGCACGGAAGTGGAGCGCTCCCAGCCCAGCCCATCGGAAGCCACCGGGGAGTTGACCATTACCGGCACGGTAGTCTTCGGCGGCATCGAAGTGAAGGACTAGAAGCCGTTTCGAGCTAATGACCCTCTGCCTTACCGGCAATGACCTGGGGCAGGGGAGGGTCTCGTCCAGCACCTTACTCGTATGAAATCCAACTCCCTTTCCGGCGCCGCTGTTGCCGCCTTCGTCCTGCTGGCGGGGGGCGGACTGCTGCTCCTGGGAAACCTAGGATTCCTGGGGGAGTCCTTCACCACGGGCGGGTTCCTCCGCAAATACTGGCCGGTCATCCTCATCTGCGTGGGCCTGTGGCGGTTCGCCGCCGACGGGTACCGGGTGGGCTGGAAGTCCGGCCCGCTGCTGGCCGTGGGGGCGGCGATGCTGTTCTACAACCTGGGCTGGGTGCGGCTGAATCCACGCTTCATGCTGCCGCTGGCCCTGATCGGGCTTGGCGGGCTGGCGCTGTTCATCATCCGGCGGGCGTACCGGCGGAACTGACCTGCCGACGGGAAAGCCCTCCGCTATAATGGAAGGGCGCCTCAAGTACCACAACACCTTTCCCGCAACTCTTCCCCATGACTCCCGGAGGACCAGCGTGGCAGTCAAACTGAAGCCCTACGAGCAGGAATGGCTCGATGAATACGAGGAAGCCCTCCGGCAGAAATACGCCGGGGTGTTCGACCGGCTGTTCACCTTCGACCGGGACGACAGCCGCATTCCGTTGCCGGATTACTCGGTGAATGTGGTGGTGATCCTGAAAAAGGGAGAAAGGGAGACCATCAAAGACATCGAACTGCTGGGATATAATCTCGCCGCGTTGTCCGAAGCCTTCCCTCTAATTTGGGGATATACCGAAGAGGACTGGCAACACCGTAAAAAAGAACACAGGCTGCCGTTCCTTCGGTTGCCTCCCGAGGAATAGGCACATCGTCAATCAGAATCCGTCGGGCGAATGGCGGCGGGCAATAGAATCCCTGGGGGCTGCTGTTTTGTGCAGGGACGAGGGCTTTTACGCGGATGCGGTCTCCCGAGCGTACTACGCCATCATGCACGGCGCCAAGGCTGCGCTTGAATCCCGGCAAATTAGTCCCAGGAGTCACCAGGGAGTAAGAAACCAATTCGGTCTCCACCTGGTGAGGACCGGTTTAATTGAAAGGGAGTGGAGCGCGACCATTGCCGATAGCTTGCGGGAGCGTCTAACGGCAGACTATGACCCAGTGGTGATTTTCGACAAAGCAACTGCCGACCGGATGTGCGAAGTCGCCGCCGCTTTCCTTGACCGTATCCGTTTGCTGCTCCCGCCCGAAGTTTCGGGGGGCAGCACCGCCAGCCGGCTCTGAATCTTCCCGGGTGTTCCGGCGGTTGCCCGCCGTTCCTTCGTGGGTTAAGCTCTAGCCCCGGCTTCCCGCGCAGCGTGCGGGAGTGGGAATCAAGGGAAAGGAGCGCAACATGGACCTGGTGGAAGAGCAACTCCGCAACAGCAAGGTCATCGCCGTTGTCGGGCTGTCCGACAATCCCGACCGGCCCAGCTACGGCGTGTCCCGGTACATGCAGGAACAGGGCTACCGGATCATCCCGGTGAACCCGATGATCGAGGAAGCGCTGGGGGAGAAGAGCTACCCGGACCTGAAATCGGTGCCCGAACCCATCGACATGGTGGATATCTTCCGCCGGTCCGAGCTGGTGCCGCCGGTGGTGGACGAGGCCATCGAGGTGGGGGCCAGGTACATCTGGATGCAGGACGGGGTGGAACACGCCGAGGCCGCCGCCAAGGCAGAGGCCGCCGGAATCCCCGTTATCCAAAATGATTGAACCCTCCGCCAGCACAAGCGCCGGTTCGGCGCCAACTAGAAATTATCTCCACGCGGGCGGGGGAAAAGGCATGGCGGCGAGGCCCGGACAGGCCGCTCGGGGCCAGTCCCGGAAGCACGTTGCGCCTTGACATTCACCCCCCGCATGGTATCATCTATAATCATTCTAAGGTAGAAGTCGTTTACGGAAACCGCCCTGCCAGGGCGGCGAAAAAGCGGCTTTTTCCTGTATGACTGCGGGAAACCGCAGCCATGGCTCGACGGTCGGCGTCGATATGGGCCAACCGGAAGTAAGCGGGTCCTGTCCGGCACCCCGGACAGGTTTCCGGGACAACCGCAGCCCACCAGGGGCAAACCCGTCGAAAGCGAATTAACCACGGCAAAATTAAACAGGAGGACCGGAATGGCAGAACAAGATCTCGCGTTAATGGCTCACCTGATGCGCCGCGCCGGGTTCGGTGCGTCGTATGAGGAACTGGAACGGCGGGCCGCCAAGGGATACGAAGCGACCGTTGAAGAGCTTCTCAACCCGGAAAGCCAGCCCGACCTGGAAATGGACCTGCTGGAGCGCCGGTTCATCGACTGGAAGGAAATGAACGCCCTGGAAATCAACCAGGCGTACCTGACCTACCGGATGATCAACACCGAGCGGCCCCTCCAGGAGAAGGTCGCCCTCTTCTGGCACGGCATCTTCTGCACCGGCAACTCGAAGTGCGAGCATGGCCGCCAGATTCAGCTCCAGTTGGACATGTTCCGGAACCAGGGCATGGGCAAGTTCGACGAGCTGCTCCGGGGCCTGGCCCGCGACCCGGCCATGGTGTTCTATCTGGACAACTGCATGAGCCACAAGGGCGCCATCAACGAGAACTGGGGACGGGAGCTCCTGGAGCTCTTCTCCATGGGCGTCGGCATGGACGATGAGGCCAACTATTCCGAGGACGACGTTAAGGAAGCCTCCCGGGCCTTCACCGGCTGGACCATCACCAACGCCATCCCCCGCTACCCCTACGGGCGCTACGAGGCCCAGTTCATCTACAACCGCTACGACCACGACGAGGAGGAGAAGACCTTCCTCGGCGAGACGGGCAACTGGAACGGTGACGACGTCATCGACCTGATCTGCAAGCAACCCTCCGCCGCCCGCTTCGTGGCCCGCCACCTCTACAACTTCTTCGTGGCGGACGAGGTGGAGGTCCCCGCCTGGCAGCGCACGCCGCCCCGGGACCCCCAGACCATCAAGATGCTGGAAGACGTTTACTTCGACACCGGCTACGACGTCGGCGAGATGCTCCGGGCCCTGCTGAACTCCGACGCCTTCAAGAACGCCCGGTTCGAGAAGGTGAAGAGCCCCACCGAAGTGGTCATCGGCACCATGCGCCTGGTCAAGGACTTCACCTCCCCCAAGGTGGGGCTGCAGCCCCTGGCCAACAACATCCGCTACATGGGCCAGGACCTGATGAATCCCCCCACCGTTGAGGGCTGGCACACCGGCAAGGAGTGGATCGACAGCGGCACCCTGGTGGAGCGCATCAACTTCGCCGCCGACCAGGTGGGCAACATCAGCCTCCCCGGCGTCCAGGACATCATCAGCCGCCTCGGCTCCGAGAACGTGAGCGACCCGGCGGCCCTGGTGAACCGGTCCCTGGAGCTGATGGGCAGCTACCAGCTGGCCGGCGAGACCCTGGAGTACCTGATCGACCACGCTGCCAAGGGCGGCCCGGTCAGCCCCGGCACCGAGGAATACTCCAACCGCGTGGCCGAGATCCTGCAGCTCATCGTGGCGACCCAGGAGTACCAGTTCGCCTAGTCGCCCCGGACCAACCCAGAGACTCCATCACTCAAAAGGAGAACAGGACATGACTTCTACCAAGAAAGACCCGGTGCTGGTAGTCCTTCAGCTGTCCGGGGGCAACGACGCCATCAACACGCTGGTGCCCTACGGCGACCCCCTGTACTACGACCACCGGCCCTCCGTCCGCACCCCCGAGGACCAGGTCCTGAAGCTGAGCGACAAGGTTGGCTTCAACCCCAACATGGGCCCCCTGAAGAGGCTCTATGACGAGGGCAAGGTTGCGGTCATCCAGGGCGTTGGCTACCCCAACCCCAACCGCTCCCACTTCCGCTCCATGGACATCTGGCACACCTGCGAGCCCGAGGCCCAGGGGACCGAGGGCTGGCTGGGCCGGACCATCAAGGACATTGACCCCAACAAGGAGAACGTGCTGACCGGTGTCAACTTCGGACGCGGACTTCCCCGCGCCCTGGCCGCCCCCGGCGTTCCCGTCGCCTCCGTCGGCAACCTGGCCACCTACGGCGTGCTGACCGGCATTGACGGGGAGGACCAGCGGGCCGACGCTCTCGACGTCTTCTCCCGCATCTACTCCCCGACCCTCGGCCGCGGCATGGTCGTCGACTACCTGTCCCAGACGGGCATGGACGCCCTGAAGGGCGCCGACATCCTGGCCACCGCCCCCGAGTCCTACTCCTCGACTGTGGAGTACGGGGACGACGTGGTGGGACAGTACATGAAGAACATCGCCCAGGTGCACCTGGCCGGGTTCGGCACCCGTATCCTTTACACCACGGCCCCCTACAACAGCTTCGACACCCACGCCGGCGAGCTCATGGCCCACGCCGACCTGTGGACCAAGACCTCCAACGCCATCGCCGACTTTTACGACGACGTCAAGCAGCATGACGCTGCCGACAACGTCGTCATGCTGGTCTTCACCGAGTTCGGCCGCCGGGTCCACGACAACGGCTCCGGCACCGACCACGGTTCCGGCGGCGTCGCCTTCGTGGTGGGCGAGAACGTCCAGGGCGGCCTCTACGGCGAGTATCCGTCCCTAGAAGAGGAGAAGCTGCTGGAAGGCGACCTGCACTTCAACAACGACTTCCGCAGCATCTACACGACCATTCTCGAGAACCACATGGGCATGGACGCCCAGCCCATCGTGAACGGCAACTTCGAGAAGCACGCCTTCATCTAAGCCAACGCCAAACCGCCTTCCCCCGCGTGATGAAGCAGGGGAAGGCGCCGGCAACCATCACATTCGCGAGGTGAGAATGACTACTCAGACTCTGAGTGTAACCCTCCAGTACGACAAGACCATCGGCCGCGCCGAGTTCGGCGGGCCGGGGTTCCGCAACCCGGTGGCGGTGGCTCTCGGCGAAGACGAGACGATGTACGTGCTCAACCGCTCCTACGATTACCGCCCCGACGGCAAGCGGATCACCATCTGCACCGTCGACGAGGACTATGTCGGCGAGTTTGCCCGCGGCGTCACCACCCAGGGCGACGGCGAGCCCGTGGCCTGGGACGGCGCCCTGATCTGGCCCACCTCCATCGCCCTGGACAGCGAGGGGAAGGTCTACGTGGCCGACGAGGCCCTGGACCGGATCTCCATCTACACCGGCGACGGCGAGTACCTGCGCAAGTGGGAACGCTCCGGCTCCGGCCCGGGCGAGTGGGACCATCCCTCGGGCCTGGTCTTCGGCAAGAACGATGTCCTCTACATGGTGGACAGCAACAACAACCGCGTCCAGAAGCTGACCAGGGACGGGGAGTTCATCTCCGCGTGGGGCAGCGAGGGGAGCGGCGACGGCCAGTTCAACATGCCCTGGGGCATCGCCCTGGACAAGCACGACAACGTCTACGTCGCCGACTGGCGGAACGACCGCATCCAGAAGTTCGACAGCGATGGCAACTTCCTCATGGCCTTCGGCTCATCCGGAGACGGTGAGGGACAGTTCAACCGGCCCACCGGCGTGGCCGTGGACCCGGACGGCGACATCTACGTAGCCGACTGGAACAACGACCGGCTCCAGGTGTTCGACCCGGACGGCAACTTCCTCACCATGACCACCGGCGAGGGGACCCTGTCCAAGTGGGGCACCAACAAGCTGGACGGCGGCAACCCCGAGATGTGGCACGAGCGCGCCATTGCCCAGGGCATCGAGCGCGAGAAGGACTTCTGGGGCCCCGTCGGCGTGGCCTGCGACCAGCAGGGCCGCGTCTATGTGGTTGAGTCCGCCCGCTCCCGCATCCAGATCTTCCACAAGCAGTACCCCGTGTTCTACGCACCGGGCGAGAACGGCGCCAGCGGCCGCCTGTAAAGCACACCGGCCCAGCAGACCACTCTCCGGCGCAACACCGGAAAAACCGCCCCGCCCATTCGCAAGGATGGGCGGGGCTGCTGTTTCCAATCCGGGGAGGCGTACCCTTATCCTGGTTACATACACTTTCTCCCGGGCAATTCCGCCATCCGGCGCCCCGCCCGCTTTGTGATACAATATACCCCTAACGTCCCTCTCCGGGAGAGAAGCCCTTGGCCAGCCAGTCCCAGGTAGTTGATTTGCTCAAGCCCTTGGGGATCCGATTGACCCCCCAGCGGCTGGCGATCGCCGAAGTCGTCATCAACTCGGCGGACCACCCCACCGTCCGGCAGATTTTCGAGCGGGTGCGGGCCTTCTTCCCCTACGTCACCATCGCCACCGTCTACTCCACCCTGGCAACCCTGGAACAATCGGGGATCGTCCGCGAGCTGCCCTTCCAGAAGCACTCCCGCTACGACGCCAACCTGGAACCCCACGCCAACCTGGTCTGCATCGGCTGCGACTCGGTGATTGATGCCGAGGTGAGCCTGGACCTGGTGGCCGAGCTGGAGCACCAGGTCGCCGCCGAGTCCCAGTTCCAGGTCTCTTCCCAGCGGGTCGACTTCTACGGCTGGTGCTCCGGCTGCGACCCCGACCGCAACTAGCGCCCGCTCCGGTCCTGTTTCCATCTGCCCCTGTTAGAATAGCCTCACCGGCCATGCGGCCGTCTCCAACCTGCGCCGGCACCGGGGCTGTTCCTCATGGCCTCCTTAACGCAGATCAGCCTGACCAACTTTCGCGGCTTTTCCCAGCTGGACCTGGACCTGCCGCCGGGCATTGTCGTGCTTTCCGGGGGCAACGCCCAGGGCAAGACCACGCTGCTGGAAGCCGCCTATATCCTGGCCATCGCCCGTTCTTTTCGCGCCGAGAACGAGCGCGAGGTCGTCAGCTTCCGGGCCGGAGCCGAGGGAGAGCAGGCGCTGGTCCTGGGCACCGCCGAGACCAGGACGGGACGCATATCCCTGGCGGTGGGCTATCAGCCGGTCGGCAGCCCGCGGCCGGCTAGGGGGGATGGGGAGGACTCCGGCGGATCGCCCGGCCGCGCCGGTCTGGGCTACTCGGTGCGCAAGCAGGTCCGGGCCGACCGCCAGAGGAAAACCGCCGCCGGCCTCGTCGGACTGATGGGCGCGACTCTCTTCCATGCCGGGGACGTGGACCTCATCTACGGACCCCCGTCGGAGCGCCGCCGCTACCTGGACATCCTCATCTCCCAGGCCGACCCCGTTTACATCCGTTCCCTGCAGCGGTGCCAGCAGGTGGTCCGCCGGCGCAACCGGCTGCTGCGGATGGTGCGGGAAGGGCGGGCCGGTTTCGACGAAATGGAGTTCTGGGACCGGGAGCTGGTGAAGGAAGGGGCCTGGATCACCTGGCGGCGGCGGCGGGTTATGCAGCGCCTGTCCGGGTTGGGTGGAGAGCACCACGCCCAGCTGGGGGAGAGGGGGGACGAGTTCCGCCTGGAATACCACCCCAGCGTTCCCGGCAGCGACGACCTGGCGGCCACCGAGACCGGGTTCTGGGAGAAGCTGGCCGAGGCCCACCAGCGGGAGCTGGCCACCGCCACCACGGTGGTGGGCCCCCACCGGGACGACTTCCGGCTGCTGGTCAACGGCCTGGACATGGGCACCTTCGCCTCCCGGGGAGAGGCCCGCACCCTGGCGCTGACCCTCCGGCTGGCCGAGGCATCCTACCTGTGGGAAGCCCGGGACGACGAGCCGGTGCTGCTGCTGGACGACGTTCTCTCCGAGATGGACGGGCAGCGGCGGCGGCGGGTCCTGGACAAGCTGACTAGGTACCAGCAGGTCCTCATCACCACCACCGACCCTCAGATACTCCGGGAACACCTGGGAGACGGCGCCACCTACCTGGCCGTGGCCGATGGAAAAGTGTCTGCCGAAGACCAGGCTTCGACGGGCCATGCCTAGCACCCAGTCAAGCTCGGTTTGGGAAATGGCATGGGTGATTGACGGGCAGTGTCAATCTGGCGGTGACAGGCTGTTGTCGGGAGTCACGCCAAGCCGTACCAGGTAAGGCAGGTACGCCGGATTATCCTGGAAAACCAGCTTTGAGTGGAGTGCCAATGCACAAGTACGAGGTAATCATCCATTGGAGCAACGAGGACGGAGTCTTTGTCGCCGAAGTCCCGCAACTACCGGGTTGCGCCGCCCATGGACTAACGCAGGAGGAGGCCCTAACGAACATCAAAGATGCGGTTGAACTGTGGATTGAGACCGCCCGCGAATTCGGTGACCCCATCCCTGAACCCAAGGGGGAGCGGTTGATGCTGGCTTGACCGTCACCCGGCTCTGGCGTCGAGAATGACTCGCACCAGTTCCCGGATGTCCGGCAGGTAGGTCTCCATGTCTTCCTGCTCGATGGAATCGTTGTAGAAGTTGCCGTGGCACGCCTGCGCGATGCCGAACGCCATCCTGATAGAAGGGTTCCCCAACTCTTCCGCCAAGTCCAGGACGGCCCTACGGCGGTGGTGATACCGGCCGTGCGGCAACCCGTGGCTCTCGCAGTAGGCTCTCAGGGCTTGGCTGGTGGCTCCCCAGAGCTTTTCCCCGCCCTGGGTCAGATCGCCTGCCTCAATCTCCCGCTGGGCATCTTCCAGCATCTTCAGGGCGAGGCCAGTGTGCTTTTCGATGATTAATTCGTTGCCCGGCATTGGTTGTCCCCTTTGTCGGTTGACGATTATACACCCCGCCCATTCCCCATAGGGTATACTACCCCCACCCAAGACCCAGGAGCCGCGCCTTTGTCCCCTGACCAACCCGCCCGCCGCCCTGTCTTTTTCGGCTGGTACATCGTCGCCGCCACCGTCTTCATAGCCTTCATCGGTGTCGGCGCCCGCCAGGGGTTCGGCGTCTTCGTCGTCCCCATGAGCGAGGACTTCAACTGGAGCCGCAGCAGCATCTCCTTCGCCGCCTCCCTGGGATTCCTGCTCAACGGCATAGTCCAGCCCTTCATCGGCGGCATCTTCGACAAGTTCGGAGGCCGGCTGGTCATCACCGGCGGCCTCATCGTGGTGGGGCTGTCCACCTTTTCGCTGGCTTTCACCTTCCACCTGTTGTTCCTCATCTTCATGTTCGGAGTGGTCAGCTCGGTAGCCCTGAGCGCCATATCCATCACCACCACCGGCGCCCTCCTGAGCAAATGGTTCCGCCGCCGGCGCGGCACGGTCATGGGGTTCAACTCCGCCGGAGTGTCCATCGGCGGCCTGATAATGGTCCCCTTCGCCATGTACCTCCTGCAGGCGACCAACTGGCAGGTCACCTGGGCCGCGCTGGGGTTGCTGGTCCTGTTCATCGGAGCGCCCCTGGCCTGGCTGTTCATCCGCGACGACCCGGAGCAGATGGGACTCCATCTTGACGGCGACACCGACGCTTCGGGCGGCCCCGGCGGACGCACCCGCTCCGGGCGGGGCCCCCTGGACACCGACAAATGGCGGGAGTCGCTGAAGAGCATGCCCATGTGGCAGATGACCCTGTCCTACTTCGTCTGCGGCGCAACCACCGCCACGCTGGCCGTCCACTTCGTCCCCCACGCGCTGAACCTGGGTGTGTCCCCCGCCATGGCGGCCCTGGCCTTCGGCTACATGATGGCCCTCAACGCCCTGGGAGCCGTCGGGGCCACCATGATTTCGGACAAGGTCGGGCGCAAGAACCTGCTGGCCTTCACCTACTTCCTGCGGGGCTGCGCCTACATGCTCCTGGTCTTCGTCCCCGGCGAGCCCAGCCTGTGGTTCTTCGCCTCGGTGGCGGGGCTTTCCTGGATCGCCACCGCGCCTCTGACCTCGGCCTTGACCGCCGATGTCTACGGCCTCCGGGCCATCGGGACCATCAGCGGGATATCCTTCATGTTCCACGCGCTGGGGAGCTTCGTGTTCATCTGGCTGGCCGGGTTCCTGTTCGACCTGACCGGCTCCTACAACCTGCCCTTCGGCATCGCCGGGGCGCTGCTCTTCCCCGCCGCCCTGTCGGCCTTCACCATCCGGGAGCGCAGGTATTCCTCCCGCTACGCATCCCAGCCCGCTGTGGTGGGAGCGGGAGACTAGTCCGTCATGGGCTGGTCAGTTCTGCTAGCCCTGCCGCTGCACCACGACGAGCCGGCCGACCCGACGCTGCTGGAGTGGGTCAAGGGCCTGCTGGACCACCTGTTCGGCGGAGGTCCGTGGCTGATGGTGGCCATCCTCAGCGCCCTCATCCTGGCTTTGCCGGTGGGGGTGGTATTGTTCTACTGGACTCAGCACCGGCCAGCCGGCGGCGGTGTCCGGGGTGAGTCGCCGGAAAACCCGGGTTGACCCTGGGTTATGGGTGAATTTGGAATACTGGCGGACGGCATCCCGTACTATATTGTTAAGATCTTTCCTCAGCTCGTGAAAACCCGAAGAAGTGGAGACGCTACCCGTGACTGCCCAATCCCTCTTCGCGTCCCTCGCTGACGTGGAAACCGGCGTCTACGCGGTGTCATCGGACCAGACGATTTTGTTCTGGAACCGGGGGGCGGAACGGATTCTGGGAATGGGGCTGGAAGAAGCGGTGGGCCGGAAGTGCTACGAAGTAGTCCGGGGGGTTGTTCCCGGAGGCATCACGCCGGAGTGCCGGCAGGGGTGCCCGTCGATGCGGCTGCTCCGGGAAGGCAGGATGCCGCAGGCGACCCGGTTACGGATGATGTGCGCGTCGGGGGAGCGGAAGCTGGTCTCGGTCACTCCGGTGGTGGTTGGGGGAAGCCCGGAGAAACCCGCCGTCGTGATGCACCTGTTTGTGGAAACACCGGGCGGGACCGAGGAAGGCGATGCTCAGGCTTCGCACTCGGGAAGGTACGGGGAAGGCGGGGGACTGCCCGCGGCGGACCCGCCGGCCCGTGGGAGGGCGCTGACCGCCCGGGAGATCGAGGTGCTGCAACTGGTATCCCTGGGCTGGAGCACGCCCCGCATAGCGGAGCATCTGGAGGTCAGCCCCCACACTGTGCTGAACCACATCCGCCACTTCCGGGGCAAGCTGGATGCCTCAACCAAGCTGGAGGCGGTGGTGACTGCCATCCGTCTGGGCATTCTGCCGTCGCCCTGACCGCTGCATAAAGAGAGCACCTATCCAGCTTTCGGATAGGTGCTTTTCCGCTCGGAAATGTCTGCCCGCTTGGACCTGCGGCGTCACCCGCCAATGAACCGGCTGGCTATCACCGCCACGATTACCCCGCCTCCAGCGGCGAGAATCGTGTAGAACAACCGGTCAACGCGCTGGTTGACCGCTTCCAGGCCTGCTCTGAGCTCCTGCCGTTGCTCATGCAGGGTGGACCTCATCTCCTGCTGTTGATCATGCAGGCTGGACTTGATCTCTCGCTGCCCCTCCAGCAGGGCCGCGGTCGCTCCTTCCAGCCGTCCGATGGCCCGCCACATGTCGGCGTTGACCGGGTTTCCGGGGTCGGTGTCCGTTACCATTCAATAATCCTTGGCCCAATCATCCCCGGACGCGGTGCCGGACCCCCTACATCATGAACTGGATCAACCGCTCGCACTGCTCATCGGTCAACCCCAGCGGGCGGGCCGAGATTGACTGACCGTCGTCCAGGACCGGCTCCCGCTGGTCCAGGCTCTCCTGCGAACCCACCTTCAGGAAAAGGCCGGTGTAGATCGTGTCTCCCCACTCCATCGCCTTCTCGCACGCCGTCTTCCAGTCCGTCGTGTCGTGCCCTTCGTCTTCCAGCTTATGCACCCGGTCCTTGAAGAAGGGGTGGCCGTTGTCGTGGTTGAAGGTCACGCAGGGACTGAAAATGTCGATCAGGGCAAATCCCTTGTGCTGGATGCCGCCCTTGATCAGCTCGGTAAGGTGCCGGATGTCGCCGCTGTATCCCCGGGCTACGTAGGTGGCGCCGTTCATAATCGCGGACGTGATGGGGTTTATCGGCATCTCCACGCTGCCGAAGGGGGTGCTCTTCGTCTTCATTCCGTCCCGGCTGGTGGGAGAAACCTGGCCTGTGGTCAGGCCGTAAATCTGGTTGTTCATCACCACGTAGGTCAGGTCGACATTGCGGCGGGCGGTGTGGGTGAAGTGGTTGCCGCCGATGCCGTACCCATCCCCGTCGCCGCCGGTGGCGATGACGTGCAGGTTGTGGTTGGCCATCTTCGCCCCGGTAGCCACCGCCAGGCTGCGCCCGTGGAGGGTGTGCATTCCGTAGGCGTTGATGTACCCGGGCAGGTTGGAGGAGCAGCCGATGCCGCTGACCACCAGGATTTCATGGGGCCGCAGTCCCAGTTCGGAACAGGCCCGCTGCAGGCTGTTCAACACCCCAAAATCGCCGCAACCGGGGCACCAGTCGGGGTCAACCTTCCCTTTGAAGTCCCGGGCCGTCAGTTGGATCGGTTGGCCTTCGGCTACGGTAGTGGTCATCGATTCACCTCGTTTTGCGTTCTTTAAGAAGTTCCTGTCCCAATAGTGGCTAGACGATTACTTCCTGGTATGGCACGTAGTGATTGGTCTTGCCGGCCAGTTGTTCCATCACCCCGTCCACCACGTGGTGGGGCATGAAGGGCTCGCCGTCGTACTTGCGGATATGCCCGTCGGCGGCGTAGCCGCTCTCGCTCCGCAGGTAGCGGGCAAACTGGCCGGAGTAGTTGTTCTCTACGATTATCACCTTCTTGCAGCCTTCCAGGGTCTCCCGGATGGCTTCCCCGTTCAGCGGTATCAGCCACTTCACGGCCAGCTGATTCGCGGTGACTCCCTTCTCGGCCAGCTGTTCCACCGCTTCCCGGATGACGCCGTAGGTCGACCCCCATCCCACCAGGGTCACCTCCGCGTCTGCCGCGCCTTCCAGCAGCGGCGCGGGCACATCCTGCGCGATGGTCTGGAACTTGCGGGCCCGCTTCTCCACCATCTGCCGCCGCTTGTGCGGATGGGTGAACTCGTCGCTGATGAGCACCCCGTCCTCGTCGTGTTCGTCGGTGGCGACGACATGGACATAACCCTCGGTCCCAGGGACCGCCCTCGGTGAGATGCCCGTCTCGGTGTCCAGGTACCTCTGGTACCCATTGCTGGCCTGGTATCCGTTGCTGGGCTTGTGTTCGGTTATCAGTTCACCCCGGTCGATAACCGGGTGCAGGTTCACATCCGCGGGATCAAACGAGAACCGCCCTTCGGAAATCAGCAGGTCCGATATCATGATCCCCGGACACTGGGCCCGGTCCGTGAAGTTGAACAACTCGGCGACGGTGTGGAAGGCATCCACTGCGTCCAAGGGAGCCACCACGAACCGCTCGTAGTCGCCCTGGCTGGCGCCCAACGCCTGCCAGAGGTCCCCCTGCTCCGTCTTGGTGGGCACGCCCGTGGACGGGCCGGCCCGTTGCACGTTGACGTACACCACCGGAATTTCCATCATGCCGGCCGCCCCCACCGCCTCGGTCATCAACGCGAACCCGCCGCCGGATGTTCCGCACATGGCCCTGGCCCCGGTGTGGGCTGCCCCGATCACCATGTTGGCCACGCCAATCTCGTCCTCCACCTGCCGCACCATGATCCCCAGGTTCCGCGCGTTCTGCGCCATCCAGTGCAGGATGCCGCTGGAGGGACTCATCGGATACGCGGCGTAGAACTTCACCCCGGCGCAGGCGCCGCCCATCGCGATGGCGTCGTTTCCCGCCCAGACGCCCAGGGGCTTTCCTCCCCGGGGCAGGGCCTGGGCAAAGGGCTCAAAGTGCTCTCCGGCGTAGTCGAAGCC
The DNA here is from genome assembly GCA_034423195.1 of Dehalococcoidia bacterium. Classification (GTDB taxonomy): domain Bacteria; phylum Chloroflexota; class Dehalococcoidia; order Lucifugimonadales; family UBA3495; genus CATOSK01. The sequence continues at coordinate 4,972 of DAOUIZ010000017.1, read as the reverse complement.
GGCTTTAGCCACATCGATGTTCTGGGTGACGATCGCCTCCCCCTGCCGGCGGAACCGCAGCGCCAGGCTCTCCTCCAGGACGTCGAACTCCAGCCCCATCAGGGACGCTACCACTCCGACGGCAATGGTGTTCTGCACCAGCCGGTTCCGGCTCTCGTTCATTTCCCCGACGGGTATCGGGCAGAGCTGGGCCCCGGGATTGACCTCCCCGGGCTGGACCGTATCCGAGTTGTAGACGATGCGCGTGCCGTCCCCCATCAGGTTCAGGTGCCGGTCCATCGTGTCCTGGTTGAGGCACAGCAGCAGGTCCAGCCGGTCCCCGTGGGTGTAAATCTCCTCGTCGGAGATCCTGACGGTCAGGAAGATGTGCCCGCCCCTGATGATTGACTGGTAGGCGTTGTAGGTGTTCAGGTGGAGCCCGCGCCGCACGAAAATGCGGGCCAGAATGTCACCCGGAGTGGCGATCCCCTGTCCGGCTTCACCGCCAATCCCGATGGAAAGATCGTAGTTCCGAGGGGCCATCTGCAACTCCTGGGCGGGATCGTCAAATTTCCGATTTTTATGAAAAGGTCCCGCGAATACGGCGAGCTTCGGGCCTGTGACCCCTCAGCGGCCGCCTGTTTTCTATTGAGTACCAGGGGAGCCGTCGTTGAGCGGGCTGGGGACTGCCCCGAATCCTGCCGTTTTGGATGCCCGCATCGCTGGTACAGTCACGCCCAAGTCTACTACTACGGCTGTTCCTAGACAAGGTTGACCGAGCGGCGCAGCGTTGCAATTTATGGAACCTCTGGACAAGTCTCCTTCCCTTGATGGGGGAAGAGTCTGCCCCCGCGAAGGCGGGGGTTAGGGTGGTGGTGAAAAGTCACCTGTCACACACCCTCTTGGGCACACTTTCTTTAGACGAAACGCTGCCGGTCAACGGTTCCGGTTGGCCGGTGCCCTCGCGGGTAGTAAAATGGGGTCGCCCACTCGCATCCCCGGGGGATCAGAACATGCCCGACACCTCCTCGGAAGACTCCCGCTCAGAAGAACCCCGATTAGAAGACTCCCGCGCCTGCCTCGATTCCCTCCAGTCCATTCTGGGAGAAATGGGCTCGGTGATCGTCGCCTTCTCCGGCGGCGTCGACAGCGCCCTGCTGTCCGTGGTCGCTCACGGTGTATTGGGGGACCGCGCTCTCGCCGTTACCGCGGTATCTCCCGCCCTGGCGTCCCGGGAGTTGGAGGAAGCGAAGGACCTGGCCCAGCGTTTCGGCTTCCCCCATCGCATCATCAACACCGCCGAGATGGAGCGGGAAGGGTACGTTGCCAACTCCCCCCAGCGGTGCTACTTCTGCAAGACCGAGCTGTACACCCACCTCAGCCGTCTCGCCGCCGGCGAGGACTACCAGTGGGTGGCCAACGGGGCCAACACCGACGACCTGGGCGATTACCGGCCCGGATTGCAGGCCGCTTCCGAGCACCTCGTCCGCAGCCCCATGGTCGAAGCGGGCATGTCCAAGGACCTGGTCCGCTCCATTGCCCGGACCCTCGACCTGCCGGTCTGGGACAAACCGGCCCAGCCGTGCCTCTCCTCCCGCATCCCCTACGGGACGCCGGTTACCGTCGAAACCCTCTCCCGTATCGAGCAGGCGGAGGACTACCTGCGCGGCCTCGGCCTGCGGGAGGTGCGGGCCCGCCACCACGACCGGGTTTGCCGGATTGAGGTTGCCGAAGACGAAATGGACCTGGCCATGACTCACCGCCGCGAGATAGCGGCCCGGCTCAAGAAACTGGGATACCTCTGGGTGTCCCTCGACCTCACCGGCCTCCGCTCCGGCAGCCTCAACCTCCAGCTCGGCGAATCCCGCCGCAGCGCCACCCCGTCTGCCTGATCCCATGCCGGCTGCCGCCTACTTCCAGTCCATCGGAGGCGCCAGCGGCGACATGCTCCTTGCTGCCTGCCTCGACGCCGGTACACCCCTGGACGTGGTGGTCCGCGAGCTGGACAAGCTGGGGTTCTCCGGCTATTCCCTCCGGTCGGCTCCCGCCATCCGCCGCGAAGTGCGCGGCGCCCACCTGTCCGTCTCCCTGGACCAGGTCCCCGAGAAGTTCCGGTATCTTTCCCCCCAGTCCCAGTTGGACGCCGTGGCCGCCAGCGGTCTCTCCGAAACCGTCAAGGCCCGCGCCTCCCGGGTCCTCTCCGCCCTCTGGAAAGCGGAAGCCCGGGTTCACGGCGAGCCCGGGCAAGCCCTGGAACTGGAGGAGCTGGGCACCCTGGACACCCTCATCGACGTTGTAGGAGTGGCCGTCTGCCTAGAACACCTCGGGGTGGAGCAGGTCTTCGCCGCTCCCCTGGTCCTCGGCGAGGCGCAGCCCCCCCGCTGGCCCAACGGATACTCCAACCCGGCTCCCGCCACCCTGGAGCTGGTGGCGGCGGCCAACGCCCCGACCGCCGCCGACCGACCCATCTACCGCGGGGCCGGCGAGCTCACCACCCCCACCGGAGCCGCCATCCTGACCACCCTGGCCGAGTTTCAGCGTCCCGCCATGTCCGTCAGCCGGATCGGCGTCGGCCTCGGGACCAAGGACCCGGAGAACTTCCCCAACGCCGTCCGCCTCTGGTTGGGACAGGTGGCCGGAAACCCCTCTGGCAACCCCGCCGGCGCAGCCCTGTCCCAGGTTGTCCTCCTGGAGACCAACCTGGACGACGCCACTGGCGAAATGCTCGGCTATGTCCACGAGCGTCTCTTTGCCATCGGCGCCCTGGATGTGTGGCATACGCCCATCCAGATGAAGAAGAACCGCCCCGGCGTCCTGCTGTCCGCCCTGGTCCCCCAGGACCTGGAACCCGCCGCCGCCGACCTGATACTGGCCGAAACCCCCACCCTCGGCGTCCGCACCCGCCTGGTCGACCGTTACGTGGCCGCCCGGGAAAGCCGGTCCATGTCCACCGAGCTAGGGACCGTCAGCGTCAAGATCAAGTCCCTCCGCGGCCGTCCCGTCAGCGTTTCCCCCGAATTCGACGATTGCCGTCGCATCGCCCTCGAATCGGGGCTTCCCCTGCCCGGCGTCCTGCAGCGTATCACCGAGCAGGCCCGCCGGCAGTTCCTGGAACCCTGACCCCCCGGATCGCTTGAATCTGGACTGCTTGAATCGAGTGCCGCAGCAGGTTGGTCCGGCTTGAACCGCCCCGCCCGGAAACAAGCGCCGCCCATTTTTCTAAACCGCAGCCCCTCGCACCCAGCCGCCGCTCTACCCCGCCGCTTCGGGCCTCGGGGGGCTCGAGGGCCATCTCCCTCGTCCCGCCGGATGACGTCCCTCGTCCTGGGTTTCGCATTGCTGGTTGGTCTGGTTGGCGCCGTCATGGCGCTGCTCCCCGCCACGCTGCACGGGCAGGGATACCAACCCATCCGCGTCTTCGACGAAGGCCACGCCGTAACCTTCCCCGGCAGCCTCCGGGTCTCCCTCACCGCCGAGAGCGAATGGGAGATTACCGATATCCGCATCCTGTACCGGCTCAAGGGATCGGGCCCGTGGTTCAGCGGTTCCGCCCGTTTCGCGCCCTCCCGCCGGGTCAGCGCCGCCTTTGATGGAATCATCTCCCCCGGCGGCTACATCCCTCCCGGGACCACCATCGAATACCGCTGGGAAATCGAAGACGCGGCGGGATACTCTCTCGCCACCGTCCCCCGCGACATCCTCTACACCGATACCAGGTTTGACTGGCAGCAGGTGCAGTCCGGCCCCCTCACCCTCCAGTACCACGACCGCTCCTCGTCCCGCGCCGCCCGGGTGGTTGCCCAGGCGGCGGATGACCTGGGATACGTCCAGGAGATGCTCGGGTTGGATACCATCCAACCCATGCTGGGAATCGTCTACAACCGCTTCGACGAAGCCGCCCCCGCCTTCCCCAACCGGGCGCGGACTGTAACCCGGCAGCAGGTCTTTCACGGGTTCGCCTTCCCCTCCCAGGGCGTCTTCCTCGGTATCGGCCTGGACCGGGACCTGCTGGTCCACGAGTCGGCCCACCTGATGTTCAGCCAGAAGCTGGCCGGCGCTGCCTACCCTGCCCCCGCGTGGCTGGAGGAAGGTTTCGCCAGCTACGTGGAACCCGGCGCGGCCCCCCGCAGCGGCCGCAGCCTCTCAGAGCGGGGACCGCCCCTCACCGCCATGGCCGCCGTCTCCGGCGCCCCCGGCGACATCCGCATCTTCTACCTCAAGTCGGAAAGCGTCGTCGCCTTCCTCATCGAGGAATACGGCATGGCTTCGTTCCGGAGTTTCCTGGACCGGTTGACTGACGGCCTATCCATTGACCAGGCCCTGCTGGCCACCTACGGTTTCGACACCCCCGGACTCGAAGTCCGCTGGTCGGCCAGCGACCGGGGCGTGTCCGCCGGGGGTGCATCCGGTGGAGGCGGCCAGGGATTGGATGCCAACTCCCTCTTCCTCACCTTCAACGCCGCCATGCTCGGCGGCCTCATCCTGCTGGTCATGGCCGCCTGGGGCGTCCAGTACGCCGTTCGGAAGCTTCGCTCCCGCCGGGAGGAAGACGAATGGGAAGACCTGGGCCCGGACGATTGGGAAAGCTGACCGCCCTCCGGCCTTACCCGGCGACGGAGGGCGCGGCCCTTAGAGCGCCCAAGGAGCCTTGGACAAGTTGCCGCCCCCGGCGACGGAGGGCGCGACTCTTAGAGCGCCCAAGGAGCCTTAGACAAGTTGCCGCCCCCGGCGACGGAGGGCGCGACCCTTAGACAATACCGCTTGGCCACTACCGGTATCAGCTCATTGTTCACCGGGTCCACGGCGAGCAGGGCGTCTTCCAGGGTGATTACCCCCAGCAGGCTGGGCTCTCCCTCTTCAGCGAAGATGACGGGGGTGATCAGGGCCGACGCATTCTAATTGGAGAGGATGGAGAGCAGGTAGTCGTTATCCCAAGCGGCCAGCTTTCGCTTGGCCTTGACTGAGAGTTTGGAGTGCCGGTCCTGCCGCAATA
>DAOUIZ010000016.1:0-29687 GCA_034423195.1 Dehalococcoidia bacterium | reverse complement strand
TATTGCGGCAGGACCGGCACTCCAAACTCTCAGTCAAGGCCAAGCGAAAGCTGGCCGCTTGGGATAACGACTACCTGCTCTCCATCCTCTCCAATTAGAATGCGTCGGCCCTGGAGCACCTGGTTTTTGGCCTCCGGGTTTTCGCGAATGGGCCTATAATGGCCGGAGACGCGAAAATTGCCTGACCGGGAGGCCGCCCAATGACGAGATACCTGTACATTTCGCTGCAACAGGACGACCGCATCGACCAGTATTCCGTGGACCCGGAAACCGGAGCGTTGAATAAACAGTCGGAGACGACCTTGGCCGGGATGCCCGCGCCCCTGGCTTCCGACCCATCCCGCCGCTTCCTCTTCGCCGGACGGCGCAAGGCCGGGGAGTTCGGGCTGTCGGCCTTCACCATCGAGCCGGGGAACGGGCGGCTCGCTCCGGTCAATCACATCCCCCTGGAGGGAGACCCGACCCACATATCCGTGGACCGGTCGGGCGGCTACCTGCTGTCCGCCTATTACTACCAGGCGCGGGTCGGAGTCCATTCCTTCGGGTCAGACGGCGCGCTGGATGCGAGTCCCATTGAGTGGCGGGAGACGGGCATCGGGGCCCACTACATCCAGACCGACCCGACCAACTCCTACGCTTTCACGCCCCACATTGCCGAAGGTTCCCGCTCCGGCGCGAACGCCATTTTCCAGTTCCGGTTCGATGAGTCCACCGGAAAGCTGACTCCGAACACGCCGGACCGGTGCATTCCCAACGCCCCGGAGGGGCCCCGGCACCTCTGCTTCCACCCAACTCTCGACGTTCTCTATACCTCCAACGAGCAGGGGTGCGGCGTTACCGCCTACCGTTTGGACCTGGACGAGGGCACCCTCGCACCATTCCAGACGGTATCGACTTTGCCGGAAGGATTCGACGGTACCAATTCCTGCTCCCAGATCCAGGTCACCTCCTCCGGGAGATTCCTGTACGCTCCCAACCGGGGCCACAACAGCATCGCCGGATTCGCCCTGGACCCGTCGGATGGAAGGCTGACCCCGCTGGGTCAGACGCCCACCGAGCCGATTCCCCGGGCGTTCAGCCTGGACCCGTCCGGCTCGTACCTCTATGCCTCCGGGCTGGAATCGGGGCGGCTGGCCTGCTACCGGGTAAACCCGGACAGCGGCGCTATCGAACCCCGGGAGGTCTACGACGTGGGCAATGGTCCAATGTGGGTGTTGATTATCGACCTGTAACATCGCGTGCCGCGGATCGGAAACGCAATCCGAAACCGTTAGGGGAAGGCCGCAGGGCCCGGGGATGGCTGTCAGGAACGCCAGTGGGGAGGCAGGGCTGCCTCGCCGAGCCCCAATTCCCGGGCCAGCCACTCCTCGGCGAACACACCGTCCCTGAAACCGGAGAACTGGGACTTGTAGACCTCGGTTTGCCCAGGCATGGCCCCGGTAAGCGGCTCCAGCGACGCCGCGTCCAGGGCGGTACCGTCCGCGCCTGAAATTAGCAAGGTGCTAGCGGACACCCGGGGAGCGAACCAGCGCAGGTCGAAGTGGGCCAGTGTGTCCCGGACCGATGGTTCCCGGTCCGGATGCAGCCGGAGGTAGTCGTTTATCTCCTCCAGCGGGTAGGCGGATGTTCGCGCGGCGGTGTCCACCGTGCGGAACAGGAGTGTTGGTGTGCTGACCATGTGGGTCAACGTTTGGCCCAGGGCTGCGGCGATCAGGGGCAGGTCGGTGCCGATTGCAGCGATGCGGCTGCTATCCACCTCGGGGCGGCTGGCCAGGTACTCGAGCCCCCGCAGGCAGTCGGCAACTATCCCCCGGTAAACGCAGGAGGCCGGGTTGTCTATCCCGTCTGTCAGCATCCCCGGGAAGGCTGCCGCGTAGGGTTCATCCGCTTTCCGCTGTCCCCGGGCGCAGATGGAAAAGGTCACGTAGTCTCGGCGCTGGCCGTTGGACGTGCCCTGGGGCACCAGGTCCACCACGCTGCCGTACCGGGGGAGGAAATACCTGGCCGGAAATGGCCCCGGTCCCTGGGGAATGCTCAGGTAGGCGAAGATCCGGTAGGGACCGATGGATGTCAGACGGACGCCGTAGGCGGCGGCGAAGTCCGTGCTCCGCAACGGAATTTCCTCGATCTCGGGCGCGGCCGGAATTCGCTCCAGCTCATCCAGGACTGACTGCCAGTAAGCGTCGAATCCCCGGGGTTTTTCATCCGTCATGGTCAAGTCCTTGTGAGGGTGGGCGGGAATCGAGTTCTCACCCCCATCCTGGCCTTCCCACCATCGAGGGGGAAGGGATTTTTTAGATAGTTTCTAAGGAGCGAGATGTTCGGCCAGGAAGGCGTCGACTATCGCGTCGTGCTCGTGCTGGTTGGCGTCGTGGCCGTGGCCGTTGTAGGCGTACATCCTTTTGCTGGCGCTGCCGATGGCGTTGAACACGGCGTATCCCGTCTCCGGCGGGCAGGTGCTGTCCTGCAGTCCCACGCTGACGACGATGGGGCAGCGGATGCGGGGCGCCAGGCTGATGCCGTCGAAGTAAGCCAGGGTTTCCTCGAGCTGCGGGCGGCTGCCCGGGTGCATGCGCAGGTAGTCGGCGATCTCCTGGTATGGGTAGGAGTCGGTCAGGCCAATGGCGTCGATGAACCCGCAGAGGTAGGGCGCCCCAGCCGCGGCCGCCTTGACAACTTCGGGCCGGAGGGCCGCGGTCGTCACGGTAAGTCCGCCGCCCTGGCTGTGGCCGGTGACGCCGATCCTGCTCCCGTCGACCTCGCCCCGGCTCAACAGGAAGTCCAGACCGCGACAGGCATCCATGTAGAAGCCCCGGTAGGAGTAGGTGTTGCGGTCCACGATCCCGTGGGTGAGCAGCCCGGGGTAGCCGGGGTTGAACTGGCGGTTGCTCCTGAGCTTTCCCCTGGGAGCCACGCTGAGCGTGGCGTAACCCTTCCTGGCCCAGTTCTTCGGGACCGGCGGCTCCATCTGGTAGCCGGGGACCTGGAGCAGCCCCGGCAGGCCGGTCCCGCCCCTGGGAACGGCGTACCACCCGGCGATTCGGACCCGGTCCAGGCTGGTGAAGAATACCTCGTAGACCTCGATGTCCTCCGTAGACCTGAGGGGGTCCGGAAACGCCTCCGCGTCCAGGGGGACTCGGGCTGTCTCGGCCAGCACGTTCTCCCAAAAATCGTCCAGATCGGGAGGCGCGGCGACCTGGGAAACGAATTGTTCCGGTGCGGTTCTAACCATGGTTTGACCCGTCCGCATAGATTGGGAGTTAGTTTAAGGCTGCGGGCAGGACCAATCAAGCGGCCTCCAAGTTTCCAAGGGGCCTCCGAAAGCTGTTATGGAAGGTGAAGAACTTGTGACTTGCCGCGTGGAAAACACGACATAGTCTCAAAAACTACCCCTACTTGACATCAAGGTGTGGGTGCGTTCAGAATAATCGCATACATGGTTTTGAGGAGGCCACACAATGACAACCCACAGCGGAGACCATTGCCACCAGCACGAGGGCGAACACTGCCACGAACACGGCGGCCAGCACTGCCATGAGCATGGGTCCGGTCACTGCCACGTCCACGGCGACGCTGCCTGCTCGGCCATCGGCGGAGCCGAGCAGTTGGACGAACACGGGGCGGACCACTGCCACACCCACGGCGGGGAGCACTGCGCCGCCGAAGCCGATCCCCACCACGCGGCCCACGCTGCATAGCGGAGCACCGACACGGGTTGCTCATCAAGGCTCAACAAAAGGCCAATGGTATAATCCGGCGGCGCCCCGTCCCAGATGGGGAGCCGCCTTCGTTATTGGGGTAAGGATACCGTTGTGACAACTCAACATGGCCACGGGCACGACCACGAGGGGCACGACCACGGGGAGCACGGCCACGAGGCCCACGCTCATGAGGGACATGATCACGGCGCCCACGCCCATGAAGACCACGGCCACGGTCACGAAGGACATGACCAAGACGATCACGGACATGATGACCATGGCCACGGTCATCATGGTCATGACCACCACGACCATGCCCACGACCTGCGGGGAGCCAGCAAGCGCAGCCTGGTTATCGCGCTGTGCCTGATCGGAACCTTCATGTTCGTCGAGGTGGTGGGAGGCATCCTCTCGGGCAGCCTGGCCCTCCTAGCTGACGCGGCCCACATGCTTACCGACGCCGCGGCCATCGTCCTGGCGTTGTTCGCGATGTGGCTTTCCAACCGTCCAGCTTCCGCCGGCTCAACCTTCGGGTTTCACCGGACGGAGGTATTGGCGGCGCTGGTCAACACCCTGAGCCTGTGGCTGATTGCGGGCTGGATATTCCTAGAGGCCTACCACCGCTTCGCCGAGCCGCCGGAGGTGGAAGGCCCCCTTCTGTTCACCGTCGGCATCATTGGACTGCTTGTGAACATCGCGGCGGCTTGGGTGCTGCACCGGGCGGCCGGGGAGAGCCTGAACGTGGAAGGGGCCTTCCAGCATGTGATGGCCGACCTGTTCGGTTCGGTCGGCGTCATCCTGTCCGGGGCGCTGATCGTCTTCGGACCGCGCTTCCTGCCGGACTTCAACTGGGTCATCGTCGACCCCATCCTAAGCGTCCTGATCGCCCTCCTCATCCTCAAGGTTTCCTGGGGACTGTTCATGGGCGTGTTCAAGGTGCTGCTGGAAGGCACGCCGGACAACGTGGACATCTTCGATCTCTGCAACGAGATGGAGGAAGTGCCGGGCGTCACGCTGGTCCACGACGTCCATGCCTGGACCATCACCTCGGGCTATAACGCCTTCACCGCTCATGTGCTCATCGACCCGACCTATTCCGGGGGCGAGGACGAGCTGCTGCTCAGGCTACGGGCCATCGCCAAGCGGTTCGGCCTCACGCATCTGACCCTGCAACTGGAGCGTTCCGCCGCCGATTGCGACCAGGAAAACCATCATGTGGAGCACCTGTTCGCAGTCACCGCTGACGACTGACGGCGGAAACAGATCCGGCCCGCGTCTGCCATCCCGCCCGCCGGCCCTCTGCTGTCCCCGGTACACTAGGAACGCCTGGCCGGGGGACAGCAGAGGGCCGGTCCTGTTTTCCCGCCTTCCGGGGTTGAGGGGGTTATAATCCCCCGGCGGGGCACAGGTATGACAAGGCCCCCGAAATGGAGGAGTGAGTCATGAAGTACGACTACATCGTGGTCGGCGGCGGCTCCGCCGGATGCACCATCGCCAGCCGGCTGTCAGAAGACCCGGACCGGTCGGTACTGCTGCTGGAAGCCGGACCGGACTACCCGGATTTTGAGCGGCTGCCCGAAGACCTGAAGCTGGGGAACAACGTTTGGCTTTCCGCCTATGGCCCCCACAACTGGGGATACACCGCCCAGCTAACCCCGGAGCAGCCCGATCTGGTCATTCCCCGGGGCAAGGCCACCGGCGGCTCCAGCGCGGTCAACGGGCAGGTCCTCTTCCGGGGGATACCCGAGGACTACGACCGCTGGGCGGAGTGGGGCAACGACGAGTGGGGGTTTACCCAGGTGCTGCCCTACTTCAACAGGCTGGAGACGGACCTGGACTTTGGCGGCGACGACTTTCACGGCACCACCGGGCCGGTGCCGGTGCGCCGCTCGCCGCGCAGCGAGTGGATGCCCCATGCCTTGGCTTTCGAGCAGGCCTGCGTGGCCGAGGGCTTCCCGGTCAGCGAGGACCAGAACCACCCGGAGTCCACCGGCGTCTCGCCCCGGGCCCGCAACACCATCGACGGCGTGCGGATGAGCATGGCCATCAACTACCTGGACATTGCCCGACACCGCCTCAACCTGACTATCCGTGGGAACGTGACCGCCCGCCGCATCCTGTTCCAAGGCCAGCGGGCCACAGGCGTGGAAGCGGAAAGCGGCGGCGAGGTATTCACCGTCGAGGGGGACGAGATTATCGTTAGCAGCGGGGCAATCGCTTCGCCTCAGCTGCTCATGCTCTCCGGCATCGGCCCTGCGGAGCACCTCCGCAGCCTGGGAATTGAGGTGGTCCAGGACCTTCCCGGCGTGGGGCAAAACCTGCGCGACCATCCCTCGGCTGCCGTCATCTACCACGCCACTGGGGAGCGGCCCGATGTCCAGGCGCCGGTGATCCAGGTCGGCTTGCGGTACACGGTGGAAGGATCGGACCTGCGCAACGACATGCAGCTGAGTCCCATGTTGATGACCAGCGAACACCGTCCGGCCCAGGTAGTGGTGGACGAGGACGTGAATTACATCGGAATGAGCGCCAGTCTGCAGCTGGCCCTGGGCCAGGGAAAGTTGACTCTCCAGTCCACCGACCCCCACGTGCAGCCCAGGCTGGACTATAACTACTACCAGGAAGAGGAGGACCTGCGCCGGATGCGGGAGGCTATCCGCCTCGGTGTCCGCATCGCCGAGCATTCTTCATTCTCGGACGTCCTGCTGGAGCGGCTGATGCCGACCGACGAGGAGCTGGAATCGGACGAATTGCTGGACGATTGGCTGCGGCGCAACTCGGGCACGTCCCACCACGTTTCCGGCACCTGCAAGATGGGCCCCGACTCGGACCCCATGGCCGTTGTGGACCAGTACCTGAAGGTGAGGGGAGTGCAGGGCCTCCGGGTCGCCGACGCCTCGGTGATGCCGGACTGCATCCGGGCCAACACCAACGCCACCACGATAATGATTGGGGAGAAACTCGCGGACTTCATCAAGGAAGGGCGCTGATGCCAGTTTCCCTGACTGAGTGAGGAGAGGGTCGCTTTTACAGGAGCGGCCCTTTTACTTTGCGGGGTTGGAAGGGCCCGGCCGGTCCCGTTTAATCCAGTTCGAGGAGAATGTCCCGAGCCCGTTTCTTCGCGGCGTCCAGGTCCGCAACGAAATTGTCCCTGGCAAGGCGGTCCCACTCCCCGTGGTTGTTCATTGATTTTTCCACTTCGCCGGACAGGCCGCAGACAATCACCTGATGGGGCAGCCGGCGGGTGGCCAGGCCGACCAGCTCGCTGATGATTATGGCCGCCGAATCATCCAAATGCTGGGTTTCCGACAGGTCGAAAATCACCATCTGGTGCCCCCGGATGTCGGTGCGCAGGATCCGGCTCACCTCCCGAGCCGACTCCACGGTGACCTCTTCCGGAAATTTCACCATCCCCGCCCGGGCGGCAAATTCGTCGGCATCGGGGGCCAACTCGGACTCGTTCAGAATGACGCTGTCCAGAAGAGGGGTTGAGATGATGATCTCTCTAGGTTCCATTCCTTACCTTTCCTGGAAACCGGACTGTGAGGCGGTTTCCGGCCCCTTGGGCCAACCCAGCGAATCCATCGGTGGCGGCATAGTGTGCCCATATAGCATATCAAAAAGTCAGGCGGGCGGTATTCGAGGAGTGGGCGGAGCCGTGGCGTCATGCTCCCCGGCTGCTGCCTCTACCGGCGCTGGGCAGGAAACCCCGGCGATGTTATAAATACGGGACGCCGCCGGAACGTCGGTTTCCGAGCCGCCGCCATGTTCACAGACGGAGGGACCCATGCCCCAAGTAATGACCGGAAAACAGGCCCTGCTGGAGATGCTCAAAGCCGAGGGCGTCAGGTGCATATTCGGCAACCCCGGCACCAGCGAAGGGCCTATCATCGACCTGCTGGGAGACTATCCCGAGTTCCGATACTACCTGGCCCTCCAGGAGAGCATCGCCGTTGGGATGGGCGAGTCCTACGCCCGCGCGACCGGGGCTGCCTCCTTCGTCAGCCTACACGTGGACAGCGGGCTGGCCAACGGCATCTGCCTGATGCTGGACGCCCTGAATACCGGCACCCCGATGGTCGTCACCTCCGCGAACTACGACGTCAGGAAAATTTCCGAGAACAAGACCGACCTGGCCGAAATGGTGCGGCCGGTTACCAAGTGGGCAGTCGAACTGACCTACCCGGACCAGATTCCCCAGGCTATCCGCCGCGCCTTCAACGAAGCCAACAGCCATCCCCGGGGGCCGGTGTACGTCGGTTTCACCTCGAATGCCCTGGAAGGCACGGCCCCGATGGACATAATCGGCTCCAGGCCCAGCTACGACGCCGTCCGTCCCAGCGTGGAGGGCATCGAGAAGGCCGCTGAACTGCTCCTGGAAGCCAGCCGTCCCATGCTGATGCTCGGCGACCGGGCCTCGGACGACGGCGCCAACGACCTGGCCGTGGAGCTGGCGGAGCTGCTGGGCCTGCCGGTCTACCAGCACCGGGGGGCCGAGGCGGCTTTCCCGACCCGCCATCCCCAGTTCATGGGCAATCACTCCCTCCGGGTGGCGCGGGACCGGGCCGTCCTGCAGGACGTGGACCTGGTGCTGGCGGTGGGGTTGGACGCCATCGAGGAGTTGTTCTACTGGGGCGATCCGGTGCTGAAGCCAGAGACGAAGCTGGTACACATTGACCCCATCCCGGGCCGGGCCGGCAAGACGGAGCCCACCGACGTAGGGATCGTCGGACACTGCGCCCTGGCCCTCTCCGATTTGATCGCGGCGGTGAGGGAGCGGTTGTCCCCGGGGGACCGGGACGAAATTGACAGACGACGCCGGGCCGTCGCTGAGGAGAAAAGAGCCAACCGGGAGGCCTTCGAGGCCGCCGCCGCGGAAAAGTGGGACCACACTCCCATGACGCCGGCCCGGATGATGCACGAACTGGCAGAAGCGGTCCCGGACAACGCCATCGTCGTTGACGATACCATCAGCAACCGGGGCGCCATGCGGCACTATTTCCAGGCGGACCGGCGGGGCGACCTACGCGGGGTCCGGGGGCAGGCCATCGGGGGTGGCATCGGGGCGACGATGGGCACGCAGGTCGCCAATCCCGAGCGGCCGGTCTTTGGAATCATCGGCGACGGCAGCGCGATGATGACCGTACAGGGGCTGTGGACCGCCGCCAACGACAACATTCCTTGCGTCTTCTGCATCTGCAACAACGGGATGTACCGGGTGCTGAAGGTCAACTTCAACATCTACCAGAAGGACGTGCTGGAGCTGCCGGAGACCTCCGGCGGAAAGCTGCTCTACTCCGACTTCGGCACTCCCTTCGACATGGCCTCCATCGCCAACAGCATGGGAGTCCACGGGGAGCGAATCGCCCACCCGGAGGAAATCAGGCCGGCGGTGGAACGGGCTGTTGCATCCGGCAAGCCGGCGCTCCTGGACATTGTGATTGACGGGTCGCTCTAGGGCGGAGTGCTCGGGAGGATTGCGCCGGTGGAGAAAGGGGCAATGGGAGCGGCAATCCCCGCAACAGTTCCCACGGGCCGGCGGCGAACTGTAAAGGTACTCTAAACTTTTTGTTTAGAGTAGTTTAGAGTAGACTGGTTCACAGAGATGGTTCCGCCGTCCAATAGGCCCGCGGGTCGGTGGGGCTGTTTCCCACCCGGCTGATCAGTCCCCCGGACTCCAGCAGCCGCAGGTGACGCAGCACGATGGGGCGCGAGTACCCGCTGGAGCGGACCAGTTCCCCGGTGCCCGACCGGCTAACCAAAGCCAACTGACGGAAGAGTTCCCTGGCGGGCGCCGCCAGCCCGGCCAGTTCGCCCGCTCCGACCACTCTTCCCACCAGCGTCACCGAGACGCCTCCCGACCCCTGGTGCACAATCGGCCTCTCCCGTCCCGTCGCTTCCATCACCGACACCATCCGCCGGAGGCCCTCGCCCAGCTCTTGACCGTAGGAAAGGTCGGACATCACCCTGGCAATCCTGGGATTGCGGGCGAAGCGGCGGACCTCCATCGAGTCGCCCAGCGCGGTTATTCCGGGGAACCGGCCGGGACTGGAAATTTCCACGTGGTCGTCGAAAACTTCCAGCCGGATGTGATCGCCGAAGTTGCTGTATGCCCGGTCGATGACCGCGTTAACCAGACCCTCCAGCCACACTTCTTCCGGCACGATGTCAAACCAGCCAAACCTGCCGTCTGGTCCCAGCAGCCTCCGCTTGGGCATGGCCTGCCGCATCGCTTCCCGGGCCGCGTCGATCTGCTGGGGCAGCCAGCCCTCGCAGCGAACGTCGCTCACCAGGTTTTGCGCCGGGCCAAGACTCCGCTCCCTCCCGGAGTACCGGACGACCCGGACGTATGCCTCCGGGTAAGCCGCCTGGGGTTCCACTCCGAAGAGCAGTTGTCCGGCGGCAAAGGGAGCGCCGTCATCATCAACCAGGCCCCGCGCCTTCAGCAGTCGCCACGGGTTGGGATGGCCCAATCTGTCTCCATAATCGGCCACCGCATCCGGGTCCAGACCGGCGCTCCCGTAGTTTCCCGCCGGAGTCCTTTCAAAGCCAGTGTCCCCCCGGTCATATCGCAGCTCCAACCTCTAGTCGAAAGACAGCTTGCGATTCTCGTCCCCCACCCGTAGCAGGACTTCATCCCTGGTAGTACTATGTACCTGCTGGCTCGGAAGCACTTGAATCCCGAACACGTGATCATCAGCTCCCCGACGGTTGATGCAAGGAAGCAGGTGGACGGTGAAAGGCACCGGTGGGGTTGTAAAATCAACTCCTGCCTGACGCCAGCTGTTGTGAGCGTTTGCCCGGTCGTCGGTGCCCTCGTAGGCGCCGCCATGCAGGCCCACCGCAATCATCCCGCCTTCGGCGTTGGCCATGGCCACCAGGGTATCCGCCAGGTCCCGCGCCGCTATGCGTGAACTCTTCCGGTCAAACCATTGGCCCTCCGGCTCCGTGAGCAGGAAGGTGGTCACGGCCTCCAGAGCCATGCTCATCAAGTTCTCAATCGGTGGGATCATTTAGAGTTACTATATCGCACTATGAATAATTTAGAGCAAGCAGCGCACCGTCCTATCTTTCTCCTCGATGACTGAATGATCCTGGATTGAATGATCCTGCACCGGAAAACATCATCCCATGGTTGCCCGCCGAAGCGGCCAACTGCCCCGCCGGGACAGGTGGCGCAGGGTTTGTCGGGCGTTCTCCCTGAATCCCCGGTTCTGCCTGATACCGGCGTTGACAGCCGTTCGCTGTCGGAGATTCTTCCCCCGTATTCGGTTATCCTGCACAACGACGACCACAACGGGATGGACTACGTGGTGGCTGCCCTGGTCAAGAGCGTGCCCTCCCTGAAGGTTCCCGATGCCATCCACATCATGCTGGAAGCCCACAACGAGGGACGTGCCGTCGTGATAACCTGTCCCCTGGAACCCGCCGAACTGTACCGGGACCGTCTCCGCAGCTTCGGCATCGGCGCCACCATCGAAAGGGCTTGACCCCACCGAAAAGGCCTGACGTCACGTTTCCCGAAAATTCAATCCCGGAGGACTTATGAAGACCAACACCACCAAGGCCAAACTGGCCGACGGACAGGTCGTATTCGGCGCCATCATCACCCGGTACGCGCCGGATATGGTCGAGATATTCGGCGCCCTGGGCTACGACTTCGTAATGATTGACTGCGAGCACGGCCCGGCCAACCTGGACCAGGTGGAGCACATGGTACGCGCCGCCGAGTCCTTCGGCATAACGCCCATCGCCCGCATTCCCAACCACCACGAGTCCACCATCCTCCGCTACCTGGACCGGGGCCTGCAGGGAATCATCATTCCCCACGTCAACACCGGGGAGGAAGCGGCTGCCGTCGCAAGGGCCTCCCGCTACCACCCCGACGGGTACCGGGGAATGGGAGGGGGGCGCGCCCAGGACTACGGCATCGGCGTCAACCGGGACGAGGCCCTGGCTTGGGTCAACGCCAACGTCCTGGTCATTCCCATGGTGGAAGATGTCGAGGCCATTGGGAATCTGGACGACATCCTGGCCGTCCCCGGGGCCGACGTGCTCCACGTTGCCGCCAGCGACCTGGGACAGAGCCTGGGGAACCCCGGCGTCGCCGAGGTCCGCAAAGTGATGAGCGAGGTCATCCCGCGCATCAGGGCCGGCGGGAAGAACTGCGGCGTCGGCGGCAACAATCCTGCCGATACCGCCGGCGTTGCCGAGTTCATCAGGCTGGGGGCCAACTTCGTCACCGTGTCGGGCTGGGGCCTGCTCCGCATCGGGGGAGAGGACTTCCTGCGCAAGGTGAAGGAGCAGCTGTGACCCCTTCCGGGAATTAGATTCCCCGGGTTGTTGATGATAAAGTAACCCCGCTCCGGCCGGTTTCTGCAACCAGGGCCGGTTCCAACAACAGGAGGACTACTGATGAATATTGACGTCGCCACCGGTATAGCCCGCATCCTCAAGCAGGAAGGTGTCGAGTGGGTCTCCACCTTCCCGGTCTGCCGGGTCAACAACGCCTTGGGACGGGAGGGCGTACCCATGGTGATGATGCGGGACGACCGCTACGCGGTGGCCGTCGCCGATGCCTACTCCCGCATGACCGCCGGACAGCGCATCGGGGTCTGCACCTTCCAGGGCGGAGTCAATGCCGCCGGAATGCAGTACGCCTACGCAGGAATGGCCCAGGCTTTCGAGGACGGCTCCCCGGTCCTGTGCATCACTGACGGGGTGCCCGCCGGAGGTTCCGGCAACAGCCAGTTCGATGTCTTCTCCAGCATGAAGACCGTCTCCAAGTGGTTCGGGTACATCGACCGCCCCGAGCGCGTGCCGGAGTTCATGCGCCGCGCGTTCACCATGCTCCGCAGCGGCAGCCCCGGTCCGGTGATTCTGGCCGTTCCCTATCCCACCGAGGAATACGACGACGAGGCCGATCCCTACGTTCCGGTCAAGGGCTGGAAGGCCGCCCCCGACCCCGGGGACGTCTCCCTGGCGGTGGACCTCCTGCTCCAGGCGGAAAAACCCCTGCTGTATGCCGGAGAAGGCGTCATCTACGCCGGCGCCTCCGCCGAACTCAAGGCCCTGGCCGAGGCCGCCAATATCCCGGTGGTGACCACCCTCAAGGGAATGGGAGCCTTTCCCGGAAACCATCCCCTGTCGGTGGGGGTCCGCGGAGACCAGGTGACCAACTACCTGGTGAACAGCGACCTCATCCTGGCCGTCGGCACCAGCCTTTCCCCGGGGAGGTTCAGCCACGCCATCCCCAACGCGGCGTCCAAGAAGATTATCCACTGCACGGTCAACGAGCTGCATGTCAACAAGGTCTATCCTACCGCCCAGGCAGTAATCGGCGACGCCAGATACACTCTGCAGGCCCTGGCGGACGAGGTGTCCACCCGGGCCGCCGGCCCAAAACGCTCCGCCGAGGACGCGGCCCTGGAAGTCAAGGAAGAACGGGACGAGGCCATGGCCCAGTACCGGGAGGCCATGGCGTCCAACGACCAGCCCATCAATCCCTACCGGGTCTACGCCGGGTTGATGGAAGCCCTGGACCCGATGAACTCCTTCGTCACCCACGAGTCGGGCAACACCCGCGACCAGCTCAGCACCGTCTACGAGGCCGCCGTTCCCCGGGGCTTCCTGGGCTGGGGCAACGTCTCCACCCTGGGGTTTGGCTGGGCCGGCGGAGTCGCCGCCCGTCTGGACGACCCCAACCGTCCAGCGGTGGTGGTGACGGGGGAGGCCGGTCTCGGATACATGCTGGGCAACCTGGAGGTGGCGCTGCGGAACAAGCTGGGAATCACCGTGGCACACATCAGCAACGGCGGTTTCGCGGGCTACGGCCCCGGCTTCTGGGGGCCGGGCCACGATCCCTTCACCCACTCCGTCTTGGGACCGGATGAGGTGGACATGTCCCGCGTCATCGGGGAACTGGGATTTCACACCGAGCGAGTCTCCGAACCCTCCGAGGTTGTCCCGGCCCTGAACCGGGCCTTGGCCGCCAACCAGAACAACCAGCCCGCGTACATCGAGTTTCTCTGCAGCCAGTATCCCATCTACGGCGGCTGGGTCGGCCCCCACGCGTGATACAGGGTAGTTGCCGGTGGACAAATCCGGTGGGGAGTGTCCGCGCCGGGTCGGGGCATAGCACCGTAAAATGCCAGGAACGGCTATCTGGAGGTGCATTCATGGCAAGCATCACCGTGCGCAATCTGGATGAAAGACTGAAGCAACGCCTCCTCGTCCGCGCCGCCGAGAACGGCAGGTCTATGGAGCAGGAAGTCCGGGAAATCCTCAAGGAGGCCCTCGGCCCGGAACCGAAGCCCATGACGGGCAAGGAGTGGTATGACTCCATTCGCGCCTTGGTAGAGCCCCTTGGCGGCGTTGAACTCGAGATACCGCCGCGTACTCCCATGCGGCCGCCTCCGTCGTTTGACTGAGTTGACCCTCGATGGTGGTGATTCTTAATACCAACGTCGTCTCGGAAATAACGCTCCGATGCACGAACCTGTCAAGTAGAATATTGGAATGAATGATGCTCAGTTAAACCGTGCGTTGCAATCGATTGGGAAAGAGTGCTTCGTAACTTACTTTCTCAAATTCAACGATCACTTATTAACTAACCAGGACTTGTGTGAAATCCTGATCAACGAAAGAGGTTATCGACCGAGCGCTTGTTCCACACGGGTCAGCAAATCTCGCGGCATCATCAAGGCGGGTTGTGCCAAGAATGCCTTGATGGTCATTGCTGAGTCCAATGTAGACAAGCGGACTCGGGAATTAGCGTCAGAATTGGCCGCACAATTGGAAGATTGACCCCCAACATCTAAGGAGTTTCCCATGACCACCGTCGGCTCAGGCGCCTTTACTTATGAGTACATCCAGGACTGGCCCAAGCTCCCTCCCGGGGAGGCGCTGGGCGTGGTCAGCACTGTGGCCACCGATTCCCAGGACCGGGTCTACGCCTTCCAGCGGCAGGATCCGCCGGTGATGGTCTTTGACCGGGACGGCAACTACCTCAACCGCTGGGGCATCGGGGCGATCTCCGACCCCCACGGCATGACCATCGTTGACGACATTGTGTACGTGACTGACCGCTCCGACCATGTGGCGGTCAAGTTCACCCTGGACGGCAAGCCCCTGCAGGTCATCGGAGACCGGGGCGTCCACTCGGACACCGGCTGTGAGAATCCCGGCGACCTGTGCCCCCGGGCCGCCGGTCCCTTCAACTACTGCACCGAGATGGCGCCCCATCCCTCCGGGGACATCTACGTGTCCGATGGCTACCGCAACGCCCGGGTGCACCGCTTCAGCGCCTCCGGCGACTTGATCCAGTCCTGGGGCAAGCCTGGCAAGACGGACCCCGGGCAGTTCCACCTGCCCCACAGCCTGCTGATAGACCCGGAAGGGAAGGTCTACGTCTGCGACCGGGCCAACCGCAGGGTGCAGATTTTCTCCCCGGACGGCGAGTTCATAACCATGTGGACCGGCATGGGCGGGCCGGACAACCTGGTGCGGGACAACGATGGCATTTTCTACATCGCGGAGCAGGCCGACGAGTCCGGCCACTCCCATTGCAGCATCTGGGACGGCGACGGCAACGTGCTGGAACGCTGGCCCATCCGCCACGCCCACGGCCTCTGGGTGGACTCCCACGGCGACATCTACCTGGGACTGACCATTGAGCAGAGCGTGGACAAGTACGTGCGCCAGCCCTAACCGCCCTTATCTGATTCAGGAGACGACCACCCAATGGCAGCCACCGAAGTCACCGGACCCTTGGCCAAATATATGGCTGGAGTGCAACAGCAGGAACTCCCGCCGGAGGTGCGCCAGGCCGCCCGCCACCGCATCCTGGACAGCCTGGGCGCCGTCGTTTCCGGCGGACGCCTCAAGGCCGGGGAAATGGCCATCAAGTACACCCGGATGCAGGGAGGCACCCCGGAATCCTCGGTGCTGACCACCGATCTCAGGACCTCGGCGGTGAACGCGGCCCTGGCCAACGGGATGTTCGGCCACGCCGATGAAACCGACGATTTTGAGCCGGTCACCAAGTCCCATCCCGGTTGCTCCGTAATCCCGGCAGCCCTCGCCATGGCCGAGCGGGAAGACAGCTCAGGGATGGACTTCCTGCGGGCCGTGGTCCTCGGATACGACCTGTGCTGCCGGTTCTTGCTGGCTCTGGGCCCGGACCAGGTCCGGGGCGGTCACCGCAGCGCGGAAGGCACCAGCTCCACCATGGGCAGCGCGGCGGCAGCGGCGGCCCTGGCGGGACTGGATGAAAGGGGAATGCGCTACGCCCTGTCCTACGCTTCACAGCAGGTCTCGGGGATCTGGAGCTGGCCGCGGGACGCGGAGCACGTCGAGAAGGCTTTCGACTTTTCTGGGATGGGCGCCCGCAACGGAGTCACCGCTGCCCTGATGGTGCAGGCCGGATTTTCCGGCGTGGCCGACGTTTTCGAGGGCCGGGACAATGTTCTGGACGCCCTCTCCCCCTCGCCGGAGCCGGGGCGGATGATCGCCGGGCTGGGCAGGCGCTTTTGCGTCACCGAGACGGCCATCAAGCCCTACCCGGTGGGCTACCCCATCCAGGCCGCTTTAGACGCGTTCTTCGTCCTGCACAAGGCTCACGGGTTGGCCGTGGACAACGTGGACCGCATCGTTGTCCGCCTGCCTACCGACGGGGCCGGGATCGTCAACGACCGGGCCATGCCCGACGTGAACTGCCAGCACATGGTCGCCATGGCCCTGGTGGATGGGGAAGTGACCTTTGCGGGAACCCACTCCTACCAGCGCATGTCCGACCCGGCGGTGCTGGCGGTCAAGCAAAAGGTAGAACTTGTACCGGACGAGTCGCTCATGGATCCGGATGCTCCCCGGGGCGCCCGCGTGGAGATAACTCTGAAGGATGGCCGCACGGTGGACCATCACGTTCCCCACGCCTACGGCACAATGCAGAACCCCATGGACACGGAGACGGTCAACGCCAAAACCCGCGCCCTCCTGGTGCCGGTCCTGGGTTCCCAACGGTCCGAGGCGGTGATCGCGGCGGTCAACGACCTGGAAAACCTGCCCAGCATCCGCGACCTTATCCCGTCACTGACCCTGGACTCGTCGGAAATGACCGGCCTCGTGTTCACTCACTGAGGCCGGCCCCACAACTCTCTAAAGGTCGCGCCCTCCGTCGCCAAGTTGGGTAACTTGTCTGATGCTCCTTGGGCGCTCCGTCCGCCGGACTAGTTTTCCGGCAGCACGGAGTTGACGAACCACCGCTCGGTCTTGGCGATCCACTGGGCCGGGTCCGGCTCCAGCGCCGCCCGCTCCGGGGAGCCGTAGTAGGCGGCCTGCTTCTCGTCCCAGTCCTCGTCGCCGTCGTAGGTCACCTCCCAGACGAACTCGTTGCGCTCCGGGATGGTCCCCGCCCGCTCAATCCGGTAGCCGTGTTCCAGGTGGAGAGGGTACACGCCCTCCAGCCATCCCTTCACGAAGTCGTCCAGGTGCCCCTTGTTGATGGTATAGATGCGAAGTTGCCGGATCATATCTTCTCCCTGTTTTTGATGGTCTGCCAACGCGATAGTTCTGCGTAGGTCTTAGGGTCGCGCCCTGCGTCGCCAACCGTTACCACAGCAGGTCCGGGCCCGCCGGAGCGATGAGGCTGCTCCCCTTGTTCAGCACCGAGTTCACATCCTGGGAAACGGGATAGGCCCGCATCAATGACGGATCGTAGGGCTGGAGCATTTCCAGCAGGTTCTCCGAGTCCTGTTCCGCCGGGTCCAGCCACGCCGCGTAGAGGTCCGGCGGCAGGATGACCGGCATCCGGTCGTGGACCAGGCCGGAAAGCTCATTGGGTGAGGTGGTGACGATGGAACAGGACAGGACCTCTTCCCCGCCGGGCCTAGCCCGTTCCCAGATTCCCGCGAAGGCAAAGGGTTCCCCGTCCCGCGACGTGAACCGGACCGGCCATCTGCTCCGGTTCGGCCCCTTACGCCACTCGTAGAACCCGCTGGCCGGAATGAGGCACCGCTGGTTCCTGAAGGGGCCGGTGTAGGCCCGCCGCTGCAATATCTGGTCGTCCCGGGCGTTGATCATCGTGTATTTGCTGCTGAGCTCCTTGCTCCACCGCGGCACCAGTCCCCAGCGCATGAACCGGGGATAGTTGGTCTTCCCGTCCGAGATCACGGTCAGCACCCGGTCCGTGGGAGCGATGTTGTAGTTGGGAATCCGCTCCTGGTACTCCGGCACGCCGCTCAGGTCGATATCAAAGTCAAGTTCCAGTTGGAGCTGGTGCAGGTCAAATCTTCCGCACATCGCTGCACTTGGGAAAGGACGTCCGCCGGGACCGGCGGCCGGCAATGCCTATACTACCACCGGGTCAATCCTGACAGTCCGCGCGGTCCGCGCGGATTGCACCATCGCCAGCGTGACTTCCACCACCCGCAGCCCGTCCACCCCCGTGGCTCCCGGGTCCCGGTCCTCTTCGACGGCCCGCCGGAAGTCCTGGATCTCCGCCACGAAATTCCCCAGGTACTCGTCAGGATACTCATTGGACTCGTTGACCGTCTCGCTCACAATTTCCACGCTGCCCTGCCGAGCCTCCCAGAGGGTGCCCCGGCTGCTGATGCGCCCGTCGCTGCCGTAGATGGTGAAGTCGTTACGGGAGTCGGGGAGCACCCGGCCGCAGCACACTGTCCCGATGGCCCCGCCTTCAAAACGGAGCGACATCGCGGCCAGTTGCTCCAGCGGCTGGGTCTCGGTCTGGCCGTCGGTAATGGCCGCTACCTCGGTGACTTCCCGGTCCAGCAGGAAGCGGAGCAGGTCCACCGCATGGACGCCGGTGCCCATCATCGTCGAGGCGTTGCCAATGAGTTCCGGCTGGTCCCACCACTGGCGCAGACCGGTCCTGGGCGGCGGCGGCCCCTGGCCCCTTACACCGAAGCCCCACTGTCCCTGGGCCAGCGTTACCTTTCCCAGTCCGCCGCTTTCAATGACTTCCCGGGCCCGGACGTGCCCCGGGTGCTGCCTGAGATGAAACCCCACTCCCAGCTTGACCCCGGCTCCCCGGCAGGCCCGCACCATCGCCACCGCGTCGGCCAGGGTGGTCGCCATCGGCTTCTCGGACAGGACATGCTTTCCGGCGGCGGCGGCCCGCTGCGTCTGTTCCGAGTGCAGGGAGTTGGGAGAGCAGATGAACACCGCGTCCACCCGGGAGTCGTGCAGGAGGGTGTCCAGGTTGTCGCACCCGTAGTCCGCTCCATGTTTCCCGGCGAAGGCGTCCGCCCGGGCCCGGTCCCGGCTGTAAACCGCGACCAGGTTGTTGTCCTCCGCCGCGGCGATGGCCGGGGCGATTTTCAGGTCAGGGTGGTTTCCGGTGCTGACGATTCCCCAGCCGAGGGCCAAAGGTCCACCTCCGGGATTACGGCCGATGCCTGGTTGCGGGGCCGGGACTAAAATATGGGAATCGCCAGGGCGTGTCAAACCAGTCTCTAAACCGCTGCGTTACGATTTTCCGCCGTGGGAAGCGGGCCGATGCACGATTACGATTATTGCTTGACAACCCCTTCCCTCAGGATTAGAGTAGCCGCCAGCGTACCCCACCTTAAAAACCTGCTGCACACTCCAGGCGCCGTTAAGGAGACGCCCAGCCCGCTTCGACAAGTTGCATCACAGTTGCATCGTTCGGAGGGCGAAAGCGGCGACCCTTAAAAGGTTCAAACGGGAAAGGCGGTGAAAGCCCGCCGCGGTTGCGCCACTGTGAACGCTGCTCCTCTAGGCTTATCTGTGAGGGAAGCGTAAGCCAGGACACCGGCCTGGGTGATTGGGGCTCTACTCTGCGCCATACAGATGGGGGTTCCCCGGGACAGGCTTGGCTTGGCCTTCCCGAGTAACTTGAAAATATCCCTCCCCCCGACGCAGAGTCGGGGGTTTTTATTTGGGTACTACTCTTCTCCGGCAGGAAAATGGTGACCGGCAATAACGACATCGCAATGACCATTATCGGCGTCGGGCCCGGCGACCCGCAGATGCTGACCCTGCGGGCGCAGCAGGCCATCCGCGCCGCCGACCTGGTGGTCGGGTTCCGCACTGTCCTCAACGTGGTGGAGCAGTGGGCCGGCGACGCCGAATTGTGCCCCATGAGTTACCGGGACCAGGAACAAGTGCTGGACTACGCCCAGGAGCAGGTCCGGGCCGGAAAGACCTGCGTGGTCTGTGCTTGGGGCGACCTGAACGTCTCCGCCCGGGAGCTGATTGAGCGGGTGCAGCGCCGGGCCGGAAGGGTCGAGCTCATCCCCGGGGTCAGCTCCATTCAGTTTGCCGCCGCCCGGACCGGCATCTACATGGAGGAGTCCATTTTTGTGACACTCCACAAGCGGGCCGATACCGCCGGCGATCTGGACGAGTTGCGGCACCACATGAACGAGGGGCTCCGCAACATCATCCTCTTGCCCCGGCCCTTCGACCTGATGCCGCCCCTGATAGCGGCCAACCTGGTCGAGGCCGGAGTCCCGGGCGACCGGCCGGTTATCGTCTACCAGCGGCTTACCTTCGACGACGAACAGGCCTGGCGCGGCACCCTGGACCAGTGCGCCCAACTCTCCGACGAGTTCAGCGACCTGTCCATCATGGTACTCCCTCGGCCTTCCCGAGAACCGGACTAACAGGAAAAACAGCGAGGATCGTCACAGCTTGACCACTCCCACCCGGACCGGGCAACAGATCATCGTCTTCGTCACCACCGCGGATACGGATATCCTCACCGCGGAGCGTTCGGTGGCGGACCTTGACCTGTCCGACTTCCCCACCATCGCGGCCTTCAACCCGGTCGCCCTGGTGGATGACGGGTCCCGGGAGGACCTGCTCAAAGCGGTGGACGACGCCGGCGTGGTGGTGCTCCGCCTTCTCGGGGGCAAGCGTTCCATGCCTGAGGTCTATGACGACCTCGTGTCCCGCTGCCATTCCCGCGGCGTCCCTCTCATCGCCTGTCCCGGCCACCAGGAATGGGACGAGGACCTGGTCACCGCCTGCACCGTGTCGGTAGCGGAGCTGGAGGCCACCTTTTCCTACCTGATGCGGGGCGGCGTAGCCAACTTCCAGAACCTGTTCCTGTTCCTCAGCGACACCTACCTGGGCAGCGAATACGGTCACGAGGCCCCGGAACCGGTCCCTTGGGAGGGCGTGTACCACCCCGACGTGGACCGGGGCGTGGATGTGGAAGCCTACATCGCCCAGCGGTTCAAGCCCGGCCTGCCATCCGTCGGCGTCCTCTTCTACCGCGCTCACTGGATGAGCGGGAATCTCCAGTTCATTGATGAGCTGATTCGCGGTCTGGAAGGTCAGGATGTCAACGTCCTGCCGGTCTTCTCCTTCAGCCTCAAGCACAATCCCGAGGAGGAGGGCGAGCATAGCCGCACGCTGACCGAGTTCATGCTGGACGACGACGGCGCCTCCCGGGTGGACTGCATCGTCAACACCATGGGCCTGGCCATGAGCGACATTAGCCAGGACGGCCCCACCATCGCCACCGGCTGGTCCGTCGACCTGCTGGACCGGATGGACGTTCCGGTAATCCAGGGTATCGTCAGCACCGGCACCCGTGAGGAATGGGAGGAAAGCTCCCTGGGGCTGGGACCCATCGACACCGCGATGAACATCGCCCTGCCCGAGTTCGACGGGCGGATCATATCCGTCCCCATTTCCTTCAAGCAGGAAACCGCCGCCGCCCGGAACGGCAGCATGGTGACCAACCGCCTGCAGCGCTACGTGGCCCAGCCCGACCGAATTGACTTGCTCGCCCGGTTGGCCGCCAAGTGGGCCAACCTGCGCCGCAAGGCCAATGCCGAAAAGCGCGTTGCCATCATAATGAGCAACTATCCGACCAAGGACGCCCGCATCGGCAATGCGGTGGGACTGGACACCCCCGCCTCCGTGGTCAACTTGCTCAACGCCCTTGACCGGGCCGGATACCAGGTTGAGGACATACCCGAGGATGGCGACGAGTTGGTCCACCGGATCATCGAGCGGTGCAGCAATGACCGGGAATCCCTCACCGAGGAGCAGCTCCGCCTGGCCGCCGGCCACGTATCCGCCCGCCAGTACGCGGGATGGTACGAGGGCTTCCCGGAATCCGTCCGCCAGGAACTGCTCGATTCCTGGGGCACGCCTCCCGGCAACGTCTACCGCACCGGGGACCAGCTTGCCATCGCCGGGCTCCAGTTGGGCAACGTCTTCGTCGGATTGCAGCCTCCCCGGGGGTTCGGGGAGCATCCCATATCCATCTACCACAGCCCGGACCTGACGCCGACCCACCACTACATCGCCTATTACCGCTGGATCCGTGATGTCTTCCAGGCTGATGCCATGGTCCACGTCGGTAAGCACGGCACACTGGAATGGCTTCCCGGAAAGGGCATCGGCCTCTCCGACGCTTGCTACCCGGAAGTTGCCCTCCAGGACCTGCCCCTGTTCTATCCCTTCATCATCAACAACCCCGGCGAGGGCACCCAGGCCAAGCGCCGCACCCACGCCACCATCATAGACCACCTCATCCCGCCCATGACCACTGCCGACAGCTATGGCGACATCGCCAAGCTGGAACAGCTCATGGACGAGCACTACCAGTGCCAGACCCTCGATCCCGGCAAGCTGCCCATGCTGGAGTCCCAGATCTGGGAGATGGTGCAGCAGGCCGAGCTGCACCGGGACCTGGGCGTCGACGCCCAGCCTGATGACTTCGGCGAGTTCATGCTGGAGATTGACGGCTACCTCTGCGAGATCAAGGACGCCCAGATCAAGGACGGCCTCCACACTCTCGGCGAGCCGCCTACCGAGGAGCAGTTGGTCGGCCTCATGTCCGCCCTGACCCGCCTGGACATTGGCGGCATCGCCAGCCTGCGCAAGGCCATCGCCGAGGCCCTGGGACTGGACTACCGGCAGTTGCTGGACGAGCCCTCCACCCAGGTCAATGGAAACATGCCCGCCATCCTGCGGGACCTGGACCCGGATACTCCCCTTCGCAGCGCCGGCGACGTGCTGGAGCGGCTGGAAGTCCTCTGCCGCAGCTGCCTCTCCCAGATGCAAGACAACGGCTTTTCCCCGGAGCAGGTGGCTGACGTGGTCGCCCGCGTTGTCGGAAAACCCGACGGCCGCACCGAGGAAATGCTCCGGTTCGCCACCGAGTCCATCTATCCGGCCCTGATGCGGACCACCGACGAGATTGACAATCTGCTTCGGGGGCTGGAAGGCCGCTTCGTGCCCCCCGGTCCCAGCGGCGCGCCCACCCGGGGCATGGCCAACGTCCTGCCCACCGGCCGCAACTTCTACTCCGTCGACCCCAAGACCCTGCCCTCCCCCGCCGCCTGGGAAGTGGGCAAGGGCCTGGGCGACGCCCTCCTGGAAAAGTACCTGGAGGAAGAGGGCGCCTACCCGGAAATGGTCGGAATCGTTGTCTGGGGCACCTCTGCCATGCGGACCCATGGCGACGACATCGCCCAGATAATGTACCTCCTGGGCGTCCGCCCGGTCTGGCAGCAGGAAAGCCGCCGGGTCTCCGGCATCGAGATCATCCCGGTTTCCGAGCTGGGCCGCCCCCGCATCGACGTGACTGTGCGGATCAGCGGCTTCTTCCGCGACGCCTTCCCCAACCTGATTTACCTGCTGGACCAGTCCATCGAGCAGGTTTCCGCCCTGGACGAGTCCCCGGACGATAACTACGTCCGCAAGCACTTGCTGGAGGACCGGCAGCGGCGCGAGGAAGAGGAAGCCGCCCCCGCCGATTCCCCACTGGCGCCCGCTCCCCCGATGTCCGGCTCCCTGTACCGCATATTCGGGAGCAAGCCCGGCACCTATGGCGCGGGTATCCTCCCCGTCCTGGACGAGCGCAACTGGGAAACGGTGCAGGACCTGGCCGAGGTCTATACCGCCTGGGGCGGATATGCATACACCCAGCAGGACTTCGGCGTCAACGCCCGGGAGCAGTTCCGTCTCCGCTTCAGCCAGATCGTCATCGCCGCCAAGAACCAGGACAACCGGGAGCACGATGTCTTCGACAGCGATGACTACATGCAGTATCATGGCGGCATGATCGCCACCGTCCGCGCATTGACCGGGCGCAACCCCCGCCAGTTCTTCGGGGACAGTTCCGACCCGTCCCGCTCCCGCGTCCGGGACCTGCAGGACGAGGCCCGCCGGGTCTTCCGCAGCCGGGTGGTCAATCCCAAGTGGATCGAGTCCATGAAGCGCCACGGCTACAAGGGGGCCTTCGAGCTGTCCGCCACCGTGGACTACATGTTCGGGTACGACGCCACCGCCCAGGTCGTCGAGGATTGGATGTACCAGGACGTCACCGAAGAGTACGTCCTCAACCCGGAGATGCAGCAGTTCTTCCAGGAGAGCAACCCATGGGCGCTGCGCGGGATCGTCGAGCGTCTGCTGGAAGCCGTGGAGCGCGGCCTCTGGGAAGACCCGCCGCCGGAAATGCTGGAGCAACTGCGCCAGCTTTACCTCGATTTGGAAGCCGACCTTGAAGCCCGCCAGGAGGGGCGGCCGGGTTAATCCCGTCCCGCTGGCAAGGAGGCCGCAAGTGGAAATAACCCTGGAGCTGCTGAACGAGTTGACCACCAATGAAGAAATGATGTGGGTCGTCGGCGCGGGCGAGGTTGTCAGCGAAAACCACGCCCACGGCATCAAGGAGCCGGAGGTCCACAACGGCTGGGCCACCATCGAGGCCGACAACTGGCACTTCCACCTCAAGATGGAAAATGTCGACGGCATCCAGTTTGTCGAGGCCAACAGCCACGGGAACATGAAGTCCTACTACGTCCGCTTCTCCCGCAACTGGGAGGAAACCCTGGTCCGCTGCTATTTCCCGAATCCCATGCTGGACGAGAATGAGAAACGCACCGAGTTCCAGCCGGAAAAGCTCCGGGCTTTCGAGGAAATGCGGGACCGTTACGTCGGGCGCGACGGCATCGTCTTCGTGGAACGGTGACCGTCGCTGCAATTTCGGGTATTCTTCACCGGCACGGCCCGGGTCTGGTACAATCGGCCCCACCGTCCGGGAATACTAAAGGGCAAGACAATCTGGCCAGGCAGGCCAAACAATAAAGGGAGGGATCCATGACTACTTTGATGAACGCTCTTCGCTCGCGGGAGACCCCGGTCTGGGCGCCCTGGGTCGTTTTGGGCGCCGGCGTCCTGTACATGGTCGGCTACGTTGACGGCGCGGTTCACGGTGCCGCCCTCGGCTCCCCCGCCATCCTGGGCGCGGTCCACGAGGTCTTCCATCACGCCCGCCACGTCGCCTTCATGTGCCACTAGGCGTCCGCTGAAGCAACCGGGGCGGTTGACGCCGCCCCAGACCCTTTTGTAATCCAACCGTGAACTGAGGAGGCATCGCCTCCCCTGGTTCAACTTGCCCAGAAATATCAGTCTCGGAAAGGTGGTGCAGGCATGAGAAGCGTACTTCCCGTTTCGCTGGTAATGGGTGTGGTCGCGGGATTGCTCGTCGGTGCCTATTTCAACGTCTTCAACGTCCCCGTCATGGAGTGGGCTATCACTCTGGAGGAAGCGGCCGCCGCTGCTGAAGCCCCAACTGGGGAGCCTGAAGAGGAAGGCATTGCCATCTCCCTCGGCGTTCAGCGCATTGGCATGGTCGCCGGCCTGGCTGTTCTCGGCGTCCTGTTCGGCGCCGTCTTCACCGGCCTCTACCACCTGGTCAGGCTTGCCTCTCCGGGCTGGAGCATGTGGGCCTGGTCCTCCATCGCCGGTTTCCTGGGCTTCTGGGCCATATCCCTGTTTGCCCAGCTGAAATACCCGCTGAATCCGCCGGGAATTGGGGAAGGAACGTCCCTGCTGGCCCGGCAGGGCTTCCAGTTCCTGTTCATCGCGGTGTCCATCCTCGCGGTGGTTGGAGTCTGCTTCGCGGTCCGCAAGGTGGTCCAGGCCCAGCCCCACGGAGCCGGTCGCTGGCTCGGCCTGGCTGGTGTTGCCGCAGCCTACGCCGTCGTCGCCATCGCCGCCTTCCTGCTGATTCCAGGCAACCCGGACGCAATTCCGGAGTGGGTGCCGGAGGGATTGGTCATAATGTTCCGCTCCTTCACCGTCATCGGCCACTTCCTGCTCTGGATGGGGATTGCCCTCGGCGTCACCGGGTATATTCGCTACAAGGAAAAGGGCATTTGCGCCAATCCGGCGTCCGCCGAGCGGGTCTCAGTCGGCTAGGAGTCGTTGTTGACCACCCAACCCGAGACCCAGAAGGAACCCTGGTTCCCCTTCACCGCCATCGTTGGGCAGGAGGCCATGAAACGGGCACTCCTGCTCAACACCGTCAACCCCAAGATCGGCGGCGTCCTGATCCGGGGCAAGAAGGGCACCGCCAAGTCCACCGCCGTCCGTTCCCTGGCCGCCCTGCTTCCCGAGGTTTCGGTGGTACAGGGCTGTCCTTACAGCTGTTCCCCGGAGCAGCGGCAGGGACTATGCCAGCGCTGCGACCCTCCCCAGGTGGCGGTCCATCCGGTCAGCCACCAGGTCCGCATCGTGGACCTGCCCGTCGGTGCCACCGAGGACCGCCTGGTCGGCTCGCTGGACATTGAGTCCGCCATCAAGACCGGCGCCAAGAGCTTTGAACCGGGACTCATCGCCGCCGCCCACCGCGGCATTCTCTACATCGACGAGGTCAACCTGCTCAACGACCACCTGGTTGACGTGCTCCTCGACGCCGCCGCCATGGGCCGCAACTACGTGGAGCGGGAGGGCATCTCCGTCAGCCACGCCGCCGAATTCATCCTCGTCGGCACCATGAACCCGGAGGAAGGAGACCTGCGGCCCCAGTTGCTCGACCGCTTCGGCCTGGCCGTCGAGGTGGACGGCTCCCTGGAACCCCAAGACCGCCGCGAGGTGGTCCGCCGCCGCATCTCCTTCGAGGCCGAACCCCACTCCTTCATCGCCGGCTGGGATGAAGCTGAGGCCCAGGAACGGGAACGCCTGCTGCGGAGCCGGGAACTCCTTCCCCTCGTCACCGTTGGCGATGACATCCTTGACCTGATAACCGACATCTGCGCCGAGTACCAGGTGGATGGCCTGCGCGGCGACATCGTCATGTACAAGACCGCCAGCACCATCGCCGCCTATGAGGGCCGCACCGAGGTCAATGTTGAGGACGTGCGGGAAGCCGCCCAGATGGCCCTGCTGCACCGCCAGCGCCGTCTTCCATTCCAGCAGCCGCACCTGGTCACCGAACAGCTCGACGCCATGATCGACGAGCACCAGAACCGGGACCGGGAATCCCAGGACCAGCCCCAGGACTCCAACGACCACAACGAGTCCGACTCCGGCCCCTCTGACTTAGAACGCCGGGAAGAACCCCCCGCCGAGGAGCCGCCCGGCGACTCCGGCCCCGGGGACCAGTGGTTCGAGACCGGCGACCCCTACTCCGTCGAGTCCCTCCAGCTTGAGCCCGCCGACCGCCGCGCCCGGCAGAGCACCGGGCGCCGCGCCGTCACCGTCAGCAGTTCCTCTGTGGGCCGCTACGTTCGCTCCGCCGTCCCCCAGGGGCCGGTGTCGGACTTGGCCTTGGATGCCACCCTGCGGGCTGCCGCTCCCCACCAGCATCGCCGCCGTTCCGAGACCCCGGACGGGTCGGGCAGCGCTCTCCTGATAGAGACTTGGGATGTCCGCGAGAAGGTCCGCGAGACCCGCACCGGCAGCCTCATCCTGTTCGTCGTGGACGCCAGCGGCTCCATGGGGGCCCAGCGCCGGATGGTTGCCGTCAAGGGCGCCATCCTTTCCCTGCTTCTGGACGCCTACCAGCGCCGCGACCGGGTTGCGCTGATCAGCTTCCGGGGCACCCACGCCGACCTGCTCCTGCCTCCCACCAACAGCGTCGACCTGGCCCAGGTCTACCTCCAGGACATGCCCACCGGCGGACGCACTCCCCTGTCCCGGGGGTTGTATCTTGCCCTTGAAGTCCTGGAGACCGAGCGTCTCAAGGACCGGGATGTGCTACCCCTGGTGGTGGTCCTGTCCGACGGCCGGGCCAACGTCTCCATGGACTACTCATCCTCGGCCGCCGCCGCCGTGACCGAGGCACAGGGCGTCGCCTCCCTGTTCGAGGACAAGAAGTTCTCCTCCGTGGTCGTGGACACCGAGCTGGGATTCCTCAAGCTGGGCATGGCTCAAACCTTGGCCGATGCCATGGGATCCCGCTGCATCAAGCTGGACGACCTCCGCGCGGACCGCCTTGCCGACGCCGTCCGACAGCAGCTTCCCGATGGGGAAGAACCTGACCTGGACCCGGCCGAAGTCCAGTCCATGGTCCGCCGCCTCGGGTTTTCCTAGCCGTCCATGCGGGGAAGCGTCAGGTCGAGGACAACCAGGTCCGGAGCCAGTTCCAGGCCAGTCTCGCCGTCGCGGGCACTATTTCCGGAGAATCCGGCCCGCTCGAAGTAGACCTTGACCCAGTTGGCGATCCTGGTGTCGTCTTCGACTATCACTACTGTGCCGTTCATGTCCGGTCCCATGTTCGGCAGCCCAGCCCGGCGCTGCCGGACCTGAGGGTCCTGATGCAAAGTGCTCGCGGTAATGGGCGACACTTAGCATCTGCTGATGGCACCCTCATTGACCGGATGAGCGGCCAGACCGGGGAGCCCAGTCCCGCAGGGAAGCCGCTCGACGGCCGGCCAAGGACCGGAGCCAGCACTTGGGAACGGCCCAGCAGGAACTGAGGTGGGCCCAGTAATTTGGGGCCGTCTCAGCTTCAGCCAGAGGATATCTGCCGGGCTTGCAACCTTTCCGAACCCCCCCGTTTCCCAGGTATGGAAACCCGGCCGACTGGGTCGTGGCATGGGAAAGTCTAAGGCGAAAGGGCAGCCCTACGCCGCCGCCGCTAAATTCCCTTGATTCCGGCTGCCGGAAGCTCCAGTTTGGCCATCACCTCGGATATGTCGCCCACGGTATCCAGCCGCTTCAGGACGCTGCCCAACTCTGTGGCTTTGGCCTCCCCAGCCCGCAGAGTGACCAGATAGCGGAACTTGGCGTCCAGTTCCGCCTCGGTCATCTGCCGGTCGTTGCTCTCTCTGCTCAGGGTTCTGCCATCCTTGGTCGCGACGGTTACCCCGGCGTAGAAGCGGTCTTCATATCCGGTCCAGTCATCCCGGTCCGAGATCTTGACGCGCTCCCGGATAGCGTTGACTTCGGGAGTGTCGTAGTAGGTTTCGTCGTGAGCCTCGCGAGGCCCCATGCCGCTATACACCGCGGCCAGTGCAAGCACCCTCTCGCCATAACCGGAATGATGGTGGATGCCCCGCCGGGGGACCAGTTCCACCCTAATTTCCGCGATGTCAGAGCTGGTCAAACCGTTTTCGGTCATCAACTCGACGAGGATCAGCCGGGCGACGTGGTTGCCGCCCCCCGCGTTCTGTCGCTTGAAGATTATGCCGGTGATGCCGAACTCCTCGCCCAGGGTTTCCACGAACTCGGGGCCAGGGCCCTGGATTCCCAGGCGGCTGCTGAGGAAACCTGGCTCTCCATCCAAAATGTCCGGTGGAGCGTCATAGCCCACCTTGGCCATCAGCGCGGCGGATACTCCATTCCGGGCGCCCACCCCACCCCGGAGGAAAGAGGCGGTCATGCGCTCGGTTTCCCTGGTGTAGGCAGCAATGTTGCAGGACATGTGGGCCGCCAGCCCCAGGGCGACTTCCAGCCGTTCCGGCTGCAGGTCCAGGGCGATGCCGGCGGCCGCGGTCGCCCCCATGGTGTTGCCCGCATCCACCGGCCCGAAGGACTTTCCAGTCTCTCTTTCCACCCGGTTGGCCACTCCGACTATCCTCTTGGACAGTTCATACCCCAGGATGACTGCCCGCAGGACCTCCGGCCCGCTGGCCTTCACCAGCTGACCGCAGGCCAGAGCCGAGGCCGTCGTGGCGGCCAGAATGTGCGTTCCCCGCCCATCTCCGTCGTGGGCGTCCATCTCGTCTCCGTGTCCCAGGGTACCGTTGACCATTG
>DAOUIZ010000015.1:0-42886 GCA_034423195.1 Dehalococcoidia bacterium | reverse complement strand
TATTGCGGCAGGACCGGCACTCCAAACTCTCAGTCAAGGCCAAGCGAAAGCTGGCCGCTTGGGATAACGACTACCTGCTCTCCATCCTCTCCAATTAGAATGCGTCGGCCCTGTATCAAATATATCTCCGCCAATGCCCCGACCGAAACTTACGCTATAATGGCCCCAACCGTCTCCCCCAACCTGCACAAACCGAGGTACACCCCATGATTGACCAGGACCGGTTGGTCGGGTCCTTTTGCGACCTGGTAAGAATCGACAGCCCATCCGAGGAAGAGGAAGAGGTCGCCCAGCACCTCATCCCCCGCCTGGAAAAGCTCGGCCTGACCGTCGAGCGCGACTCCTTCGGCAACGTCATCGCCAGCGAGGATGGCGACAACCCCCTCCTCCTCTCCGCCCACATGGACACCGTCGAGCCGGGCCGGGGAATCAAGCCCCAGATTAACGGCGACCGGATAACATCCGACGGCACCACCATCCTCGGCGGCGACTGCAAGGCCGGCGTCGCGGCCATCATGGAAGGCTTGGAGTCCATCTACGAGGACAACCTCCCCCACCGTCCCGTGCAGGTGGTGTTCACCCGCGGCGAGGAAATCGGCCTGGTCGGAGCCAACCACCTGGACTGGTCCATGCTGCACGGAACCGAGGCCGTCGTGTTCGACGGGAACGGCCCCGTCAACACCATCACCGGCTCCAGCCCCACCTACATGCGGTTCGACGTCACCGTCCACGGCCGGGCTGCCCACGCCGGGGTCGAGCCCGAAAAGGGACTTTCCGCCATCCGCATCGCCACCGACATCATCAACCGCCTCCCCCAGGGCCGCCTGGATGAGGAGACCACCTTCAACGTCGGCTTGATATCCGGCGGCACCGTCCGCAACGCCGTCCCCGCCCTGACCACCTTTGGCGGAGAGTTCCGCAGCCGCAACGCCGAGACCTTCGACCTCCTCAGGATGCAGCTCCTCTCGACCATCGAGGAAGCCCGAAGCCTCTACCGGGAAGCCAAAATCGAGGAAGACCTCGAGGTCATGTTCCACATGTACACCCTCGACCCGGAGGAGGCCATCGTCAGGCTCGCCACCCGCGTCATGGGCGACATGGGAATGTCCCCCGACATAAAACCCTCCGGCGGCGGCACCGACGGCAACGTCTTCCGCCTCAACGGAATTGCCAACGTGGTCGTGGGAATGTCCACCAACGAGATGCACACCGTGGATGAGTACGTCGTGATCCCGGACCTGGTGGACACCGCCCGCTTCTGCCGGCAGGTCGTCACCTTCGGCCACTAGCCCGGCCCCTTAATCGGGCCGGCCCCTCCCCGGCGGCTTCAGCCGGATGCAGCCTCCCTGCCCTCCATCACATCCGCCCATCGCTCCCCGAACTCCCGGCGCTGCCAGTTACGCACCTCGGCAGCGCCGTTTTCGTGCGTCTCCCCGCGCCAGTGCTCCGGCTCCAGGGCCATCCGCTCCAGGCTCGGCGCAGGCCAGACCAGGGCCGGGTCCAGGGAAAGCTCCCCGCCGATCTCCGTGCGCCGCTGCTTCAAACCCTGCAGCAGTCTGCGGCTCTCCGGCGTCCACGGGTTGACCCGGCGGGGACGTTCCGGTCTCACGAAAGGTCCGCTCTCCAGTCCCCGTTGTGCGGCCCGTACCAGGGCGGAACTTCCTCCCCCGGAAAGGTGGCGGCGCAGCCCGGGGGCCGTGTCTTCCAGCGTGGCGGCCAGGGTGTCGCCCCCCCTTCCGTGCCATGCCGCCGCCCGGGCCGCTTCCAGCAGGTCTCCGTTGGATGCCACCTTGAACGGCGGCCGGTCCTGCCTCTCCGCCAGCTCTTCCCGCCAGCCGTGCAGCTCCTTGAGGACGGCCAGTTCCCGTTCATCCAGCCGGTCGGCGCCCTTGATTCTCAGGAAGGCGAGGCCCTCCGGCGCCGCCGGAGAATACCTGGCCCGGCTCAACCGCTCGCACTCCTCCTCGACCCAGTCGAGCCGCTCCAGCTCCCGGAGGCGCTCCCGCAGCCTTTCCGCCAGCCGCACCAGGTGCTGGACGTCGTTGGATGCGTACTCCAGCGCCGATGCGGAAAGCGGGCGCCGCGCCCAGTCCGACCGTTGCAGTTCCCGGCTCTTTGGAATCGCCACCCCCAGGTAATCCTCCAGCACCGACCCCAGGTTGGGAGTGCTCGACCCCAGGAACCGGGCGGCGATCTGCGTGTCGAACAACCCCTGGAAGCGGAACCCGTAGTCCCGGTCCAGCGACCGCACGTCGTAGTCGCAGCCGTGCCCGACCTTGGCAACCCCGGGATCCGCCAGGATGCTCCCCAGGGCGCTCAGGTCCTCCACCGCCAGCGGGTCCAGCACAAAGCACTCCCCGCCGGCTGCCAGCTGCACCAGGCAGACCCGTTCCCGGTATGCGTGCATGCTGTTGGACTCCAGGTCCACGGCCAGTTCGGTCTGCTCCGAAAGTTGCGCCGCAGCCTCGTCCCAGGCCGCTTGCCGGTCAATTAACATAAAAGTGTCCGAGTCCCTCCATCCGAAGCCGGTCCCGCCGCAAATCGCGGGTTGTCTGGCGGGTTGCCTGGCGGGTTGTCTGAGGGAGTATAACAACATCCTCCCGGACTAGCCGCCGCTCCCTCCCTGCCGCCACCACTATCGCAGCAAGTCTGACTCAACCCTTTCACCTATCATCCCGTCATTCCCGCGCAGGCAGGAATCCAGGCCCCCGTGGTCTGTTCCCCGCAATGTCGTGTTGGCCGTTCACGGGAAGTTTTAGCAGACTGGCATTCGTGCGATTGCCCTGCCTCCGCCCCTATCCTTCCTTCACCCTCCCAACCGCCGGGTGATATACTTGCGCCGCCCTCCGGGCCTACAACTATCGAAAGGACAAATGGCCAGCATGAACGGTGCAGAACTCAAGCAGGTGTTGCAGTCGGGCGGACGGGTCTTCGGGACCATGATCAGCGTCGCCCGCAATCCCAAGTGGATCCCCTTCATGGACGGCGTGGGGCTGGATTACGTGGTCATCGACACCGAGCACAACTCCCGAAGCCGGGGCGAGTTGGGCGATTTCCTGGCCATGTTCAACACCACCGGCGTCGTGCCCATCGTCCGCATCCCGATTCCCGACTCCCACTACGTGACCATGGCCCTCGATGCCGGTGCCCAGGGAGTGCTGGCCCCCTACTGCGAGACCGTCGAGCAGGTCAAGAGCGTCGTCGAGGCCGCCAAGCTCCGGCCCCTGAAGGGTGAGGCCGCCCGGCGCGTCATAGACGGCGGCAGCATCGCCAGCGACGAAACCAGGCGCTATCTCGAAGACCGCAACCGGAACAGCATCGCCATCATCGGCGTGGAAAGCCTGATTGCCGTCGAGAGGCTGGAGCAGTTTCTCGCCGTGCCCGGGATCGACGGCATATTCGTCGGGCCCAACGACATGAGCATCCAGCTCGGCGTTCCCGACATGTACGACGAGGAGGCTTACAAGACCACCGTCAAAAAGGTCATCGACGTTTCCGAATCCCACGGCGTGCCGGTCCTGGTCCATCACCAGACGCCGGACCTCTCCCGCTACTGGATCAGCCAGGGAGCCCGGTTCATCCTTCACGGCACCGACCGCCGCGCCCTGGTGGAAGGCTTCAAAGCCGACTTCGGCCAGCTCCGCGAACACGCCGGGAGCGCCTAACCCCCCGGCCGGTCCCACCGCTCCCGTAGCTGCTCCACGTAGACCCGGTCGTAGTCCCCGTGGTGCCCGTTCTGCGGATGGGCCGTCAGCTCCTCCGCCCACAGGTAGTCCACGTCCCGCCACTGGATGGGAAACGGCGACTGGTCGAAGAACTGGGTCACCGCCGTCCGGGAGTCCTGGGCGTCCACGTAGCCCATCATCTGGAAGTTGTCGTAGAAGTTGCCGTGGTCCGACACGAACCGGCCCTTCATGGCTGCCAGGATGATGTAGGTGGGCATGGGTGTTGGACTCCGGGCCCGCTCTTGTGGGCCGCGGGCCGCGCTACTTCGCCAGGATATGCACCGTCGTCACGTCGCCGGCCCCGGAGCACTGGGCCAGCCCCACCCGGGCGCCGGAGACCTGCCTCGGCCCCGCTTCTCCCCGTAGCTGGGTGACTGTCTCGTGGACCATGCGGATGCCGGTGGCCCCGAAGGGATGGCCCATCGCCAGCAGGCCCCCGTCCGTGTTGGTCGGAATCCTGCCTGACAGCGACGTCTCCCCGTCCAGGGTCGCCCGCCATCCCTCGCCCCAGGGGACCAGGTGCAGGGCTTCCAGTTGCTGCAGCTCCCCTATCGTCGCCGCGTCGTGTACCTGCACCAGGTCCACGTCCTGCGGCCCCAGCCCGCTCATCTCGTAGGCTTGCAGCGCCGCCGGCTCGGTGCGGTACGGGCTGAAAGCGGAATGGTCGCTCCCCCGACCGTTGTAGCTCCCGGAGGTCAGGCTCGCGGCAACTACCCGGATGGCCCGGCTCTCGTCCAGCCCGTATGCTCCCAGTTCTTCCCGCGCGCACAGCACCGCCGCCGCCGCTCCCTCGCTGGTCGGACAGCACTGGTACAGGGTCAGCGGATCGGCAATCAGACGCGATTCCAGGACTTCGTCCACCGTGTAGGTCTGCTTCCGGTGGGCGTAGGGATTCATCGAGGCGTTCTGCCGGGCCTTCACTGAGACCTCCGCGAAAGCGTTGGCCGGAGCCCCCGTCTCCTCCATGTACCGCCGCATCCGCAGGGCGTAGCCGGCCATCATGTGGTCCGCCCCAATGTACCGGTCCGGGCTTTCCTCCGACGTGACCGTCACCGGCCCGCCGGGGACCTTCTCCGCCCCGAAGGCCAGCGCCATGTCAAACATCCCCGAGGTTATCCCCCAGTAGGCTTGCCAGAAGGCGGTCGACCCGCTGGAGCAGGCGTTCTCCACGTTGATGATGGGAACCCCGGTCAGCCCCAGCTTGGCCAGCGCCGTCTCCCCCACCGACATTCCCTGGTAGTAGACGTGCCCGAAGTAGGCCACCGGAATGTCCTTCCATGCGACCCCCGCGTCCTTCAGGGCCTCCACCACCGAGACCACCGCCATCGAGGCCAGGTCCTCGCCGGGGAACCTTCCAAAAGGATGCAGCCCCACGCCCACCACCATGACTTCCCTACCGGGACGAAACTGGCTCATCAGGATACCTTTCTGGTTAGGGTAACCAACGACCGGCCCCTGCGGTTTACATGGACGGGCGCCACTTGTACACCGCCACGCCCTCCCCCTGCGGGTGTTCCGGGACCGCTGTGACCGCCAGCTCCATGCCGGAGCCGACCTTCAGAGACGACAAGTCCGCATCCACCACCTCGGCCAGCACATGCGGGCCATCCGCCAGCTCCACCTCCCCCAGCACGTAGGGTACCGGCCCGGTCCACCCGGCCGGCGGCACCCGCACCACCGTATAGCTGAACAGCGTCCCCTTCGGCCCGAACTCCACCGGGGACAGGTTGTCCGAGGTGCATGACTGGCAGAAAGTGGCCGGCCCGAACACCCGCACCCCGCAGTCCAGGCATTGAAACCCCACCAGCACCCCCGACAGCCCATCGTCGGACAGCTTCAACCGTTGCGGATCAATGGAAGTGGACATAGCTAACGCTGCCTTCCCGTCATTCCCGCGCAGAGCCTGCCCCTGGCGACTGAGGAGGGACGACGAAGGAGGGAAAGGGGCGGGAATCCAAACCCCCGCGACGTTCTCGGACACGGCTACGACTATTGCCACCCGGCCGTCAAAGTGCCCCGCAGTGTAAGTTTGGAGCATTGGCTTGTCAACGAAACCCGCCTGCCTCCTCCCTGCCCCCACCATTGACCCGGCCAACCCCCCATGTTAGCTTGAACTCCGAGCGGCGCCTGACGGTGATGGTGGGCATGGACAGCATCCGGGCCGCATCTGCCCAGCCTTCGGCGGTGGACTTATGAGCGGAATAATCGGAATGCAACCCCCTCCCGGACGCCATTCCTGGGAGTGGTCCCTGGGTGAGTTCATGGGCCTGGCCGTCCAGCGCCGGCCCGACAAGACCTTCGTCGAAATCGCCGGACAGGCCATCACCTACGGCCAGTTCCAGGAGCACGCTCTCCGCGCCGCCGGAATGTTCCGCAATCTCGGCATCGACACCGGCGACCGGGTCTGCCTCTTCCTGCCCAACTGCCCCGAGTTCCTCTACTGCTGGTTCGGACTGTCCGCCATCGGCGCCATCGCCGTCCCCGTCAACACCGCCTACAAGCGCGACGAGACCGCCTACATCCTCAATAACTCCGAAGCCGCCGGACTGGTATCCCACCCCTCCCTCGTCGACGTGGCCGAAGCCGCCGCCCAGCTTGCCCCCAGCGTCCGGGCCAGGCTCATCGTGGACGACGTGGACGACGCCTCGGCGGGCGTGAGTCCCTCCGGCCCCGCCGGATGGGACGGCTTCTCGGACAAGCTGGCTGCTGCGGAACCCGTCCGGGACCTGCCCCGGGTATCCCCCCTGGACATCTCCATGCTCGTCTACACCTCCGGCACCACCGGCAACCCCAAGGGCGTCCAGGTCACCCACCAGATGTACGTCGCCGCCGGACAGGGGTTCGCCCACTGGACCCAGGCCACCTCCGAAGACCGCTTCTTCACCTGCCTGCCCTACTTCCACGCCAACGCCCAGTACTACTCCACCATGGGCACCCTCGCCGCCGGCGCGACCCTCGTCGTTGCCGACCGGTTCAGCGCCTCCCGCTTCTGGGACCAGGTCCGGGCGGCCGATGCCACCGTCGTCAACTTCATCGGA
The DNA here is from genome assembly GCA_034423195.1 of Dehalococcoidia bacterium. Classification (GTDB taxonomy): domain Bacteria; phylum Chloroflexota; class Dehalococcoidia; order Lucifugimonadales; family UBA3495; genus CATOSK01. The sequence continues at coordinate 36,123 of DAOUIZ010000015.1, read as the reverse complement.
ATGATGATGCCCGTCCTCGCCAAGAACCCGGAGTCCGAATCGGACCGGGACAACCGGGTCCGCCTCTTCTACGGTTCCCCGGCCCTCGCCCCCGAGTTCCTTGACGAATTCCAGCAGCGCTTTGGCACCGGCATCATCGTCGGCTTCGGGATGACCGAGACCTGTTACGGCACCATCGAGAGAATCGGAGACCTCCGCCGCGCCAACTCTTCCGGCCTGCCCCGTCAGCATCCCGACCCGTCCTTCGTCAACGAAATCCGGATCTCCGACGACGCCGGAAACCCGGCTAGCCCCAACACCATCGGCGAAATCACCATCAAAAACCCCGCCACCATGCTTGGATACTGGCGCAACCTGGAGCAGACCGGCGAAGCCCTGCGCGATGGTTGGCTCTACACCGGCGACCTCGGCTGGCTGGACGACGATGGCTTCCTCTACTTCGTGGACCGTAAGAAGGACGTCATCCGCCGCCGGGGCGAGAACATATCCTCCCAGCAGGTGGAGGACGCCATCAAGGACCATCCTGACGTGCTGGACTGCGCGGTCATCGCCGTCCCTTCCGAGCTGGGCGAGGACGAAGTGAAGGCTTACGTCCTTCCCCGACCCGGCGCCTCGGTCCGCCCGGAAGAGGTCGTCCTCTGGTGCGCCGACCGGCTGGCCTACTTCAAGGTGCCCCGCTACGTCGAGATGCGGGACGAGTTTCCCCGCACTCCCAGCCTCCGCGTCCGCAAGGACGTTCTCCGCCAGGAACGCGAAGACCTCATCCACGGCTGCTTCGACCGCGAGGCGGCGGGAATCAATATCCGGCGCTAGGGAGTCTCGTCAAACACCTTTTTCCGTCGTTCCCGCACCTACTTCCCCGTCATTCCCGCGCAGGCGGGAATCCAGACCCCGGTAAATTCTTCCCGCCTGGAACTCCCAGCCGGGCCAGTATAGTTAGCAAAGGGCCTCAGGGTGGCAGCCATTGTCCCACTTTGGGTTATAATTGATGGCAAGAGACGGGAGGCGGTTATGCAAAAGGTAGAAGCAATCATCAGGCCCGACAGGCTCAACCACGTCAAGGACGCGCTGGCCGACGCCGGGTTGGTCGGAATCAACGTGACCCAGGTCACGGGACGCGGTGCCCAGCGCGGCATCGAAATCGGCGGCCCCCGGGGTGTCGGTTCCTACGTCGTGGACATGCTCCCCAAGGTCAAGCTGGAAATGGTCGTTGCGGACTCTGACGTCGAACGCTCCATCGAAATCATCATCGAGTCCGCCCGCACCGGCAACATCGGCGACGGCAAGATTTTCATAACCCAGGTGACGGACGCCGTCCGCATCCGTACCGGCGAGCGGGGCGACATCGCCCTCTAACCCCCGCACTTGGAAAAACCTCCGTAAGGCAGGGCGCGATGGCAGAGCGGAAATACTGGCTCTTCAAGTCCGAACCCGGCAACTACTCCTTCGACGACCTATGCGGCGAGGAAGACCAGGTCGCCGAGTGGGACGGCGTCCGCAACTACCAGGCCCGCAACTTCATGCGCGACGACATGAAGGTCGGCGACGCCGTCCTCTTCTACCACAGCAACGCCAAGCCGACGGCCGTGGTGGGAATCGCCTACATCTGCCGGGAGGCCTACCCCGACCCCACGGCCTGGGACCCCTCCGCCAAGTATTACGACGCCAAGAGCAACCCGGACAACCCCACCTGGCTCATGGTGGACATCAAGGCTGGAGAACGTCTGGCCCGTCCCGTGACCCTCCAGGAGATAAAGCAGAACCCCAAGCTCGACGGGATGCTCTTGGTCCGCCGTGGGATGCGCCTCTCTGTCCAGCCCGTCACCAGGGAAGACTTCGACGAAATAGTGCGTCTGGGCAACGACGTCTAGCCCCGACTGTACCGGCCCCCACGCACCCTTCCGTCGTCCCTGCGAAGGCAGGGACCCATCAGCCTTCCCCCAGAGCCGGTAACCGGAGCAGACCCCCTCCCCCGTCGTCCCTGCGGAGGCAGGGACCCATCAGCCTTCCCTCAAGCCGGTAACCGGAGCAAACCCTCTCCCCCGTCGTCCCTTACCCGGAGTCGGGTCACCCGCTCCAAAAACGGCCCGCTCGTGCAGCGGGCCGTCATCTTTGCCAGTGCGCTTACGTACTCCCCCTCCCCCGCATCAAACGTTGTACGTCATAAACTCCAGCAGGTTCTCATCCGGGTCCCGCAGGTACAGGCTCAGGGAGGGCGTCGTGCCCCGTCCTCGTCCCCCCGCCCGCTGCACCGGACCCCGGATCACCTTCGCCCCGGCTTCCGCCAGCATTTCCTGGCACTCTTCCACCGTCCCGTCCCACACGAAGCAGATGTCGGTGCAGCCCGGGACCGCCGTCGGTCCCCGCAGCGACGCCGTATGCCCCTCCGGGTGGACGTTGATCTTCGAGTCCCCCACCTGTATCGAAAAAGTCGGCGCCTGTCCCGACCGCCACTCCTCCTCGTTGTTGATTGGGAAACCCAGCTTCTTGTAGAACGCGATGAGCCGCTCCGCATTGGCGGTGGGCATCGCTATGTGGTCAATTCCTGCGGTGGGCATGACGTACCTCCGTTCCCCGATGACTTCTGCGATTAGTCTGCGGCGGCTCCGGCCAGTGTGGCCCGGCGGGACAGAAACTCCAGGATTACCTTCCGCATCAACGCCGGTTCATTCCCCATCAGCCCGTGCTCCGCCCCCGGGACCATGAACCACTCCGACCCCGCGATGGATTGGTGCAGCTGCCGCCCGCACTCCACCGGAATCCGGGAGTCCTCGTCGCCATGCACCACCAGCGTCGGCATCTTCAGCTCCGAAAGACGGGACTCCAGGCTATCCCTGATGTCCAGGTAGCTCTGCATCGTCTGGGCTATCCCGTCGTACCTTTCCAGGTTCAGCTGGTACAGCCGCTGGAACCGGTCCGGCTCCGCCTCCCTTATCCCCGGCCACCGCGCTTCCAACGCCCCGGCGATTGACGCCTCCCGTCCTTTGTTTGCCTCGTTGGACCTCATCTGGTCCAGCTCCCGTTGGCGCACCGCCCGCTCCGACTCCTGCACATAGGACATCGTGTTGATGAGGATCAGCGTGTCGGTCATCTCCGGGTGTTCCAGCGCGAACCGCAGCGCGATGGGCCCCCCCGCCGACGACCCCAGGATATGCGCCTGCGTCACTCCCAAGTGCTCCAGCAGGCCCCGAAGGTCCCGCGCGCAGTTTTCAATGGAGTAACCGCCCTCGGGATTCCCCGACTTCCCCGCCGCCCGCCGGTCGTAGACGATCAGCCGGTAGTCCGGGGACAGGGCCGCGGCGTGGTGCTCGACAAAGCCCGCGCACCCCTCGCCCCCGCCCAGCCCCCCGTGGATCATCACAAAGGGCTGACCGCTGCCGTGGGTCTCGTAATACATCTGGTAGCCATTGATTTCAGTTTCCGGCATAAGTGCCTCCCATTAAGAAACCCGGTAGTGAGAGTGAGAAGGGCTGTCGTTCGGATTGACGGTATCTTAGCCCCAACCAATATCTCCAGCAAGCCACGCAAAGCTTCAGGGCTATCGCATGAAGTCTGAGCCGGTCCCCTCACCTCTCCTCCCACTACTCAAGCGATAACCCCGCCCACCCCGTCGTCCCTGCGGAGGCAGGGACCCAGACCCCCGTCGTCTTTCCCAGGCAGTACCGGGTTGAACATTCACTGGCGATTTGACCAAACCGTCACTCATGCGATTGCACTGGGAAGACCTTGTGCCTCGGCTTGCCAAACCCAAAGGCCCTCTCCCCGTCCCAGCCCGCCCCTTCTTTCCCGCCCTCTCCTTTGGCTTCCCGGCCGATCACCCCGCATAATTCTCCAACGCCGCCCGGTGCCGCTCCAACTCCGGCACTGCCGGATGCCCAGCCCGGCGCCTCACCAACCCGTCAACAAACCGTGCCAGCGCCCCCGCGTTTTCTGGGTGGTGCGGCTGCCACCAATTATTCGTGACATAGAACTCGCCCGCGTACACTTTCGACCAGTACCTTGGATGTCCCCCTTCCATCCTCCCCTCTTCCTTCAGCCGGAGCAGAGGAAACCCTCCCAATTGCAGCCCCAACTCGTACCTGCACAAGTCCCCATCCGTCATTTTCCGAAGGTCGGTATCCCCCAGCAGCCCCGGATAGTCGTCTAGCAAGGTGCCCATCAACGCCTGAACAACGCGCTGTAGTTCCCCTCGCACTTGTCCCGGCCTCCTTTGTTTCGCTAGGTCGGCCCGGCTTTCCCTTCCGCCGCTCATTGATCCCTCCGGCTTCCCTTCTGCGTTCTCAGTCGGGTCCGTCTCTTTGTTGGAATGCCCGGCTTGGGACGCCTTGCCCAACTCCAGCAACTTCGCCGCCCGCACGAACAACTCCGACGTATCCGAGACCTGCCCCGCCTTCTCCAGCGTCGGCGCCAGCATCTTCCGGTTGAACTCTTCGTTGGTCAGCAAATGCCAGTCCACCGACGGATACTCCGTCGCCAGCATCCCAAACATCTCTTCCAGCGGTCCCTGCACCCCATTGTGTACCTTCGGAGACGCAAAATAGATGTGCCGCTCCACCTCCGGCGGATGGTAGGCTTCCAGGATAAGCAGCGTCCGCAACAGCTTCTTCAGCACCCGCTTGTCCGCCCCTCCCAGGTAGTTCAACCCGTTCTCGTGGAAGGCAACATCCATTGCGTGAACGCTCCCGTCCTGTCCGAGGCCCACGGCATCAATCTCCCCCTGCTTCAGGAATTGCCCGCCGTCCTTCGTCCCCTTGAACACGCTCCCATCCGGGTCAAACCTGTCCCGCATTCCGCGGAAACGTTCCTCCAATTCACCCTCGCCCAGCAGCTTCCCCCAATGCTCCGAAACCTTCCAGTTGGCCTGCACCACCCAGCACTGCTGCACGTGCCGCAGGAAAGAACAGCACAGCGATTCCCCCATCTCGATTTTCATCCGGTCATTCCTCCCCCATAAACTGCTCGGATTATACCGGCCATACCGGGCTTCCTTTACCAAACCGGAAGCTATCTCACTCCCCCTCGAAAATTACTGACACTTGCTCCTTGCCAACCCTGCTGCCGCGTGTCTAGCATTTCCCTATGGGCTATTCCGTACCCAACCTTAAACGCCCGGGCCCTCGCCCCCTGTCGGAACAACCACCGCTTAAAGTCGGAATGTCCCGAAAATGTCTCAAAATGTCTCAGGATGTCGCAACATGACTCAATCCACGTCTCAATCCGGCCCCCAAAATTCCCCAAAACGCCCCAGAAAACACCGTCAAATGACGGCGCCCAAGCACGAAAAGCATCAAATGTCTCACCAAATAAAAAATCGGCAACTCTCTCGGCGCAAGATGGAAGTCATCTGGGAAATGTCCCGCGCCCGCACCATCACCGAGGCAGCAGCGGCCACCGGCGTCAACCGCCGCACCATCCATCGTTGGCTCCACGACGGCCGCTTCTGCGAAGCCCTGGCCGAGGCGCGTGGCCTCCACACCATGGAACTTCGTCGGCAGTTGCACTCCCTCGTTGACGCCTCACTCTGGCACTTGTTCCAGGCCACCCATGACCCCGATCCAGCCATCCGGATCCGCGCCGCCCGCGCTGGCCTGGAGTCCGTCCGCCATTTCGCCGAATGGGAACACATCCAGAACGCCCTCCGCAACTCCTCGGATGTCAGCCCCCCTTTCCCCGCCCAATCTCCCGCAGCCCCTCCCTCTGACTTCCCTGCTCTCCCCCAACCCGTCCCGCCCCTCCCCTTGCCTTCCCCCCGTCGCCGGGAGTAGATTAACCCCGGCCATCCGGCCCCGGATGCGCTCCATCCGCCCCCAAACTGACCGCTAGGAGGACCCCATGAGCGACGCCCCCGTTAGCCTCCGTGACTACGAAGCCCGCGCCAAGCTGACCCTTCCCCACAACCACTGGGAGTTTATCGAAGCCGGCGCCATGACCGAGTCCACCACTCGCCGCAACACCTCCGCCTTCGAGGACCTCAAGCTCCGGCCCCGCTTCCTCCGCGACGTGGAGAACCGCAAGCTCTCCACCACCGTCCTCGGCTCCGAAATCAGCCTCCCCGTCATGGTCTGCCCCGCCGGCGGACATAAGCTGGCCCACCCCGAGGGAGAGCTGGCCACCGCCCGAGGCGCCGGCATGTCCAACACCCTCATGATGCTCAGCACCTCCTCCCACTACCCCATGGAGCAGGTCGCCGAGGCCGGCACCGGCCCCAAGTGGTTCCAGCTCTACCATCGCGGCTACGAAGTCACCGAAATGCTCGTCCACCGCGCCGAGGAAGCCGGCTTCAAGGCCATCGTCCTCACCGTTGACACTCCCGTCCCCAGCCCCAAGGAGCGCGACGTCCACAACCACTACGAAAACCCCTTCCCCCTCGGCAACTTCATCGCCTCCGCCGAGCAGACCGCCGCCATGAGCGGCACCGACGAGGCCCCCAACTGGCGCCCCTCCCAGGTCCCCGCCCTCAAGTGGGATGAGCTGGAATGGCTTCGCGGCCTCACCTCCCTGCCCCTCGTCCTCAAGGGGGTCCGCACCGCCGAGGACGCCCACATCGCCGTCGAAAACGGCGTCAACGGCATCCTCGTCTCCACCCATGGCGGCCGCCAGATTGACCAGACCCTCGGCGCAGTCGAAATGCTCCCCGAGATTGTCGAGGCCTCCCGGGGGCAGGCCGAGGTCTACCTCGACTCCGGCGTCCGCCGCGGCGCTGACGTCCTCAAGGCCCTCGCCCTCGGCGCCCGCGCCGTCGCCGTCGGTCGCCCCCTCTACTGGGGACTCGCCGTAGGAGGAGCCGACGGCGTCCACGGGATGCTCGAAGTCCTCCGCCGCGAGCTCGACCACGACATGGGGGCCTGCGGCCAGACCGACGTCGAAGAGCTCGAGCCCGGCATCGTCCACGTCCCCCAGGGCTGGGGAACCTTCGGCGCCACCAACATCCCCTAGCGGGAACCACCTCGTCGTTCCTGCGTAGGCAGGAACCCAGAAACCTGGGAGCAAACCAGGGTTCTTACCCCCGCTCCGCGCAAACCGGCCGGAGCGGGGGATCTCTATCATCGGAACATTGATGCTGACCTTGACCAGCCCGCCTTTGTTGCTCACAATTGGATTACACGGACTTTAGTTGCGAGGCCATTCTCTATGAAAGACAAGCAGAACGTCCGCTGGATGGTCTCCTTCTGGCACCCCCACGGTTCCAGGAACGACGAACCCGACTTTCCCAAGGTCGAGTTCTGGCATCCCGACCGGGAAAACTCCCGCGCCGCCGCCGCCCGCGTCCTGGTAGAGCTGCGCGAGAAGCGGGGCGGCCAGCGTGAATGGGTTGCCGCCGGCCACCCAGACCCCTTTCAAGTACGCATGGGACGCCACCACGGAGGCCAATGGACCCTCCGCTACGCCGACCTCCTGCCTCCTGACCCCTCTTCCCAACAGTCCGCTGCCCAGCGGCTCAAGACCATGCAGTCTGCCGCCGGCGCCTGGAAGGACAACCCCGCCGCCGAAGAACTTGAGCGCCAGATTTACGAATCCCGCCGGTTGGGTTCGCGAGAGGCCCCGGTACCTTGAGGAATGCTCCATCTCCTCGCCATGAATAACTGCCGTTTCAGCACTCAGAAATTATCTGAAACCGTTCGCCCTCTTCCCGTCATTCCCGCGCAGGCGGGAATCCAGACTCCCGTCGTCTCCACTTCGCGCTTTCAGCCTCCGTAACGTACGTTTTGCGATAGTTACTGAGACTGACTGCGGTTCCCCATCCCATCACCCTGGAGGCTCCTAATCCCCCGTCGCCCCCACAACCTCCCCGGCCCGGATGGACGCAAAGAACTCCCCCACCAGCCGGTTGAACTCCCCTGGCTGCTCGTAGTGCGTCGAATGAGCCGCCCCCGGAACAACCTCCAGCCGCGAGTTCGGAATCAACCGTTGCGCCGCCTCCATCACATGCACCGGAAAGATCAGGTCCTCCTCCCCCACCACCAGCAGCGTCGGCACCGGAAACCCCGCCAGGTCCGCCGCCTGCGGCCCTTCCGGGTTCCTGAACAGCGGCGACACCACGCTGATTGGCATCGGCGGATTCAACGCCCCTATCTGCCGGAACAGCACCACCCGGTTCGGATGCTCCCGGATGAACCCCTCAGACAGCGCCCGCCCCAGCGGGTGCTCCGGCGGATGCACGTCCTCCAGCAGGTCCACCACCGAAGGATCGCCAATCCCTCCCGTAGTATCTCCCAGCACCAGCCCCGACACCCGCTCCGGGTGCCGCAGCGCAAACCCCAGGTTGGTGATCCCGCCCATGGACTGCGACACCAGGAAAGCCTTCTCAACCCCCAGGTGGTCCAGCAAAGCCTCCAGGTCATCCACGAACCCCGCCGGACCCGGCCCTCCCGGAACATCCGCCGTCAGCCCCCACCCGCGATGGTCGAACACCACGCACCGGTACTCATCCTGGAACGCCGCCACCTGCTGGAACCAGCTGAAATGGTTCCCGCCGCGCCCATGCGCGAACACAATCGCAGGCCCCTCCCCGTACTCCTCGTAATAGACCTCAATCCCGTTAACCGCCGCTCTGGCCATGCTCCCTCCTCCGATCTCAACTCTCCAGGTCACCCTCGTCGGTCCCCTTCCCCTCAGCCAACCCAAACTCAGGGGGGTTGGGGGATTCATCCCCCAACGTGCCCCCGTCCCCTATACCGGCCACCCCTCCCGCCGGTACGCCATATCCCAGAACATATACTCATACCGGCTGCTCACCAGGAACGCCTCCCGCATCGCCGCCCGCTCCGCCGGTGAGCAGTCCTCTGCCATCCGGTCCACGAAACTCCGCCACGCCGCCACGCTGTTCTCCAGCAGCCCCGCCACGTAGGCCCCTGTCCACTTGGAATACAGCGGATGCTCCGATGCCCCCACCTCATCCTTCAGCAGGTGATACGTCCACGGGCACGGCAGCAAGGCCGCTGCCGTCGGCCCCAGCCCATGCAGCGAAGCCGTCACCAGCATGTGGTTCACATAAGCCGTGTTCGTCGGAGACCTCCCGATGGCCTCGATGTCCGCCATCGTCACCCCCGCCGCCTCCATCAGCGAGTGATGCAGCGGCCGCTCCACCGGCGTCAAAACCCGGTGGGAAAGCTCCTCCACCAGCCCCGAATCCGGGGCCTTCGCCAGAGCCATCGCCACCGCCCGCGCAAACCCTTCCAGGTACTGGTAGTCCTGCGTCAGGTAATACCGGAACTTCTCCACCGGAAGCGTCCCATCCTTGATTTCCTGCAAAAACGGATGCGAGAAAATCCGCTCCCAGATCGGCTCCGCCTCAACCCTCAACTCCTCGCTAAAACTCGCCATACTCCCCCATTCTGATGACAATTGACCCTCTTTCCGTCATACCCGATCAACCAACCCAAACTCAGGGGGTTTGGGGGATGAATCCCCCAACGTAATCCCCCGTTCCTCCCTCCCCTACTCCCCCCGCGCCCCCTTCCAGGGACTCGGAACGGTAACCACCGCCCGGCCCGCGCACGTCTGCACCCCATCCTGGTTCTCCAGCCACACCCGCAGATTCACCACCGCCCGCCCGTCATCGGTATCCACCTCCTCCACCACCCCGTGCGCCGTCACGCTGTCCCCTCCGTACACCGGCTTCAGAAAGGTCACCAAAAGGTCTCCCCCCTGCCGGAAGTCCGCCCCGAACCGCCTGGCCAGGAGTTCGTGCAGGAAGGCAAACGACATCTGCCCCGACGCCACCGGACGGGTCAACCCCATCTCCCGCGCCCGGGCATCATCCGTGTGAATGTTCACCGGCGGTGGCCCCTTCCCGTCCTGCCCCGCCGCGTCCTGCCCCACGTACTCGAACCGGTCAATCGCCTCCTGCGTGATGACCTTGGCAACCCCAACCAGCTCATCCCCGGGATTGATGTCGGCCGTTCTTGTGCTGCTCATTTCCCTGCCTCCAGCCCGCCTATCAGGAATGTATGCTCGCTCCGGACAATCTCCCGCCCGTCCTCGTCAATCGCCAGCGTCTCCACTACCAGCCACCACCGCCCCCTCCGCTCGTACTTCTCCCGCACCCAGCCGGACACCTGCACCCGCTTCCCCTCGATGGGCGGATGGAAATACCGGTCCCGGTGCTTGGCGCTTATTATGGGTACCGGCCCATGCTTCCGCCGCAGCACCTCGATGTACTCCTTCACCGCAATGTGCGGAAACCCCGCCTCGGGATACCCAACCGCCTCTTGGAACTCCCTCAGCAGCTCTTCGGTAACCACGTACTCCAAATGCCCCAGTTGCTCATCCACAACCAGCCCGTCATAAACCGCATTCCCGCTGCCCGTCAACGCTCCCACCTCCATTTTCAGATGAACAATCCCCGCCCAAACTCAGCGGGTTTGGGGGATGCATCCCCCAACGTAACCCCTACCCAACCAGCCGTAAATACTCCCCCCAGTCCTCATCCGCCCCCTCCGGGTCCCCCAGTTCCCGCCGCGCCAGGCTCCGCCCCCGGAACGCATCCGCCAAATCCCCCTTCAGAACAATCGCCGCGTCATAGGACGCCACCGCCTCTTCCAACCGGCCCATGTTCGCCAGGGCATTCCCCCTCCCCAGGTGCGCCGAAGGCAGCCCCGGATCCAGCGTCAACGCCCGCTCGAACTCCCCCAGCGCCGCCTCGAACTCCCCCAGGTCGGCCCGCGCAATCCCCCGGTTGGAATACAGCCCGCCGGACTCAAACCCCGCCCTCCGCGCCGCGTCGAAGTCATCCAGCGCCGCCGCCGGATCGCCCCCGTTCCGCCGCGCAATCCCCCGGTTGTACAGCGCGTTGGCAAAGGTCGGCACCAGCCGGATCGCCTCGTCATACTCCCCGACTGCCCTCGGATACTCCCCCAGATCGCTGTACAGATTCCCCAGCGCATACCGGTAATCCGGGTCATTGGGACGCAGCTCAATAGCCTTCGTGTAGTATTCCAGCGTCCGCTCCCGGTCCCCCATATCCCGGAAGGCAATCCCCAGGTTGTAGTAGGCGTTGGACATCTGCGGATTCCACTTCAGCGCCTCTTGGAAGTCCTCAATCGCCTCGTTGTAGTGCTTCAGCGAGGCGTGGGCCACCCCCCGCGCGTAGTAGAAGTCCCCGTCCTCCGGCTCCAGGTCTATCGCCTGGTTGTAGTCCAGGACCGCCCGCTCGAACTCCCCCAGCTCCCGGAAAGCCACTCCCCGCGCGTAGTACGCCGCCGGATAGTCCGGCTCCACCCTCAGCGCCTCTGAATAGTCCTCCACCGCCTGCTGGACTGCCCCCATCCGCCGCCGCGCCAGCCCCCGGTAGTAATAGGCCGGAGCCAGTGAAGGCTCCATCTCCAACGCTTGATTGAAGTCGGCCACCGCCTCCGCCAGCATCCCCCGCTGGTAGAAGAACCGCCCCCGCTCCAGGTAATCGTATTCCGAAGGTGCCTCAGCCATACCCTCCGCTCTCGGGAACCCTTTGATACTCCCCCGAAAAATAGAACATCCTCCCAACACCGTCAACCGGACAATTCAGGGGGTTTGGGGGACGAGTCCCCCAATGTAACCCCGTCACCCGAACTCCACCTCGTACATCAGATACCCCGAATCCCCCATTCCCAGCCGCTCATACACGCGCTGCGCCGGAGTGTTCTCCTTCGCCACGTACAGCCGGATGCCTCTCACGTCTCCCGCCTCCAGCGCCATCTCCCGCACCCGGTCGTACAGCCTGGAATAAACCCCCACCCGCCGGAACTCCGGCTTCACATAAACTGACTGGATCCACCAGAAAAGCCTGTTCCGCCAGTCGCTCCACTCCGCCGTAATCATCAGCTGACCGGACACCTCCCCATCCACCTCCGCCACCAGGTAAAACCCCAGCTCCCGCCGCCGGACAACCGCCGCCACCCCGGCTAGGACCACTGCCGGTTCCAGCTCCTTCCCCTCCGTCTCCACCGCCATCGCCGAGTTGAACGCCGCAATCGTGGCAACATCCCCCTCAACCGCCTCCCGGACTGCTATATTTGTCTCCGCATTGACCATCCTCGGATAACCCTCCCCAAGCCCAACCTAACCCCCGCCGCCAACCCTGTCAAACTGGGACAAATCCGCCGGACAACCCCCCAACGGAGCAGCCCGCCATGCCCGCTACCCTCAAGCTCGAAAACATCCGCTACCTAGTTACCCTCGACCCCGGCCGCCGCATCCTCACCGACGCCGCTGTCGTCACCGACGGCAGCCGGATAACCCACGTCGGAAAGACCGCCGACCTCTCGGACATCCCGGCCGGACGCGCCATCGACGCCCGCCATTTCGTCGTCACCCCCGGCTTCGTCAACGGGCACATGCACATCAGCTACGCCCACGCAGTCCGGGGCCTCTTCCCCGACGACCTCGGCCCCGCCTACCTTCCCAACGTCTTCCTCCTCCAGGCCGCCATGACCCCCGAGGAAGAGTACCGCACCTCCCTCCTGGCCATCACCGAGCTTCTCAAGTACGGCACCACCACCTTCCTCGACCCCGGCACCACCAGCCACCTTGACGCCTGCTTCCCCGCCTACCAACAGAGCGGCTGCCGCATCATCGTCGGCTCCCACGCCTGCGACCTCCCCAACCCCCTCAACATCCCCGTCTCCGATACCGCCCAGGCCCTCCGCGCTATGGAGCAGACCATCGCGGACTGCCACAACGCCCTAGATGGCCGCGTCCGCGCCTGGACCATGCCCTTCGCTCCCTCCTACTGCTCCCCCCAACTCCTCACCGGAGCCAAGGCCCTCGCGGACGATCACGCCACCGGAATGACCACCCACTTCAACTTCACCCCCCGCGCCGCCGCTGAATGGATGCAGCAGCACGGCAAGCTTCCCTCCGAATACCTGGCAGACCTCGGTGTCCTCGGCCCCAACGTCCTTCTCGCCCACGTTCTCGGACTGGACCCCGCCGAGGTGGACACCCTCGCCGCCGCCGGCGCCGGCGTCGTTGTCTGTCCCACCGCCGCCCTCAAAGGTGCTGCCGGAATGACCAGCACCGGACTGCTTCCCGAGCTTCTCGCCGCCGGAGTCACCGTCGGACTCGGCACCGACGCCGGCAACAACTCCAACCTGCTGGAGACCCTCCGCTCCATGTACCTTATCGCCGTCCTCTACAAGGACGCCCGCCGGGACTGGCAGATGGTCCCCGCCGAGACCGCCCTGGAACTCGCCACCATCGGCGGCGCCCAGGCCCTCGGCCTCGCCCATGAAATCGGATCAATCGAAGTCGGAAAGAAAGCCGACCTTGTCCTCTTCGACACCCAGCGCCCCGAGTGGAGCGCCCTCCACAACCCCGTCAACTCCCTCGTCTACAACGCCGACGGCCGCAGCGTACACACCGTCATCATCGACGGAAACATCGTCGTCCAGAACCACACCCCCCTCTTCGTCGACGAAAAATCCCTAATCCCCCAGGTCCAGACCGACGGCCAAAACCTCCTCCGCCGCACCAACCTCCACTACCCCCCACGCTGGCCCATCCTCTAACCCCGCCCCAGCGCAAGGGAGCATCGGCCCACAGAGCCATTGTTGTACCCGCGCGGGTAAAGCCCAATCTTGAATATCCCCTCGGCCATTAGTTTGTTATCATGCCACTGAACAACCGTTAAGGTGGCCGACGATGCCGAAAGACATGGTGACATTTGAATTAGGCGGAACCATAGACATCGCCGAACTGGAAAACGGAATCACGGCCTTCCGTCGCCTTGTCATTGCACTCACTCCGAGGAACGCTGGCGTCACTTGGATAGTGGAAGACCTGCAATCGGGCAGCGCGGCTGTAACCCTTCGTGGCGAGGCCGAAGACATTGCTGTTGTGTCGAAAATCGTAGACGATTACGGTTACGTCGGAGCCATTCTTAGCGAAGGAGGCTTGCCAACCGGGTGGGGCCAAACCGTCTCAAGTGCCGCGGAAGCCGTTAGGAATATCGCAGATACCTCCCAATACGTACGCTTGGCTACAGCGGATGATGAGTTTATCTTGTCCCAAAAAGGCGACTCCTACAACGATTCTGGATCGTTTGTCTCGATAGGTTCCGTCACTGGACGGATACAGAGCTTGAGCAGTCGCGGTAGCCTCCGGTTCAATTTATATGACTCCGTTTTTGATAAGGCTGTTGTCTGCTTCTTGAGCCCTGGCGAAGAAGACCGCATGAGAGAGATTTGGGGCCAGCGGGCCAGGGTCAGCGGTCGAGTCTACCGTGAACCGCTGGGCGCTCGGCCCGTTTCCATTCGCGGCATTATCAACATTGAGATATTGCCCAACGTTGAACCGGGCAGTTTTCGACGGGCCAAAGGAGTCGTTCCTTGGAAACCGGGCGACGAAAAAGCGGAAGACACTATTCGGAGACTGAGAGATGCCTGAGGTTCCCCAGCGTGTTTACTGGGACTCCTGCATCTTTCTCGCATACGTCAATGGGGAACCCGGCAGGGTCGAAGTTGTAAGTGGCCTCCTCGAAAGCGGCGCCAACGGCGAGTTGGCAATATTTACGTCCGACTTATCTCAGGTTGAAGTGGCGTTCTCGGCCGCCGAAAAAGAAAAACAATCCCTCGACCCTGGCACTGAGTTGCTCATAAATGGCTTATGGGAAGGCGCGGCATTAACGATGGTGGACTTCAATCCCGGCATTGCGAATTTGGCGAAGTCTTTGATGCGCCACGCCATCGCCAACGGTTGGAGTATGCGGGCCAACGATGCCATACATCTCGCAACGGCACAGTGGTTGGATACTAACGGGTTTCAAATTGACGAGTTTCATACGTTTGATTCCGGCTTGGTTAAGTTCGCTGCAATCGCCGGTTTCGAGGTTTGCCTACCCTATAACCCTCGACCTCGTTTGTTGCCGTAACCCCCTAAACCCCCACCGTCACCGACCGCGTCGTCCCCCCGAACGTCGGCACCCACGACGAATGCTTCCCGGGACCCCCCAGCACCATGATCGCCAGGTCCTCCCGCGACCCCACCATCGGAACCGGCCCCTCCGGGATGCGCCCGAACCGCTCCAGCATCGTCTCCTCCGTATACCGCTCCAGCGGCACCCGCGCCCTCTCGTGCAGCCAATCCCGCACATCGTCCTTGCTCAACCCGTCCCGCGTAATCGTCGCCGCATGCTCCGGCCCCAGGGCCAGCAGCGTCTCCCCGCCCGTATAGGCGTTGTTCGCCCCAGTCACCGCCATCGCCCCCGCCACGATGGTCAGAATGTCCTCCGCCGAGCTCCCTGTGTGATCGTTGATGTTGTGCGGCGGCTCCCCCGCCACCACCGTCACCGCGCTCTGTTCGGGAGAGAACCCCCGCTCCACGTGCAGCGGCTCCCACGGGTTCCCCTCCTCGTTCTCCGCCACGCAGTAGCCGTACTTGGACGGCGCCCCCTGGGTGGACATATCCCCCGACCCCGGATACGCTCCCCCCACGTTTAGCAATATCAGCCGGATCGCCCTGCCGATCACCGCGTTGGCCCGCCACCCCGGCCCGTAGGCCCCCGACCCGCTGTTCATCCCCAGCTTCTCTCTTATCGGCCCGTTCACGATGACCAGTGGAGCGCACGGATGCGTCGTCGCCTGCACCGCGTACAGGTTGAACGCCGGGTCCGTCATCGCCCGCACCGCCGCCGCCACCACCGGAAAATGCTCCGGCCGGCACCCCGCCATCACCGCGTTGATGGCAATCTTCTCCAGCGTCGCCTCCCCCCAGTTCGGAGGCACCTCCATCTTGCCCTCGGGACCCTCCAAGCGCCCGGCCCCCCCGGCCAGCATCGCCTCCACCCGCCCCAGAGTCGGAGGCACCACCGGCAGCCCGTCCCCCCAGCCCTTGGCCAGGACAAGCTCCTGCACCGCCTCGTACTCGTCGGCAACCTCAACCTTGGCAGAAACAAACTCGACCAACGCCGCCTCCTGTCCTATCCCATCGCCGGTCCCCTTCCCCACAACCAACCCCAACTCAGGGGGTTTGGGGGACGAATCCCCCAACGTAACCCCTCGTCGTTCCTGCGGAGGCAGGAACCCATCAGCCGTCCCCGCAACCTTGGTAGCCGGCCTGAACCTCTCCCCCGACGTCCCCTCTACCCCACCGTCAGCCCAGAAACCACCACATCCAGCAGCCCGTCCGCCTTGGAAACCACCGCATCCCCCTTGATCCCCCCAATCGGATGCTGCGTGATCGCCATCGGAAGCTCCGGCAGCCCCAGCGCCCGCTTCTCCGTCTCCCCCAGCCGCACGAACAGGTGGCTGCCCACCGTCACCGTCGGGACGCCCCGACGCTCCAGTTGCACTGCATCGTGGATACTCCACGAAGTGCAGGACCCTCAATCCGCCAGCCCCACCACCGCAATATCGACGGATTCGGCCAGTTCCTCAATGACCTCTTCCCGCGCCGGCGCCGATGACGTCGGCTTCCTTCTATACATAACGCCGCTGATTTCGTACTTGTCCCTCAGCAGGTCCTCCAGCCTCCCGAACAGCACATCCCCGTTCGGCTTGCTGTTCCACAGAAACCCCACCGTCTTCCCCCGCAAGTCCTCCGGCCTCAGCGCCAGCTCCCGCTCCAGCTTACGCGGCGGAGCCGTCGGGTCCAGCACAAATATCCTGTTGTCGGCTTCTCCATTCGCCATCCTTCACCCCCTCGTGGTCCCCTGTTCCCCACTTCCTACCATGAAACCCAAACTTAAGCGAAGCCTATTTCCTCCCCCCAACCCTGTCAACCAAAACCGGCAGGGCTATCGCATGAAGTCTGAATCGACCCTTTCACCTCCCCTCCCGTCACCCCCGCGACGAACTCCGCGCGACAGCCGCCGGCGTTAAGACAAGTTACCTTGCGCCAGCGGCGGAGTCGCAAGAAGGGAATCCAGACCCCCGTCATCTGTCCCCCCAGTATCGTGTTGACCGTTCACTGGCAGCTTGACCAAACTGGCACTCATGCAATCGCACTGGGCGTTCCTGCCAGGGCTAACGCATACAGGGTCGGCCGACCGATTTTTTTGCTTTGTGGGACATTTCGGCGATTTTGTGCTCAAAACCTCGGGACCCACGGGAAAATCTGGGCTGTTATGCGCCATACTTTGGGATGCGGTGGGACAAGATTGAGACATAAAAGGGACAAAATGGGACATTTCCGGGAGATTTTGGGACACATCCCCGAAAGCCTCGTGGAAAACGGAGGGAGCCAGCGGTATCCCGGGCCGGGTGAAGGGAGAGTTGTGGAGGATTATCATTGACATGACTTGGACACCACTGGCAAAAGCAGAGGGAACGACGGGAGCCGGAGAAGTTGGTCCGCCAGTTTCCCCGCTATACGGGGAATGCGCCGGTCTCAATGGTTAGGTGTCAGTAGCGCCGGCGGCAGGTGGGACAGAAGCAGCGGGACCGGGTCCCGGCGCAACAATCATCATGCGATAGGCCCGGCGTTCCTACCAGGGCAAGCGGGGTCAGGGAATGAACCGATGGTTGCGACGGGCGGGGAAGGAATGGCGCGCTTGGCGAGATTCGAACTCACGACCTCTGCCTCCGCAGGGCAGCGCTCTATCCGCTGAGCTACAAGCGCGTGGTTGACGTATATGGCGTGGCCGGAGCCAAGACTTACTATCGCAACTGGGACAAGGATAACAACGTTGATTCTGCTTGACAAGCTCGGCTGGGCGGCCATTCCGAAGGCCGGAGGGCCGCAATGCCCGCTGAGACCGAGACACTTTGCCCGAAGCGGCGGTCATTCCGGCTGTTCACCTTGACCACTTTTCTGGAAACTTCCGGAAACAGGTGGCAGGTCACTCTTAACAGGTCACTCTTAATACGTTGCTATTGGCTGGGGGAACAACTCTCTCCCAACATTTTGGGGTAGAATGCCGGAGTTGTGAGAACACCGGTGTCGCGGCGCTTCCCCTGATATCCACCGACGGGGATTCTGCGGCCGGTTCTTTGACAGGGGATAAAAGGGGTCATCTGTGGACATATACCACGACCTGTTAGCCATCGGGCTGCTGCTGGCCTTTGCCAAGTTGCTTGAAGGGGTATTCAAGCGTTTCGGCCTCAACGCGATCATCGCTTACGCCACGGCTGGAGTGATCCTCGGCCCGGTGAGCGGGGTAGTCGAAACCAGCAACAGCACCCAATTGCTGCTAAGCCTGGGGATTTTCGTATTTTTCTTCCTGATTGGATTGGATGAACTGGACATCGGCGGATTCCTGCGTGCCATTCGGGGAAAGCTGGTCGTGGCGGCGGTACTGTCGCTGGCGGTATCCATGCTGGCAGCGCTGGCAGTTACCTCCGATGTAATCTTCGACCTGCACCTGGGCCTCGGCTTTACTCAGGCACTGGCCCTGGCCGGCGTGCTCTCCTTGTCCAGCCTGGGTGTGGTGGCCAAGGTACTGATGGATGAGGGCCGCCTCCGGGAGCCGGTGGGGATACAGATCTTCACCGCCGTGGTCATCGCCGAAGTGCTGGCTTTATTCGTAGTCGGGTTCGGAATCAGCGACCACCTCTTTGGGGGTGCTCATGAGTTTGATTGGTTGAATGTCGTCATCATCATTGGTGAGATCATTGGTTTCACCATAGTTACCTGGTTCGTTTGCAACAAGATTATGCCGTGGGTGCTGGTACAGCTGCACAGATTCATCCACGTCCCGCAATTGTCCTACGGAATGTCGCTGGGGACCTTGTTCCTCGTCGTAGTGGGGGCGGAGACGGTTGGGCTGCATGGATCAATCGGAGCTCTGCTTTTCGGAGCAGCCTTGTCCAGTTTGCCCTACCAGGTGCGCCACGACCTGATGCCAGGGATGAAGAGCACCGCCGAAGGGTTGTTCGTACCTCTCTTCTTTGCCTCGGCGGGGCTGAACCTGAGCCTGGACTTTTTGGACCTGCCTATTGGCACCATCCTTGGGTTAACGCTGGTGCCGCTGGCGGGAAAATTTGTTGGGGCGTTCCTAGGGGCGTTCGTGACGAGGATGGAGGAGCCCCTTGCCATTGCGGCCGGGTTGATGGCCAAAGGCGTGGCGGAAATCGCCCTGCTGCTGGTCCTGCTGGGGACGGGAGCTATCGGGACGGGCGTTTTTTCGCTGCTGGTCCTGGCGATGTTCTGCTACATACTGCTGACGCCCTTCGGCATCACATGGGCGATCAGGAGGGTCAAGCCCCTGGAGGAGGGTCGGGACCGCGAGCGGCTGCCGCTGGCCCTGGACCGGTTTGTCCTGGAAGGGGTCAAGGTCAAGGACATTCTGGACGGGTCCCGGCCACACCCGGAGCCGTCGATCACGGTGCGATTGTTCGTGGAGACCTGGATCTCGTCGGAGCAGCACGATTACGTGGTCGTGGAAGGGACACAGCTGCAGGGGATCGTGTCACTGGGGATGCTCCGGTATCTGCCGAGGAGCCAGTGGAGCAACACCCGCATCGGCGAAATCCTCCGACACGTGACCCCGGAGGCTTCGCCGGAAGACCTGGTCGAAGACGTGCTGCAACGGATGATCGAGTCAGGCTTGAGCGCACTTCCCGTGGTGGACCCGGACACCCAGAGGTTCATGGGGTCCATCACCAGCTATGAGGCACTGTCCATGATCGTGGAATCGGCTACCGGGCGGGGCTTCTCACCCGCGTGATAACCGATTGGGCCCGGGAAGTCCGTTTGGGGCAGGGGGGTGGCGGAATGTGGTGCCGAGGGAGGGATTTGAACCCACACGTCCATAAGGACACTGCGCCCTGAACGCAGCGCGTCTGCCGTTTCGCCACCTCGGCAAGTTGAACTTGTTAAAGCTGCCGCCACTGGGGCGTCGATGGTGGGCGATGGAGGATTTGAACCTCCGACCTCCTCGGTGTGAACGAGGCGCTCTAACCGCTGAGCTAACCGCCCGAAGGGGTGAATGAACGCGTCCAATTATAGGGAGACCCCACAACCGGCGCAACCCCGCCGGGTTATCACGGCAGGGCAATCACATTTGAAGCCCTGAAGCTCCGGCGACATACGGGATAGACCGGCCAACCGGGCCAACGGAGGTATGGACGGGTGCGGCCCCTTCACAGGTCAAAGGTTTTCAATGGGGGCTATGTGCACCATAGATCAGCACCAACAATGTGGTGTTTTCCATAGGGACAGCCCCGATAATGCGTGCCCCTTGAGAGCTTATTCCTCGTTGACCCGATAGACCCGGACGGCGGTGTCGTGGAACATCGCCGCCCGCTCCGACTGGGAATATTCTTGGGACAACCGCTTGAAGGCGTTGTACATGACGTTGTACGAGTAAGAGACCTTGTCCACGGGGAAGTTGCTCTCGAACATGCAGCGCTCCGGGCCAAACTGCTCGATGCAGTAGTCCATGAACGGAGCCATGTCTCCGGCCAGTTCCTCCGACCCAATGGGGGTGTCCCGTTCGTGCCAGTCGAACCCGGTGCGCGGCATGCCGATTCCGCCCAGCTTCATGTTGACATTGGGGCACTCCGCCGCCGCTGCGATTCCGCTGCGCCATGTGGCGAGGACTTCGTCGTCCCGGTTGCCGTAGGGGCCGACGCGGATGAGTCCGCCGATGTGGTTGAGGATGATGGTCAAGTCCGGGACTGCCCTGGCGAAGTCAGCCAGCTCGGGCAGTTGGGGGAAATACATCCATGCTTCGAGGGAAAGACCCATTCCCGAAAGGACGCGGGCCCCTTCCCTGAAATTGGCCGAAGCGAGCTGGCCGGGCATGTTGTGGGCCGCCGTGTTTTCGATTTCCGGGTGGGGGTCCCAAGTCACCGAGTGGCGGATTCCCCGGAAGCGGTTGGGACTGGCCGCCTGCAGGGCCTCCAGCACCGGCCGGACACCGGACCCGAGGTTGAGATTGGCGTGCCCGACAATGGATGCGGCGGGCCGGGCAGACCCGTAAACTCCGCTGGCGCCGGCCGCGGCCAATCCCTGCACGAACTCCACCTCTCCCACCGGCTGCATTTCCTCGGGTCCTCCCGCCCGGTACATGGAGCGGGCCTCGACGAACACGGTAGACGTCACGTTATGCCCGGAACCAATGTCGTCCAGCAGTTCATGAAGAAGGTACCGCTGGTGGGGAAGGCGCTGCGGCCGCAGGTCCCAGAAATGGTGGTGCGGGTCGCAGATGGGGAGGCCGGGTTCCAGGGCGTCCTCCTGAGTCAAGGCAAGCCAGTCGTTACCACCAAAAGGCATATCTAACCTCCGATTAGCGAGGAATATAGGGCCCCGCGACAGGGCAACAGAAAAACTCAGGCAACCCGGTTCGCGGCGTTGGAGCAGCCCAATAATATCATAGCGTTCCCGACGGGCGAGGCAGGTGGGCTGGCCGGGGACGGCGATTCCATCGGGAACCCGTTGACTGCCCTGATTGGGGCAAGGATAATTGGAGCGGGGTACGGGGCGGCGCAACCCGGTTCTCCCCTGTCCTCCCTGCGCCGACCAGGAACAGGGCTTCGTATTGGGCGGTTAGCTCAGATGGTTAGAGCGCCTGCTTTACACGCAGGAGGCCGGAGGTTCGAGTCCTCCACTGCCCACTTCATTCCGTCGGTCCTCGTCTTCCTTTCGACCAGTGAGCGATCCCTTTCCTTCTCCCGAAAATTGGCGGGGAATTGACCCGGCGGGTTTTCCCGTTGTGGTATGGTAGCGGTCGCCATGCGGGGAAAGCTGAAACGGGCCAGCATGGGACGGAGGTGAAGTCTTAATGCAGAGGAAGATGGGAAACCTGGGTTTTGCTTTGACAGTGGCAGCTGCGGTGGTGCTCCTGTCCGCAGCGTGCGGCAACGACGGCAGCAGCGACGGCAGGGCCTGGGGTGATGCGCGTTATATTGCCGAAATGCGGAACGTGGAGGGGGACCCCATTGGCACTGTGGTCATGCAGCAAGGCTCAGGGGGATTCCTGGTGACCGTCATGGCGGAAGGCATCGAACCCGGACTGCACGGCATCCATATCCACTCGGTCGGGGCATGCACGCCTGATTTCAAGGCGTCGGGCGGACACATCAACGTGGACAACCGCCAGCACGGGCTGCTCAACCCGGACGGCCCGGACAACGGCGACCTGCCCAATATCTACGCCGCCGCCGATGGTACCGTGCGGGCCGAACTTTTCACGACCCTGGTTAGTCCAGAGCTGCTGATGGACGACGACGGGTCCGCCATCGTGGTCCACGAGAACCGGGATGACCACAACACCCAGCCCATCGGGGGAGCCGGAGGGCGCATCGCCTGCGGCGTCATCGAACCCAACTAGCGGTCCAACATCTTGGAGGGCGGGTGAGAATTGAACTCTCACCCCCATCCTGACCCCCGCATCCGCGCGGGCAGGCTCTTCCCACGTAAAGGGGGAAGGGGAAAGCTGAAACGGGCCGGCTGGGACGACAGCTTCCTGAAAGCCATGCTCCTCCAGTTCGCCAACTTCCCCATGCGATAGCCCGCGGTGTTGCTCCGGCAACTATCGCGAAGCCGGAGATGGGGTCTGTGAGGATTGGAAGGCAAGTTTTGGGAGTGTGTGCCAAGGGTTGGTGTTTTCGGGCGCGAGCGCCTTGGGCGGGGTACGCAGGTTACCGGGGCAATTATGCCGGGTTTTCCAAAAAGTGACAAGAAATCACGTCAAATGGGCTAGAGATTACAGCCAGATTATACAATTGTGGTATAGTAGCCGAAACGGCGCAGCGACGACGGACCCCGGGGCTTTTATCGAAGAGGAGGCCAAAATAAACGCCACCATGGTTCAGCGGACATCGGCGACGCCCGACTACACGATGGGCTACAGCGCGGTAATTCTGGAGACTCAGCTGTGAGCTACGGCGGAAAACAGCGCCGCCCATTTGCTCCCGCATCTCAGGCCCGGTCTTCGCCTGCTGGACTTTGGCTGTGGACCGGGCACTATATCGGTGGGCTTAGCCGAAGCCGTAGCGCCCGGGGAGATGCACGGCGTGGACATGGACGAGTCCCTGATTGAACGGGCCAGGTCTGTGGCCGCGTCGCTGGGTCAGGATAACGCCATATTTCACGTCGGCGACGTAACCGATCTCCAGTTCGAGGACAACTTCTTTGACGTCGCTCACTGCCGCAGCGTATTGATGCACGTCCCCGACATCGCGGGGGTGCTGTCCGAAGTCAAACGCGTCCTGAAGCCCGGCGGCATCATAGCTTGCCGTGAAATGATCTGCGAGTCGGCCTTCACGCATCCCAACTTCGGCATCATGAGAAGGTCGTGGGACATGTTCGAAGACCTGGTGCGGGCAGATGACGGGCATCCCCAGATGGGTAAGGATATGAAGCACCATATCCTGGAGGCGGGGTTTACCGACATCCGCATGAGCGCCTCCTTTAGTGTTTACAGTTCTCCCGAGCAAATCGCTTCCATTCACCGCTTAATCAGTCAGTGGCTCCTGTCGCACGAAGTCACGGAAGCGGCCATAAAATACGGGGCGTCGTCGGAAAATCTGGTCGAGGATTTGAGAGCCGCCTATGACCGGTGGAAAGACCATCCCGCGGCCCTTTTCGCCTTTGCCTATGGAGAAGCCTTAGCCAACAAGCCGCTCTCCTGACCCGCACGGTAGGCAACCGCACTTCGCCTGCCGCCTGGACTTGACGGTGACCATTCACAGTGAAACTTCGCACCGGACAGTTCGCAATACGGTGAACTCAGGCCCACTTCTCCCTGGCGGCTCTCGTCTTCCCTTCGACCAGTGCCCGTTTCCCTTCCTTCACGGGAAAATTGCCGCGGGATTGACCCGCCGGATTTCTCCGTTGTGGTATGGTAGCGGGCACATAGTCACCGATCTCTAACTGCCCATCTCTGACTGTCTACCAGGGAGACCACTTTGGCGGCGGCACCTTCCCAAAATCCCCGATACGAACCCCACGAGAACCCTCCATGGCCGCAAACAGCAGGGTTCGGCCTGCAATTCACCGCGCTGGCGGCGGCGACGCTCCTGGTGACGCCGGTGGTGGTCGCCCAGGAATCGGGCCGGGGACATTCGTATCTGACCTGGATGGTCTTTGCATCCCTGCTGGTGGTTGGAGTTTCGACCATCCTGCAGGTGCGCCGCATGGGGCCGGTGGGGGCCGGAGCAGTGGCCCCCATGTTCACCGCCGCGTTCTCCATCCCCTTCTGCATCACTGCGGTGGCAGACGGGGGGCCGGATACATTGACGACGCTGGTGCTGGTCACGGCGGCGGCGCAGCTGGTCATCTCCAGGTGGCTGTTCATACTGAGACGGATTGTCACCCCGACGGTTGGCGGGATCGTGATGATGATCCTGTCGATAACCCTGGCGTCCGTGGTGTTCGGGTTGCTGGACCGGGCCACGGCGGACCCGGACCGGGCGGTCCCGTCCCTCCTGACGGCGTTGGCAACGCTGGGGATTGTGGCTGCCCTGGCCCTGCGGGGGTCGGCAGTCTTGCGGCTCTGGGCGCCGGTTGCCGGAATAGTGGGAGGGTGCATCGTGGCGGCCGCCCTGGGCATCTACGACCTGGAGAATGTGGTCCGGGCTTCCTGGATCGGTGTGCCGTCAGAAGCGCCCGGCCTGGGATTCGATTTTGGCGTGCCTTTCTGGACCCTGCTGCCGTCGTTCCTGTTTCTCGGGGTGATCATCTCCATCCAGGCGAATGGAGAGGCCATCGGGCTGCAGCGAGCCTCGCGGCGGGAAGAACGCGCGGTGGACTTCCGCCAGATCCAGGGAACCATGGCGGGCACCGGGGTCTGCAATGTCTTCGCGGGACTGGCCGGAGCCGTCCCCAACATCATCCACCCCGGCATCGTCGCCTTCACCCAGATTACCGGCGTGGCTTCGCGAAGGGTTGGCTACTTCATCGGATGCGTCTTTATTCTGGCCGCCTTCATGCCCAAGGTCTCCGGGCTGTTGAGCACCATCCCGGGCCCGGTGATGACGGGATACCTGGTGCTGGTGACCGGAACGCTCTTCGTTGACGGGGCGCGGACCCTGGTGCAGAACGAGCCAAACCGACAAAAGATCGTCATTGGAGGGGTCTGCTTCTGGGTCGGAGCGTCGTTTCAGTTCGGGCTGTTCAACCTGCCGGACCTGGGGCCGGTCCTGGGCACCCTGTTGAAGAGCGGGGTGACCACCGGCGGACTGGCCGCTGTCCTGATGATCCTGTACCTGGAGCTGACCAATTCCAGGAGGATGCGCTTCCACTCCCGCCTGGACGCCGGTTCGCTGCCCGAGCTGGACGAGTTCATCATCAGGTTCGCCGACCGGAGGGGCTGGGGAGAGCCGATGAAGGAACGGCTGAGGGCCGCCGCCGAGGAAACCCTGTTGACCCTGGCCCCGCTGGACCTGGAGGGGGACGACATGGAAGAAGAGGACCGGCAGCTAATCGTGCTGGCGTCCGGCGACGGGCAGTCCGCCGACCTGGAGTTCATCGGCGGCGGAAGCGGGACCAACATTGAGGACCAGGTCAGCCAGCTCCAGCAGCATGAAGTGGAAGGAATGGTCGAAAACGAACTTTCGCTGCGCCTGCTCCGCAACTACGCGTCATCCGTCAGGCACCAGCAGTACCACGGCACCGACATCATCACGATCCGGGTGACCCCACCTGGGTCCTGACGGGCAGGCTGTTTACCGGCAGGTTAACGCGGGGTCCTGCCGCTGTTGCCGTTGCCCCGGTTCAGGAAAGGAAGACGGAAGGCTCCGGCCACCATGTTGTGGTCGGGGTCAATGGACTGCTCGATATGGGCGAGCATTTCGTGGGGGTCGATCAGTTTCAGGTCGATCTGGGGAGGGGAGGAAATGCCGCCGGACAGCACCATTGTCATCGCCTGCTGGACGTTCATGTCGGTATCGTAGATGTTCCGAACCGGGATGATGGCTACCCAGCCGGAGTTGGGGGTCGGAGCGGTGGGGAGATAGACCACTCCCATCAGGTCTCCGGGGGTAACGTTGGAGATTCCGGTCAGGAACCCCACCATCCACGCGCCGTCCCTGGGATACTCGACGAGGACCACCCGCTTGAAACCGGCGGTGCGGTTGCCCCCGAAGGACTCGATGAGCTGACGGGCTGGGCCGTAGATGGCGCCGACCACTGGGAAATTCAGGAGATAGTGCTGGCCGGTCTGAATGATGCGGCGGCCGATGCGCTTGTTCCAGATGAGCCCCAGCAGGTAAACGAGGAAGATGAGGGCGGCGAACCCGAACCCCGGAACGTACCAACCCAATCCGGCGGTGAAGGCAGGCTCAAGGATGCGGTCGATGGCATTGAACACCCACGACAGCACGATGTAGGTGATGGCGAAGGGCACCAGGACAAGAAGGCCGGCAACCAGGGTGCCGCGCAGGTGGCGGCGGAGTCCCTGCCAAAGCGATTCCCTGGGCGGGGGTGCGTTGCCGTCAGCCATCGTTCTCTCCGACGCCCGCCTCAACTTCCCATCTGTCGCTGCCGGCTACTTTGGTAAGTTTGAGTTTAGGAAGGGTAGAGTTTACTGTCAAGCATTCCGGGTTGACGTTCCTTTATCGTCGGGAGTGTTACGTACAACGGACTGGTTGGAGCGAAGGGCCGCGGTCAAGCTGCCAGGAAACATCCGGCTGCGGCGACGGCCGGATGGAAGAAAACGGCTCCCCGAGGGTCAGCCCGGGCGGAAACGGCAGTCCAGGGAGAACTGGCCTTCCATTCCTCCCATGTTGGTCAGCCTGGCCCGGTAGAGACCGGGGCGGGTTACAGGCCAGGTTATTTCCTCGGCGGCTTCGGGGCTGGGGGTCACCGATTCCGACAACGGAAGCCATGCTCCCCCGCAGTGACGGAACAATTCCAGTTTCTTACGGGCGAACCCGGCGCTGGATGCGTCGGCAGATACCTGGCCGGCTTCCGCCGGGCGCCGGATGATCCGGGGCATGGTGACCCGGACGGTTATGGTTCCCGGCCCGGTGGCCTCCACATCCTGCTCAAGCCAGCGGCTCATCAGGTCGAAGGCCCCCGGGTCCGGGAAGGGGACGAGGTATCCTGTCAGGGCCATTGGTTACCGGGGCGATTGCTGCCGGACTTGGACTCGGATTCCCGGAAGGGTATCACCGTATCTTTATCACCCTTCCCTTATCACCGTTCCTTCAGGGCGGTGAGGATGCTCTCCGGGGTGAGGGGCAGGTCCTGTATCCGGATTCCAACAGCGTCGAACACGGCGTTGGCGATGGCTGGTGCGACGGGAGGCAGGGGCTGCTCACCGATGGTCTTGGCGCCGAAGGGCCCGTTTCCGCCCGGGGCTTCCACAAGGACAGTCACCAGCTCGGGGATGTCCTGAATGGTGGGTATCTTCACATCCCCCATGCTGAGGGTCGAAATCTGTCCCTCATCGGCGAGGAGGACTTCCATAAGAGCGTAACCGAACCCCTGGACGACGGCGCCGTCAATCTGGCCCTGGTGGGTGATGGGGTTGTGGATCGTGCCAACGTCGTGGGCGGTGACGAACTTGTTGAGCTTGATCTCCCCCGTCTCCGGGTCCACCTCCACTTCGGCCACCTGGGCGCAGAAGCAGGTTACGTCGGGTTCCTCGGCTGGGGTGGTGATGGAAAAGGTTACCGGTTCTCCCTTGGCGGCCACCACCCGGCCCGCCAATTCACCAATGGTCACCCCGCCTTCGGTATCCCCGTCCACGTACACCCGGCCATTGCGGAATACGACCCGCTCCTCGGGCCAGCCGTAGAACTCGGCGCCCATGAGGGTCAGCTCGCGGCGCACACCCTGGGCCGCCGCCAGGGCCGCGTTGGTTCCGCCGACGCTGCTGCCGCTGCCGGCGCCGCTGTCAGTGGGACCGCCGTCGGTATCCAACTGGACGGCGGTTACGTCGCCGACCGGGATACCCAAGTCCTCGGCGATAACCTGGCGCCCGACGGTGTGGGAGCCGGTGCCGGTTTCGGGGACGAGGGTGTGGAAGGTGACCTTTCCATATTGGTCCATGGTCACGCTCACGGAGTAAACGCTCTGCCCCTGCGGGCGCTGTCCCAGGGACATGCCCCGCCCGACCCAGGGGCCGGACTTGGGGGAGTCCCATCCGGCGGCCTCGGCGGCGGCCTGGAGGGTTTCCTCGCCGCGGATGTTGTTGTAGAGGGCTCCGGTGGCGCACATCTGGCCGTCGCGGACAACGTTGAGGAGGCGGAGCTGGTAGGGGTCCATTCCCAACTCATGGGCGATCATGTCGGTGTGGGACTCGACGGCAAAGGCGACCTGGGGCTGCCCGGGGGCGCGGTAGGAGCCGCAGGGAACGTTGTTGGTGTAGACCATGTAGCTGTCGATGCGGAAGTTGGGGATGTGGTACTGCCCGCCGGCGGCGTCGCGGCTGCCGGCCAGGCCGGGACGGCCGCGGAATCCGCAGTAGGCCCCGCCGTTGTAGACGACCCGGCTCTCCCGGGCCAGGAACCGCCCGTCCTCGTCGACGCCGGTCTTGATGGTGATGATGGAGGGATGACGAGGGTTCCCGGCCATCAGTTCCTCGATGTAGCTCATTATCATCTTGACGGGCCGGCCGGCCTTCCGGGCCAGGATGTAGGCCAGGGGAACGTTCATGGCGGGAGACTTTCCGCCGAAGTCGCCGCCGATCCCGCAGGGGTTGACGCGGATGCGCTCCTCGGGCATTCCGAGGGAGTCGGCGAGCTGGGCGCGCAGGGTGTAGGGAACCTTGTTGTTGGCCCAGACCTGGATCCGATCAGTCTCGTCGATGTCAACGATGCAGGCGTAGGGTTCCATGTAAGCCTGGTGGACCCAGGTGGTGCTGAAGGTGTGTTCGAATACGCGGGCCGACTGGCGGAAACCCTCCTCGGTGTCGCCGCTGGACCAGACGGAATGGTTGCCGATGTTGCCGTCCAACTGCACGGGGCCTGAGGAGGACTCAAAGACGGGATCACCTTCGTGGACCTTGTGGGAAGAGGGTTCCATGGCCTCGACGGGGTCGTAGACGGCGGGCAGGGGTTCGTATTCAACGTCGATGAGGAGCAGGGCTTCCTCGGCGGTGTCGGGATCGTCGGCGGCCACCGCGGCCACCTTCTCTCCGACGAAACGGACCACGTCTTCGGCAAGCAGGGGCACATCGCGGACAGACCGGCCCACCCGCATACCGGCGGTGTCCTTGCCGGTTATGACGGCGTGGACGCCGGGCATGGCCTCGGCCCGGGAAGTGTCGATGGAGAGGATGCGGGCGTGGGGATAGGGGCTGCGGAGAACCTTGCCCCAGAGCATCCCGGGGAGGTTAACGTCGGCGGAGTAGGTGAAGGCGCCGGAGACCTTGTCGGGGCCTTCCTGCCTGGTAACGGGTTTTCCGATGGTGGCGAAGTCGGTGGCGGTCATGGGCCAACTCCTCTATCCGTGGTCACCGGGTTAGCCGGGACCGATTTTCAGGTGCGGAATGGGGTTGGCCCAAGTATAGCAAACCGGAGTTTATAGTGGTTAATCCCGGGTGAGCGGACGAGAAGACCCGCGCCTTTGGCGGCGACGGGGATTACGGAGGAATTTTTTCTGCTAGATTTTGCTACATTCCGCCACATCGACCACGGAGGAAGCGGCAGAACGTGGGCTGAACGGATGATTCGGCTGGTTCCAGCATACCGGAACGGCAATCCTTTTGGCTATGGGCGTCTGTCAGTAAAATCCCGGGGCCGGAAACTACCGGGGGCGGGGGGTCATCGGCGGAGCTTGAGGCGGCCCTCGTGGGTGAGTTCCCGCTTGCGCATCCGGTAGGTCCGGGGGGTGATTTCCAGAAGCTCATCGTTGGAGATGAAGTCCAGGGCTTCTTCCAGGCTGAGGCGAACCGGCGGGCTGAGGCGCTGGGCGATGTCGGCGGTGGAGGAGCGCATGTTGGTGAGCTTCTTTTCGCGGCAGACGTTGATGGGGATGTCGCCCTGCTTGGGGTGCATTCCGACAATCATGCCCTCGTAGACCGGGGTTCCCGGCTCGACGAAGGTGGAACCCCGCCCCTGGGCGTTGAGCAAGCCGTAGGTGACGGCGCTGCCGCCCTGGGAGGCGACCAACACTCCTCCCGGCGTGGGCTTGACCTCGCCGTGGAGGGGTTCGTACCCGACGAAGCGGCTGTGGTTGACGCCGTTGCCGCGGGTGGTCTTGAGGAAGAAGGAACGGAAGCCGATCAATCCCCGGGTGGGGATGCGGTATTCCAGGCGGACATTGCCCGCCCCGTCGTGGTGGACGTTGGTCAGCTGTCCGAGACGGCCGGCGAGGTCCTCGGTGAGGGGGCCGATGAACTCCTCCCGGGTGTCGATGATGAGCTGTTCGACGGGTTCCTGCACCTGGCCGCCGACTACGCGGGTCACGGGCTCGGGCTTGGAGACCTGGAACTCGTACCCTTCCCGGCGCATGGTTTCCACGAGGATGGACAGGTGCAGCTCGCCCCGGCCGGAAACGAGAAACTCGTCGGGGGCCGGGGTGGGTTCGACACGGAGGCTGACGTTGGTGCGGAGCTCCCGCAGCAGCCTTTCGTGGAGGTTGCGGGAGGTGCAGTATTCACCTTCCCGCCCCATCATGGGGGACGAGTTGACTCCGAAGGTCATCTTGACCGTCGGTTCCTCGATGGCGATGGAGGGCATGGCCTCGGGAAATTCGGGGTCGGCGATGGTGTCGCCGATGCTGAGGTTGCCGACCCCGGTTATCGCCACGATGCTGCCGGCGGCGGCCTCTTCCACCTGGTGACGCTCCAGGCCGTGGAAGACGAAAACCCGGTCCAGATTGCGGGTGCCGGTGTCCCCTTCACGCTGAATGCGGGCGACGGGAGCGCGGGACCTGAGGGTGCCACGGGAAACCCGTCCGATGCCGATGGGGCCCAGGTAATTGTCGTAGTCGAGAGCGGCCACCAGCATCTGCAACGGGGCGGAAGGCTCCCCGGACGGAGGCGGAACGGTGTCGAGAATCGCCTGGAACAGGGGTTCCATGTTTCGGCCCGGCTGGGACGGATCGGCCACGGCGAATCCCTGGCGGGCCGAAGAGTAGAGAACGGGGAAGTCCAACTGGTCGGCGTCGGTGGCCAACTCCAGGAACAGGTCCTGGACCAGCTCGGCAACTTCGTCCACCCGGGCCTCGGGGCGGTCGATCTTGTTGATTACCACGAGGGGACGGACTTTCTGTTCCAGGGCCTGCTGGAGTACGTAACGGGTCTGGGGCATGGGGCCTTCGACGGCGTCCACGAGGAGGAGGCAGCCGTCGACCATGTTCATAATCCGCTCGACCTCTCCGGAGAAGTCGGCGTGGCCGGGGGTGTCGATGATGTTGACCTTGACGCCGCGCCAGGTGACGGCGGTGTTCTTGGCGAGGATGGTTATTCCCCGCTCCCGCTCCAGAGGGTTGGAGTCCATGATGAGCTCGCCGACCTGCTGGCGCTCCTGGAAGGCGTGTCCCTGCTTGAGAAGGGCGTCAACGAGGGTGGTCTTGCCGTGGTCGACGTGGGCGATGATAGCGAGGTTGCGGATGTGGCTGTTTGATGTGGTGTCCATGCAGGGCTAAATCCTCATAAGCTGGAGCAGGGAGGCGAGGGACTTTTCGTCGTCGAGATGCCAGACCCGCTGGATTATTTCTTCGGTTTGCGGCTCGGTGAGGAGCCCATCGGCCATGGAGCGGAACTTGTCCTCGATTTCGAGGTCGCTGATGGGGTTTTCCGGGTGGCCCCGGTGGTAGCCGAGGCGTTCGGAGTGGCGGGTCCCGTCCCTGGTGACGATTTCGACGATGCTGAGCCGCTGTTCCGGGAAAACCCGGGTGCATTCGTCGGAAGCCTCGACGCGAATCTTGTGGACCAGCTCCCGAAGCTGCGGGTCGTGGATGTAGCGGTCGGAGAAGTAGCGGCTGTCCACCTCGCCGTACATGAGGGCGACGGCCATGACGTAGGGCATGGAATGGTCGGCGGTTTCCCGGTTTTCCGGGTCCCACTTGTCCGGCCCGTCGGCCATGACGTTGGCCCCGAAGGCAAAAGTCTGGATGTTGACCTCGGCAATGTCCTCGATACTGTCCAGCCGGGGCCGGATTTTCAGGGCGCACTCCAATGCGGTTTGCGCAACGGATCCGGCGGGGTAGTGCTTGAAACTGGACTGCATGATGCGGAAGGGGTTGCCGTTTCCGCCAAACTCAGGCAGCTCAAAGGGCCCGGTAACGGCCTTGAGCATCCCCCGGCTGCCCTCGAAAACATCCAAAGGCCCGGTCATCCCATCGGCGGCCAGCTCGGTGGAGAAGACGGCGTTGCGGCAGGCGTTGGCGGCGGCGCAGCCCTTCCACATGGAGACGTTGCCGAAGCGGATTTCGCCGAGGACCACGTTGGAGGCGGCGGTCAGGGCGATGGCGTGGGCCGTCTGTTCGGGGGCCAGATTCATCACTTTGGACGCGCCGCAGGAAGCGGCGATTCCGATGTTGATGGCCTGGTCGAAACCGAGGTCACGGAGAGCGGCCGCGTCGGAGAAGCGGGCGTATACCTCCCAAGCGAGAACCGCTCCGAGAATGGCGGCCCGGCCGTCCTGCCCGCTAATCTCGGCCGCTGCCAGGACAGCGGCGAAGCCATCGGTAGGGTGGCCGCTTTCCTTGGCTTCCGGGCCCTGGTAGAAGTCGTTGAAGTCGAGGTAGCGGATCATGATGCCGTTGGCAAAAGCGGCGAGGTCCGGAGTGGTGGAGGCTCCGCTCCAGAGGATGGTGGCGGGACGGCTGCCGGACACCCGGCGGGCGGCGTCCCGGGCGATTTTGCTGGGGCCGCTGGAAAATGCACCCAGGGCGCATCCGAGGGTGTCCAGCCAGAGACGCTTGGACTGGTGGATGACGTCCTCGGGCAGGTCCTCGTAGGCCAGGGCGCTGGTGTAGGAACTCAGGTAGTCGACGATGCGGTCCAAGGGTTACCTCACGGGGTTAAGCTCTGGGGGTTGGTGCGGGGCTGGATTACTGTGATGCCGAGGGTGCCGCCCGCCTTTCCTCCCGCTTTCTTCTTTGTTCACGGTTGGGAGCCGATGGGTCCTGCACGATGGCGGCAGCCGCTGGGCTGTTGCAGGGCAAAGGGAAAGGCGAGCCGGTGGCCCGCCTTTTCCATGCCGGTTGTTTCTTCCAACTCTGCGGTTTACTGGTGGAAGAGGTTGAGGGCGGACCCGACGCGGTACCACTCGAACTGGCTGTCGCCGTAGGAGTGGTTGAGTTCGAGGGTCTCCTCGGTGCCGTCGGAGTGCTTGACGATGCAGTGGACGGGCTTGCCGGGGGTGATTTCGTTCAATCCCACCAAGCTGATGCGGTCGTCCTCGCGGATCCGGTCGTAGTCCGCCGGGTCGGGGAAGGTGAGGGCCAAGAGGCCCTGCTTCTTCAGGTTGCTCTCGTGGATGCGGGCGAAGGACCGGACGATGACCGCGCCGCCACCGAGAAGCCGGGGGGACATGGCGGCGTGCTCACGGCTGCTGCCCTCGCCGTAGTTGGAGTCGCCGATGACGACCCACTTGATACCCCGTTCCTGGTAATCGCGGGCGATCTGGGCGAACCAGAGACCTTCCTCGCCGGTGATGACGTTGCGGCCCTTGCCGGCCTCGCCGTTGTAGGCGTTGATGGCGCCCATGAACATGTTGTCGCTGAACTTGCTGAGGTGTCCCCGGTAGCGGAGCCAGACTCCGGCGGGGGAGATGCTGTCGGTGGTGGTCTTCCCCTGGGCCTTGAGGAGGACAGGCATATCATGGAGGTCCTGGCCGTCCCAGGGAGCCCAGGGCTGAAGAAGCTCGATGCGCTCGCTGTTGGGGTCAACGGTCAGCTCGATGTGGCTGCCATCCTCGGGGGGAGCCTCGTAGGAGGAGGTTCCGGCGGCGAAGTTCTGGGAGGGGACCTCGGGGGCTTCACCGGGGGGCTCCAGTTTGAACTCGGAGCCGTCGGCGGCGGTGAGGGTATCGGTCAAGGGGTTGAAGGACAGACGCCCGGCGAGAGCGAGGGCGGTGACGATCTCCGGGCTGCCGATGAGGTTCATGGTGGAGGCTTCGCCGTCGTTGCGGGCGGGGAAGTTGCGGTTGTAGGACGTGACGATGGTGTTGGCCCGTCCGACGTCTTCGCCTTGGCGGCGCCACTGGCCGATGCAGGGGCCGCAGGCGTTGGCGAGGACGGTGGCATCTATGTCCTGAAGGGACTGCATCTGGCCGTCGCGCTCGATGGTGGCGCGGACCTGCTCGGACCCGGGGGTGACCATGAAGGGGACGGCGGCCTTGATGCCGTGGGCCTTGGCCTGCTCGGCCACGTCGGCGGAGCGGCTCATATCCTCGTAGGAGGAGTTGGTGCAGCTTCCGATGAGGGCGGAGGCAATGGAATCCACCAACGCGCTGTCCTGCTGGAGTTCTGCGGCCATCCGGGAGATGGGACGGGCGCGGTCGGGGGAGTGGGGGCCGACGAGGTGGGGCTCCAACTCGGAGAGGTTAATCTCCACGATGCGGTCGTAATACTGCTCCGGGTTGGCCTCGACCTCGGGGTCGGCGGCGAACAGGTGCTTGTACTGGTCGGCCAGCTCGGCCAGCTCGCCGCGATTGGTGGCCTGGAGATAGCGGGCCATGCGGTCGTCGTAGGGGAAGACGGAGGTGGTGGCGCCCAGCTCGGCGCCCATGTTGGTGATGGTGGCCTTGCCGGTGGCGCTGATGGAGGCACAGCCGGGGCCGAAGTACTCGATGACGGCGTTGGTCCCACCTGAGACGGTGAGCTCGCCAGCCAGGTAGAGGATCACATCCTTGGGCGCGGTCCAGCCGCTCATCTGCCCGGTGAGGTGGACGCCGACAATTTTCGGGTAGAGGACTTCCCAGGGGAGGCCGGCCATGACTTCGACGGCGTCAGCGCCGCCGACACCCACGGAGATGGAGGACAGGCCCCCGCCCATGGGGGTGTGGGAGTCGGTGCCGAGCATCATCTGTCCGGGATAGGCGTAGTTCTCGAAGGCGACCTGGTGGATGATTCCGGCGCCGGGGCCCCAGAATCCCATGCCGTACTTGGCGGCGGCGGAGCGCAGGAAGTTGTAGACCTCGTCGTTTTCCAGGAGGGACTCGCGAAGGTCAGAGGAGCCTTCGACGCGGGCCTGGATGAGGTGGTCGCAGTGGATGCTGGTGGGGACGGCGGTCGAGGGGCGCATGGTCTGCATGAACTGCAGCACGGCGCTCTGTCCCAGCACGTCCTGGAGGATAACCCGGTCCGGGCGGAGGTTGACGTAGGACTCGCCACGGACGACATCGGTCTGCTCAGGGTCGTCAAGGTGGGACAGGATAATCTTTTCGGTAAGGGTCAGGGGGCGATTGACGCTTTGGCGGACGATGCCGAGGTGCCGGTCAAGGGTCTGGTACAAGCCGGAAACGACGTCCCGGGTTGGTTCAACGGTAACCATTTCGGTTCTCCTCCCCGTTAATAATTGATTACGCAGAAAAAGGGAGCCGGTCGAAAAGGCCAGCCCACCCCGGGCACCGGAAAAGCTCCCGTCCGATGTCCACCCGCTAGTTTAGAATCAGGCGAATGTACTGTCAAACCTATGGAGGCGGTTTCAGCAGGTCGATTGCATTTCACTGGGATAGGACTTTCATGAGGTAATCGAAGTTCCAGCCAGCCTTTTTGCGTTTGGCCTCGATCCCGACTTTTGCGCTGCGTTCCTGCTTCAGAAGGTTCAGCGCCAGGTGTCGTATCACCGCCAGGTTCTGGTCGGCGTGACCCGTTCTCACACGGCAGCGGTCCTCGTCGAAGGCCACATCCAACACCCAGTACAGGCTGTTCTCGATGCTCCAGTGGCTTATGGTTGCCGCCAGCAGCCTGGCGGCGTCCGCCGGATAGCTGCAAATGTAGTAGCGGGTATCGGTTGGCGCACCGGCGGCAGCGTCCCGCCGGTAGCTGACCTGAGCCACCGCGCCCAGGGAGGCCCACTGCCGGTGGGGGTCCACGTAGGCCAACTCCTCTGGGTCAGTGATCACCCAGCACTGACGGCGTTCCAGTCGGCCGTGATCCTTGCCCACCTGTTCGTGGTGGCTGTAAGCCACGCCGTCCCATCCCTCACGTTCCCGGCAGGCAAACAGGTCCTTGATGTTCTCGTGCAGGTCCCCCTGGTTGGCCTTCACCGCAAGCAGGTAATCGGCTCCTCCCTGCACCACCGGCTGGGCGATTTCCTTCTGGCAGCCCATGGCGTCGATGGTGACGATGCAGCCTGACACGTCCAGCAACTGGAGCAACTCGGGTATGGCGGTGATCTCATTGGACTTGGCGTCCGTC
>DAOUIZ010000014.1:0-20791 GCA_034423195.1 Dehalococcoidia bacterium | reverse complement strand
AGGTTTGGATGCCCTACCGTGCAGGTATTACAGGCTCAGGCCTTCCGAAACGAGGCGAACAAGACAGGTATGGATGTCGATAGGACTTCTGCCATCTGTTCACCTCCTTCGCTATGGTTCGACAGGTCTGTTTGCGATCAGGGTCATTGTACTTGGAGGGGCGTATATTCGCAACTCGCCGCGACGTCCAAACGACGAACGAGTCCCTCTGGCGGAATTCGGCGACTCGACGTTCAGTCGACCTGCAACCGCACCCAGCGGGTGTGCGTAACGCCCTGGGACGTGCACCAGAAGTAGGTCATCAGGTCGCCATTGGCGAGAAGGACGCCACCGGGTTTGCCGAAACCGATGAGCATCTTTTCGGCAAGGAAGTTAGGGTGGTCGGGATCACCCAAGGTCGCCTCCGCCCCGGCGTCGAAGACCACGGCCTCGTTGTCGGTATCGAAGTTCGACAGGTCCTCCGTCAGAGCGACGTGTATGCCCTGCGGCTCGTGCCGGAAGTTGTAGATCGCCGCAACCCGCCCGTCGGGAGGGGGATGGGCGTACAGACCTGACCCCTAAGGTTGGTGGGTTTGGGCTCCCTCCACGTGCGCCCCTGGTCTTCCGAGATAGTCCAATGGTTGTTCAGATCCTCGGACGTGCCGTACTTGTGGGTCCAGAATCAGCGTGTATATCCGGCCGTCCGGCATAATGGAGCACATCTGGTCCCACCAGAGAATCTTGCCGGACTCGTCGTCGGCCACGACGGAGAACTCGCCCCAGGTCTTGCCCTGGTCGGAGGGGAAGACGGCGGCCGCCTTCTGGTCGGGTTCGGCGGTGCTTTCCTCGGGCTTCCAGGTTTCGAGAGGGTACATCCAGCGGTCCCCGGCTAGCTGCAAGAGCGTCCCATCGCCGTTCCAGTTGTAGCGGTCGCGCGGCAGGCCCACCAGCACGACCTCGGGATCCGACCAGGTACCGCCTCCGTCTTCGGACCAGAGGACCAGCATGTCACAGCGGGCCCAGGCCTCCGAGTCCGGGTCGAAAAGGCTCTCTCGTTGCACGAAACGCGAGGCGGTCATGACCAGCCGTCCGTCGGGCACGACCGAGATCTTCGGGCCACGGTAAGCCCAGCCGTCGTCTGGCGGGCCGCCGCCGGGGTGGATGCTGCCCTTGTTCTCCCACGTCTTGCCGTCGGTTGAACGGAGCACCTCGATGTGATTATCCGGCGAGCCCAGCTCTGTGCCCACGTGCTGGGACGCGATGAACGTCCCGTCGGGTAATGGGGCGATGACGGGCATGTATGCACCGCGCCCTGGTACACGGGAGATGATTCCCTGGTCGACGATTCTCAGCACGGCCCTTCCTGACCGCGTATCAACTGGCAGTCCTGGTCAAGGAACGATTTCCCGACACCTTCCATAGTTTCGGGCATCCCATCGGCGGCAGGGATTCCGGGGCGTCCTACAGCTTCACCGGCTACCTGGCGGGGCAGCTGTCCGAGCGGATCAGGAACGGTACGATCACCTGCGTTGACGGCGGGTTCCTGTCCAACGAGAGTCTCAAAGAGATTGAATTCGATGATGCGGGATCCAGTGTCTTCTCGTCCTTGACCGATACTCAATTTGACCTTTCCATGTTCCGTATCACCGGCTGAGCCGGGGACCCGCGGTATGCGGCCGGCGAAGAGAGAGTGCCATGGGGGTGGAAGAATCGTTCGGTGGAATTCACCTGGAGCATGAGGAGGCGAGGTAGGCCCTGGCCGATAGTGAACAGGCGCGGGCGGCGAAAAATCAGCTGTCGGCCCTGGTGAAGGGACGGAGTCCGGGGCATGTGACCAGGGAAACCGCCCGGGTCGCTTGCCTGGCTCTGGACAGTGCCGCCCAACGGTCGGCCGACAACAACCGCTGGTCGAAGCTAAAGGAAATGTCGGACCGGATTCGCGCCAGGGCAAGTGGCTGAACAGTAAGGAGAACGACAGGGCCGGACGGAATTAGCCGTCCGGCCCTGTTGCGTTTTCACCACTGCCACTGTCCGTCACCGCCTAACCACGCCCTGGGGGTCGCTCCTTGACGCCCGGCGGTTCAGGGCGCGGTCCAGTGTGGCGAAGGCGGACCCGAGGCCGGCGTCGTCCTTGTCCTCGCAGGGCGGCTCCTCCTGCCAGAGCAGGGCGTGGGTCACGAGGCCGGCCGCCTGGAGCAGGCAGTCGGTATCGGGCTCCCGAAAGGCCGGGGCGCCGATGACCCTCTCTATGGGGAGGTTGCGTGTATGCCAGGCGTCGTCGCAGGCTCCGTGACGGGCGGGCACCGGGTTGTAGTTCCTGAGCCGGTGGTAGAGGCCGGAGACCATCTCCTCGGGTTCCTGGCCGAAGATGACGAAGGCGTGACCGCCCGCCTGGGCGGCGGTGGCGTTGATCCGGTTGAACAGCCGGTCCAGGCCGACGCGCCGGTAGGCCGGAATATCGTCCTTGTCCAGGCAGATGTTGGTGACGCGGACGCCGCCGGACTCAGCGGCAAAGTCCTCGATGAGGCGCAGCCCCTCCGCAATCACCGCAGCTCCCTCGTGGGACGCCGGCCGCGAGTGGCAACCGCAGGTACAGGACTGCGAAACGGAAGCGAGTTCGTCGGGGCGCAGTCCAAGGTCGGCGGGGATGGCGTAGCGGGATTCCAGGCTGCGGCGCCAGTCGTTGACCCGGCGGTTGAACCGGTTCCAGGCCGGGGCATCCACCCCCAGGGCGGAGCGGACGTGATGCCGGAGGCCCTCGGCCTCCATTGCGTAGTAGATTCTCATAGGGTTCATTTCCTCTCGACAAGTTGGTGTTGGGCGGGGCTGAAAGGGCAATCGGGACGGAAGGAACCGGGCCTGAGCCAGGCCGCGCCCAGCGGCCCCAGCCTTTCCAGGGCGGCCTTGTGGGAAACCCACAGGGGCACCCTGACCCCGGCCCGCCGCATCTCCCGGTCCGCCAGCCGCAGGAAGTGGCTGGCGGCCAGGTCGTCGTCGAAGACCACCAGGACGGCGGGGCTCACGCCGTGGTCGTCCAGGGGACGGCTGGCGGCGTAGTAGCGCAGGTAGGGGGCGATGCGGGACGCCATCGTTACCGGGCGCACCGCCCGCCGCTCCCATTCCAGGAAGAAGGGCTGTTCCGTGCCGTCGCGCCTCAGCACGCCGAAGGCGTCGGGGCGCACCGAGTGCAGCCTGCCGTCGTGGCGAAAGAACCGGGCAGCCCGCCGGGCCGGGTCGGTCTGCGCCATCTCACAGCGCTGGCCGCGGGACTGGTGGGCCAGCGCCGCCAGGAACCAGTGGACGGACTGGGTGTGGTCCAGGTTGCGCAGCAGCTGGCGGCTGCGGGAGCCGTGGACGTTGCGCCAGTCCAGGGGCACGTTGGGGTCCACCTCCGCAACGCTCCACCGCTGGCGGGCCGCGCCCACAGCTGAGCGGTCCCGGCGGGCCAGCAGGCCCAGTCCCCGGTCCGACAGGGCCAGGCAGCCGCGTCCCCCCGCCTTCACCCGTCTCGCCAGCCCCAGGGACCTGAGCCGGGCCAGGACCTGGATGACCCGGGTGGGGTTCACTCCCAGGAACTGCTCCAGATGGGCCGCTGTCAGCCAGGGCCAGTCGTGGAGCAGGTCCAGGACCCGCTTCTCGGAGCGCTTGAGCAGGACGGGCAGCAGGTGGGGAGGGACGTCTTCGTCATCCTCCAGGTCCAGCCGCAGGTCGGAAGGCAGCGACTCCCGCCCAGCGGGAGCCGGTTCGGGCAGCTCGCCGCCGGAGGGCACGTACTCCAGCGCCTCCCCCAGGTCGAGGGCCACGGGACTGGCCGGGGAGCGCCAGATCCGGGCCCCGCCGCCGGTCGCCCGGGCGGCGTCGCCCTCCAGGGCCAGGAAGCCCAGCAGGGGCAGGTTGTCCAGCATCCGGCTCACCTGGCGCAGCCGCACCTCGTCCGGTGCGACGAGCAGCACCGCGTCGGGGCGGGCCTCCTGGGAGAGCCGCCACAGACGCTTGGCGAAAGCGGTGCGGTCGGCGGCGTTGCCCATTCGCACCACCGCCAGGGCGCGGCCGCCGGGCAGGGTAATGCCGGCGTCCAGGGCGCCGGACCGGTGCCACCGGAACGCCAGGCCCCGCTCGGCGTGGGGCAGGGCGGCGGCGACCCGGTAGATGACGGCCAGGGCGTCCAGGCGTTCCAGCAGGGTCCTCCGCCAGCGGGCGGAAACAGGACGGGCGGCCAGCAGTTCCCCTTGAGAGACTCCCTCCAATTCCGCCAACCGTTCCAGCCCGGCGGCGGTCAGGCAGTAGCGCCGGGTGGGGGAGGTCACCGCCGAGGCGTGGGGGACGGCCTGGACCAACCCCCGCTCCGCCAGCCGGTCCATGCAGGCGTAGACGGCGCTGCGGGCGCGGCGGCAGAGGAGGACCAGCTCCAGCCGGTCCAGGAAGGGCATCTCCGCCAGGCGGCGGAGTATATCGGTCTCACAGCCTACGGGTATCATCATTCAACCTCCCCTTCATCGTCCTGCATCGCCGCCAGCAACCGGCGGTACTCCCGGACCTCGTTGGATTCCCCTTCGCCGCCTTCGTCACCGTATTGCTGCTGCGACGCTCCGTTCCGCCCCTGCATCTGCGTTGCGGCGTCCTGCTGGCGCTCGGCCAGCAGGCGGCGGTACTCGCCCACCTTTCGGCGCCCCTCGATGTCGCCGGCGTCGTTGGGCCGGAGGTAGGCCGAGGCGTCGGCCCGGATGCGGGCGGCAACGGCCGGGTTCCCGGGCTCTGGCTTCAGCACCGCCATGGAGAAGGCGGGCATCCGCTCGACGCCCACGGTGGCCCGCACGTAGCAGTGGTGCACGTCCAGGGAAACGATGTCCTCCTCGGAGACCCGGTCCCGGCCCAGCTCCCACACCATCTGGCGGGCGTCATTGCCCGCCACCTGGAACACGGCCAGGCAGCCCACGTTGGCCAGGATGGTGTCCCGCATGGTGCGGGAGAGGTCGTCCAGCTTGGCCAGGCTCTGGGTGGCCAGGATGAAGCTGGCGCCGTACTTGCCCAGCTCCGACAGCATGGCCTCGTAGTCAACGCCGGGCATGGACTGCATCTCATCGACCACCACCAGCGCGCCCCGCCGCTGGGCCAGGGGCAGGCTCTCCTGTTCCCGCACCACCGAGTCCACCAGGTTGAGCAGGGAGGCGCCCACCAGGGCGGAGACGTCCCGGCCCACGCTGCCCTGGGCGGTGGAGACGAAGAGGATGCCGCCCTCCAGGATGGTGCGGCGGATGTCGATGGTGGAGCGGGACTGGCCCAGGATGGCCCGGGCCTTCTTGGAGGAGGCGTAGTAGGCCAGGCGAGTCTGCACCGGGGCGATGGCCTCGCCCCGCCGCTCCCGGTTCCAGCTCAGGAAGTCCCGGGCCCAGAACCGCAGCAGGTAGGGGTCGTTAACCTTGGCCAGCACCTCCCGGCGGAACTTGGGGTCGGCCACCAGGGCCAGTCCGTCCAGGATGGTGTACTGTTTGTCGGCCTCCACCTGCTCGTTGGCCTCGTGGAGACTCTTGACAGTGTGCTCCAGGATGGACTGCATGCGGGGACCCCACTGCTCCCACAGGCCGTGCATCACCCGCACCACCGAATCGGCGGTCCGGTCGCGATCGGAGAAGATGCGGGTGTCCAGCAGGTTGATGCCGGGGGCGCCCCACGTCTCGGCCAGGTCGATGAGCTTGACCTGGTCCGCCAGGGATTCGGGGACCTGCTCCAGCAGACCCGCCACCAGGTCGGCGTGGGGGTCCACGACGACGATGGCGTCGGTGTCGCGCCCCGCCGCCTTTTCCCTGAGCTTGTGGCTGACCACGTGGTGCATCAGGGTGGACTTGCCCATGCGGGTGCGGGCCAGGTAGAGGTGATGCCTGCGCAGCAGGTCCTCGGGAAAATGTATCTCCCTGGGATTGCCCGTGGTGGTCTGTCCCACGGGAGCGCCGCCCTTCACCCCTCGCGCCGAGGGCAGGAGGGCCCGGGAGCCGGAGCGCTCCAGCAGGGGCGTCTCGTCCCGCTCCCCGGGCGGGTGCCACAGGGCGGCGGCCTCTCGGACGCCCAGAACGCTGCGCTTGCCGAAAAGCCCGGGACCGGCGGGGTGGAGATTCATAATAGGGACGGTGGGCCGTACTTTGCTCACCTTGAACCTGGCCCCGGCGGGGTGGTCGTAGTGGCGATAGGCGGCGGCCACCGGCTCCAGGATTTCCCTGGCTCGCTGCTCGCCGGCGCTGTCCGGCAGCACGGCGATGACCTCCAGCTCCGCGTCGAAGGCGATTCGGCCCACCTTCTCCTTGATCAGCAGCGGGTCATAGACCCGGTTGCGGGCCTGCTTCCAGCGCCACCAGCCCCAGCCGGCCACGGCCAGGGCCAGGGCGGAACCGACGCCCAGGAGCGCGGCCTTCCAGATCTCGCCGCTCTGCACCCACAGGTAGCCCCTGACCGCCGCCAGGGCGCCCACGCCCAAAACGGCCATGGTCACGCCGTCCAGTTGCAGGGGCCTGGTCTGGTAGGTGTAGGAGGGGTCGGGCCGCTGGTAGCCGGGGTTCTTGAAGGCCTTCTGTTGGTGGCCCTGGGCCCAGTCGGGGCCCAGGGAGCGCAGCAGCAGGCGGGCCAGGACCCGCTCGCCGGGGCGCAGGGCCGACAGGGAGCCGATGACCGCCAACAGGGGGTCGGAGCCGGAATCCAGCAGGTCGTCATCCCGAAAGGTGCGCAGGGGCACGTATTCCGGTCCGCCGTGCCTGAGGGTCAGGCCCCAGGGCTGCTCCCCGACGTGGATGACAATGGGGTCGTCGTCGATGGGAACCTGCCGGATGCGGGCCTGGGGATAGTGGGCGGCCAACTGCTGACGAACCACCCGGTCGTCCTGGCAGCGGGCCAGGAGGCTCACGCCGTCGGCGTCGCCGGCCAGCTCCAGGGAGAAGGGTTCGGGGACGGCGATGGACTGGAGCAGGTTCTCCACGCCCAGCAGGGTCCGCTCGCCGGTGCGGGGCGGCGTGACCGCCAGCAGCACCGGCGTGGGCTTCCTGCGGCTGTCGCCGAAGAGCATTTTCCTGATGTTGATATTCATGGTCGGTTGCCTCTCTTTTAGGGAGTTCATTCGGTTCAGTGCCTGGGTCCGGGCCGCCACTCGATGACCTCCGTCTCCTCGGGGGTGGCCTCGATGCGGACGGGAAAGCGGTTGCCCCTTGCCAAAAGCAAACCGTCGCCTCGGGGACAGGACAAAAGCCAGCGTTGCAGTTCCAGGGGCAGGTCGAAGGCTTCGCCCACGGTGGAGACGGCGGCGGCGTCCTGTTGCATCAGCAGCTTGAAGGCGGCGTTCTGGAGCAAGGCCCGGCCGCTGTGTCCGGTGATGGCGCGGGAACTGTCCTCCGAGAGGAGGTCCTGCACGTCCTGGGTGATGAACTGCAACCCCAGCCGGTGCTTCCTGGCCCGTTTCGCCATGCTGACCATGAAGGCCGCCCCCTCCGGGTGCTGCATGATGCTCCACACCTCGTCCACCACCAGCAGCCTTGGCCGGGGGTCCTGGGCGGCGGCGGCCCACACCGTCTCGGTGCAGACCATCGCGGCGGCGGGGCGCAGCTCGGGTTCCAGCAGGTGCAGGTCGAACACGGTGACCAGAGCCTCATGGGCCAGCAGGTCGTCGCCCTCGTCGGAAAGCAGGTCCCGCAGGCTGCCGGTGGCGAAGGGACGCAGCAGGTGGGCGATCTCCGGCGTTTCCTGTTCCAGGTAGCCGTAGAAGTCCTTGAAGCCGGTGCGCTCCCGCTTCTGGGCGTAGTAGGAAGCTAAAGCGTGGTCCAGGGACGAACGGCGCTCGGCACTTAGCCGTTCTCCCACCATCACCTCGATAAGCCGCCGCAGGCTGCCGATGCGCTGCAAGAGTTCCTCGCTGTCGCCCCGGTCGATGACAAAGGGGTTCATGCCTTGGCCGGGGACGCCGGGGGACAGGACTCGTCCGCCGGCGGCCCGGGCCATGTCGGTGTACTCGCCCTCCGGGTCGATGATGTAGGCCCGCACTCCCCGGCACAGTCCCCGCAGCACTCCCAGCTTGGTGGCGAAACTCTTGCCCGAACCGGAACGGGCCAGCACCGCCGTGTTGGCGTTGAGGTGCGTCCCGTCGAAAGGGTCGTAGACGATGGGGGCGCAGGCCCGCAGGTCGATGCCGTACAGGGTGCCGCTGCGGGTGTCCAGGTCCGGCGGCGAGAAGGGAAACAGCCTCGCCAACGACGACGTATCCAGGGTCCGCCACACTGCCACGGCGTTCAGGCCCAGGGGCAGGGTGGACAGCAGGCCCTCCCGTTGCCGGAAGGAAAGAGCGTCCAGCTTGCCCAGGGTGGCGGCGAAGTGGGCCCGGGCCTTCTGGGTCAGGTCCTTCAGGGTGTCGGCATTGTCGGCGTGGAGGGTGACGGACAGCGATGCGTGGAACAGCCGCTCCCTGCCCCGCTGCACCTCGTCCCTGAGACGAGACACGTCCTCCAGGGCGATCTCCGCCTCGGGGGACAGGCTGCGGCCCCGCTTGAAGGACAGGGACTGGGCGGACTCGAACCTGACCTTCTGCCACTCCAGGGTGCGGGCCGCCTGGTCCGTGGGGATGGCGCCCAAATGCACCGAAAGGTCCATGGGCGCTCCGGCGGCCATAAGGCCCTGCAGAAAGCCGGGGGCCAGGGAGCGGGGCCACTTGCCCAGGTGCAGGGAGCGGAGCAGGCGGCTGCCGATGCGGATGTCCCGCCGGTTGACTTCAATGCCAAGCTCTTCACTCTCGTCCCTTTCATTGGGCGAGCCGCCCAGGGTGGCGGACAGCCAGAAGAG
Source organism: Dehalococcoidia bacterium (assembly GCA_034423195.1). Taxonomy (GTDB): domain Bacteria; phylum Chloroflexota; class Dehalococcoidia; order Lucifugimonadales; family UBA3495; genus CATOSK01. The sequence continues at coordinate 12,001 of DAOUIZ010000014.1, read as the reverse complement.
GCGCAGGGGTTCGCCCGCCAGGGGGAACACCCCCAGGCCGGCCCGCACCAGCAGGCCGTGCAGTTCGTCCCTGCGGGCGCGCTCGCACACGGTATAGAACCGCCGGTCCAGGATGCCCTCCCTGGTCTCCAGGGTGGTCAGCAGCCGTCCCAGGCTGTCGGCGGCCTGTTTGGTCTGCTGAGGCAGGTCCTCGGGCTGGGCCGCCATCAGGTTGTTGCGCAGGGTGGAAAGCACCGGCGGGTGCTGCCTTACCAGCAGTTGCACCGGGAAGTCCACGGCGTTCAGGGAACCGGCGAAGGCGCCCAGCTTGGGCTCGTCCAGCTCCAGCCCCATCACCTCCATCACCGCCAGCTTCGTCCCGTCCAGGCGCACCGGCCCGTCGTCTTCCAGGTGGGACAGCATGAAGAACAGGGGCAGGGGCGGCGGGGGCTTGGGCTCGGCGATGGGTTCCTCTTCACCATCGATTTCCTGGGTTCGGGACCGGCCCGGCGGCCAGCGCCGGGCCAGGTCCTTCGGGTTGGGTAAGGTAAGTTTCGTCATTTACAACTCCTTTCGTGTTTCTATGCGCCGGGCAGGACGGTGATGATCCGGCCCACCACGCCGGCGGCGATGCCCTTGGCCAGCAGCACCACCACCAGGCCCACCACGGCCATGATCACGGCCTTGCGCGCTCTACTGCCCCGGCCCTCCCCCTCGGCGCCCTCGGCCATCAGCACAAACCCGGCCCAGACGATGCCGAAGAGGCACAAGCCCACTCCCACGTAGGCCATGCCCGTCAGCACCTGGTTGACGGCCGCCAGCAGCAGTTCCCGCTTGGCCTCCGGCGTATCGGCGGCCACCGACGTCAGAGCCGCGCCCAGGGAGAGCAGGAGGAGGGTCAATCGCCGGGCCATAGCCAACTCCACCAACCGGAGCCTCCGGCCGGCGACTGTTCCGCTTTGGGCGGCGGGGGCTTGGGCGGGGGCACGTGCAGGGCCTGGTAGGGGGCGTCGGCGCCCAGGCCCAGGCCCTCCGCCAAGGGCAGGGACTCGGGACGGGTGGGGGTGACGGAACCGCGCTCCACCTGCACGGCGCGCACGTGCTCCGGGTGATGGACGTAGATGCGCACCGTCTTGATGGTGGTGCTCTCGCCGCAGCGGCAGGTCACCCGGCGGGTGTAGACGTCGGTACGGGCCGGGTGGTGGGTGGTCTGCAGCATGGGCGGCCTTGGCACGTCCAGGGCGGCAGTCAGCTCCGCCGTGATTTCCAGGTCGTGATCGGCCTTCTCGTCGGCGAGGGTCAGCGTGAAGCTGGTCTCGCCGCCGGACACGAATGTTGCCGTGGTAGTGTGGGAGTCAGCGGCTATGGTCACCGTACCCGTGATGCCGGTAACCGTTGCGTCCAGCAGGGCGGCGACCGACTGGCTGAAGTGGCCGCCGTAGACGGGCAGGTCCACCTCCTGGCGGGTCTCGGTAATGCACTCCGAGGCTATGACGCCCTTGACCCGGCCCGGGGTCCACTCCAGGGAGACAACCTCCAGGCCGCACAGTTCCCCTTCGTATTCCGGCAACGGGTAGGGAATCTGGTGGCTCTTCAGGGACGCCGCCCCGGCAAAGCCCAGGGCGTCGGCCCAGGAGAAGGTGAAGGAGGGCGACGGGCCGTTGAGGCTCAGGCTGTAGGTCCTGGCCTGGCCGGCGGTGAAGGTGGAATTCACGCCCATCTTCAACGTTCTGCCCTTCCGTCCGCCGTAGACCCGTCCCTTCAGGTCCAGGCCGTGGGCGGCCCGCAGGGTGACGGCGGCGGTGTTGCCCGAGACGGCCACCTTCTCGAAGAAAATGCGGCGACCGGGGACGGGATCCGGCGGTTCGAAGTAGATTTCTCCCAGCCGCCAGGAGTCGCCGTAAGGCGATTCCTCCGGGTCGTCGGCCAAAGCCGAGGAGGGCAGGGCAACGATGGTCAGGACCAGCAGCCCCGCCACCGCCAGCAGCCGGTACCAGGGCTTGCGCTCCCGGGCCTGGTGCGGGGAAGCCTTGTGATTGCTCTCCTGGGGCCGGAACTGCTGGTTGGCCGCGTCCTTCCGGCGCCGGCCCTTGCCGAACCAGCCGTGGGGCCGGAAGGGGGGGCGGCCCTTCTTCCGCGCCGCCTTCACCGCACGGCCCATGCCAGTTACGGCCTTCTTGGCCAGCAGGCGCAACGGGTCGGGTTTGGCCTCGGGCTGCGGGGGCGGCTCGCTGACCGCCAGTTCCGCCGGGGAACCGGCGTAGAGCCGGGCGCCCAGCCTGAACTTCAGCAGGTCGGCGCACACGAGGGGCAGACCCCGGCCGCCCACCTTGCCCACGGTCATGGCGATGCCCACCAGGCCCAGCAGGATGGCGACGCCCAGCTTCAGGCCCGAGGGGCCGAAGGGAAAGTAGCGATAGACCCCATAGGCCAGGGCGCAGGTGGCCACCACCGCCACGATCTGGGGGAAGGTAAACCACAGCAGCGCCTTGTCCTCGGCCTGCACGTGGGTGGGTACTTCATGCTCTCTCATGCTCACCTCCTAACCGCCGCCCGAACTGGGGTCCGGGGTGCCGCTTGGCGTGGGTCCCGTGTTGGTGGGGTCGGGGATGTCCAGGTCCACCGGGCTGCCCACCACGGCGTTGATCACCAGTTCCACCACGCCGTAGGCCACCAATGCCAGCACCACGCCGGCCAGGGCGGTCATCATGGCGGACTTGCCCCGCTCCATCTGGTTGGGGGCGCCGGAGGCGGTGAGGTAGAGGTAGGCGCCGTAGATGAAATATCCCACCCCCACCACGCCCACCAGTCCCAGAAGGATGCCCACCAGGTTCGATATTGTCTGTGTCAGGTCTCCCATAAGGTCTCTCTCCTTGATTTCGGATTTCTTGAATTGACTCGTTTCAGTCCCGTTTCGCTTACTGGCACATGGCTCCACCTCCCGGGGAGGTTGGCGGCGCAGGTTCTTGCCGCGCCGGTAGTTGTCGCTAGGGCTAGGGGTTCTGGCTCCTGGGTGAGGGGTTGTTCTGGCCCGTTGGCGTGGAGTTCTGGGCCGCCGAGTTGGCGGCGTTGTTGGCGGCATTCGCCGCCGCCCCAGCGGCCGCCGCCCCCGCCGGTCCTCCTGCGGCGCCGCCGGCCAGCAGCCCCAGGGAACGGGCCGAGCGCATCATCCCGCCGGGCAGGGACATGCCGAAGTACAGGGTGTGCAGCCAGGCGTCGAAGGTGCCGTGGTTGCCCAGCATCGACGGGACTCTCCCCGCCAGGTACATGAAGGCGATGGCCATCAGCAGCATCCACACCAGGTCCTGGCCCGCCTCCCCGCCGCTGATGTCGGCGAACTGGTCCAGGAAGCCGAAGGCCAGGGCGATGGCGATGAGCTGGATGGCCTGCTGGAACACGGTGGTCATGAAGAGCCTGAGCCAGTGCTTCCCCCATCCAGTGGTGTGGGGCAAAATCCACAGCCCCAGGGCGATGGGAGCCAAACACAGCAGGATGTTGATGAGGGCCAGGCGCAGGATCATCTGCACCAGCAGGTAGAGGATGAAAAACCCGAAGACCAAGTAGAGCAGGGCGATGAACACCGCCAGCCCGGTGCTGGCTGCTTCCGCGGCGTTGAGCAGGGGATTCAGGGGAGCCCGCAGCAGGTCGCCGGGGGTGATGCCCAGGGAGACGGCGATGAACTGGGAGACCGCGTGGGCCACGTCGATGACCAGGGCGCACCACCACAGGGAAGACGCGGCGGCGGTCAGGCCCAGCACCAGCCGGGGCACCATCTCCCGCCACCCCGACTGGTGGTGGCCCAGGTGCTCCTGGACGATGAAGCTCAGGCCCATCCAGCCCAGGATGATGGCCAGCATTCCCGAGGCGATGGCCCAGGTCAGCAGCCAGACCTGCCGGACTATCTCGTGGTCGTAGGTGAGGCCGGGGGGAGTTCCGGTGAGAATGTCGCTCATACCGCTACCCTCCGCACTCGGCCAGGTCCGTCTGGAACACTCCCTCCAGAACCCCGCACAGGGTCCCGTGGACGCCCTGGATCACCCACCTGGCGGCGGCCCGGGCCCAGCGGTCCGGGTCGAGAGCGCCCAGCACCCGGTCCCACAGCCCCTTGGGCTGGTGGACGGGAATCAGGGCGTGGAAGACGTGGTGCTCGCCGCCGCCCTGGCGGGGCACCGACATCACCAGCAGGAAGGCCTGCTCGGGGTGGAGTTCGGCCTGGGAGTCCAGGGACGGGTACTCGAAGGTGTACTCCCAGCCCTCGGTGAGTTCCTTCTCGCCGCCCTGGACCCGGTAGGTGTTGGTGACCCACTCGCCGGTGTCGGGGTGGCGCAGAGCGTAGTGCAGGACGCTGATCTGGCGGCTGAAGACGGGACGGGCGATGAACTCGCCCTCCTTCTTGCGCTCCACCATCTGCCGGTCGCGGTTGACCAGGGCCAGGTTGTCGGTTGGGGGAGGGGATTGGGCCAGGGCGACGCCGCTGGTGGGGATGGCGGTAAGCGGCGAAACCAGCAGCGCCGCCGCCAGCAGGGCCAGGCGTCCGGCCCGGCCCGGGGTTGGAAAGAATCGCAGGAACATGGTTGCCTCCTGTCGCCGGTCTGAGACCGGATGTTCGACAACCAAGTCTGGCGGCTGGCCGGGCCGGTCGTAATGCCTTGAAAGGGGGGGTGCGCACACCCCCCCTTTCAGGGCATGGAATTTCCGGGGGCCGTCGTGGTGTGATGGACGTGTACAGGAATCCGGACCCGGACCGCATTGGCGGACGGCCGGGGATTCGTAGCTGAAATGGGGGGAGAACGCCCATTTCAGCGCCATTCCTGTAAGCACTTGCAGTTCAGGGCTGGTTCCGGCCGGCAGGTGCATCGTCCCCGTTGGAGCGGTGCATCGGATGGCCGAGGGGCAGCGGGACGGGGGTGCAAGGCCCCTATTGGAAAAGTGCAATTTGCGCCTGGGAGGCAGGAGCATGAGTCAGGATGAGGCGAGGATGGATGGAGACCCCGGCGCCGGCCCCGGCGGTGCTGCCGGTGAGTCTGCCGCTTGTGAGAGCGGCACCCCGGGCCCCGAAACCGGCGGCTCGTTGGATGACGGCGCGGCGCCCGGCGCGGCCTTTGCCGAGGCGGCGGCCCAGGTGGTGGAGGACGTGTACGAGCTGCGGCTGACGGCGCTCCTGCACCAGCTGGTGCGGTCCCGGGGATACAAGGGCGCCGGACGGGTGCTGGACGTGGACCCCAGGACGATCACCGTCAGCGTGCGGCAGGGGATGTCCCGGCGGGTGCGAGAGCAGGTGGAGCGGATGCTGGTGGACAAGGATGGCGGGGCCCGGGACGAGCTGGAGGAGGCCGTGGGTGAATTGTCGGGGCAGGTGGGCGGCTTGCAGACTCAGGTGGCCGGGCTGGAGTCGGAACTGCGGGAGGGGCTGAAGGCCCTGGGTGAGACCCACGCCCAGGGAATGCGGCGGTTGGAGCAGCGGCTGGCCCAGGGCCAGGTCAGGGTCAGCGTCCCGGCGAGTTTGCCGAGTCCGGCGCCGGTGGCGGCGGGCGCACCCCGCCGGCGTTACCCCGAGGTGGTTACGACGGACCCGGCCGGGGACGACGAGGAGGTCTTCGGCGATGCCTGGCCGCTGGTCGAGGAGTGGCGCCGGCTGTGGGACGGCCATCCCGCCCGGGGCCGGGGCCTGGCCTGGGTTGCGACAAGGCAGCGGATTCTGGAGGTGGAGGTGGCCCTGCTGGAAAAGCACGGGCTGACCCTGCCGCCGGAGACGGAGCCGCTGCGGGGCCTGGACCGGGGCGCCCAGTTGAACTGGCGGGTGAAGGCGCTGATAGAGTTTCGGAAACGGCGGGCCCGGCTGGAGTTGCTGGCCGGGCTGCGCCGGGCGTTGAGTCCGTGGCTGTGGCTGCGGTGGGCGCGGACCCGGTTGGGATCGGTCCTGGCGCGGTGGCGGCGGTAGCCGGCGGCGCCGGTGTTGATGATTACGGTTTCTGCCTGATTCCTGCCTGATTTTTGCCTGATTGGAGCAAGTGATATGGCTCATACGGCGCCCGGAACCTTGTCAGGACGTCAATCGGGGCCGGATACTGACTGCGTTGTCTGGCTTTACCAAGGTTTCCTCTGCCTAGAAACCTGGGGGCGTGATCCCTGCTCGCCCGGGCCTGCTCCGCGAGGATTGAGTCTTGTCTCCCCGGAGCGCCCACGAGGGAATTGCTGCCAGGAGGGTTGATTTTCTCCCCTTCCACCGCAGCCGGCTAATCCCTTATCCACGGAAGCGCACGGCGCGTTTCACCCGGTTTCCCAATCCCACGGCACGGCGACCCACCCAGGATGCGGAACCCGAACCCCAACCCGACGTATGGATGTTAGAGCACGGAGGTGTCGACTAGAACCAGCACGGCAGACCAGGACCCCTGACTCCCTCGGACCCGGCAGCGGAGCGCACGCGGCGCTTCGCCAGCCTCCCCATTGCGGTTGGAGCGAAACAAGGCTCCGGCCCTTTCACCACGCCTGCGGCATCGCTGCTGAATATATCCGGCGGCGCCGCAGGTTCCCCACGCTCCGGTCCCGGCGACTCATCGCTGGCCGACCGGACACCTGCCGTTGCATTGTGGTTGCCACCGGTCCAGGGGCTTGCTTGAAGCAGCCGCTGGCCGGGCCGCGCTGCTCTCCTCTTTCTCCACACAGCAGTTCCCCGCGAATTACACCGTGGCCGGGCTGCGTCTTTTTCCCGGCACCCGCTCCGTTTTCCCTGTTGCTGATTCGCCGGGGGCGGAGCGCGTCTTTCACCAGTGGAACTCACACAACACACAGGAGGTGCGTATGCGCATCAAGGAACGGTTCACCCAGGTCAAGGCCTTGACGGTCACGGTCATGGGCTTCATGAGGCGCCACTCCAGGGCGTCGATTGCGGTGGCGGCGGCCCTGCTCATCGCCGGGCCGCTGCTGACGGGAAACGGCGGCGAGACCTTCTTCCTCAACCTGGTCGGCCTGGGCATCGCCGCCCTGGTGGTGCGGCGGGTCCTGCGGGCCAACGACCGGCGCAGGGCGGCCCAGGCCCGACAGGCCAACTGCCGATGTCATTGCCACCGGCAGGGACGGTATAACTCGCAGCAGGCAACCCCACAGACTCAACAACAGGGAGGCACGCCATGACGACAATTACCCTGGACCTGGAATCACCTGTCTCTGCCCATGCAGGTCGGCTGGAGGAACTGGTGGACCGGCTGCTGGCAACCCTGTTCCGGGCCGAGGCTGACCATTCGGCGCCCACCCTGGCCCGGGACATTCACCAGGCGCGGCAGCTGAGACAGTCCGGCGACCTGGACATGGCGCTGGCGGCGTTGAGCGGATTGGACATCGCTGATGCGACGGACCGCCAACTGCGGTGGCTCTACGCCGAGTGGCTGGACATTGCCCGGCGACGGTTCACGGGTGGCGGGGCGGTGCTCTACAGCCCGGCCACCGGAAAGGCGGCGGTGTTGCTTCCCACGGGCGACGACGGCGACCAGACGCTGGAAGTCGTCACCGTCCTGGGGATGCGATGGACAGTGAGCAAGTTGGTCTCACAGCGCAGCCTTCGGGGCCTGAGGCCTCTGCACAACAAGTATGGCGAGAACAACAAGCAAGGAGGGTCAGCATGGTAATAGCGACATCGGACAAGGTGGACATCATCGAACTCAAGGCCCGGCATCCCTTGGGCGACGCGGTGGAGGCCGCCGGTATCGCGCTCACCGGCAGGGGGCGGGTCCGGCAGGGCGTGTGTCCCTTTCACCAGGAGTCGGAAGGCAGCTTTACGGTGTACGGCGACAGCCAGCGCTACTATTGCTTCGGCTGCGGGGCCGGCGGCGACGTGCTGGACTTCGTGGGACGGATGGAGGGCCTGACGTTGCCGGAGACCATCCGGCGGCTGGATGACGGCTCGACACCACAGATGGCGGCTTCCTCGGTGGTGCGCCAAGCGGCAACCGGACAGCCCGCCAACCCTGCCATCCCGCCCCGGGACCCGGCGCTGCTGACGGCAACGGCCAGGTTCTACGGCGGGCAACTGCGGCGCAACCGGGCGGCGATGCAATACCTGGCCTCCCGGGGCATGGGCCTGGACACGGCCCGGCGATTGGGTCTCGGCTACGCGCCGGGCAACGGGTTGCGGGAGCACCTGCAAGCCGGCGGGTTCACCGCCACCCGGCTCCGGGCCTCCGGCCTGTTCCTGGAACGGGGCGCCGAGCGGTTCGCCGGAATGGTGGTGGTCCCTGAACTCTCCGGCGGCCTGGTTCCTTGGCTGGTGGGACGGGCGGTTGACAGCAACGCCAAGCCCCGCTTCCAGGCGTTGCCCGGCCCCAAGCCGGTGCTGGGCCTGGCGCGCCTCGGCCCGGCGCCCTCCTGCGTGGTAGTAACCGAGGGGGTCTTCGACTGGCTGGCCCTCACCCTCTGGGGCCATCCCGCCGTGGCCGCCCTGGGGACCAAGGGGATGGACAAGGTAGCGGCGGCGCTGCGGGGCTGCCCCCGGGTTTTCCTGGCCTTCGACAAAGACGACGCCGGCAACCAGGCCGCCCAGGAACTCAAGGGACTGCTGGGCAACCGCGCCGCCGTGGTCAACCTGCCCCAGGGCGTCGGCGACGTGGGCGAACTCGCAACGCTGTCCAACGGACGGCTGCGTTTCCCCCGCCTGCTGGCCCGGGCGGCGGCCAACCTTCGCTAGTCAACTCTTCCTCACCAACTCCCTCTCTACCGGCCCGCCTGCCACGGCGGGCCTTTCCTTTTCCAAGCCAACCAATGGCACGACGGGGCTTCCGGCCCCGCTCACGGCTTCGCCTGTCGAATGCCGCTGTAACCAAACGGCAACCCCAACATCACAACGCAAAGGAGCGAACTCATGGGTAACGGAAACAACCAGAACGGGAACGGCCACCATCCCAACGGCGGCGTCAACCTCAACGGCAACGGTCAGAACGGGCACCACCCCAACGGCAACGGCGTCTCCGAGATCACCGGCCACGACCTCCTGTGGGACGGCCTGCCCCCCGCCGTGGTCAACGCCCTGCAGCAGCCCTTGGACCCGGCCCTGGTCTCCCAGCGGCAGGGCCGCAGCAACCGCTGGTTCGACTACATCGAGGGCCACACCGTCATCGACCAGGCCAACAAGATTTTCGGCTACGGCGGCTGGGGCTACGAACTGGTCGGCGACGTGTCCCTGCGGCGCATCGAAAAGGTGGACGTCAGCACCGGGCAGCTCCGGGTGACCTTCGCCTACAGCGCCCCGGTCCGGGTCAGCGTGAACGGCGCGCCCTCCCGCACCGACATCGGCTTCCACATCGTCACCGAGGATACCCCGGAAGGCCACGACACGGCCTGCAAAGGGGCGGTGACCGACGGGCTGAAACGGGCGTTGCGTAGCTTCGGGGACCGCTTCGGCAACGGCCTCTACGGAGACCAGCCCTCGGCCAACGGCAGGGGCAACGCCAGGCAGGGGTCGCAACGGTCGCAGGCTCCCGCCAACGCCAACGGCAACTCCGGCCAGCCGGCGGGCGGCAACGGGAATGGGAATGGCCGCCGCGACGGTTCCTACCTCCAGACCTTGCGGGGCCGGCTCATCGCCCTGGGTTCGGAGCAGGGATTCGACGAGGAACGGGTGCGGGAGGCGGTGCGGAAGCAGACGGGCAAGGACCTGGACGACCTGCCCGCGAAGGATCTCAAGCCTCTGGTGGAGAACGCGGCCCGCAAGGTCAACGAGGCCAGGGAAGGGGCCAACGGCAACGGGTAGTCTCCGTTGCCAACGCCACTGGACGGGGCTGCCTCCGGCAACGGGGCCGCCCCGTTTCTCATCTACCGGATAAAGGAGGAAACGGAAATGACGGCAACCACCGCGATGCACACCCCCTGGGGTTTGCCCCAGGACATCGAGGAACTGGCCGAGGGCATCTGGCGGGTCGAAACCGCCGGCCACGGCGGGCTCAAGCTGAGCCGGGAGCGGTGGCAGGAACTGCCCGACGTGGTGCGGGACGCCTTCCTCAACGCGACGTTTGCGGAGGAGGACTGCGAGGAACCCATCGCCCGCACGCTGCTGGGCATCGGCGACGCCAGGGACCGGGAACTGGCGCTCAAGATCGCGGGCCACTTCGACCGCTACGCTCCGGCGCTGCCCTTCCTGCGGGAGAGGGGAGGACGGCCATGAACTCCGCCACCGCGACGCGGCCCCGGCCCCGCAGCCTGCCCAGCGTCACCACCAAGCTGTCAACGGAACTGGGCGGCCTCTACATCACTGTCGGCCTGGACGAAGCCGGTCAGCCCTTCGAGGTGTTCGGCTCGCTGGGCAAGGCGGGAAGTCTCCAGCACGGGATGACCGAACTGGCCTGCCGGTTGGTGTCCCTGCACCTGCGGCGGGGGACTCCCCTCGACGAAATCATCGGCCAGTGCCAGGGCATCAGCGAAATGCAGCCCTGGCCCAACCGTATGGAGGACGGCAGGGCGGTTTATGTGCGGGGCCTGGGCGACGCCATCGCCCTGGTCCTGCGGGACTACCTGGACACGCAGGCCGAGGCGGAACCTGAACCGGCGGAACTGCCCGTCGCCGCCGACTGAACCGCAAGGACACGACGCAGCGATGCGCGACACGGGGCCGTCTCCAATACGGGGGCGGCCCCGCTTTTCTTCTAACGGACACACAACTCTCTACGGAGGAACGACCACCATGACGACCACCATTGACAACCCGACCGGCGTGTACTCCCGCCCCAACGCCCGCTTCGACGCGTACGGCATCCTGGAGATCCGGGCCTCGGCGGTGGGCAACTGCCGCCGCGCCCTGTGGTACGAGGCCACCGGCCACCAGGTCACCAACCCCCGGGACGACGACTCCCTGACCATGCTGGAGGCGGGCAACGCCCTGGAGCCGGTGGTGCTGCGGGCCATGCAGCGGGCCGGGTGGGACATCATCCCCACGGACCGGGACAATCCCCGGCGGGTCTCCCTGCGCCTCGGCCCCGCGCTCCTGGTCAGCGGCCACGTGGACGCCGCCGGAGTCGCGCCCATCTTCGGGGGCGAACCCAGCATCGTCGAGGTCAAGACCCGGGGGCCGGAGGCTTTCAAGAAGTGGCGGACGTTGGGGGCCGAGCGCAGCCACCCGGAGTCGGTGTGGCAGGCCGCCTTCTACACCTACGGAACCTTCGACGAAGCCCGGGACGTGGTGATAGCCACCCTGGACACCGGCAGCCGCACCTGGGACTACGAGGTGATACCGGCCCAGCGGGTGGAGCGGGCCTTCGAGCAAGCCTGCGCCCGGCTGGGGGAACTGGCGGCCCATCACGTCATCAACGGGCCGGACCCGGACGTACTGCCCGAGCGGGACTTTACCGCCGACGACTGGCAGTGCAAGCGATGCCCCTTCCTCAACGCCTGCCAGCCGGGGATGGCGGCGGCTGACGAACCGGAGGACGAACCCGCCGACACCGCCGGGCCGGTCAGCGACGATGAGGCGCGGGCGGCGCTCCTGGAGTACGAACAGGCCCAGGAGATGCTGAAGGCCATCGAGGAAGACAAGGCGTGGGCGCTGGGACAACTGCGGGCCTGGCTCAAGCAGCGGGGGTTGGACAAGGCGAAGCTGGAGGGCGGGAAGAAGACCCGCACCGTGGGGATGGTCAAGTCCACCCGCTACAACGTGGACCACAAGCGGCTCAACGCCCTGCTGGACCCGGAGACCCGCGCCACCATCGTCACCGAGAACGTCTCCCGCTACCTGCGGGTCAGCTAGGCATTGGCTGGCGAATACCACGACGCTCCGGCAGGCCGGAACGCAATACGGGGCCGCTCCTTTCTAAAGGAAGGGACGGCCCCGCCACGGCAACCCCAATTCACCAATCAATGGAGGAAATATCATGGCGAAGACCATCAACAAGGTTGAACTGCTGGGCCGCGTGGGAGCGGACCCTGAGATGCGCTACACGGCGTCCGGCATCGCCGTCACCCAGGTGCGCCTGGCCACGGACCGGGGGCGCAAGAACGGCGAGGACGCCACCGACTGGCACACCGTGGTGGTGTGGGA
>DAOUIZ010000013.1:0-10989 GCA_034423195.1 Dehalococcoidia bacterium | reverse complement strand
ACGATGAAGCTCAGCCCCATCCAGCCCAGGATCACCACCAGCATTCCCGAGGCGACGGCCCAGACGGTGAGCCAGGCCAGCCGCACGATCTCGTGGTCGTAGGTCAGTCCGGGAGGGGTTCCGGTGAGGATGTCGCTCATACCCGTCTACCCTCCGCACTCAGAGATGTCGGTCTGCGTCACTCCCTCCAGCACGCCGCAGAGGGTTCCGTGGACGCCCTGGATCACCCAGGTCGCCCCCGCCCTGGCCCAGCGGTCGGGGTCGAGAGCGCCCAGCACCCGGTCCCACAGACCCTTCGGTTGGTGGACCGGCACCAGGGCGTGGAAGATGTGGTTGTCGCCGCCACCCCGGCGGGGCACGGACATCACCATGAGAAATGCCTGCTCGGGGTGGAGCTCGGGCTGATCGTCCAGGACGGGGTACTCGAAGGTGTACTCCCAGCCCTCGGTGAGACGCTTCTCGCCGCCCTGGACCCGGTAGGTGCTGGTGACCCAATCGCCGGTGTCGGGGTGGCGCAGGGCGTAGTGGAGGAAGTCGATCTGGCGGCTGAAGACGGGGCGGGAGATGAACTCGCCGTCCTTCTTCCGCTCCACCATCTGCCGGTCGCGGTTGACCAGGGAGAGGTTGTCGGTGTCCGGGGGCGGGGACTGGGCCAGGGCCGTCCCGCTCATGGGGATGGCGGCCAGCGCCGCCAGCAAGAGCGCGGCAGCAAGTACGGCCAGCCTCCGCACCCCGCCGGACTTGGGGACGAGTTTCCAAAACATGTGCACCTCCTGTCGCCGGTCTGAGACCAGATGTTCGACAAGCAAGTGTGGCGGCCCGCTATGCCCTGCGGTATGCCCTGCAAGGGGGGGTCTGCTAACCCCCCCTTGCAGGGCATGGGATTCTGGGAGGGCGGCGTGGCGTAATGGACGTGTACGGGAATCGGGACTTGGACCGGGTGAGTAGGGAGGGGAGTATCCGTAGGTAAAACGGGGGTGCCAGCGTGATTCCAGTTCAACGGGAGTCAACACCTGGATTCCAGGGCTGGTTGCAGGGGTGGGGTGCGTCGGGGCCGTGGCGAAGGCGCAATATGCGTTGCCCAGGCGGGGAAGCCGCTGGTCAATCCCCCTATTGGACAGGTGCATTCGGCACCGGGAGACGATGAGCATGGTAGATAACGAGGACATCAGGGCCGGGGATGGCGGCGGCAAGCCCGGCGGTCAGGCCGGTCAGGACAGCGGGGACAGCGGCGGTGGGGGGACGCCCGACGACCCCGTCGGCGAGGCGGCCAGGGCCACCGTTGAGGACGCCTACGAACTGCGGCTCACGGCGCTCCTGCACCAGCTGGTCAGGCAGCGGGGGCACAAGGGCGCGGCCAGGGCGCTGGGCATCGACCACCGCACGGTGGCCAGCAGCGTCAGGCAGGGCCTGTCCCGGCGGGTGCGGGAGGCCCTGGAGCGGGCGCTGGTGGAGAAGGACGGCGACGCCAGGGACCGGCTGGAGGAGGAGTTCGCCGGGTTCCGGGAGCGGTTCGAGACGCTGGCGGGGGAGCTGCGCGACGGGTTAACCACCGTGCAGGGGCAGGTGGAGACCCTGGGGGAGCAGCAGGCCGGGCGGATGCGGAGACTGGAGGGGCGGGTGGCCCAGGTGGAGGCGGGACGGGGCGGGCCCACCGGAATGGGCGGAGCGGCGAGTACGGGGCGGCGGTCATCGGTCGCGGGCTCTGCAACCCGGCGCCGCTACCCCGACCTGGTGACTAAGGACCCGGCCGGCGACGACGAGGAGGTCTTTGGCGACGCCTGGGAGTTGGTGGAGGAATGGCGCAGGCTGTGGGACGGCCATCCGGCCCGGGGCAAGGGGCTGGCCTGGGTGTCCCGGCGGGAGCGGATTCTGGTGTTGGAAATTGCCATGCTGGAGGACCACGGGCTGACCCTGCCGCCGGAGACGGAGCCGCTGCGGGGCTTGGACCGGGGCGCCCAGTTGAACTGGCGGAAGAAGGCGCTGGCGGACATTCGCCGGCGCCGGGCCAGGCTGGTGTGGCGGCGCCGGTTGCGGCGCGTGTTCACCCTGGGGCTGTGGCGGCGTTAGGCTGGCGGCGCCGATGTCTGGGGGGACTCGCGACCAGCCAGGCCCTTCGCCGCGAAGTCTGCCTATCGCTGAGCCGGCGCGGTCGGATGGCAGTCGTCAAGAATGAAATGCAGCAGGGAGATCAGGGTCAGGCAGTCGACCGCGTCATCAACATCCCGGTGCCAGTTCACCTTCGGGGTGTGCGACATCGGATTGCGGAAGAACCTGGTGCAGCCGTTCAGGAAATCCAGGAAACCGTCGTGTTCATTTCTCTCAGTGACGGTTGTAAGGGCATTGAAGGCCAGTGCCGGGTACCCACCTTGCTGTGCTGGGGGACGTTCAAACGCTTGTTTCATCAACGCCATGCCGTCGGTGGTGTACCCCGTTTGCTCACGGATACGTTCTGCCAGCCCCTTGTATGCTTCCACCACCGCGTGGAAGTAGTTCTCGGCCATGTACTCCGCCCTGCAGTACTTGCCCACTTCGGGGTGAATCCGGCGGGGCGCCATCTTGTTTTCCAATGCGGCGGCTCTTCGTTGCGCCTCAGACAAGGTGCGCGTTGCATCAACACTATGGAATTGCCCATCGTCCCGGTATTCCACACCGTGGAAGCGAAGGATGCGGTTCAAGCCGGCGCAGAACTCCCTGAACCCATCGGAGTCGCCGACATAAACCACGGGTTCGTTGAGTGCCTTGATCAACTGCAACACACCTTTGTCGCCGCTGCGTCTGTGCTGAAAATTCACGGCATAGCGCAACCTGTCTCTCTTGGATGGTCCCGGAACGTAGTAGTCGACACCGCGTTGCATCCCCATCGCCTTAAATCTTGCTTCTTCCTTTGGGTCCGGTTCTACGCGTGGTTCCGTAATGCCGAGTTCCGCAAATTTACGGTCTAGCACTCTGTTGGTGTCTCTGTCGCAGTACAAATACTGCGCTATCTCATCCAACGCGGCAGGCGTGAACGGTTGGGTGGTCATATTTCTCTGGCCCCTTCCTGCAGGTTTTCGGTATTGCCTGCATCTGCAATTCGGCTAAGGTCAAACTGGTGGAGCATTCAGTCTATCATTCCCAAACGCGGCAGAAAGCCTCCGACTCAGGCAAACCAATTCGGTTGTCGGCTGAATCCCTTGGCAGAGCGGAGCAAGTCCTTCGGTACTGGTCGGCGGGGCGGATCGCCAGCTTGCAAACTTTGTGCAAACAGCGGTCAAAGGAGAGTCAACAATCCGGGCCGACAGACGCCGAAACCCTTGCCAGCGGCATTTCAGGGCCGGATACTGACTGTGTTGTCTGGCTTTTCCAGCGTTTCCACTGCCTAGAAACCTGGGGGCGTGATCCCTGTCCGCCCGGGCCTGCTCCATGAGGATCGAGGCTTCTCTCCCCGGAGCGCCCACGAGGGAATTGCTGCATGAAGGGTTGATTTTCCCCTTCGCAGCCGGTCTACCCAAACCCATCGAAGCGCACGGAGCGTTTCACCCAGGTATCCAACTCAACGGTGGCAACCTTATCCCACAGTGGCATTCCAACTCAAGGCGGACCCCTATCCCATCGAAACGCAGGAAGCGTTCCAACCGGTATCCAAACCAACGGTGGCAACCCAACCCAAGGCGGAACCACAGCGTTGACCAAGGAGGTGTCGGCTAGACCCAGGACAGTAGACCAGGACCTTATCCTCGGACTCATCAGCGGAGCGCCCCCGCGCTTCGCCGTTCCTCGATACTGCGGTTGGAGCGTATAAACCCTCCGGCCGCTTTCCCACGCCTGCGGCGTAGCTGCTGAACTCACGGTAGCGGCACCGCAGTTTCATCATGCTCCGGTCGGCCAGCGATACCTGACCGGACGCTTACCTTTGCGACGCAGTTCCCATCGGCGCCGTGGCCTGCCAACTCTAGCCACCGGCCGGACTGCGTTGCGCTCCGCGTCTTCTCCCACGTTGCAGCTTTCCTGGAATGACACCTTGGGCGAGCTGCGTCATTCACCTTTCCCACTCCGTTTTCCCCGTCGCCATCACGCCGGGGGCGGAGTGCGTCTTTCGCCAGGCGGTTCAACACATTCAACACCCAGGAGGTTCGTATGGGCATCAAGGAACGGTTCACCCAGGTCAAGGCCGTGGCCGTCAGGGTCGCGGGATTCATCAGGCGCCACCCCAGGGCTTCCATCGCGGTGGCGGTGGGGCTGCTCATCGCCGGGCCGCTGCTGACCGGAAACGGCGGCGAGACCTTCTTTCTCAACCTGGTGGGCTTGGGCATCGCCGCCCTGGTGGTGCGGCGGGTCATACGGGCCAACGACCGGCGCCAGTCCGCCCAGGCGCGCCAGGCCAACTGCCGCTGCCACTGCCATCGGCAGGGACGGCACAACGCTCAGCAGGGGACCCAACAGACTCAGCAAAAGGGAGGCACGCCATGACGACGATTACCCTGGAATCTCCTATCTCTACGGGCCGGTTGGAGGAACTGGTGGACCGGCTCCTCGCGGCCCTGTTCCTGCCGGCACCGGCCCGGCAGGAACCTGCGGCAAGTCTGGCCCGGCCCATCCACGAGGCCCGGCGGCTGCGGCAGTCGGGCGACCCGGACGGGGCGCTGGCGGTGTTGGCAGAAGTGGACACCGCCGATGCGACCGGCGACCAACTCCGCTGGCTCTACGCCGAATGGCTGGACATCGGCCGGCGCCGGTTCGCTGACTGCGGGCAAGCGGCGCTCTACAGCCCCGCCACCGGCCGGGCGGCGGTGCTGGTTCCTACCGGCTGTGACGGCGGCGCAACGCTGGCGGTCGCGGCGGTGTTGGGAATGCGCTGGCCGGTGGGCAAGACGGTCTCCCGGAGCAGCCTGCGGGGGTTGAAGCCCCTGGCGAATGGGGGTGAGTGATGGTAGCTACCAACGCGACGGTGGACATCCGGGAACTCAAGGCTCGCCACCCCCTGGGGGACACGGTGGAAGCCGCCGGAATCGCCCTGCGCGGCAAGGGCCGGGTCCGGCAGGGAGTCTGCCCCTTTCACCAGGAAGCCGAGGGCAGCTTCACGGTGTACGCCGACTCGGAGAAGTTCTACTGCTTCGGCTGCGGCGCCGGTGGGGACGTACTCGACTTCGTGGGGCGCATGGAGGGCCTGACCCTGCCCGAGACGATAAGACGGTTGGACAACGGCGCCGGAAGCGCTCCCGTGTCTGCCCGGCGCCCGGCGCCATCCCCGCGTCCCTCCACCCCGCCGCTTCCGCCCCGCGATCCCGCCCTGCTGACGGCGGCGGTCCGGTTCTACGCCGGTCAACTCCGGTGCAGCCTCGGGGCCAGGGCATACCTGGCCTCGCGGGGCGTTCGCCTCGACGCCGCGATGCGGCTGGGCCTGGGTTACGCCAGCGGCACCGGGCTTCGGGACTGCCTCGATTCGCTTGGTTTCAACCCTGACCGCCAGCGGGCCTCGGGGTTGTTCCTGGAACGGGGCGCGGAACGGTTCGCCGGAATGGTGGTCGTTCCCGACCCCGCATCAGGTACGGGGCAGGCGGCCACCAGCCTGGTCCGTTGGCTGACCGGACGGACGGTTGACGCCCGGGCCAAGCCCCGCTTCCAGGCGGTGCCCGGCCCCAAGCCGGTGCTGGGTCTCGCCAGGCTCGGTCCGTCGCCGCCGGTGGTCGTCCTGACCGAGGGAGTCTTTGACTACCTGACGCTGGCGGGCTGGGGTTACCCGGCCTGCGCTGCCCTGGGCACTCAGGGGTTGGACAGGGTAGCGGCGGCGCTCCGGGGCTGTGCCAGGGTGTTCCTGGCCTTCGACAACGACGCTGCCGGTCTCGAAGCTGCCGAGGTCCTCAATGGACTGCTGGGCCGCCGCGCCGCCGTGGTCCACCTGCCCCAGGGCGTCGCGGACGTGGGCGAACTGGCGACGCAGCCCCACGGTCAACTCCTCTTCCGCAGGCTGCTGCAAAGGGCAGCCCACTCCGCCCGCTAGTCTCCTTCCCTCCCCCTGACCTTTACTCTAACGGCCCGCCCTCACCGGCGGGCCTTCTCTTTCCCCCCGGCCCAACGCATCACCATGGGCAACCCCTGCCCACTTCAAGTCGGGGCTTGTTGCCCCGCCCACGGCTTCCCTTTCCCAAAGCCGCACCTGTCAACGGCGCAACCCCATTTCACGCCTTAAAGGAGCAATGTCATGTCCAACGAGAACGGCAACAACGGCAACCACCGCAACGGCCGCGCCAGCCTGAACGGCAACGGCAACCACGCCGCGCCCAGCGGCGTCAACGGCAACGGCGCCCACCAGGACGCCGGGAACATCAACGGCCACGACTTCCTCTGGGACGGGCTCAGCCCCGCCGTGGTCAGCGCCCTGGGGCAGCCCTTGAACCCGGAACTGGTCTCCCAGCGCCGGGGCCGCGGCAACAAGTCCTACGACTATATCGAAGGCCACACGGTCATCGACCAGGCCAACCGCATCTTCGGCTTCGGCGGGTGGGGGTATGAGTTGGTGGGAGACGTGTCCCTGCGCCGCATCGAGTCCGTGAACACCAGCACCGGCGAGATCAAGGTCTCCCACGCCTACAGCGCCCCGGTGCGGGTGACGGTGAACGGCGCTCCTTCCCGGACCGACCTGGGCTTCCACATCGTCACCGACGACAACCCCGAGGGGCACGAGACCGCCGCCAAGGGCGCGGTCACCGACGGACTGAAACGCGCCTTGCGCAGCTTTGGCGACCGTTTCGGGAATGGGCTGTACGGGGACCAGCCCGCGACCACCGCGCGGCCCAGGGCTCAGGGGCGGGGACAGAGTGCCAACCCTTCCGACAAGAACGACGGCGACGGCAAGACCGGCCAGGGAACGGGCAACCGGCGGGACGGATCCTATCTCCAGCAGTTGCGGGCGCGGCTGGTGGAGCTGGGTTCGCAGCAGGGTTTCGACGAGGAACAGGTGCGGGCCGCCGTCAGGAAGCAGACCGGCAAGGAACTGGAGGACCTGCCCGCCAGGGACCTGAAGCCCCTGGTGGAGGGCGCCGCCCGCAAGGCGCAGGAGAGGCAGGACGGCGAGGGCAACAACGGCTAGGGACCAACTGCAACCACGGTTTCACGGGGCCGTCTCCATCGTGGGGTGGCCCTGCCCTCTATCTACCGGCATTCACAGGAACAAGGAGGAACCGGAAATGACGGCAACCAGGATGCACACCCCCTGGGGCTACCCCCAGGACATTGAGGAACTGGCCGAAGGGGTCTGGCGGGTGGAGACCGCCGGCCACGGCGGTCTGAAGCTGAGCCGGGAGCGGTGGGAGGAACTGCCCGACGTGGTGCGGGACGCTTTCCTCAACCCGACGTTTGCGGAGGAGGACTGCGAGGAACCCATCGCCAGGACGCTGCTGGGAATCGGGGACGAAAGGGAAAGGGAGTTCGCCCTGAAGGTGGCTGGCTACTTCGACCGCTACTCTCCGGCGCTGCCCTACCTGCGGGCGGTGTCCCCCGGGCCTCACTTCCACGTCATCGCCCACTTCGGCGGCTACGCCACCGACCCCTTCGGACGCTTTGACACCCGGGAGGAGGCCGAAGCCTTCGCCGCCGACGCGGAGAACGTGCGGGACCACGGCCGGATGGAGGCTGTCGAGTGCGGCAAACCGGGCTGCCGCCGGGGAGGTGGCTGATGGCTGGCACAACGGCAACCACCCGGCCCCGGCCGCGGAGCCTGCCCAGCGTCACCACCAAGCTGGCGACCGAGCTGGGCAACCTCTACGTCACCGTCTGCCTGGACGGTGACGGGCAACCCTTTGAAGTCTTCGGGTCTCTCGGCAAGGCTGGCAGCCTCCAGCACGGTGTCACCGAACTCGCCTGCCGGTTGGTCTCCCTGCACCTGCGGCGCGGCACGCCCATCGCGGAAATCGTGGATCAGTGCCAGGGGATCAGCGAGATGCAACCCTGGCCCAACGTGATGGAGGACGGCAGTACGGTCTACGTGCGCGGGTTGGGCGATGGGATAGCTCTCATCCTGCGGGGCTACTCGGAGGGCCAGGTGGAAGCGGCACCGGCGGAATTGGCAATCGCCGCCGACTAGGGAAATCACGGACCTGGCCAGCAGGCCCACCGGGCCGTCTCCACATCGGGGGCGGTCCCGCTTTCTTTCTACCGGACAACACAACACGCGAAGGAGCAATGAAATGACGCTGACCATTGACGCCAAGTCCGATGTCTACTCCCGCCCCAACGCCCGCTTCGACGGCGACGGGGCGCTGGAGATCCGGGCCTCGGCGGCGGGCAACTGCCGCCGCGCCCTCTGGTACGAGGCCACCGGCTACTCCGTCACCAACCCCGCCACCGGGGAGTCACTGACCGTCCTGGAAGCGGGCAACGCCCTGGAGCCGGTGGTGCTCCGGGCTATGGAGCGAGCGGGCTGGGACATCACCCCCGCCGACCCCGTTGACCCGGAGCGGGTGGCGGTGGAGGTCGGCCCCAACCTGACGGTGACGGGCCATCCCGACGCCACCGGCGTGCTGCCTCTCTTCGGCGGCGAGGCGGTGATCGAGGTGAAGACCCGGGGGCCGGAGGCCTTCAAGCGGTGGCAGACCCTCGGCGCCGAGCGCAGCCACCCGGCCTCGGTCTGGCAGGCCGCCTTCTACACCCTGGGCCACTACGGCGAGATGCGGGACGTGGTGATCGCGGCGATGGACACCGGCTCCAGGCAGTGGGACTACGAGGTGATACCGGCAAACCGGCTGGAACGGGCCTTGCAGGATGCCTGCCACAGGCTGGGGGAGCTGGCCGTCCACCTGGCGGTCAACGGGCCGGACCCGGAGGTGCTGCCGGAACGGGACTTCACCTCCGGCGACTGGCAGTGCCGCTCCTGTCCCTTCCTGGACATCTGCCTGCCTGGGACGGCGGCGGTGGCCGGGGAACCGGAGGACGAACCCGCCGAGGAAACCGAGCCGGTGAGCGACGAGGAAGCGAGGGCGGCGCTCCTGGAGTACGAGCAGGCCCAGGACATGCTGAAAGCCATCGAGGAAGACAAGCAGTGGGCGCTGGGGCTGCTGCGGGCCTGGCTGGGCCAGCAGGGCAAGGACAAAGCCAGGCTGGACGGCCGGGAGAAGACCCGCACCGTGGGCATGGTGAAATCCACCCGCTACAACGTGGACCACAAGCGGCTGAACTCCCTTTTGGACCCGGAGGTGCGGGCCACCATCGTCACCGAGAACGTCTCCGAGTACCTGCGGGTCAGCTAGGACAGCCACGACGCTCCCAAGCGGAGCGCGGCACGGGGCCGGTTCCATTTCTAACGGAACGTGGCCCCGCAACGGCAAGCTCAATTCACCAACTTACGGAGGAAACATCATGGCGAAGACCATCAACAGGGTGGAACTGCTGGGGCGCGTGGGCGCCGAGCCGGAGATGCGCTACACCCAAAGCGGCACCGCCGTAACCCAGCTCCGCCTGGCCACCGACCGGGTGCGCCGGGGCGGCGAGTCCGAGACCGACTGGCACAGCGTCGTGGTCTGGGAAAAGCTGGCGGAAGCCGTGGCCGAGTACGTGGAAAAGGGGCAGCGGCTGTACGTGGCGGGCCGGTTGGTGCAGAAGTCGTGGGAGGGGGACGACGGGCAGCGGCGCTACCGCACCGAGATTCACGCCCAGGACGTGGTGTTCCTGGACTCCGCCCGCAACAGCGGCAACGGCGGCAACGACTCCGGTAACTACGCCAACGCCGGCGCCAACAACCAGGCCGAGGACCTTCCCTTCTAGCCGGTCGTCACCATAGCAACGCCCGCCACCGGCGGACGCAACACGGGGCCGCTCCCATCTGACGGGAGCGGCCCCGCTTCCGTTTCCAGACCTAACCAAAGGAGTAGCACCATGCCCCGCAAGAAGCAGACCAAGGAAACGACCATCCCCCTTACCGGAATGGAACACACGGCGCCCGCTCCTGCCACTCCCGAGGGCCAGGCGGTGCTGGAGGCCCTGCGCTCCAACCTCTCGCTGCTGGGCGAGCTGGCTATGCGCTACGAGGTGGCCTACCAGCCGGAGCGCCACGACGCCATGCCCACCATGAACTGCCCCGAGGACGTGCACCGGCTGCTGGGACCGGAGATGTCGGGCCTGGCCCAAGAGCAGCTCAGGGTGCTGCTGCTCAACACCCGCAACCAGGTGCGCGGCCAGCGCATTGTTTACCAGGGCAACGTCAACTCGTCGGTTGTGCGGCCCGCCGAAGTGCTGCGGGCCGCCGTGATCGAGAATGCCCCCAGCATCATCGTAAGCCACAACCATCCCTCGACCGATCCGACTCCCAGCCCCGAGGACGTTTCCATCACCCGCGACCTGGCGGCGGCGGCCAAGCTGCTGGGCATCGACCTGCTGGACCACGTGGTCATCGCCGGCGACAGGTTCGTCAGCCTCAAGGAAAAGAAGCTGATGGACTAGCCGCAGGCCACCGAGACCGGACCTGCGCCGCCGGTCCCCACGCGGGGAGCGGTCTCCCCGCGCCCTTCCCACTCCCACCTAAAGGAGGCAAGCCATGATTCCCACGGAACCGCCTGTCGAAGCCGACAACCCCGTAACCGACACGGAACCGGCCCCCGAAGGCGAGGGGCTGTTCACCATCAACGCCGGTGGCTACTCGGCCACCGCCGACGCCTACGCCCGCGACCCTCAGACCCAGGGCCTCTGGTTCTTGTCCATGGTGGGACCGCAGACGGCGCTCAAGGCCATCTGGGCCTCCCTGCTGAAGCAGCCGCCCGACACCGCCCACATCATCCGGGGCGTTGAGGGGATGGCCCTCAGTGGCGGGTATCAGCCCTGCCAGGTTCCCCACAACACCATCGGCACCTGGACCACCCGCATCGCCCGCCTGCCCGCCAGCCGGGGGTGGCACGCATTGGTCTACACCCGCCTGGCCGAGTTCAGCTTCGAGCGGGACGACTTCCTGTTGCTGGCCCAGGACGAGGCCGACCTGCCGGGGCTGCACCACCGCTTCCTGGACCGGCGCAGCCCCCT
>DAOUIZ010000012.1:0-7179 GCA_034423195.1 Dehalococcoidia bacterium | reverse complement strand
TCCTGCGAATTGGGGCGGTTCTCGATCTCCACCACCCGCAGGTCCCCGGACTGCCGGTCGAGAGTTGCGTCGATGACGGTGAACAGACGCCCCCGGGTATCCGCCATGGTCACCCATAGGCCGTCCACCTGGCAGACGAACTCGTCGTTGGTGTGCCCGGCGACAACGAGGTCCACCGCGCCGTCGAGACGCCGGGCCACATCCGCGACGGGCCCGGAGAGGCCGGAGCCGCAGTCGCTCCGGCCGCCGTCGGACCACCCGCCCTCGTGCAGCAGGACCACGATGGCCTCGACTCCCATTTCCCCCAGTTCCGTCGCCAGCGCGTTGATCGTTTCCGCCTCGTCCAGGAAGGTCAGCCCGGCCACACTGCTGCGGGCCACAATGGCGCCCGTTCCCTCCAGCGTGATGCCGATGAACGCAACCCCTATTCCCTGGAAGTCCCGGACCGCGTAGGGCGGGAAGACCGTCTCGCCCGTGGCGTTGTCGATGGCATTGGCGGCAAGGAACTGAAAGTCCGCCCCGCCGAAGGGCGTGCCGTCCAGGTCTCCGTCGACGGGGTGCGGCCCGCCCGCCTGCATGCGCCGCAGCTCCGCCCGCCCTTCGTCGAACTCGTGGTTGCCCACCCCGTTGATGTCCAGGTCCATCAGATTCATGGCCTCGATGGTGGGTTCGTCGTGAAACAGCGCCGAAATCAGCGGCGAGGCGCCGATGAGGTCTCCCGCCGAAACCAGGATGGAGTTCTCGGCCTCGGCTCTCGCCGCCGCAATGTTCGCCGCCAGGTAGTCGGCCCGGCCCACGCCGCCGAAGGAGTCCGACGATGTGGCGATGTGGCCGTGCAGGTCGTTGATGGCCAG
Source organism: Dehalococcoidia bacterium (assembly GCA_034423195.1). Taxonomy (GTDB): domain Bacteria; phylum Chloroflexota; class Dehalococcoidia; order Lucifugimonadales; family UBA3495; genus CATOSK01. Next base: position 6,325 of record DAOUIZ010000012.1, on the reverse strand, counting down.
GATGCGGAGTTGCACATCGCCACTCTGTTCCTCAGCCGCAGGCAGGGGCGCCGGTCCGGCGGCAGTTGGCGGCGCAGCTGGCCGTTCGTTCTCTGCATCCTCAAACATGGGAAGCGGCGCGGAGACCGGGGTTGGCTCCTGAACTGCGGGCTTCGCCGTCCCAACCGCAGGAACCGGCGCGGTTTCCCCAGAAGAACACCCGGTGATCAACATTGCCACCGCCAGCAGCGGCAACAGCACCTGCGCCAAGAGTCTATTGCCTATCTCACCACTCTCCGTCTGACACTGTCTCTGGCCGACGTTGGAATCGCGACACCCAAATTGGGGGTATGAGGATTTTACCCGCAAGACCGTGCCTGTGAAAAATTCCATGGCTTTCTCCGGAATGGGGCTTTGCAATCGCCCCGGCCCGTGGGGGCGGCATTCCAGCCGTTGCATGGACCCACGCCGCTACGTGATCAGCCACCAGGCCGCCAGGACGGTGACCGCCAGCAGAAGGACCAGCACGGCGACGGCAATGCCCAGCCGGGCAAGCCAGCGCCTGGTCCTTTGGTGCGCCTCCTGCTCCTCCTGGTGCTCCGCTTCCAACTTGCGGTACTCACCCAAGGCGGTCTCCGTCTCCCCTCGGGCGTGGTCCCGCTCCCGCTCCAGACGGTCGGCTATGTCGGCCACCTCCCCCACCCTGCGCTCCAGCTGTTCCACCCTGATCCTGGCATTTCGCAGCAACTCCCGGTCGCTGGGGTAGCGGGGTCCCGCCAGCTTCACGTAGACCCGCCGGCCCTCCCTGGCCACCTCCACGTCCCCCTTGCGGATCATCCTATCCAGGGTCGATAGCGATACTTCCAACTCCCGCGCCGCCTCCCCCTTGTCCACCCAGTGGACCTGGTCCTTGACGTTGTCTGACATATAAATCACCTCGTCGCCGGCGATACGTCAGGCGATGGCGCTTGGGCCGAAATCACCCTCACTGTTTTAGCCTGGTTTCCCAAGCTTGCAAGAATGCAATTCCTGACCGTTCAGGGGGAATTGCCGCCTCTTTCCTGCGTGGATTCGGGGCCAAATGATGCGTTGCGGCCTCCCGGCCAACCCCGAAATCGCCCCCGTAGCGGCTGTTTGCGCCCCCGGACAACAGAACGGGGAGAAGAAGCCGTGTCAGCATGATTAACGTGTCTCCTCTCGACGCATCCGTCGGCGCAATGTGTCCCACTCGTAATCGCCCAACTCGGACAGGGCCAGGGACGGGCTTTCCCCGTTCCACAGGGGACGCCAGGACTTGCTCAGCACCCCCCTACAGGAAAGAAGCTCCCTACTGGACACCAAGATGGGCAGGGACATGGCGGTCATCCGGGACGCCGTCCTGGCGTAGGTCTCCGCCACCTCCCCGGTCTCCACCACGAACAGCGTGGTGGGAAAGGGCGGCTGGTCCTCCCGGGGCGCGTCGGAGCGGTAGTAGCGGAGGTAGGGCCGCAATCTGGCGGCCACGCCCCTGGGGTGCCTGGCCCGCAGCTCGTGCTCAAGGTAGAAGGGCACGTGCAGGCCATTGGTCAGCAGGTGCCCCACGGCGTCGGGGGCGATGGCGTCCTCGCCCCGGTTGAAGGCCCGGTCGGAGCGGGCGGTGGGGATGGACCACTGGAGCTCGCTGGCGCCGTCGGCCCTCGCCTCGGCGGCCAGCTCCGACAGGAACCAGGTGATGCCGTCGGCGTGGCTGGTCTGGCGTTCCCAGGTGAGGATGCGGTGTCCCAGGGGCCGGGGTTGTCCGTGATTGTCGGTGGCGGGCTCGGTGCTCCAGGCGGCCATGGTGGTGGACAGCTGGGCCCGGTCCCGGCGGGTGATGTACCCGATGCCCCGCTCCGACAGGGTGTAGCGCACGTCGCTCCGCTTGCCGTGCTGCTCCGCCAGGCCCCAATCGTTCACCAGGCTGCGGGTCATCTGGCTGATGCGGCCGTCGGAGACGCCCAGCCAGCGGGCCAGGTGTTCCCGGGGGATCATGGGGTGGTCGGTGATCAGGTCCAGGACGCGCTTCTCCGACGGGCTTATGCCGAATGCCGGGGCGGCGCGAACCATCCGCTCCGGGTCGGGCAGTGAGGCCCGCTTCCGTTCCGGCGTTTCCCAGGGGAACCTGCCGCCGGGGCCGGCCTGGGATACCACCTGCTCCAGCGTGCGGTACCTCCTGCCGATTACCCAGTTGGACGATATCCAGACCGGGCGCTCCCACTGTTCGAGGGTCTCACGGCCCTCCACGCCCACGTAGCAGTCCCTGAGTTCCGCGTTCCGGCAGAACTCGTCGGTGAGCCGCTGTTCCCAGGGGCTGGGTGTCAGTACCAGCACCACGCTGGGACGGTGGGCAGGGCGGTACTCGGCGATGGCCCGCAGCCGGTCGTAGAGGGAGCGGCGCCGCAGGGCCAACCCTTGCCGCACCACCCCGAAGCTGAGGCCATTGTGCAGGGTGATCACCGCGTCGAAGCGGCCCCGGCGCTGGAACTCCACCCGGGTTTCCAGGCCGTCCACGCCGGGGGACAGGTTTGCCGCCAGGCGGTACACCGGGGCCACCGCGTCCATCCGGCGGATGAGCAGCGCCAGCCACTGCCGGGACACCGGGTAGGCCCGCACGAACTCCGAGGGGACGTCGTAGTCGAGGGCGTCGGCGGCTTGGGCGATGCCCTTTTTCGTGAGGTAGTAGCGGTGGCTGGATGGCAGGATAGCGGTCCCGTGGGTTGCCCGTCCGGCGGCGCCGTCCTTCAGCAGGCCGGACAGGGCGCGGTGCACCGTCGCCAGCGGCTCGCCCAGGATCAGGGCCAGTTCGCCGGCATCGATGAAGGGCAGCCGGGCCAGGGCGTCCAGGATGCGCTCTCGTGAGAATGCCATGTCGTCAGCGTATCAGCCGGAGACAGCCGCCGTCATTGGGCAAATGTCAGTAATGGTGCGGCGCGTAGCGACCCCAGCGCGTCTTCCAGTGTCTCTGCCAATGGTTGTTTCTGGGCTGCGGTTCGTCGCCGGATTTGGCGGCTGGCGGTCATGGCCCGAGCAGCCGCTACTACGGTGTCGGGGGCGTCGACTACGGCCTTGGTCACCGCCCCAAGCAGGGAGTGGCCCAGGTGCCCCTGTTCCAGGAAGCGCCTCAGGGTAGGGCGGGAGACGCCCAGGCGCCTGGCAGCCTGGGGACTGCCGGGCCACGGGGCGTAGGCGAGCACGTAGTTGCGGATGGCGCCGTCCAGGTCCGGGGCTTCTGTCGCCGTGTCTTGGGTCGCCTCGGGCAAGGCCGGCTGCTTCGTTTGCATTCGCTTTCCTCCCAGGGAGATGGTTCAACGTTTCATTTTCCAGGAGAAATTCGCCGGACATAAGGCCTTGGAAGCCCTTACATTCGGGCTGGTTCCGTGGTATGGAGCGGGGTCCCTCAGCGGTCCTGGACCTGCCCGAGGCCGGGCCGGGACCGGGGAATCCGAACCGGTTCCTTGGGAGTTTCAGCCACCGGGATACCGGTCCGGTGGCGGTGCCGGCCCGCCCTGTGACGCCTCCCGCCGCAGGTGGGTGCGTACGATCATGCGGGCCAGGATGCGCAGCCCGTCGCGCATGGTCTTTCGGTGTTCCGCCGCGCAGGCTGGCGGCACGGTCCCGGCGTTGATGCCCGTGCGGGCCTTCCGCCGGTTGTTGCGGTGGTTCTTTCGCATCGTCTCCCTCCTCCGGTGACCGGTGACCGGCGACCGGTTGCCGCCGGACCGTTCCCTGCCGTCCAGTGTGCTGAGCGCCAGCACCGGAGGTAACCGCTTATAGGGGGGTTCACCCATGAACCATGGCTCATCCGTGAACCCCCCTATAAGACCTGACGCCGGACCGCCCCCCTGTGGTGTCATAGACGTGTACAGCGATTGGAGTTTGGGGACCGGGGCTCGGGCGGTCCGGTTCGTAGCTGAATACGGGGGAAATCAGGGGTTTGCGGGGGGAATCGGGCAACACTTTCCGGGAAGGGCCGGTTCCAGGGGCGTGGGGCAGGGCCAGGCAGGGAGTGGGGCATTTTGGAACAGGGGGAGTTGACGGGTGTTGGGGCACGCCCCTACAGGACTTGGGGCATTTTGGAACATGAGCGCGGAGGTGGCCCTGGTGATGCGACCGGGATGGCCGGGGGATGGCACCCCCAGCATCGAAAACCTGCGGGAGCTGCGCCTGCGGGCCTTGCTCAACGACCTGGTGAACGACCTGGGGCCCGGGAGGTTGGCGGAGCAGTTCGGCGTTGACCGCAAGACGCTGTGGCGGTGGCAGCGGGCCGCCGAGTTGCCGCCGCGCCTGGCGGAGACATTGGAGCGGATGCTGCTGGAGCGGGCGGTGGCGGCGATGGAGGAGGATGGGAAAAGGGTCGAGGCGTTGGAGCAGCGGGTCGGTGAGCTGGAGCGGCAGTTGGCGGCAGTGCTGGCGGTGGTGAACGACGGCGGCAACGGCGCCCAGATGGACAACACGGTGATCGATGCTCTGCGGCGGGAGTTCGCCCAGGAGCTCCAGCAGATGGAGCGGCGGCTGGGTATGCCGTCACCGGCGCAGGGCGCAGGCAATGCCCCCGGCGGCGGTTCCCGGACCTCGCGGGCCGGGTTCCAGCGGCGCTACGCCGACGTGGTTGCCCGGGAGCCTGCCGATGATGACGAGCAGGTCTACGGCGCGGCGTGGCCCTTGGTGGAGGAGTGGCGGGAGCTGTGGGCGAGACACCAACCCCAGGGCCGGGGACTGGCCTGGACGGCGCGGCGGGAGCGGATCCTGGAGCTGGAGATCGCCATGCTGGACGACCACCGGCTGACCCTGCCGCCGGAGACGGCGCCCCTTGGAGGCCTGGACCGGCGGGAGCAATGGTCCTGGCGGGAGCGGGAACTGGCGCGGGTTAGGCGGCGGCGGGCCAGGCTGGAACTGCTGCACGGGGCGCGGCGGGTGTTGACCCTGGGCCGGTGGCGGTAGGGAGCGGCGGGGGGTGAACTGCTTTGTGTGCCTGCGCTTAGAGTTTGGGTCAACAAAAGGCAACACTTGGGGCGCCGGGGGGGTGAGAGTATTGCCAGCGCCCTGGGCAGGGCTGGATACTAATTCTCGTTGTCAGGCTTTTTCCAGCGTTTCCCGCCCTAGAAACCTGGAGGGTCCCGTCCCTGGACCCGGGACCGGCTGCATAGGATCGAGCCCTGCTCTCCGAACAGCCGCCCGCGTTGGATTGACCGGAGGGATTGAGCGTTGCTCTCCCGATGGCGTCCCCGAGGGACATCGCTGCGGCGCTGGTGTCGTCGACGCTTCCGCTCCAGCCGGTTGCCCAGCCCATCGAAGCGCCGGTGCGCTTCACCAGGAACCCAATCCAAGGCACGGAACCCCTATTCAACGGCGCATCCCAATCGTCAGGAGGTGATAACCGGAACTAACGGCATCCCAACCCACGGCGCGGAACCCCTATCCCAGGCGCATCACAATTGTCAGGAGGCAGACTAGAGAAACAGCACGGCAACCCGGATTCCCTCACCCACCGGGTCCACCTGGCGGAGCGGGCCAACCTGCTTCGCAATCCTCACCCAGCGGCCGGAGCCGGCAACATGGCCCTGGCTGCCCCCCACGGCTGCGGCAAGGCTGTCACAGGCAACGGCAGCGGCGCCGCAGGTTCCATTCCACATGCTCCGGCATTCCGTCGGCAACGGCGGCAGGCCGGACGCTCGATATTGCAGCCCAATCCCCCTTGGCCGGGCGGCTTGCCACGCAGCCGCCGCCCCGGCTGCGTTCCTCCCATTTCCCCCACGTAGCGGCAGCCCCGGAATGACGCCCTGGGCGGACTGCGCCCTGCGCCAACCTCCCATCCGGCTTTCCCTGTTGCGCTGCCCGGCCCTGGGCGCAGTGCGTCTCGCGCCGGGGCGTTGGATTCGCCGCTCAGCCCGACCCTAGGCGGACTGCGCCCTGCGTCAGCCCACAACCGGCGTTCTCCGTGGCGTTGCCCGGCCCAGGGAGTGGTGCGTCCGGTACGGGCGACAACGGGGGTTCCCGGCTTCAGCGGCGGCTACCTGGGCCACGGCAACAACGGCAACGGGCGGCAAATCGACGATCAGGGCAGCGACGACAACCACGACCAGGAGGTGAACGACACGAACACCGACCCGGTTTCTCCCATCGCCACCGGAAGGTTGGAGGAAGGGATGAACCGGCGATAATCCCAGGCCCGTCTCACTCGTGAGTGGGGCGGTGGAGCCATAAGGCGGCCAAGGTAAGCCGCGACTGAAAACCTAAAACCACACACAGCTCACGGCAAAGCGGGGGCCGGTCCCTTTCGATAGGGAACCGGCCCCCGCTTTCTGCGTTTCGGAGGAAGCGACATGAA
>DAOUIZ010000011.1:0-8634 GCA_034423195.1 Dehalococcoidia bacterium | reverse complement strand
GGCATGGTGGAAGGAAGAGACGGTGAACCCTATGCTGGCCTTGCGGTCCCTGCGAGCCAACAATCTCTGGGAAGCCTTCTGGAACTGATTCCAACTCCTTCTAGTCACACCCAAGCTTGACCACCGTCCTCGCGGACTATCGGAATTATTATAAGGAAAGGCGGTCAAAATGAAAACGCCGCCGGACCGGTTTCGACGGACTGTTTCGAGGAGGAAACGGGTTGTTCCCGGACCACCCGGCGCACCCGATGTTCTGCTGGCGGGAGGCAGCGGGAACGGGTAGAATGCAGCAGGATTGTGTTGAGGGGTTGTCGCGGGATTTCAACGGGGGCGGCTGGATGGCAACGGTCAGGGACAAGCCTGTCGAGGACCTGAAAATCGTCGTTATCGGGGGCGGCACCGGCACGTCCGCCGTGCTGCGCGGACTGAAGCAGTACACGAGCCGGCTTTCCGCCGTCGTCACGATGTTCGACAGCGGGGGCAGTTCCGGCCTGCTGCAAAAGGAGTTCGGCTATCCGCCGCTGGGCGACCTGAGGCAATGCCTGCTGGGGTTGAGCGAAGGGGACGCCGCCCGGCCGCTGCGGGACCTGGTGGATTTCCGGTTCGACGGGGAGAGCAGCCTGAACGGGCACAGCCTGGGCAATCTGCTCCTGGCCGCGCTGACCACCCTGGGCAAGGACCTGGAACAGGCCATCGACGAAATGTCCGGGCTGCTCAATATCACCGGGCAAGTGATCCCCGTTTCCCTGGAACGGGCCGACCTCTGCGCGGAGCTGAGCGACGGCCGCTTGCTGAGGGGCGAGTCTGCCATCGACCTGAGGCGGCAGCTTCACCCCAGCATTGAGCGGGTGTTCCTTGACCCGACGGTCCCGGCAAACCGGAGGGGAGTGGACGCGGTGATGGAGGCGGACGTGGTGGTCCTGGGGCCCGGGGACCTGTACACCAGCATCGTCCCCAACTTCCTGGCGGAAGGAATGGCCGAGGCGCTTGCAGCCACCCGGGCGACGCGCGTATATGTCTGCAACCTGATGACGAAGCTGGGGGAAACCGACGGGTTCACGGCCTCCCGATTTGTCCGTGAGATGCAGAATTACGTGGGCCGGGACAGCCTGGACTGGGCGCTGGTGAACTGCGGGGATATTCCCGACGAGGTCAGGACCGCTTACCGGCAGGAGCAGGCCCGCCCGGTGGAAGCCGATATCGAGGTTGCGGGGGGACTGGTCCCGGGGGTGTACGCCGCCGTCCTGGGGAACGACGACGTTCCCCTGATGCACCAATCCAGCCGGGTGGCCGAAGCGGTCCTGGACATTGCGGGGCAGGGGCGGGTGTCGGGGACGGTCGTCCGCCAGTGCGGAGAACCCCCCGGCATGGAAGGGATAGAAGGCTTCGCAGCATTGGGGGGCCAGGCGCCCCAGGCCGCACCGGTCCCAGTGACCGAGCCGGACTGAAGGTCACTCTCGGCTACCCCCGCAGGCGGGCTGGCTCGGCACTGCGGATAGACCCAGGGCAACTGGTAATCACCCTTCGAAAACCCGGCTGTTGTAAAGCCAAGGGGGGCGTATCCCTAGCGACGGGAGCACTATTCGAGGTCAGAGCCCTCACGGGGTGGATTTCCGTGGTCCGGCGTCCGCCCGGCTGGATTCCCTGGAATTCATAGGGGCCTGCGACCCCAGCGGCCTGCGGCACCGGCTGCGGTCGATGCCGGAGAGTTGCCGCAGGGGATGGGGGCAGGGTACGGGGTTCGTTCCTCCCTCCGATTGGCGCCGGGTCCGCCGCCTGGTGGTGGCCGGTATGGGAGGCTCGGCGATAGCCGGGGACCTGGTTTCCGACCTGGCATCGGCAATGGGTGGGCCCCCGGTGACGGTGGTTCGGGAGCTGTCCCTTCCCTTCTCCCTCGATGATGAGACCCTGTTGGTGGCGTGCAGTCACTCCGGCTCGACGCGGGAGACGCTGGGAATGTTCCGGCAGGCGCTCCAGAGGGGAACGCCGGTGCTGGCGATGGCCGGCGGAGGCCCGCTGGAGGAGGAGGCCTGGGCAGGGGGAGTGCCTTTCCTTGGAATTGATGCTCCCGGGGAACCCCGGAGCGCCCTGGGATTCAACCTGCTACTGCTGCTGGGTGTCCTGCAAAGCTGCGGCCTGTTGGCAACCCGCTCGCGTGATGCGGAAGAAGCTATCGCGTCGGTGGAGGCGGCGGCAGCGGGATGGGCGGAAGAGGTTCCCGCAGCGGATAACCCGGCGAAGCAGCTTGCGTCGGAGCTGGACGGGCGGGCCGTTATGATTTGCGGCGGGGGTATCCTTTCCGGGATGGCCCGCCGCTGGAAGACCCAATTGAACGAGAACGCCAAGGCGTGGGCATTCTTCGAGGCCCTGCCGGAGGCCCTCCACAATTCGGTGGAGGCGTTTGCCAGTCTCGACGGAGCGGCGCCGGTGTCGCTGCTGCTCAGGCCGTGGGGATGCGGGGCTGAGTTGGAGCGGCGGTTCCACATCGCGGCCGAACTGCTGCGGGTGTCGGGAGCGCCCTGCCGGGTGGTTCACGCACCCGAGGCAAGCCCGCTCTCCCAAGTGCTGCACCTGCTGGCCTTGGGGGACTACACCAGTTTTTACCTGGCCATGCTGCGGGGTGTTGATCCATCTCCCACACCCGGGATAGAACGGGGGAAGGCGCTGCTGGATGCCTCCGGTTAGCGGGGGGCTGGTTCCGTTGGTATACTTACCGGAACAGCACGAGGCGTGGGCCAAGGCCACGCCAGGGAGGTACTCCCATGAAATGGGCTTCCGAACTTTCCGACCAACCCGGCCTGGATGACGCAATCGCCGATTGCGTTGCCAGCATCAACCGCCAGATGGATGGGACGCCCGCCGACCTGGCGGTGATTTTCGTTTCCGCCCACCACGAAGGCCGTTATGAAGATATTCCCGGGATGGTCCGGGAGCAGTTGGGGACCTCCAATATACTGGGGTGTTCCGGCGGCGGGATCATCGGGAACGGGCAGGAAGTGGAGCAGCAACCGGCGGTTTCGATCACGGCGGCGAGCCTTCCCGGCGTGACCGTCAAGGGAGTGCATATCCAGGGCGACGCCCTGCCGGACCTGGACGCCGGCCCCAACTCGTGGGAAGACGTGATGCAGGTGGCGAGAAGCGACGATCCGCAGTTCGTCATCCTGGCGGACCCCTTTTCGTTTCCGGTGCAGAACCTGATCCTGGGGCTGGACTTCGCCTTCGACCGGTCGGCAAAGATTGGGGGGCTGGCCAGCGGCGCAAGGCAGCAGGGACAGAACGCGCTGTTTCTGAACGACCAGGTCTTCCGCAACGGGGCGGTGGGAATCGCACTGCACGGCAACATCGTGGTGGATACGGTGGTGGCCCAAGGATGCCGTCCCATTGGGGAACCGATGCGGATTACGGGCAGTGAGCGCAACCTGCTGCAGGAACTGGACGGGAAGCGTCCGCTGGACGTGCTGCGGGAGCTGTTCCAGCAGTTGAACGAGCGGGACCGGGGGCTGATGCGAAACTCGTTGTTCCTGGGGGTGGTGATGGACGAGTTCATCGACCAGCCCAAGCACGGGGACTTCCTCATCCGCAACGTGATGGGAATGGACGAACAGTCGGGCGCGGTGGCCATTGGCGAGCTTCTGAAGGAAGGGCAGCTGGTCCAGTTCCACCTGCGGGACGCCGAGACCTCGGCAGAGGACTTGGTGGCGGTGCTGGAAAGATATGCCGGGGATAACCGGGAAAACCAGGCCCAGGGAGCGCTCCTGTTTTCGTGCCTTGGCCGGGGACAATACCTCTACGGCAAGCCCAACCACGACTCGGAAGTCTTCCGGGACAAGCTGGGTCAGGTGCCCTTGGGCGGGTTCTTCTGCAACGGGGAGATCGGGCCGGTGAGCGGAACGACCTTCCTGCACGGGTACACCAGCTCCTTCGGAATCTTCCGGGCGAGAAGCTGACTTCGAGACGCCCTTGAGGATGCTTTGGGGGGCAGGCTTACGCCTGCCTCTTTCTTATCGGGGGGATCGTTTCCGGGGGGCCGTTGAGCAATGGCTAGTTCGGGAAGCGCCACCATCAAAGTAGGGATGCCGGCATCCCTGTCGGGGCAGTTCCAGGTCCAGGGACGCCAGGCGTTGACGGGGCTGCAGGCGTGGGCTGAGGGCGTCAACAAGACCGGCGGTATGCTGGCCGGCGCAACCAGGCTCCCGGTGGAGGTGATCCATTACGATGACGAGAGCAGAAGCGACCGGGCGCGGGAGATAACCCGCCGGTTGGTCCGGGACGACCGGGTGGACCTGCTGATGGGGCCTTATTCCACCGTGTTGTCGAATGCGGCGGCGGAGGTTTCCGAGGAACTCGGCTGGGTCATGTGGAACCAGGGTGGCGCCGGGGACGGGATTTACCGGAGAGGTTACAAAGGGGTGGTGGGGATTCTGACCCCAGCCAGCCGTTATCTTTCCGGCCTGCTTTCCCTGGTCCGGGAGGCCGATGAAGGAGCGCGGACGATAGCGGTGGTGCGGTCGGGACCGGGGGCTTTTCCCCGGGCGGTGACCCGGGGGATTGAGAGAGAAGCCAGGGAACTGGAGTTTGAGACTGTCCTGATGCGGGAGTACGATCCTAACGCCCCCCGGTTTGATGAGATTGTTGGGGAGCTGGCGGAGTTGGAGCCGGATGTCCTGGTTGCCGTGGGGCGGATCTACAATGACCTGGAGATGGCGCGGCGGCTGGCGCAGGCGCGTCCCAGGATCGGAGCGGCGGCGGTTGTGGCAGCCGGGATCCAGCAGTTCCGGGATGGGTTGGGCGCGGCAGCCGACGGGTTCATCGGGCCGAGCCAGTGGGAGCCGGGGTCAACAGGAACTGGGGACTACGGCCCCCCGGAAGCCGACGTGGCGGCTTCGCTGGAGCGGGCCGGCCGCGGGCCGGTGGACTATCCGATGGCCCAGGCCTACGCCGCAGGGCTGGTGGCGCAGCGGTGTGTCGAGGAGGCGGGCTGCCTGGAGCAGGATGCGCTCCGCAGGGCGGCGGGAGAACTGGATTTCACGACGTTCTACGGGCGGTTCAGGATTGATCCGGCGACGGGAGAGCAGGTGGGGCGCTCCGTGTCATTGGTGCAGTGGCAGGGGGGAAGGAAGGTGGTGGTGGGGCCGCCGGAACGGCGGGAGGGGGAGTTGGCGTATCCGTGGAGGGGCGGGCAGGGAAGCCGGTTTAACGGAGGAAAGGTCAAATAGCAAGACAAGAAAAAGAGCGGGCAGCGCACCCGCTCTTTCCTGTTTCGATGGTAAGCCTTTCGAGGATGAGCCTGGTCAGGCTTCCAGCTTGATGGGGTTGCGGAGGACGCCGATACCGTCGATTTCAACCTCGCAGACGTCGCCGTCCTTCATCTCGCCTGGCTCGCCGGGGGTGCCGGTGTAAATCATGTCCCCAGGCTCCAGGGTGACGAACCTGGAGCAGTAGGAGATGAGGGTGGCGATACCGAAGATGAGATAGGACGTGCTCTCGTTCTGGACCTCGACGCCGTTGATGCGGGTCTTGACCCGGACGTTTCCGGGATCGATGTCGTCCACGATGAAAGGCCCGGCGGGGGAGAAGGTGTCGGAGGACTTGGCCCGCCACCAGTTCCGGTCCTCCCGCTGCCAGTCGCGGGCGCTCACGTCGTTGCCGCAGGTGTAGCCGAGGACGTGGTTCATGGCGTCGGCCTCGGAGACGTTGCGGCACTGATCCTTGATGACAACGACCAGCTCACACTCGGCATCCAGGCGGGCCGTGTCCTTGGGGCGGACGATGGTCTCATCGGGGCCGATGACCGAGGTGGGAGTCTTGTAGAAGACCATGGGCTCGGTGGGCCCGGGCCGGTCGTGGAGGTGGCTGGAGTAGTTGAGCCCGATGGCCAGGATTTTGGGCGGGATGCAGGGGGCCAGCAGCTTGACCTCGTCCAGGGTGTGGGTGTGGTCGGTGACGGTGTACTCACCAAAGGGAGGGGCGCTGAGTTCCTTGACGGTGTTCCCTTCTACGACGCCGTAGCTGATGTCGCCGTGGGCCAGGTAGCGAGCGATTTTCATGGCGATGCTCCTTGTCTAAAACGTGGGGTCGTCACCGCCGTCGAATACCGCCGGGGGACTACGGTATTTTACCCGGAGGCCGGGCCTTTGGCTACCGGCGGCGGAACCCACTCCAGGTACAGCACCCCGGCAGTCGATGACAACGGTCAGTGCAGTCTGTAAAATGCTGACAAGGAAAAGATCTATGACGGCACCACCCGCTGAAACCCTGGTGGAGAAACACACCCGCCTGGCCTGGAAGACTCTGGCAGACGCGGAGCGGGAGATTGAGTCTGGGGACTATCCCCAGGCGGCTGAGAAGCTATGGAGCGCCGCTTCCCACGCTATGAAAGCCTACTGCGCCAGCCATGACCTGCTTCACAGCAAGTACCAGCACCGACGAAACGCAGCTTTGGAGTTGGCGAAACAGTCTGGTAACCCAATGGTACGAGCGGGGTTAAACGTGGCCCGCTCCTGCCACTCCAATTTTTATAACGATTGGATGTCCCGGGAAGACCTGGACAGTTGCCTTTCCGATATCCAGGAATTCGTCCGGATTGTCCTGGAAGCCAAGGGAGATGTCCATGACATCGCGACCCGCTGAAACCCTGGTGGAGAAACACACCCGCCTGGCCTGGAAGACCCTGGCAGACGAGGAGCGGGAGATTGAGTCTGGGGACTATCCCCAGGCGGCTGAGAAGCTATGGGGGGCCACTTCCCACGCCATGAAGGCCTACTGCGCCAGCCACGGCCTGCCCCACAGTGAATACCAGCACCGGCGTCATGCAGCCTTTGACTTGGCGGACCAGTCCGGCAACCCGTATGTAAGGGCGGTGTTTGGAATAGCCGAATCCTGCCACTCCAATTTCTACAATGACTGGATGGAGAAGAGCCACCTGGAAGGTTACCTGCCGGACATCCAGGAATTTGTGAGGATTGTCCTGGAAGCCAAGGCAGAGTAGGAATCCGGGTGAACCGATAGGTGTGGAAGGGCCGCAGCATCAACTGCGGCCCTTACTTTTGGCTAGCTTTCGATTACCAGCTTGCCGAAGAAGTTGCGGTCTTCCATGACCTGGTGCGCCTCGGCAACGCCCTCCAGCGGGAAGGTCTGGCTGACGATGCCGCGCAGCTCGCCCCGGTTGACCAGGGTCATCACGTCGGCGAAGGTGCGGCGGCTGCGTCCTCCGCTCCCCATGAGGTGAAGCGGACGGCCCTGGAGAATGGAGAGGTTCATCTCGGTGCGGGCGCCGGAGGTGACGCCAGTGATGACCAGCCTGCCGTTGGGCTTGAGGGAGAGCATGCTCTCCTCCCAGACGTCGGCGCCGACCACGTCGAAGACCACGTCTACGCCCTTGCCGCCGGTGAGATCCATGACGGCGCGGCTGATGCTGTCGGTCTCGCGGTAGTTGATGACCTCGTCGGCGCCGATCTCCTTCGCCTTCTCGATTTTCCAGTCCACGCCGGCCGTGGTGATGACGCGGCATCCCATCATCTTGGCGATCTGGATGCCCATGCTGGCGACGCCGCTGCTGGCGGCGTGGATGAGGACTTCATCCCAAGGCTGGATCCGGGCCTGGGTGACGAGGCAATGCCAGGCGGTGTGGCAGGCCAGAGGAAGGGAGGCGGCCTCGGCGAAGCTCATGTCGTCCGGGACCTGGTAGGCGTTGATGGCGGGAGCGGTGATGTACTCGGCGTGGCCGCCGTCCATGTCAACGCCGAGGCGCTTCTGCTGGGGGCAGTACTGGTCCAGTCCCTGGATGCAGTACTCGCAGGTGCCGGGGCACTTGATCCGGTTGTCCAGGACGACGTGGTCTCCGACGGATAAATTGGTGTCGGCGTCGGGGCTGATCTGCACGACTTCGCCGGCCACGTCGCAGCCCATGATGCGGGGCAGCGGCCCCTGGTAGCCGCGCCCGGAACGCATTCCGATGTCGAGGCGGTTGAGGGCGCTGCCGCGGACGCGCAGCATCACTTCGCCGGGGGCTATTTCCGGTTCAGGGCGGTCGCCGCAGGTGAGAACGTCGGTGCCGCCGTATTCACTAATGTAGACAGCTTTCATGGCCTTTCTCTCCCGTGGTTGATGGTGGGGTTCAGCCCAGCAGGCGTTCAACCTTTTCGACGAACCGATCCACATCGCGGAGGCCCGCCCTTACCTGGCCGGGGCGGTAGAACCCCTCGTAGAAGTTGGTGTGCAGGTCACTGGCGAGGCGGAATAGCCGGTTCAGCTCTTCGTCCCCGGTCTCCTGGGCCAAATCATCCACCGTTGCATAGAGCCAATTGTGGCGACGGTGGCGCCAGCCCCTTTGCTGGGCGACGGCCTTGACCATAAGGGCCGCGGCTCCCCAGCCCTTTTCCGAGGCCTGGGTCAGGTCTCCGGCCTCCAGTTCCCGGTATGCATTGGCCAGGTTTTCCCGGCTTCGCTGTTGGTAAGTCTGCGCTTGCTGCATGGCATGATTCTACCAGAAAAGGCCGGAGACAAACCTTGAGTGCCTTCATTGGGGTGTGACTAGAAGGAGTTGGAATCAGTTCCAGAAGGCTTCCCAGAGATTGTTGGCTCGCAGGGACCGCAAGGCCAGCATAGGGTTCACCGTCTCCTCCTTCCACCATG
>DAOUIZ010000010.1:0-121950 GCA_034423195.1 Dehalococcoidia bacterium | reverse complement strand
ATCTCCTGTTCCAACCGAGTTTCCACCTCATTGAGCAACCCCATCTCCCCTCTCCTCTCCCTTTTGCTTACCTTATCCTAAAGCCACACCACCTAAATTGGAACGCTACCGCCAGGGTAAGAAATTCCTCGCGGGAATGTTATACTCGGTCGACCGGAAAACCGGCAGTTTCTCACCGCCGCGCGGAGGGTTTCACCCCAATGCTGACGAAACGGATAATCCCATGCCTCGACGTGGATGCTGGAAGGGTGGTCAAGGGGACCAGCTTCGTTTCCCTTCGTGATGCCGGGGATCCGGTCGAGTTGGCGGCTTTGTACAACCAGGAGGGCGGGGACGAGCTGGTTTTCCTGGATATCACCGCCAGTTCGGATTCGCGCGAGACGATGGTTGACGTTGTCCAGCGGGTGTCCGAGCAAGTGTTCATACCCCTGACCGTGGGCGGAGGAATCCGAAGCGTCGAAGACACCCGCAGGATGCTGAGCGCCGGGGCAGACAAGGTATCCGTCAACACCGCGGCGATCAACAACCCTGAGTTGATTCGGGATGGAGCCGCTGCTTTCGGCAGCCAGTGCATAGTGGTGGCGATCGATGCCAAGAGAGTTAAAGGGGAACCGCGAGTGTCAAGGGCCGCGACCGCAGTCAGTCTGGATAATCAATCACAGTGGGAGGTGTTCACCCATGGCGGGCGCAACCCCGCCGGGATGGATGCGGTCAAATGGGCCGTGTGGGCCGTGGAGCTGGGGGCCGGCGAGATTCTCCTGACCAGCATGGACGCCGACGGCCACCTGGCTGGGTACGACGTGGAATTAACGCAGGCTATATCCAGCCGGGTCCCGGTCCCCGTAATTGCCAGCGGAGGAGCGGGCAACCTGGAACACCTTCACCAGGCGTTCGCGTTAGGAGAGGCGGATGCTGTCCTGGCGGCCAGTATTTTTCATTTTGGGACCTATTCCATTGCCGAAGCCAAGGAATATCTGGGCGCGCGTGGTGTGCCGGTGCGACAGGCAGGGTCCACAGGGCCCTAGACAGGGATAGGTTGAACTTGGGGAAAAGGGCATTGTCCGGAGTCGCAGTGTTGTCTGGAGGCAATCCCGAGGAATGAGCGGCATAACCACAGTTATTTTTGATATGTTCAACACCCTCGTCAAAGACGGGGAGTCTTACTGGATCGAGAGTTTTCAGAGGGTGATCGATCAGCAGGGCCTGGGCATCTCCGCCGCTGAACTGCGCCTGGAGTGGTCGACTGGAGACCAGTCCTTCCGGGAGCAGCGCGTAACAGGCAGAGTCCCTTTTGAGTCCTATCGCCAAGCCTGGCAGCGCAGTTTCCAAAGGACCTTTGCATCCCTGGGGCTGAACGGCGATTCGGAAAGGGCGGTCGAGTCTCTCATCGGGGATATGGGACGACGGCCTCTGCACGACGACACCACGGAAGCCCTTGAATGGCTGAAGGGGAAGTACCGGGTCGCGGTGTTGTCCAACGTCGATGATTGCGTCCTGGACGTATGCCTGGAACGGTTGGACTTTCCTTTCGAAGCGGCGCTATCGTCCGAAGCCGCCCGGTCTTACAAACCCCGCCCCGAGTTGTTCGGGCAGTTGGTGGGACGGCTGGGGATTCGTCCCGGGGAAGCGGTGTACGTGGGAGATAAACAGTACGAGGACGTACAGGGAGCCCGGGAAAGCGGTATTGGTTCCTTTTGGATCAATCGCGACGAAGTCGCCCCGAATCCCGTCCTCCCCGACCCCGACTACTGCGCGAAGACCCTGCTTGAGTTGCCGGCCTGGTTGTCAGAAAGAACTCGTCAATCGAGATAGGAATCAGGAAGCGCGATCGTGAAAGTGAAGCTCAACGACAAAGGACTGGTCCCGGCCATCGCCCAGGACATCAACACCGGGCAGGTGTTGATGCTGGGCTACATGAACCCGGGGGCACTGAAACGAACGGTGGAGGGTGGACAAGTCTGGTTTTACAGCCGGAGCCAGGAAGATTTATGGCACAAAGGGGAAATTTCAGGCAACTACCTTAACCTCAAGGAGGCATGGCTTGACTGCGATGCAGACACCATCCTGCTGAAGGTCGAGCCGGATGGTCCCACGTGTCATACAGGCGAACCTTCATGCTTTTTCAACCCGATGGAAGGACTGCCGGAGGAATACGAAGCGACCGAGTCTGGGTCAGGTGTCCTGGCAGAGTTGTTTGCGGTGATTCAAGACCGCCAGCGGGAACTTCCTGAGGGAAGTTACACTGCCGATCTGTTGCGGCAGGGCGTGGGGCGGGTTGCCCAGAAGGTTATCGAAGAGGCCGGTGAGACGGCCATCGCTGCCGTGGAAGGCGACCAGGAACACCTGCCGGAAGAGGTGGCCGACCTTCTGTACCATTCCCTGGTCCTGCTGGCGTCGGCTGGGGTCAAACCCAGCGCGGTTTGGGAGGCATTGCAGGCACGCCGCCGGTAGATGGATTCCCGCCCCAAAGGTTCGGGATCGCAAGCCTTTACATTATGGCGGCCAATTGTCAGCCGGTTAGATCGTTTCAGACAGGGTCTCTCCGGGGTGGTAGACCTTCCACTCGGGTCCCCGGTAAACGGTGACATTGCCGGAGCCGACGGCCTTCCAATTGCCCGGTGACCCGAGGCACCCCGAACGGGCGTCAATCCCCAGAACGGTAATGCCGTCAGGCACCTGGCCTTGTAGCTCTCGGGACGTCTCGGCGGGGTTGCTGTTCTCATGGTGCGCCATCACAGCTATTCCGGGAGTGATGTTAAGGGCCGGTACCCACCCGCCCGAACGTGGACGGCGCATCATCGCACCCATGACCATTGCTCCGGCGCTGGACCCGGCCAGTACGGCCCCCTCCTCCACGGCGCGCGAAATCGCCTCCAGGAACGGGGAGTCTTTTAGCGCAGCCAGCAGATGATCGGGGTTACCCCCGGTAAAGTAAATGACCCCCGCTCCTTCGATTCCACGTACCAGTTCGGGGTTGAAAGCGTCCTCGCGATTGAGGACCATCAACCGGCTGGTCTTCCCTCCCAGAGACGCGAAATGAGTCGCGCCGTCGTTGGCCGCTTTGGCCGGTCCGGTGACCGCTGCGGTTGGTACGATGACAACGTTGGCTGGGGATTGTCCTGATGCGGCCATAATTTCCCGGTCCATGTCCTCACATCGGACCCTGAATTCTTCGCCTCCAACCAAACCGAAAACACCAGGCATAATGGGTCTCCTTGTCGATGGCCATGGTGAGCCGTGAGAAAGTGTCCGATCTCCTGCGGCTAATTCTATCAGAGCTGGAGGAAGGCAGAGCTGGAGGAAGGTATCCGGCCGCAGGGATCAATCGGTCAGAGCGCTGCTGGCAGATGGTGCGGATCGTTTGACCCGTCCCGGTCCCGCCTTTAGAATCGGCGCACATGCCCCTTGGGTAACCGGAATCTGGGGTAGAGGTGTCGCCATGCTGAACTTCGTCCACCACGTCAGGATTCTCGTACACGATGCCGACGAAATGGCCCAATACATCAGGGATAATTTCGGCATGGACCCGGTCAAGATCGAAGTGTTCCCGGAGCGGGGAATGAAGAACGCCATTTTCAAGGTCGGGCAGACCAACCTGGAATTCACGGAGCCGCTGGATCCGAGTTCCAAAATGGGGCAGTTCCTGAAAGAGGAAGGCCCCGGACCTTACCACATTGCCTTCGGTGTGGACGGTATCGAGGAGGTGGCGCGCGGTCTGGCGGAAAAGGGCAACAAGATGCGTGGGGAAAACGGGTTGTCCCGCAGCGCCGAAGGTTACATGACCGCCAATATAGATCCGGAGAGTGCCCTGGGATTCCCGTTTCAAATCGCGGAAGGGTAGGTGCTCCAGGAATAGCCGGCTCTCTTCCCCGGGTTTTGGCCCGGTATATCGCCCGAGCTGACCGGCGTTTGTGTTAACATTCTCATTGAGCCCTTCCGCCGTTTCCCAGCCAGGCAGGAGGGCGATTATTATTCTTTATTGTTCCGCTGCGGTGGCGTTGAAGGGGTTATTCGGCTATGGTCACGCCGTTGGTTCGCGACTCTATTTCTCAACTCGTTTCCCAAGCAATTGAGCAGGCCCGCCGGGAAGGGCTGGTACAGCTGGAAACTTCTCCCGAGGTCCTGCTGGAGAGGCCGGGGAACCCGGGACATGGGGATTTCGCCACCAGCCTGCCGTTGAGACTGGCCAGGGCGACCCGTATCAACCCCCTGGAACTGGCGCAAATGTTGGTGGAAAGGATTCCGGCCAGCACTGAGGTCGCCAGGGTGGAAGCGGCCCATCCCGGTTTCATAAATTTTTTCCTGGACCACGACTGGGTCCAGCAGCAGGTTGAAGCCATCCGCGGTGCCGGCTCCGAATACGGCCGTCTGAACCTGGGCAACGGCCAGAAAGTGATGGTCGAGTTTGTCAGCGTGAACCCCACCGGCCCCGTCCATGTGGGGCATACGAGGGGAGCGGTCATGGGAAGCACACTGGCCGCGGTACTCGATGCTGCCGGGTTTAATGTGACCCGGGAGTACTACGTCAACGACGCCGGAAATCAGATGGACCTTTTTTACCGTTCCGTCTATGCCCGATACCTCCAATCCATGGGCCGCGACGCCGAATTCCCTGCCAACGGCTACCAAGGAGACTACATCAGTGACCTGGGGAGTGAAATTGGGGCGTCGGCTGGTACGCGTTTTCTGGAGATTGGAGAATCCGACGCAATTGCGGAAATCGGAGACCTTGCAAGAGAAAAAATGGTCGCCATTATCAGGCGGGACCTGGAAGGCATCGGGGTCGAGTTCGACAACTGGTTCAGCGAGCAATCCCTGTACCGGAACGGAGAATATGAAAAGGCAATGGACCTCCTCCGGTGCAGGAACTTTCTTTCCCAGCGGGATGACGCTCTCTGGTTTAACTCCAGCATGCTGGGCGAGGAGAAGGACAACGTAGTTGTCAGGTCTACCGGGGAGCCCACTTACTTTGCTTCGGATATCGCTTACCACTTCAACAAGTTTGTCACCCGGGACTATGCCCAGGTGATTGATATCTGGGGTGCCGACCACCAGGGCCATGTCCCCCGCATGAAAGCGGCGGTTGAAGCCCTGGGGATCGACCCGGAAGCCCTCACGATCCTGATCTCCCAGCTGGTCACGTTGAAGCGGGGCGACGACACGGTCCGGGCTTCGAAGCGGACCGGGGATTTCGTGACCCTCAGGGAACTGGTGGAGGAAGTCGGAGCAGACGCCTGCCGCTACTTCTTCCTGGCACGCGCTCCATCGACTCAAATGGACTTCGACCTGGAACTGGCGAAGAAGGAGTCGTCGGAAAACCCGGTCTACTACGTTCAATACGCCCATGCCCGCATCGCAAGCATCCTGAACCTGGCCGCCGAGCGCGGGTTGGATTTCGAAGAAGGCGACGTCTCGTTGCTCAACGACACCAACGAGCTAAACCTGATCAGGACAATGCTCCGGTTCCCCGAACTGATCGAGTTGATGGCCACGAACCTGGAGCCGCACCACCTTCCTCATTACGCGATGGAACTGGCAACGGCGTTCCACTGGTTCTATGAAAACTGCCGGGTGGTTTCCAGCAACCCGGAGGACCTGCCAATGAACCTGGCCCGGCTGAAGTTGGTGGACGCGGCAAGGATTACTTTGCAGCGGGCCCTGGAACTTATGGGAATGAACGCTCCCGAGCGGATGTGATCCTGCAGGACATCTCTGCATTGTCTGTAGGAAGCCGGTTGCGGCTGGCGGGATTACGCCAGTTTAGTATCTGAGAGGGAGAAAAACTCGGCAACGCAGTTGACTGTTCTGCTTGAAATGCGGCGTGACAAGGGTTATCATACCCACGCTTTTCAATAGGCTGCACCGAGCGTTGTTGCACGCAATTTCCATCCGCTGGCAAAACCCCGCAATCCTCCCATTCTATTTCGAAGAAATTGTCCGGTAGCTACGCTTTCCCGTTCTTGCCCAAGAAGCGATAGAACGCTGGTTTTGGCATTCAGCGTGGGCAGGAACAATCCGAATCGTTTTATTTGGAGGGGAATCGCTAACGATTAGATGCGAATTTTAATCAGAATCACGGCGATGGCCGCCCGGTACCGGCTCCGGCTGTTGGTCGCCTACACTACCTTCTTCGGCGCCATTGGGTTTTCCCTTCTAATTCCTTGGATATTCGGCAAGTCCATAGACCGGCTGGTGCTGTTTGACGATGGGCAACTCGTGGCCCAGTCGCCCGGCTTCACAGTTCTCGCCTTGTTGGCGGTCGCCCTCCTTATGGCGAGCCTGGCGCGGGGATTCTGCGATTTCGGCCGCACGTACAGCACCGATTCCCTGTCCCAGATGGTGTCCTACGACTTTCGGAACGCTATCTACGACAAGCTTCAGCACCTGAGTTTCGCCTACCACGACCAGGAACACACCGGAAACCTGATGTCCAAGGCCACCGCGGACGTCGAGGCCATCCGGCGGTTCGTCAACATGGGACTGGTGCGCTCCCTTGAGGTTTTGGTCCGAACCGTGGCGGTCACAACCATCTTGGTCTTTCTTAACTGGGAACTGGCCCTGATCAGCCTGGTGTTTGTTCCCTTCCTCGTCCTGCGTTCCACTCTCGTCATCGGCAAGCTGCGGGCCATGTGGCTCCACGTGCAGGAAGTCAACGGCGAGCTGGTGACGGTCCTCCAGGAAAACCTGGTGGGCATCCACGTGGTCAAGGCCTTCGCTTCGGAAGAGCACGAGAAGCGCAAGTACGACCGGAAGGCCCAGGAACTGCGCGGGGAATATTACGCTTCGGAGCGGCTCCAGGGCGTCAACAGCGCGTGGATGACCCTGTATTTCACCTTCGCCCTCGGCCTGATTCTCTGGTACGGCGGATTGGAAGTAATCCGCGGCGACTTGACTGCCGGCGAAATGGCCATGTTCATGCTGTACCTGAACCAGCTCACTTTCCCGATCCGGGCGTCGGCCCAGATTATCAACAGCTTCTCCCGGGCCATCTCCTCGGGGCGACGAATTTTCGATGTACTGGATGTTGGTTCCCCGGTACGTGAGAAGCCGGAAGCGCCCATCATGGCCCGCTCCAAAGGGTACGTCCGATTTGAGGATGTTTCCTTCTCGTACGACGAACGGATTCCCGCCCTGTCCGGCGTGAGCATTGACGCGCCTCCCCAGCAGGTCACCGCGATCCTGGGAGCGCCTGGAAGCGGCAAGAGCACCATCGTCAACCTTCTGCCCCGGTTCTATGATGTGAACGCGGGCAGGATTACCATAGATGGGCAGGACATTCGCGACTTCACGCTGGAATCGCTCCGGCGGAACATTGGAATAGTTCAGCAGGACGTGTTCCTGTTCAGTGCCACCATTCGGGACAATATCTCCTACGGCGTGGCCAACGCCTCAATGGACGACGTGATCCAGGCGGCCAAAGTGGCCCAGCTCCATGATCACATCGCGTCCCTCCCCGACGGCTACGACACCTGGGTCGGAGAGCGGGGGGCCACCCTGTCCGGCGGCCAGCGTCAACGGTTGTCCATTGCCCGGACGGTGCTGGTGGACCCGCCGATCCTGATCCTTGATGACTCGACTTCCAGCGTCGATGTGGAAACCGAGAGGTTGATCCACCGGGCGATGGTTGAGGTGATGAAGGGGCGCACGACCTTCGTGATAGCCCACCGTCTCAGCACCGTCAGAGAGGCCGACCAGATCCTGGTGCTCCAGGACGGCAAGGTTGTGGAGCAGGGTACTCACGACGAACTGGCGGGCCACGGAGGAATTTACCAGGACATCTACGAGTTGCAGTTGCGTCCCCAGCAGGAATTGCTGCTGGATGCCGCGGTTGGCAGCGGACGCGACGGAGGAGACGCCTGATGCGCGGTGGAGGCGGAGGCGGCGGTGGGATGATGAGCGGCATGCGCGGCCTGAACGCCGGCGGCATGAACGCTCCGAACACCGACAACCTCAGCGACGAAAACCGGCTGGGCAGCGTCTACAACAACAAAGTTGTGATGCGGCTGTTCACCTATGTCCTTCCTTACAAGAAGCTGGCTCTGGCCACCCTGGCGGTGGTGCTGATCTACACGGCCGCCAATGTATGCATCCCTCTCCTTATCAAGATTGGAATCGACTGGGGAATCGGGAGCAATGCGAATCAGGAAATTAATTGGCCGTTCCTCAGGGATTGGGCGGCCATGGATGACGCAACTTCCCGCATCCATCTGGTTGGGGTCCTGTTCCTGATAGTTACCCTGGTGCACTTTGCTTCCAACTACCTCCAATTCGTTTTCATGTCCAAGGTGGGGCAGAACGTCCTCTACAATATGCGGACCCAGATGTTCAACCATCTGCAGTCGCTGTCGCCTTCCTTCTACCACCGTACCCCGGTGGGAAGGATCATGTCGAGGAGCCAGAGCGACATTCTGCAGCTCCAAGAACTGTTCGAGATGCTGGTGGTGAGCCTGGCAGACATCTTCAGCCTGGTCGGCATCGTGGCGATCATGCTCTACGTGGACTGGAAACTGGCCCTCATCAGCTTGAGCATCATACCGGTGCTGTTCTTCATCCTGGGGTTCTGGCAGCGGTTCGCCCGGCGTTCCTTCATGCGTATCCGCCGGGCCATCGCCATGGTAAACGGCGAGTACAACCAGAACATCACCGGCGTGCGGGTTGTGCAGAGCCTGAACCGACAGGACGAGAATCTGCGGCACTTCAACAGCTTGAACCAGGAGCACCTGGACGCGAACCTCCAGGCCAGCCGGTTTTCCGGAGGGCTCCAGCCCCTTGTCGAGTTGCTCATCGGGATCGGGTTGGGGTTCGGCGTAATCCTGGCCGGCGGCCTAATGGCCCAGGAACAGCAGATAGAATGGGGCGTCCTGGTAGCCTTTGCGCTGTGGATCCAACGGTTCTTCGAGCCGGTCCGCCACCTGACCATGCAGTACAGCCAGTTGCAGCGGGCGATGGCGGCGGGGGTCAGAATCTTCGAGCTGTTGGACCTGGAGCCGGAGGTAAAGGACGCGGAAGACGCCAAGGAGATGCCGCCCATCCAGGGGGAGATCCGTTTCGAGAATGTTTACTTCCATTACGTTGAGGGAGTGGACGTTCTGCAGGATGTCAACCTGGACATCAGGGCCGGAGAGAACGTGGCGGTAGTGGGTTCGACCGGGGCGGGCAAGAGCACCCTGGTGACGTTGATTCACCGGTTCGCCGACGTGACCCAGGGACGGATAACCGTGGACGGCTACGACCTGCGAGAGGTGAAGCGCCAGTCCCTGGTGGGACAGATGGCCATGGTGCTTCAGGAGCCTTACTTGTTCTCGGGAACTATCGCGGACAACATCCGCTACAGCGCGGAGGACGCCAGCGATCAGGACGTGATCGCCGCGGCACAGGCGGTGGGGGCTCATGAGTTCATCATGTCGATGGAAAATGGCTACGACACCATCCTGGCCGAGCGCGGCGTCAACCTGAGCGTGGGGCAGCGGCAGCTGCTGAGCTTCGCCCGGGCCATCGTTGGAGACCCCCGCATCCTGGTGCTGGACGAAGCCACGGCCAACATCGACACTCACACTGAGATCCTGATCCAGGAGGCGCTGAAGCGGGTGCTTCACGGCCGGACGTCCATCGTGATCGCCCACCGGCTGTCGACCATCCGCAACGCGGACAAGATAGTGGTGCTGGACCACGGGAGAATCGTAGAAGTGGGGCGCCACGAGGACCTGTTGCTGCGGGACGGGGTCTACGCCCGCCTCCATGCCATCAACTACGGGTTGAACACCAACGGCGCGTCACCAGCCGAGGAAGCCGAGACGGTGCCAGCGGACAACGATTAGCGGCAGATCCCGGCCGAGGCGGAAAAAGAACCGAGGGGATGAGGCTGACTCATCCCCTTTTCTGTGGCCGGGGCTGTTGAAGGGAAGGCCTGTCAGCCGATGTTGGGTTCGGGGGAGACCCAGACCTCGTCCTCGATTATCTCCACCCCGTAGGTGTCGATGTCGTCGTATTCCGAGGTAACGCAGGTCCCGTCCGATAGGTCGAAGCGGGCCTGGTGCCAAAGGCAGGTGACAACACCGTCCTTGACAGAGCCCGTCTCCAGGGGGTAACCGCTGTGGGGGCAACGGTTGTGGACTGCGTTGACCTTGCCGTCGTGGTAGAAGATGGCGATGGAGTGGTCGCCCAATTTAACCGGAATGCAACGGCGCCCCCGCAACTGGCGGATTGTACAGACTTTGACGTATCCCTCGGCCATCCTGTTCTCCTGGAATGGGTGTCGCGAACCCGCACTAGGCGGAATCGCGATGCTGCTTAACGAGTCCATATTACCGCAAGCTGCCCGGCGGGAAAAGGTTAGATGACTCTCCCGGGCAGGTGACGCTGAGACCCTTACATCCCTGACCGGATGAATTCTGAGATCACCTGGGCCAGTTCGCCGGGCTTGTGGTAGCCGATGTCGTGCATGGTCTCCGGGATCCAATGGACCCTGGCATAGGGGACCAACCACTCGGCGGCGGCGACCATGACCTCCCTCATGCGGGCGTACTCGCTGTTGGCCTGCATGGGCCGGGGCCCGGCGGGCACGATGAGGGTGGGACAGGACACCCGGGGAAGGACCGCAGAGGGGGGCTCGTTCCACATGGTTTCCAGCACCTGGGCGTGGTGGCCGGGGTGGAGGATGTCGCGGATCAAGCCGTCGTCATCCTCGTAGACCATGGTCAGGACGGTTTGTTCCAGGTCGTCTCCCCAGCAATCGGCCATCTGCTCCCTGAGCCGGTCCAGCCATTCGGTCTTGGCGCCGGAAACGTCCCTGGGGCGGAACCGTTGCTGGAAGTTCTCCCAGGTGGGGTCGGGAAGGAGGTGTCCGTCCTGAAAGCCGCCGTCAATCATCACGAGGCGGCTGACCCGGTCAGGGAACCTGGCTGCCAGATTGGATGCGACGTGGCCTCCCCAAGAATGGCCAAGAACCACCGCCCGGTCGATGCCGAAGTGGTCGAGCAACCCGACAGCATCGCTGGCCAGGGTCTGCCAGTCGTAGCCGGAGGGGGCCTGGGTCGTGCGTCCGTGCCCCCGCTGGTCCGGGGCCACGATGCGAAACTGCCCGGAGAGCTTTTCAGCGAGACGCCGATACCAGGACGAAGATGAGGCCAGGCCGTGGAGGGCCAGAACGGGCGGAAGGCCGGCGGTTTCCGGAGTCGGAGACCAGTAGAGGTAGTGGACCTGGAGGCCGTTGATGGCGGCCCAACCGCTGGTGGGGGTGTCGTTGGCAGGATATGGTTGGGTCAAATCGTGGTTCCTTTCCGATCCGAAATCAGTTTCCCCTACCGGGCAGCCGGGGTCCGGGCGGAATTATACCATTGGGGCGCCGGAAGACTCGTTGCCGCAGGGGCGGTTAGGCGAACACGGTTTCCCCCTGGGAGACGCTCACAAAAGTAATTCTGCCTCATTCTGCTACATTTTGCTCTATCGGTGCGGGTCATGCCGTCAGGGAGCCCCGAGGAACTGCGACAAACCGCGACATTTCGGGACATTTAAGCGTCAAAAGGGCCTGTGTGTTATTGCGCCCAGAACCGGCAATGTCCAAATTTGTCCGGTGATTGTCCATTGCTTTCCATGTTTTGACGCATTTTGTCCTCCCGCTAAAGGGCCGCCCAACGGGGCACATTTGAGGACGGGCCGCTACAACCAACGCTAGAGGGATGGCACCGGACCTGTCAATGGGGAGATGTCACGAAGTGGAAGAAGCGGCGGCGCTGCCAAGAGCGGCAGTAGAGGGACGGGCCGGGCGCCGGGTCCAGGGGACGACGCCGGACAGCGACCGGTGTTTGGCTGCCCGGATTTTGGTGTAAGATGTTGGCTGAGACGGGGCGGCACAGTCTCTGAAGGGGGATTAGCGTGGATTTCCAGCTGAGCCAGGACGACCGGCGGTTTCGCCAGGACCTCTTGACGTTCATAGACGGGGAGCGGACGGACTTCTGGGACCAGTGCGACCCGGGAACGGACGACGCCGGCTGGGAAGCGGCCAAGGATATGCGGGCCAAGCTGGCCGAACGGGGCTGGCTGACCATGCACTGGCCGGAGGAGTACGGCGGGCAGGCGGCGTCTCCGCTGAAGTCGACAATCTTCAACGAGGAGATGTCCTACCACCGGGCCCCGGGCAGGGATGCCTTCGGGGTTCGGATGATGGGCGCGACCCTGATGATCCACGGCTCGGAGGAGCAGAAACGGTTGCACCTGCCGCCGGTGGCGCGGGGAGAAGTCCAGTGGTGCCAGGGGTACAGCGAGCCGGAGTCCGGGTCGGACCTGGCGTCGCTGAGCACGCGGGCGGTGCGGGACGGAGACGAGTTCGTCATCAACGGGGCCAAGATATGGACTTCGATGGCACATAGGGCGGACTGGATCATGCTGCTGGCCCGAACGGACCCGGACGCGCCGAAGCACCGGGGCATCAGCTTCTTCCTGGTGGACATGAACACCCCGGGGGTGGAGGTGCGTCCGATAGTCAACATGGCGGGGAAGCACGAGTTCAACCAGATAATGCTGGACGACGTGAGGGTCCCGGCGACGAACATTGTGGGGGAAGAAAACCGGGGCTGGTACGTGGCGGTCACCCTGCTGGACTTCGAGCGGTCGGGGATTGACTACTCTGCCAGCGCCCGGCGCCTCCTGGATGACACCAGGGACTACGCCGGCGAAGTCTCCCGCAACGGCCGCCCGCTGATGTCGGAGCCGTGGGTGCGGAATGCCTTTGCCGACCGGTACATCGAGTGCGAGGTGGCCCGGTTGATCGCCTACAACGTGGCCTACATGCAGGGGGAGGGGCTGGTGCCGAACCGGGAAGCCTCGATGAGCAAGGTGTTCGGGAGCGAAACGGTGCAGAGGTCGGCGAAGACCTGCATGGAGGTGCTGGGACTGTACAGCGTGCTGGACGGGTACGAGCCGCTTTCCCCGCTGGCGGGACGGGTGCGCGACACGTGGGCCTTGAGTTTTTCCAGCACCATCGCCGCCGGAACGTCGGAAATCCAGCGGAACATCATCGCCAGCCGGGGCCTGGGGCTGCCCCGAGGGTAGGGCCGCGGGGGATATCCCATTAGGGTTCTCGAAGATTCAGTGGCGTTCAAGGGGCAGCGGCCCACCGGATGAAGTGAGGGATGGGCGGCCGGTACGTTGTCAAGCACAACAATGGATAATGGGATGTATCTGCACCAATGTGCGGCACCAACATGTTGGTGTTTTTCGAGGGCGATAGCCTCGGTAGAGCCTCGGGCCACGGTGCTTTCAAGGCCCGCAGCTTTCGGGGCAGGTTTCGGTAACACCCGCCTACGCAGGGGCAGGCTCTTCCCGCGTCAAGGGGGAAGGGACTTTTGAGATTGTTGCTGAGGGCACCGGGGGCAATTCTGCATGAATTTTGACCTTAACGCAGAAACGGCCGTTGTGTACCTGAGTTCTCAGGACCTGCTCAGACAGGATGAGCGGACGGTGTCGGAGGTGCTGGGGGGAGGCGTTTCCAACGTGCTGGTGAAGGTCAGCACACCTGCGGAGTGCTACGTCCTGAAGCAGTCTCTACCCCAACTCCGGGTGGGAGAGGACTGGTTTGCCGACCGGGAACGGATCTTCCGGGAGTGGGAGTGCATTGAAGCCTTGTCCAGTCTGCTGCCCGATGGGACGATTCCTAGGGTTGTGCGAAAGGACCGGGCAAACTTCCTGTTCGTGATGTCCTGCGCTCCGGGGGAGGGGGCCAACTGGAAGGAGCAGCTGCTGGAAGGCCGGGCTGACCCGGTGGTGGCGGAAAGGGTTGGGAGCGTCCTGGGCAGGATTCACGCCGGGACGAGCGGGTCGGCGGAACTGAGGGAACGGTTCCTGGATGACCGTCCCTTCGTACAACTGAGGATCGACCCGTATCACCGGACCGCGGCGCGGATTCATCCCGACGTGGCGGGGGCGATACAACGGGAATCGGAGCGGATGCTGGGCATCAAGACTGCGCTGGTCCACGGGGACTATAGCCCCAAGAACGTCATCGTGACCGGGCAAGATGTCTTCCTGGTGGACTGGGAGGTCGTCCACTATGGCAATCCGGTTTTCGACCTGGCCTTCATGTTCAACCATCTGCTGCTCAAGGCAATCCACAACCGCCACATCAGGGACGAGTATTTTGGGTTGGCGGAGGCGTTCTGGCGGGGGTACGGGAGCGGTTCAGGGGGGTTGGGGTGGTCAAGAAACATCGTGGCGGAGGTGGGGTGCCTGATGCTGGCCCGCATGGACGGGAAGTCCCCGGTGGAGTACATCGTTGACGCGGGGTTGAAGGACTTGGCAAGAAGGTTGGCCAAGAAACTGCTGGCGGGGGGCGTCAGCGACCTGGCCGGGATGATCCAACTGGGGAACACGGAAATAACCCGGTACGACCGGCTGTCAGGCCGGCGGGGCACGTAAACCGTGACGTCCGATTTCGACATAGCCCGTATCCACGCCCGGGAAGTCCTTGATTCCCGGGGCAACCCGACGGTCGAGGTTGAGGTCGCGCTGAAGGGCGGCGGGTCCGGGCGGGCCATCGTCCCGTCCGGGGCGTCAACGGGGCGACACGAGGCCCTGGAACTGAGGGACGGTGACCCGGAACGATACGGGGGCCGGGGTGTCCTCCGGGCGGTCGCCAATGTGAACGACGTAATCGGCCCCCATGTCTGCGGGAAGGACACGGATGCCCGGGACCAAGCGGCGTTGGACGATCTGCTGCGGGCGTTGGATGGGACGCCGGACAAGTCCAACGTGGGAGCGAACGCCATCCTGGGGGTTTCCCTCGGTGCGGCGCACGCGGCGGCGGATGGGCTGAGGGAGCCCCTGTACCGCTACCTGGGCGACAACCGGATGCCTTTGCTGCCGCTGCCGATGGTCAACATAATAAGCGGCGGGCAACATTCCAACTGGAGCCTGGACCTCCAGGACTTCCTGGCGATTCCGGTGGGGGCGGCGAGCTACGGGCAGGCGCTGGAATGGTGCGGGGCGGTCTACCGGGGAATGCGTTTGCTCTTGGAACAGCGGGGGATACTTCCCGGCGGCGTGGCTGACGAAGGAGGTTTCGGCCCGGCGTTGCCCGCCAACCGGGACGCGCTGGAGCTGATGGTGGATGCGATTGGGGCGGCCGGGTTGAAGCCCGGAGTCAAGGATGATGTCGCCATCGGGTTGGACGTGGCGGCGACGGAGTTTTTCCGGGAAGGCTGGCACCGGCTGCACAGGGAGGGCCGGGATTTGACCACCGGGGAGATGGTGGAAATGCTGGCGGGATGGGTGGGGGCGTATCCGATTGTATCCATCGAGGACGGGCTGGCGGAGGACGACTGGGAGGGATGGCAGGCGCTGAACGCGAGAGTGGGGGACCGGGTGCAGCTAATCGGAGACGACCTGTTCACGACCAATCCGTCACGGCTGCGGATGGGGATTGAACGCAAAGCCGCCAACGCGGTGCTGGTGAAACCGAACCAGATCGGGACCCTGACGGAGACGCTGGAGGTCGTGAGCATGGCGCAGGCCGCCGGGTTCCTTCCGGTGATTTCCGCGCGTTCCGGGGAGACGGAGGACTCGACCATCGCTGACCTGGCGGTGGGGACGGCTGCCGGGCAGATCAAGATTGGGTCGGTGACCCGGTCGGAGCGGCTGGCGAAGTACAACCGGCTGCTGCGGATTGAGGATGAGCTGGGGGAGGACGGTCGGTATGCGGGCCGGGGCGTGTTCGAACGGTTCACCGGGTAGGGGCTACGCTGGGGGATGAATCCCCCAGACCCCCTGAGTGTGTGAGTCTGGACGTTCAGATGTGTTTTCCGAGTAGGGCTGGAGACCTGGAGTGAGCAGGAAGATTCTGGTTACGGATTTTGTGTGGCCGTCCACGGCGCCGGAGCGGGAAGTGCTGGCCGGGGTTGGGGCGGAGATTATCGAGGCTCCGGACGGCAGCGAGGAGACGCTGGTCCGGCTGGCCGAAGGGGTGGAGGGGATCATGACCTGCTTCGCGCAGGTGACTCCGTCTGTGGTGCGGGCGGCGAAGGAGTGCGTGGTCATCAGCCGGTACGGGGTCGGTGTGGACAACATCGCGGTGGACGTGGCGACGGAGGAGGGGATCGCCGTCACCTACGTTCCCGATTACTGCGTGGACGAGGTTTCGGACCACGTGATGGCGCTGCTGCTGACGTGGAACCGGCAGATCGGGTTTTATGACGGGGTAGCCAAGCAAGGCATCTGGGGCGGTTCGGTTTCCCCGGCGCCTCTGACCCGGCTGCGGGGGCAGACGCTGGGCGTAATCGGGCTGGGACGCATCGGGCAGGCAGTGGCCCGGAAGGGCATGGCGTTCGGGTTGGAGGTGATGGCATACGATCCGTACTTGCCGGAGGGAGCGGCTGTTCCGGCAGGGGTGGAGCCGACGGGGCTGCCGGAACTGCTGGGGAAGGCGGACTACGTGACGGTGCATACGCCGCTGAATGCAGAGACGCGGGGGCTGCTGGGTCCGGCGGAGTTTGCCTTGATGAAGCCGAATGGGTATGTGATTAACTGCGCACGGGGACCGATCATCAACGAGGCGGCGCTTTACGAGGCCCTGCGGGATGGACGGATTGCCGGGGCCGGGTTGGACGTTATGGAGGAGGCTTCTCCATCGGCGGACAATCCGCTGTTTGCCCTGGACAACGTGATTGTGACGCCGCATGTCGCTTTCCTGTCCCAGCAGTCGGTGCTGGAGCTGGAGGTTCGGACGGCGCAGGCTACGGCGGATGTGCTGGAGGGCCGGATGCCGGAGTTCCTGGTAAACCCGGAGGTGCTGCCGCAGGCGCGGCGGAGGCTGGAGCAGGGCTGACGGGCCGGGCGGATTCCTCTACCTGGGTTCGGGATTCACGCCATGCTTGGCGAGGATGGCGTCCACGAAGGGTTTGAGGACGGTTTCGGCGCGGTCGATCATAATGCCGACCACCTCGTCCGGGTGCTCCTGATCGTAGAAAACAACCAAGTCTTGGGCGATGGTTTCCCCCTCCCCGAAGGGCTTGCCACAGTCTACGTACAGCGTACTTGTCTTCGCCCAATACTCGGTGGATGCCGACGGGAGAGGCGTGGATTCGCGGCGGTCTAGGATGGGCTCGGCCATGGTCGTCCCCCATATTTCTTTTCGAGTTGCCGGTCCGGGTAAGCGGTGTGGAACAGACCGTCCTCAACGCTGCCGACGAACACCAGTTTAATCCATTGTCCAAACTCAGGCACCCTTCCAGCCAGGATTGTCCTCTCTTCACCGCTTTCTGGATCTACCTCGACCCAACGGTCGTAGGGTTCCCCAATTATGCTGACAATCCATTCCTGCCGGACAGTCGGATGGCGGGTGGCAGTCGCAAAGCCGTGCGGGGTTTTCCGCAGAAGGCGAAATTCCTGGCGCAACCGACGGGTCTGTAGTTCGCTGTCGCTGCCGGGATTCATGCCGAGACGGTGCTGCCGTACCGGGTTCCGGTCCTGCGGTTATTCAAAACCGGCGTGGTTACTTTGGGTTAGGTTACGTTGGGTCAGAGGACGTTCCAGCGGGGGTTGTCGGCGGCCTCGGCGGTGAGGCGGTCGACGATCCAGTCCTTGACGGAATCGGCGAGGTAGAATGTGGGCTTGATGAGGTCGCTCTGTTCGGTGATGACGCCTTCCCGTAGAGCTACGTCGGCGACGTCGGAGCCGGGGCGGATGCGGACGCCGACGCGGAGGTTGGCCAGGGATGGCTGGATCTGGCGCAGGAAGTCGAGCTTCTGGTCCACGGTCTCCGGGGTCTCACCGGGCTCGCCGAAGAACTGGGAGATGATGTAGTTGAGGCCGGCCTCGTCGCAGCGCCGGCAGACCTCCTGCAGGGGCTCCATGCGCTCCTCGAAGGACTGGTCGTTGAGGTCGTGGTTGGCGAGGCCCTTCATGATGAGCAGGCCGGAGCCGGACTGCTTCATCAGATTGAGCACCTCGTCGTCGACGGACTCGGGGACCGGGGCGAGGTAGCTGTTCCAGTGGACCTTCAACTCGGCCTCGATGATAGAGTTGCAGAGGGCCTTGGCGTGGGGCAGGGGAACGTTGAATCCGGCGCCGTCGATGAAGAAGACCTTGCGGAGGCCGAATCGGTCCTTCATTTCCTGGATTTCGCCGACCACATCCTCGATGGGGCGCAGGACGCGCCAGTTGTTGGGGTCGCTGCCCGGGTCCATGGCGTGGGAGAAGTTGTCGTCCAGCTTGGTGACGATGCCGATGCCGAATCCGGCCTGCTCGTAGCGGGTCATGTCCAGCTCATCGAGGCGGGGCGGGACGGAAAACTCGGAGTAGGCCAACCCGTTGAAGTTGAGGGAGCCGTCCCGGTTCCGCGAGACGACCCCGGGAAGGTGCTGGAAGTCCTCTCCGCTTTCCAGGCAGTCGGTGAGCTGGGCGAAGGCTTCCCCACCGTCGCCGGCGATGCCGATGTCGGGTTCCAGGTAGGAGAAACATTCGCGGGGCAGCAGGCTAAAGGCCGGACCGCCCACGACTACGGGAGCCTTGGTGATGGAGTGGAGCTTGTCGACGACTTCCCTGGTGATGGGCAGGGCCCACTGGGGATCCATGTAGCTGGAATTGTCCAGGTTGCGGAGGGAAACACCGACGAGGTCGGGCTGGTACTCGTTGACGGTGTTTTCCACCTCGGCAAGGTAGTCGTCGGCAAACATCAGGTCCAGGATGCGGAGCTGGTGGCGGTCCAGGTCCAGGTGCCCAGCGATGTAGGCCAGGCCGATGGGCACCGGCTGGGCGTTCATCCGGCTCATAAGACGGCGGTGGCGGTTGGTGGCGATGAGAAGAATCCGCATGGTCCTGCCTCCTTTTTATTCGCTCGGGCGGCTGCAAGGTTGGGTGGTGGTCCGTTCTGAACAGTCGCCTCTTTTAGGCCCAAGTTGGGCAACTTGTCTAAGGGCCCTGGTCGGCTCCAGCCGCTTCCCGCTCCGGCCAATGGCCGGGGACTCCTAGTGGCTCCTTTTCTAACTCGCTCGGGCGGCTGCAAGGTTGGGTGGTGCCCCGTTCTGAACAGTCGCCTCTTTTGGGCCCAGCGTAGGTAACTTGTCTAAGGGCCCTGGTCGGCTCCAGCCTCCTCTCGCTCCAGCCAATGGCCGGGGACTCCCAATGGCTCCGCCTTGGGGGCCTGCCGGGGTGGTTTACTGGGCGGTGGTGCCTCCGTCGATGACCAGCTCGGAGCCGGTGACGAAGGATGACTCGTCGGACGCCAGGTAGATGACTCCGTAGGCGACCTCCTCGGGCTTGCCGACGCGGCCCATGGGCAGACGCTGCATCCTCAGTTCCATCTGGGCTGGGTCGCTGAGCGAGTCCTGGATCATGTCGGTCTCGATGGGACCGGGGTGGACGGAGTTGCACCGGATGCCTTCTTTGGCGTACTGGATGGCGGTGGACTTGGTGAGGAGCCGGACGGCCCCCTTGGTGGCGGTGTAGCTGGCGGAGCCGCTGGGACTGCTGACCAGCCCGGCCGTCGAGGAGATGTTCACGATGGAGCCGCCGCCAGCCTCGCGCATGGCGGGGATGGCCGCCCGGGTGCCGAGAAACACTCCCTTGGCGTTGATGCTCATGATGCGGTCCCAGTCCTCGCCGGTGGTCTCCTCCAGGGTCTTGCGTATGAGGATGCCGGCGTTGTTCACCAGGACGTTGAGCTTGCCGTAGGCGCTGACGGCGGTGTCCACGGCGGACTGCCAGTCGGACTCGCTGGTAACGTCCAGGTGGACGTAGGTGGCGTCTCCGCCCAGCTCGCGGATTTGGGCTTCGACCTGCCGGCCCTCGTCATCCAGGATGTCGCCAAAGACGACGCTGGCGCCTTCCATGGCGAGCATCCGGGCTTCGGTGGCGCCCTGGCCGCGAGCGCCGCCGCTGATGAGGGCTACCTTGCCGTCCAACCTTCCCATTTTTTCACCTCTAAATCGTAAATCGCTCGGGCGGCTGTAAGGTTGGGTGGTGGCACACCAGCCGCCTCTCGCTCCGGCCAGTGGCCGGGACTCCCAATGGCTCCGCCTTGGTGGGCCCGACCGGGCGGCTGCAGGGTTGGGTAGTGGCCCGTTTTGAACAGTCGCCTCTTTCGGGCCCAAGTTAGGTAACTTGTCTAAGGGCCCTGGTCGGCTCCAGCCGCCTCTCGCTCCGGCCAGTGGCCGGGGACTCCCAATGGCTCCGCCTTGGGTGGGCCCTGCCGGGTTGGGAAACTGCCGTGCGCCAATTCTACCACCGTTCTTAGGCCTGACGCTTTCGGGCCCGGTTCAGGTTAGTTGCCAAAGGGCCCTTAGCGGCGGGGCCGAGCAGGGCGCCGGGGGAGGGTCAGGGTTCGCTGCGGTCCCAATCGGGGAGGGCGTGGTAGCCCTCGAAGGGGATTTCGACCCGGGTGGTGAGGCCCTGGGCCCGCTTGAGGCGCTGGATGTTGAAGAGGTGGGTCAGGTATTCGTAGTAGCGGTGCCGGAAGGTGGATTCCAGGCTGAGGTATCCGATATCCGGGTTGTCGCTGCTCCGGCGGGTGCCCCGGGGGTGGGCCGCCGAGAACCAGATGCTGCCCTCCTGGTAGGGGACCTCGACCTCGTAGGTCTGGAGGCCGGCGACGGTCTCCCGCTCGAGGATCTGCTGGCTGATGTCCAGCCCGAGGCGCAGCTTCTCCATGATGTCCGGGACAGCCCAGTATTTTTCCTCGTCCAGACGGCGGTCATAGCCGGAGTTGATGATCCCGTCGAGGTCGTCAATGGGAGGGGGGCCATCCGGGAAAATGATGCCGCCCCAGCGTTGGACGAACCAGCGCACATCGCCGGAGGCCAGGTGGCTGAGGTTGCGGCGGATGCTCCACTGGCTCCATCCCCATTGATCGGACTCGAAGTCCAGCTGTTCGTCGGTGAGGCCCTCGATTTCTTCGGAAATCATGCGGTAGATATCCGACCGGAACTGGGGAAAGAGCTCGGTGGCGGGGGAGTCGGCGGGCAGGTCGGGTAGAGTCATAGGTCAACTCGCAGCAATGGTTGGGATTTGGGAAGAGACGACGCAGACGATTTCGGCGGCGGCCCGGTCGATTTCATCGGGGGTGGTGTACCGTCCGACGGACAGGCGGATCGTCCCCTTGGCGTATTCCAGGGGAACCCGCATGGCCTCGAGGACGCTGGACAACTCGACCCGGTCGCTGTGGCAGGCGGCTCCGGCGGAGGCGGCCACGCCTGCCAGCTGGTCCAGGATGTGGTTGGCCTCAGCGCCGGGAAAGCTGACGCTGCTGGTGTTGGGCAAGCGTTCCAGGGGATGGCCGTTGACGCGAAGGTCTGGGAAGGCGTCGCGCAGGGCAGTCTCCAGCCGGTCCCGCATCCGCTTCATGTGTTCCTCATAGGAGGGCAGGTTCTCGCGGATGAGGCGGCAGGCCTGGCCGAGACCGGCGATGAGGATTACGTTCTCGGTGCCGGCGCGCCAGTTGTTTTCGTGGCCGGCGCCGTGCATCAGCTTTTCCAGGGCGACGCCGCGGCGGATGTACAGCGCGCCGACGCCCTTGGGGGCATAGAGCTTGTGTCCGGCGATGGAGAGAAGGTCCACCCCGAGGTCGTCGACGTTGACCGGAATTTTCCCGACGGACTGGGCGCAGTCGGCGTGGACGGGGATGCCCCTGGCGTGGGCGGCGCCGGCGATTTCCCGGATGGGCTCGATGGTGCCGACCTCGTTGTTGGCGTGCATGATGGTGACGAGGGCGGTCTTATCCGTAATGGCGCCGGCAACCTGCCGGGCGGTGACCATTCCGTGCTCGTCAACGGGCAGGTAGGTTATGGAGCAGGCGCGGGCTTTTGTCTGAAACCCGCCCCTTTCGGTAACTTGTCCAAGGGCCCTGGGCGGCGGGGCGCTGCCGCTGAGGAAGCGGCAGACCTCGATGACGGCGGGGTGCTCGACGGCGGAAGTGATGATGTGGGACCCGGGGCCGGACAATCCGGTGATGCCCTTGATGGCGTAGTTGTTGGCCTCGGTGCCGCCGCTGGTGAAGACGATTTCGTCGTCGTGGCAGCCGAGGAGGGCGGCTACCTCATGGCGGGCTTCCTCGACGGCCTCCCGCGCCCGCTGTCCATAAGCGTGTCCGCTGGAGGGGTTGCCGAAATGGTCGAAGATGTAGGGGAGCATCGCCTCCGCGACGGCGGGGTCGATGGGAGTGGTGGCGTTATAATCCAGATAGACGGGATTCATTTGAATCTAAATCGCTCGGTCGGCTGTAAGGTTGGGGGGCTCGTTCTGAACGGTCGCCTCTTTCGGGCCCAACATAGGTAACTTGTCTAAGGGCCCTGGTCGGCGACGGCCTCCCAATGACTACGCCTTGGGGGCGGCCTTGGTGAATATACTATAATGGGGAGCCGGGTGATGCTCCGGTTGGAGAACGGTACCACTTTAATTGGATTTGTCCCGGGCCGCAACCGGCGGAAAATCCGGTAGACTTGTGAAGAACGTATGAAACTTGTGAAACCCAGGAGGTCAATATGACCGGAAATTCTTCCAACGGCGGGGCGCTGACGTCGGGCCAGGTGGCGGAGTTCGACGAGCGATTCCGCAGCGATCCGAAAAGCAACCTGATGCAGAACGTGGTGACGCGGCGGGATGTGAACGAGGTCGCCCTGGACCATTCCATTGTGCGGGAGGCAGAGCACACCTTTTCCACAAGGCTGGACGACTGGTCGGTGACGAACCAGGCGCGGTCGGGGCGGTGCTGGATGTTCGCCGGCCTGAATATGTTCCGGGTGGACAGCAAGGACGTGCTGAACGTCAAGGAGTTCGAGTTCAGCCAGAACTACGTCATGTTCTGGGACAAGCTGGAGCGGGCCAACTTCCTGCTGGAAGCCATCATCGAGACGGCGGGCCTCCCGGTGGACGACCGGACGGTGGCATGGCTGCTGTCCCGGGGCGTGGAGGACGGCGGGCAGTGGGATATGTTCGTGAACCTGGTCCGCAAGCACGGCGTCGTTCCCAAGTCGGTGATGCCGGAAACGGAGAGCTCCAGCAACACGATGCGGATGAACACGATGCTGAACTACCAGTACCGGCAGGGAGCCAAGCGCATCCGCGACCTGTACGCCACGGAAGCGGGTGTTGACGAGCTGAGGGACTGCAAGCAGGAGTGCCTGAATGCCATCTACCAGATTCTGAGCATCCACCTGGGAACGCCTCCGACCCAGTTCTTCTGGCAGTGGCGGGACCGGGACAACGAATTTCAAAGGGATGGGGAGATGACTCCGCAGGAGTTCGCGGACAAGTACGTGACGACTCCCATGGAGGAGTATGTCTGCCTGGTGCATGATCCGAGGGAAAGCAGTCCCGAGGGCCGGACCTTCACCATCCAGTACCTGGGGAACGTGGTGGACGGCGGCGTGGTCAAGTACCTCAACGTGGACATCGAGCTCATCAAGTCCATCGCCCAGCGGATGCTGGAGGAGGGCAAGCCGGTGTGGATGGGGTGCGACACGGGGAAGCAGATGGACCGGGACAAGGGGCTGTGGGACGCGGAGCTGTTCGACTACGCCGGTGTCTACGGGACCGATTTTTCCCTGGACAAGGCCGCGCGGTTGGAGTACCAGCAAACGCGGATGACCCACGCGATGCTGTTCACCGGGGTGGACGTGGTGGACGGGAAGCCGCGGCGGTGGCGGGTGGAGAACAGCTGGGACGACAAGGTGGGGGACAAGGGCTTCTGCCTGATGAACGACTCGTGGTTCGCCGAGTATATGTTCGAGATCGCCGCTCCCAAGAGCTACCTGCCCCAGGATCTGCAGGACGCCTGGGACCAGGCCCCGATAGAGCTGCCGCCGTGGGACCCGATGGGTTCGCTCGCCAAGGGAGAATAACACGGGGCTGCGTTGGGGGATTCATCCCCCAAACCCCCGGTGAAAGGGCTGGAATTTGTCGAGTGGTCAGGTAGGGTTATGACTCGTTTCGCGGTTGGGTTCCGAGGGGTATGGATCGGGTTGGCGCTGGTGCTGGCGCTTTCGCTGGGAATGCTGGGGTGTGCCCGGGAGGTAATCAAGGAGGTCGAAGTGGTGGCGACGCCGACGCCGGGAGGCGCGCCGGAAGCGCAAGCCCCGGGTGGGGAGCCAGCGGCGGTGAGGGAAACCCAGCCGGCAACTGCGGTCCAAACAGAAAGCACCGGCGGCGGACAAACAGCGGCGAGGCCCAGCGATCCGGTCTACAAGCTGGGGATTTTCTCGGACCTGACGACTACGAACTACTGGTCCTACCTGGGTTCCATCGGCGACGGAACGATCTGGAACGGGTATGTGCTGGGCGGGGGACAGGCTTCCCTGTTCACCTACTCGGACCAGCGGTTCGACTGGGTGCCTTCCCTGGCGGCGGACTTTCCGACGCCACTGCAGGAAGAGACCGTCGACGGGCAGACCATGTGGACGTCGGAGGTTGCGCTGAAGGAAGGACTGACGTGGACAGACGGCAATCCGGTGACGGCCGAGGACTTTGTGTTCACGGTGCAGACGGTGCTGGACCTGGAGCTGTCGTCCAACTGGGCCAGCATCGTGGACACAGAGTTCGTGGAGAAGGTGGAGGCGCCGGAACCCTACAAGGTCAAGGTGTATTTCAAGAAGAAGCCGGGGCTGTCCATCTGGCAGTTCGGGCTGGCCTTCTGCCCGATCCTGTCCCAGGCGTACTGGGAGCCGGTGGTGGCGGAGGCCAAGGGTCAGGGGGAGCTCCTCGAGCAACAGAACTTCCTGTTTGCCCACGTCCCGGAGAACGAGCCGTCGGCGGGCGGTTTCGTCTTCGAGAAGTGGGAGAAGGCGGCCTTCGCGGAGAAGACGAAAAACGAGGACTACTACTTTTCCGGGGTGACGGTCACGGAGTACGAGAACGGGGCCTACTCTGAGTCGAAGCCCGGGGCGTTCGAGTTCTCCGCCTACGGGGAGCCGACCGGGAACAAGATACTGGAGTACACCAGCGGGCCCCACGCGGACGCGACAATCCACAGCATCTACGGCAACCAGGAAACGGCGGTGCTGGCGCTGAACAAGGGAGACATTGACTTCATCATGAACCCGCTGGGGCTGCAGAAGGGACTGCAAGCCCAGCTGGAAGAGGAAGAGAACGTTGCCATCGCGGAGAATGCGTCCAACGGGTTCCGGTACCTGGGCTTCAACGTGCGCAAGGCTCCCATGGACGACATAGCCTTCAGAAAAGCAGTGGCAACCCTCATCGACAAGGAGTTCATCACCGGGACGGTGCTGCAGGGGGTGGCCATCCCCATGTACACGACGGTGCCGGAGGGCAACGGCTTCTGGTACAACCCGGACGTGGAGTTCACCGGGAAGGGTCTGTCCCGGCCGGAGCGGGTGGCGGAGGCGGTGAAGATCCTCAAGGATGCCGGGTACACCTTCGAGAAGGAGCCGGTGGTGAGCGAGGACGGGGCGTTCATGG
This sequence comes from Dehalococcoidia bacterium, assembly GCA_034423195.1. Lineage (GTDB taxonomy): Bacteria > Chloroflexota > Dehalococcoidia > Lucifugimonadales > UBA3495 > CATOSK01. Next base: position 96,552 of record DAOUIZ010000010.1, on the reverse strand, counting down.
AGCAGGAGGGCGAGGGCCTGCGGATGCCCAACGGGGAGCTGATGGAGGAACTGACCCTGATGGCCCCGTCGGCGGGCTACGATCCGCTGCGCTCGACCTTTGCCATCTGGATTGAGCGGTGGCTGAACGACGTGGGGATTCCGGTCAAGGCGCAGCTCACCGGATTCAACGTCATCGTGGAGCGGCTGGGCGACGAGGAAAACCTGGAGCTGTGGATGCTGGGATGGGGTCTGAGCCTGTATCCCGACTACCTGGAAGTGTTCTTCCACTCGCGGCATACCGGGGAGGACGGGCTGAACCGGGGCGGATACAGCAATCCGGAGTTCGACGCGCTGGCGGACGCGCTCCTGGAGGAGACGGACTTGGAGGAAGCCCGGCGGCTGGTCTTCCAGATGCAGGAGTTCCTGGCGGATGACCTGCCCTACGTGGTGCTGTTCACCACGCCGCTCCTCGAAGCTTACCGGGCGGACCGGCTGGAGTTTCCGTACACCACGGTGCTGGACGGCATCCAGGACCAGGGCGGCCTGACGACGACGGTAGTCCTGAAGTAGCGCCGGGGCGAGGCAGGGAAGACTATGGCGGGTTACCTGGCGCGGCGGTTGGGCCAGATAGTGGTGACGCTCCTGGTGTTCGTCACGCTGGCCTTCTTCCTGATACAGGCGCAGCCGGGGAGCTACACTTCTTTCTATGCCCTGAACCCGGAGATAGAGCCGGAGGTCAGGGCGCAGCTGGAGGCGAGCTTCGGGCTGGACCAGCCGCTGTGGCGGCAGTTCCTCTCCCATCTCCAGAACTACGCCACCCTGAACTTCGGGGTGTCCTTCGGGCATTACCCGCGGCCGGTCATTGACGTGATCCTGGAACGGCTGCCGCGGACCGCGGTGCTTTTCCTGACGGCCACGGTGGTCTCCTTCTACACCGGGTTCCTGCTGGGAAAGACCATCGCGTGGCGGCGCGGCGGCGTCATGGAGTACACGGCCACTGTGTCCGGCGTGCTGCTGTTCACGATGTTCACGCCCTGGTTCGGTCTGATGATGATCTGGCTGTTCGCCTTCCAACTGGGGTGGTTTCCGCTGGGGAAATTCCTGGACCCTTCCCTGTGGCGCGGGTCGCCGGTGGACGCCAACATGGTGTTCACCAGCATGATCATCACCGCGATGGCGTGGGGGCTGGCGGCGCTGGCTGCGACCCTGGCGGCGCGGCGGTGGGCGCCGGGCAATGAGGGACGGGTTGTCCTGGCCGGGTTTGGAGTGGCGGTAGTAGTCGGCCTGGCGGCATGGTGGTTGTCCGGCGTCGGGCACCTGGCCTGGGACATCGTGCGGCACATGGCGCTGCCGGTGGGGACGCTGACGCTCATCTCCTTCGGAGGGACGATGCTGCTGACCCGGAACAGTATGCTGGAGACGATCCGGGAGGACTTCGTCACGGTGGCCCGGGCGAAGGGTCTGCCGGATCGGACGGTGCGGGACCGGCACGCGGCCCGCAACGCCCTGCTGCCGGTGGTGACCAGCCTGGTGTTCAGCCTGGCCTTCGCGGTGGACGGGAGCGTAATCATCGAGTCCATATTCTCCTGGCCGGGGATGGGGCGGGCGCTCCTTGACGCGGTCCTGAAGGAGGACATGCCGCTGGCCCTGGGCGCCTTCGTGCTGCTGGGGGTGATGACCCTGGTGGCGCACCTCATCGCGGACGTGCTGTACGTTTACCTGGACCCCCGGGTGAGGTACCAGTGACGGCGCCGGTGGTCCCCGGGCCCGGCGTTTCCGGCGAAGGTCCGGGCGGGTGGGACTTTCCCGAAGAGGAGGCGGTGCGGGGGAGATTCGGGGTCCAGCTGGCCCGGCTGAGAGTGGCCTGGGGGACCTTCCGGGGAGCGTGGGCGATATTCGCGGCCAGCCGGATCGGGGTAATCGGGCTGGTCGTCATCGCGGCCTTCGCCCTGTTCGCTCTGGCTCACCCAATCCTGATGAACACGGTGTGGGACCGGTCGGTGTATGACCCGATAACGGGGTACGGGTTCGACGAGTTTGAGCACCCGGCCCCGCCGTCAAGGGCGCACCTGCTGGGTACGGACTCGCTGGGCCGGGACGTTCTGAGCCAGCTGATGTCCAGCGCGGGGTCGGAGTTTCTGCTGGGGATCACGGCGGCGCTGGTGACGGTGGTGATTGCCACCAGCATCGGGGCAATCGCGGCCTACTACGGCGGAGTGGTGGACGCGCTGCTGATGAGGCTGGCGGACATTATCATCATGCTGCCGACCATCTCGCTGTTGATAGTCCTGACGGCGCTGTTTGACCTGAACCTGATGCAGCTGGCGCTGGTGCTGGGAATCCTGGCGGGATTCGGAGGGACGGCCATCGTCCTGAAATCGCAGGCGTTGAGCATCAAGGTGAAGCCGTACATCGAAGCGGCCCGGGTGGCGGGCGGCGGACACATTCACATCATCTTCGTTCACATCGTGCCGAACCTGCTGCCGCTGTCCCTGCTGTACATGATGTTCACGGTAACGGGCGCGATATTTTCCGAGGCGGTGCTGTCCTACTTCGGCATCCTGAACATCCGGATGAGCTGGGGAATCATGATCCACACGGCTTCGACGGGAGGATACCTGCTGGGCGGGGTCGAGTACTGGTGGCTGATAATCCCGGCCGGAGCGTCCATAACCCTGCTGTGCAGCGCCTTCTACCTGGTGGGGCGGGCGCTGGACGAAGTGGTGAATCCCAGGCTGCGGCGGCAGTACGATGGGTGAAACCGCGGCCGTCGCGAGGGGCTTGGCAAGGGAGCGGGCCGCCCTGACCGTGGAGGGGCTGGCGATGCACTACCTGACCCGGCAGGGGACGGTGCGGGCGGTTGATGGAGTGTCCTTCGGACTGGAGCCGGGCGGCTCCATGGGCCTGGTCGGCGAGTCGGGGTGCGGCAAGAGCAGCATCGCACTGTCCCTGATGAACCTGCTGCCGGACAACGGGCGCCTGGTTTCCGGGCGGGTGATGCTGGGGGATGAGGACCTGCTGGCAATGGAGGGCAGCGAAGTCAGGGATTTCCGATGGCGGCGGGTGGCGATGGTGTTCCAGGCGGCGATGAACGCCATGGACCCGGTGTACCGAGTGGGGGACCAGATAGTGGAGGCAATCCAGAACCACGGCCTGGAGACCCGGAAGGACGCCGCCCGGGAGCGGGTAGCGGCCCTGTTTGACGTGGTGGGGCTGGCCCGTCCGGTGATGACCCGTTTTCCCCACGAGCTGAGCGGGGGGATGCGGCAGCGGGCGATGATCGCCATGGCGCTGAGCTGCGAACCGGACATGATTATCGCAGACGAGCCCACCACCGCGCTGGACGTTATCGTGCAGGACCGCATCCTGCGGGAGTTGAAGCGGATCCAGCAGGAGCTGGGGATGAGCATGCTGTACATCACCCACGACATAGCGGTGGTGGCGGAGGTGACGGAACGGACGGGGGTAATGTACGCAGGGCAACTGGTGGAACTGGGGGATACGGATCAATTGTTTCGGCAGGCGATGCATCCCTACACCAAGGCTCTCCTGTCCTCCTTCCCCAGCGTGGTGGGGGAGAAACGGCCCCTGGAGACGTTGGCCGGGGACCCTCCGAACCTGATACAGCCTCCGCCGGGGTGCCGGTTCCATCCCCGGTGTCCGCTGGCGACGGACATCTGCCGGACGGTGGCACCGCCCCAGGTGGAGTTGGCTGGAGGGTGGGCAGCGTGTTGGCACCCGCTGGTTGGGGAACACCCCGATCCCGCGGCGGTTATGGAAGAAGAGGCGGTCAAGGATGGCGGTTAATCCGGCCGGCGCGGCCGGGGTCAATGGGCCATCGGAGGCCCTAGTCCGGGTGGAAGGGATGACCAGGCTGTTCCCGGTGGGGGGCGGCCTGCTGCGGGGGCCCACCGGGTACGTCCATGCGGTGGACGGGGTGGACTTCGAGATTCTCCGGCAGGAAACGCTGGGGCTGGTGGGGGAATCGGGGTCGGGAAAGACCACGGTGGGCAGGCTGCTGGTGAAGCTGCTGGAACCGACGGAGGGGCGGATCCTGTTCCGGGGACTGCCGGAGGAATCCGGACAGGATGGGGGAGAGAGTGGAAGACAATCCGGCGGGATGGTGGACACGGCTACCCTGAAGGGGCCGGGGCTAAAGGAGTTCCGGCGGCGGACGCAGATGGTCTTCCAGGACCCCTACGAGTCGATGAATCCGCGCCGGACTGTCTTCGACACGGTGGCGGAGCCGCTGAACGTGCAGGGGATGGGGAACCGGCAGCAGCGGTTGGGCCGGGTGTCGGAGCTGCTGAGGATGGTGGGGTTGACCCCGCCCTCAGCCTACCTGTTCCGATTCCCCCACGAGCTGTCCGGCGGGCAGCGGCAGCGGGTGGCGATTGCCAGGGCTCTGGTCGTGGGGCCATCCTTCGTGGTTGCGGACGAGCCGACATCCATGCTGGACGTTTCCATCCGCACCGGCATCATGACGCTGATGCAGGACCTGAGCGACCGCCTGGGCATAACCTACCTGTACGTTACCCACGACCTGGCGGTGGCGCGGCACATGTGCCGTCGGATCGCGGTTATGTATTCCGGGAAAATCGTGGAGCTGGGAGAGACGGAAGAACTCCTGAGCCATCCGCAGCACCCGTATACCCGGGCGCTGCTGTCGGCGGTTCCGGTGCCCGACCCGGGCTACCGGAGGGAGCCGGTGGATATCCGGGGCGAGGCCACGGCCGCGGTGGACCCGCCGGACCGGTGCCGGTTCTATGAACGGTGCCCGGTGAGGGAGGATGTCTGCCGGGACAATCCCCATCCGCCGCTGGAGGACAAATCCCCGGGACACACGGTAGCATGTTACCGGGTGTAGACTGGGCGGCAGCGCCACGGCTCGCGGGGGTTGTATGAAGGTCCACCTGGTAGACGGCACCTACGAACTCTTCCGGGCCTACTACGCCCTGCCATCTGCCAAGGCTCCCGACGGGAGGGAGGCGGCGGCCACCCGGGGGCTCATCCAGACGCTGCTCATCCTGCTGAGGCGGGACGACGTGACCCACGTGGGATGCGCCTTTGATCATGTCGTCGAGTCCTTCCGAAACGACCTGTTCGACGGGTACAAGACGGGGGACGGGATGCCCGAGGATATCAAGGCCCAGTTCGGACTGGCGGAGCGGGCGGCCCTGGCGCTGGGCCTGATCACCTGGCCGATGACGGAATTCGAGGCCGACGACGCAATCGCCACGGCGGCATTCCAGTGGAGGGACGATCCAAGGGTGGAGCAGGTGGTGATATGCTCGCCGGACAAGGACCTGGCCCAGATGGTTTCCGGCGGCCGGGTGGTGGCGTGGGACCGGCGGCGGGATACTGTGATTGATGAAGAAGGAGTGAGGGAGAAGTTCGGGGTGTCTCCAGTATCTATTCCCGATTACCTGGCGCTGGTGGGAGACGCGGCGGACGGGTTTCCGGGGATTCCCAGGTGGGGAGCGAAGACCACGGCGCAGGTGCTGGAGAGGTACGTACACCTTGAGGGCATCCCCGATGATCCGGCGGAATGGGAAGTGAAGGTGCGGGGAGCGAAGGGAGTGGCGGAGAGCCTGTCCCAGCGGCGGGGGGAGGCCGCATTGTACAAGCGGCTGGCGACGCTCCGGCTGGACGTTCCGTTGCGGGAGGGTCTGGACGACCTGGAGTGGCAGGGAGCGCGGCAGGAGGAGTACGAGTCCCTGTGCGACGAGCTGGGGTTCGGCGGCTTGCGGGACGCGCCGCACCGGTGGCTCGGAGAGTAGGGGGGCGGGCCACCAATCCGGCAGAGGCAACCCGCCAACGCCGGTCAGGGATCGGGGAAGCGGATGACGGAGCGGAGGGTCTCGCCGCGCTCCATGGCCTCGAAGGCGGCCTCGGTATCTTCGAGGCCGATGACCCGGGAGACGACCCGGTCCAGGTCCAGCTCCCCGTCGAGGTAGTACCGGGCCAGGAGAGGAAAGTCGCGGGAGGGCAGGCAGTCGCCGTACCAGCTCACCCGTAGCGCTCCCCCCAATCCGAAGAACTGGAGCATGGGCAGTTCCATGGTCATGGTTGGATCGGGGACGCCGATGAGGGTGCAGGTGCCGGCCAGGTCCCGGGACCAGAGGGCCTGCAGCAGGGTTGCGGGCGTTCCCACGGCCTCGAAGGAGTAGTCCACGCCGTTGCCGCCGGTAAGCTCCTTGATGCGCTCCACCGGGTCGCACTCGGTGGCGTTGACCACGTCGGTGGCGCCGAACTCCCTGGCCCATTCCAGCTTGTTGTCCGCGATGTCCACGCCGATGATGCGGTGGGCACGGGCCAGCTTTGCTCCCATGATGACGCTGTTGCCGATGCCGCCGCAGCCGAAGACGGCGACGCTGCTGCCCCGGCGGACGCCGGCAGTGTAGAGGGCGGCTCCGACCCCGGTGGTCACGCCGCATCCCAGCAGGGACGCCTGCTCGGGTGGGCATTCCCGGGGGACGGGGACGGCCTGCCTGGCGGCGACGACGGTGTGGGTGCAGAAGGTGCCGATGCCGATGGCGGGGCTGAGTTGGGCGCTGTCCCGGGCGGCAGTCATCCTTGGCTGGGCGTTCAGGCTGGCAGAGCAGAGGTTGGGCTGTCCCAGGGCGCAGAAGCGGCAATACCCGCAGGGCGCGCGCCAGGCGAGGACAACGTAGTCGCCGACCTTCGGCTCCGTCACGCCTTCTCCGACGGCTTCCACTATCCCGGATCCCTCGTGTCCCAGCAGGTAGGGGAAGTCGTTGCCGATGGCGCCCAGCTTGTAGTGGAGGTCAGTGTGGCAGACGCCGCTGGCCTGTATCCGAACGAGGACTTCGCCGGGGCCGGGGTCGTCGATGGTGATTTCCTCAAGCTGGGTTGGTTCGCCGGCGGCGCGGGAGATGATTCCTTGTCCGGTTATGGGCACGTTGGGCCTCCGTGGAGTGGGGGTTGGAGCAGGACGTTACCTGGCGAGAACACCGTAGGGCGCCCGGCGTTTTTTCTCCAGGATTGCGTTCAGGAATCGCCTTTTGACATGACGGGAAGGTTCTTCCTGGCACCTGATTGGTCGAATCAATCCCTTATAGCGGATTTTGCCGGGGGATCGTGTCCGTCGGTGGACAACCTCGTAGGATATCCGGGTTTCGTCGGACTGTGGGGATGCCGTCAGGATGGGCACAAGCAGCTTGGCCGCGTGCTCAATCATCACCCCGTGATGGTCGAAGTCATCGGTATAGAACACGGTGACATTCTGGGCAACGTCCTCGCCGTTTGATGCGGGTTTGCCGTTGCCGAGGTAAAGGGTGTCGGATTTCGGATCGTAGTCTATTCGCAGCTTGGGAGTGAAGGAATTCCCCATCTCTTCAAAGCTCCATGATCAATGAATCGGTTCAGCAGTTTGCCCTCTTCCACTATCACCCGGATCCACTTGCCAGCTTCTTCAATATACCCATAATACCGAAATCTGCCGTCCGACTGGATTTCGGTGTGATACGGGTTGGACAGCACACGCTCAACCCATTCGTCTACTATTTCCGGGTGACTGTACCTTACGACGTTTTCGTAGTACCAGGTGGTCTCCACCGGGGCATTGTAGCCTAAACCGCTCCTTCGGCTTCCAGTTCGGATAGTTCTTCCGGGGTCAGGCCGCCGAGGGTGGTGAGGATTTCGCGGTTGTTTTCTCCCAGGGTGGGCGGCGTGTCGGCGGCGAAGTCCACGCATTCCGTGAGGTGGATGGGGGTCTTGAGAGAGGTGAACTGTCCGCCCAGGGTATCTCCGGTGGAGACGAACATGTCGCGGGCGGAGAGGTGGGGGCACTGGTCCAGGTCGGAAATGGTCTGGGCGATGCCCATGGAGAAGCCGATCCCGGTGAGCTTTTCGGCCACTTCCCGCTTGGGCAGCTGACTGGACCATTCCTCGATGGCGGGGATTACGTTCTGGAAGTAGAACTCTCCGTCCGGGTCCTGTCCCAGGTAGCGTGGGTCATCGGCGAGGTCGTCCCGGCCGATGAGCTGCCACATGGCCTTGAGGCGTTCCGAGGAGCGGACGCCGGCCATGAGGACGTACCCGTCCCTGGCCTTGAAGGGCATCCCTGCGGTCACCAGCCGGTCGCGGGAGCGGGTGGGATTGCGGCCGGTGGACTGGTAGACGTTCATGCTGCTGACGAGGTGGGAGACCATGCACTCGTACATCCCCATGTCGACCATCTGCCCCTGCCCGGTCTGATCGCGGGTGCGGAGAGCAAGGACGATCCCCAAGGCGGTCCACAGGCCGGGCACGGAGTCGCCGATGTTGTCTCCCACGGCCTGGGGCGGGCTGTCGGGCTCTCCGGTCACCTCCATCCATCCGGCCATGCCCTGGATGCTGAGGTTGTTGGCAGGCCAGGCGGAGTAGGGGCCGCGCAGGCCGTCGCTGTCGCCGTAGCCGGTGATGCTGGCGTAGACCAGGCGGGGGTTGATTTCATGGAGGGTGTCATAGCCGAGGCCGAGCCGCTGGAAAGCGCCCGGCCCCCAATTGTCGATGAGGACGTCGGATTCCTTGACGAGGCTGCGGAAGGCGTCCTTGCAGCGGGGGTTGCGGAGGTCGAGGGTTACGCTTTTCTTGTTCCGGTTGATGCCGAGGTACCGGGAGCTGACCTGCTGTCCGTCCGGTCCCGACAGGAAGGGGCCGCGGCCCCGGGAGAGGTCGCCGCTGCGGGGCCTTTCGATCTTGATGACCTCGGCGCCCATGTCGGCGAGGATGAGGGAACAGAAGGGTCCGGCGACGATGTGGGTCGCATCCAGGACGCGGATACCGTGGAGCGGGAGGGGCAGTCTTTCGTCTGGCGTGGTCATCGCAGCACTTCCTCGGGTGAACAAGCAGAATCGTCCCGGGTTACCGTTCCCTGGAGCGGCGAATGGAGGGGCGCACCGGCTCCCCAACGCACCGCCCTACCAAGGGAATATGTTAACCCCGTTTCCGTCTACTACGCCCAGATCCCTCTCTTTTCCTCCGAGGGCGACTGTCACGTTTTCGCTGACGTTGACATAGTAGATAGCTCCCGGAATCACGAGGCTCAGTTCGGTCATGTCATCTCGGTTGGGACCCGGCCCCCGCGGGGTAGTCAGTTGTTCGGGGGTGTAGGTGTTGTTGGGGTCGTACAGGGCCCACGATTTGGTGGCATTATCGAAGGTGGCTACCCACAGAAGATTGTCTCCCAACGGGGCCATAGCTTCCCCCACCGGTTGTTCGCCTGATGGAGGCGGAGGCGTGGTGGGCTCCGGGGCCGGTGTCGCGGTGGGTTCGGGAATTGGAGTCGGGGTTGGCTCGGGTGTGGCCGTGGGCGCCGGGGTCGGTTCGGGAGTGGCGGTGGGCTCCGGCGTATCCGTGGGTGCCAGCGTCGGTGTCGGGACAGGGGTGGCCGTTGGTTCCGGTGTCGGAAACTCCGCCATCGCAGCCCCGCTTCCCGAAGGTTGGGAAGAGCCGGCGCGCGCGCTGACGGCCTGGTTTCCCGTACTGCCCGTGGGAGACGCAGGCTCGGGCGCGGAACCGCCGGAGCAAGCGGGCAGTGCGAAAAGGATGGCCATGCCGAAAATGGTAGCCAACAGGTACGGAAAGTGATATGTCCGGCGGAACGGAAGTATGCTCATTGAGTCCCTTCTTTCGAGTTTCGAATCCATATATCCCCATTTAACATAACACACCAGCCGCCGCCAATAGGCGTCTGGGCGGCCGGATTAGGCAGGAATCGCGGTCCTGGGACGGGTCAGGTGGTCGTGACGTCGGACGGGGCCGGTCCGAAGCGGGCAGCCTGGAGCTGTTCGGTGGTGGCGGGAGGCTCGGCGGCAAGTTCCTCGAAGAGGGACGGAGGCGGCCGGACATCAGCCAGTGCAGGTATGACCTCTTCGCCCATCAGCCGGACGGACTTCATGATTTTCTCGTGCTCAATGCCGCCGAACATCATCCAATTGCTGACGTGGGTGACGCCAAGCTCGGCGGCTTCCCGGAACTTGCGGATAACGGTGTCGGGACTGCCGAAGAAGAGCCGCTGCATGAAGCCGTCGTCGTCCAGCTCGCCCTGGTAGGGGCCGACCTGCACCCGTCCGTTCTCCACGTCCAGGCGATTCAGGGCCCGCCCCGCCCGGTTCTGCCAGCGGGCGTAGGAGAGCTGGGCGCGGGCCTCTTCATCGGTTTCGGCGACTTGGGTTATGGCCTGCATCCCCAGCTCGATGTTGTCCGCTGGCTTGCCCATTCCCATGCGGAAGTGGACCAGGGCGCCCAGGTGGGCCCGCATTCCGGCGGGGCCCAGCAGTCCGGTGGTAATGGGCATCATGTCCCGTTCCGCGGCCAGCTTCATGGACTCGACGCTGGTGCCGGCGATCCAGAAGGGAGGGTGGGGTTTCTGCAGGGGCTTGGGCCAGACGGTGGTGGGGTGGTCGATGTTGATGTGTTCGCCGGCGTAGGTGAAGGACTCGTCCTGGGTCCAGGCCTTCACCAGGACGTCCACGGTTTCCAGGGTGCGCTGGCGGGACTCGTCCAGCGAGATACCGAACCGGGCCATTTCGTGGGGCTGGTATCCGCGGCCGACGCCGCAGATGAATCGTCCGTCGACCAGGTTGTCCAGAACGGCGACTTCTTCAGCGAGCCGAAGGGGGTCCCAGATGGGGAGGACGAGGATGCCGGTGGCGATTTTCAGTTTTCTCGTGCGCTGCCCGATGTGGAGGGCCTGCAATAGGGGCGCGGGAGAATTGCCGTAATTGGAGAAGTGGTGCTCGGCGATGAGGCAGTAGTCGAAGCCGACTTCCTCGGAGTACTGGATGTGCTCGACGCCTTCCTCGAACAGGGTCTTCCAATTGCGAATCCCGGGATTGGGCCATTCGCAGAAAAGTCCAAAATTCATGGGGGAAAATTGCTCCTGGAGAAGGGGAGTGGGGGCCGGTGTCGACCGTCCGTCCGGGGAGTGTATATGGGACATAACGGGCAGTCAACGCCGGGGAAGAGAGGCCCTGTTGTACAATCAAGGGGACTGAGCGCAAAGGGACTGAGCGGGCAGGTTGAGTACAGGTAAAGGGGATAAGCCAAGCGGGAGTAGGGGCATCTCCGTGTCAACAAGGTCACGGGAAAGACGCAAGATACCGCGAGCCGCTGAACAGTGGGTCTTTTACTATGACGGCGAATGCGGGTTTTGCATCCGCTGGGTTCGGCTTTTGGGACGGCTGGACCGGGCGGGAAGGGTTTCCTGGGCAGCCTTTCAATCGCTGGAGAGCTTGCCCCGGGGGGTAGGCTGGGGGGACTTGGAGAGGTCGGCTTACCTGGATACCGATCCACTGGCGGGTAGGGCAGACCTGCACGAGGGGTTCTTTGCCTTCCGGCAGTTGACCCTGCGGATACCGCTGCTGCTTCCGCTGGCCCCGTTCTTGTGGTTCCCCGGGATGGGATGGCTGGGAAGCCGGGTGTACCGCTGGGTTGCCGATAACCGTTACCGCCTTTCCTGCCGGCAGCCATTCAACAGGGGATGATTCCCAGAGTTTCCCTGACCGGATTCGCTGCCTTGATTCAAAGGCTTGGGTCGTCCCGCTGCTGGTGGGGGAGACTGTTCGCTCCGGTCGACGCTTCGTCCCTGGCCGTTTTCCGCATCGTCTTCGGGCTGCTGATGGTGTGGGAGACTTGGCGGATCATCGACAACGGCTGGGTCGAGCGCCACTTCTCGGGCAAGGAGTTCTACTTCACCTACTGGCCGCTGGACTTTCTGCGTCCCTGGCCCGGGGACGGCATGTACCTACACCTGGCCTTGATGGGGATCTTCGCCGGTTTCGTCGCCCTGGGGTTCCTGTACCGGGTCAGCGCGGCCTGTTTCTTCCTGATGTTCGCCTACGTCTTCCTGCTGGAGAAGGCACGGTACCTGAACCACTTCTACCTCGTTTGCCTCCTGTCGGCGTTGCTGGCCGTCCTTCCGGCCCACCGCCAATGGTCAGTTGACTCCCTGCTCTGGCCTGCCATTCGTTCCCCCTCGGTCCCGGCGTGGAGCCTCTGGCTGCTCCGGTTTCAGATTGCCATCCCCATGTTCTTCGCTGGTCTGGCCAAGCTCAACGGGGACTGGCTGCGGGGAGAGCCGCTGCGGATGTGGCTGGCGGCGCGGCCGGACTTCCCCTTGCTGGGTCCTTATTTTCAGGACGAGGCAGTGGTCTGGGCCATGGTATACGGGGCGCTGGCTATTGACCTGCTCTTCATCGGATACATCACCAACCGGCGGACGCGGGCTTTCGGGTTCGGGCTGGTGGTGCTGTTCCACCTGTTGAACGCCCGAATGTTCAGCATCGGGATATTCCCTTGGCTCATGATCGCGGCCACTCCGGTGTTTTTCGCGCCGGACTGGCCCCGCCGGGTGTGGGACGACATAAGGAGGAAGTCCGCCTCCCGGGTCGGCAGGCTGGCGGTGGGGATTGTTGCTGGGGGAATGGCCGGATGGCTGGTCCCGGAGCAGCCCCACCTGATGACCCTGCTGTGCGGGGCCTTCGGTGTGGGGTTGTTCGTCTGGGGCCTGGATGAGCCGTTCCGAAAGCCGGGGGCGGCTTATCCCGGGGTTGAGCCGGAGGGTAACAGGGACGACGAAGCTCCAGTGTGGACACTGGGGCGCCGTTGGGCGGTTGCCCTGTTGGGGGCATGGGTGGCGGTGCAGGTGCTGCTCCCCCTCCGGCACTACGCCATCCCCGGCAATGTTCACTGGACGGAGGAGGGCAGGGACTACTCCTGGCACATGAAGCTGCGGAACAAGGAGTCCAGCGCGTACTTCGAGGTGACCACCGGGGATGGTACGAGAATTGTTCGACCGGAAGAGCATCTGACGGGATGGCAGGCGTCCAAGATGGCCTCCCGCCCGGAGATGGTGGTCCAATATGCCCGCTACCTGGAACGCTTGTCCTTGGATCATGGGGAAGGAGATGTCGAAGTCCGGGCGCATGTGTTCTCCGCGCTGAACGACAGGCCGCCGCAGCGGCTGGTGGACGAGACGGTGGACCTGACGACGGTGGCGAGGCCGTGGTGGGGGCATGCCTCCTGGATATTGCCGCTGGAGACCCCGCTGAGGACGGACGGGGATGCGGAAGCCGGTCAGGACATAACCCCGACGAGGACGTTGCCGCCGTAGCCGCCGGCGTAGGGCGGATAGTTCCGTTCCTCCGGGGCGAACCCGCACTCCCGCAGCAGCCGCAGCCAGGTCTCCTTGGGAAAGAGGCCGTGAGTGTGGTGGTCTTCCTCGATGGTCCGGACGCCGTGGTCGTTGATGATGTAGAAGAAGACGGATTCCATTTGGGTGTCGGAAGGGTCGAGGTCGTCGGCGTGTTCGATGAAGGTGACGGTGAGTCCCTCTCTTTCGTGGACCCAGTGGAGGACCGAGGGCCCGGCAAACGTCTCCCGGTAATGGTCCGGGGCCAGGAGCAACACCCCGCCGGGGCCCAGGTGCATCCTGGCGGCCTGGAATACGGCGGTCAGGTCGTCCTCGGAGAGCATGTAGTCGATGGCGTCGTGGATGAGGACGGCGTCGAAGGTCATCCCCAACCGGACGTCCCGCATGTCGCCGAGGTGGTGCGGGACGGAGGGGTTGAGCTGCTCAGACAGGGACAGCATTTCGGGGGAGAGGTCCAGGGCGGTGAGATTGAACCACTGGGAGAGGTGGGAGAGAAGGTGTCCGCCCCCGCAGCCCATGTCGAGGACGGAGTGGCGGCCCGGGCCCAGCTTTTCCTGCAGGATTTCCTTCAGATGCCAGGCCTCGACGGCGTACTCCTCGGGCGGGCTGAGGATGGGCCACAGGTGGGCCAGTTCGTGGTAGAGGCGGTGGTGCTCCATAATGCGGTCCGGGTACGAAACAGCCGGAGAGAAGAAGGAGGGACGTTGAACGTTCCGAGGGCGCCAGGTTGGAGTTCGGTTTGGTGCCGGGAGAGGGGATCGAACCCACACACCCTCGCGGGTAGCGGATTTTAAGTCCGCCGCGTCTACCTTTCCGCCATCCCGGCTTACTGGTAATTTAAGCACAAATCGGGGGAATCTTCACGCGGTCCACTAGACGCCGGAAGGATAAATTCCGCTCCCGTTCACGGTCGAGCGTCGCCCAGCATGTCGGCGAGACCCTCAGTCAGCCCCGGGCAGGCAATGCCGAGGGCGGTGGTGGTGGCCGCGCAGTCAAGCCCCATTCTTTCGGGACGGGCGGCCGGTTCCGGCTTCGGTACAACCAGATTACGGTCCAATCCGAAGGTGTCTGCGACGCTCCGGGCAAAGGCCATCATCGTGACCCAGTCCCCTCCTGCGATATGGTGAATGCCTGCAAATCTCCCATCGACCAGGGCTGTAATTCCATTCACGAGATGGTCCACGTAGACCGGCGTCCGGTAGACATCGGTTGGAGCGTGGTAGGGTTGTCCGCTCCCCAGTCGGTCTATCAGCCAGGGAACGAAGTTGCGCTTGCCTTGGTGGGGCCACCCGAAGACGATGCTGGTGCGGACGATGCTCCAGTCCCCGGCCAGCTCAGCCACCCTTCGCTCCGCCTCCCACTTAGTCCGGCCGTAGTGGGTGCTGGGATTGGCAGTATCGTGCTCCCGGTAAGGGCCGTTGGCGCCGTCGAAGACATACTCGGTGGACATGAAGACAAGCCTGGCGCGGCTCTGCCGGCACAGCCGCGCTACGGTTTCAGTCCCGGCGACGTTGACCGCCGTGGCCTGGTCCGGCGCCAGTTCCGCCATGTTCACGTCGGCCAGGGCGGCGAGGTGCACCACCACATCGGGCTGGAGGGAACGGAACAACCGGTCCAGTTGTGCCGGTTCGGTGAGGGTGAGCCGGTGCCAGGAGTCGCCGTCTTCAGGCGGAGGCTGGGACAGGAAGGTCCCGGCAACGGAGTGAGCGGCGGTTTCCGACAGTCGCCGGACCAGGTGCCGTCCGATGAATCCAGTCCCCCCGATGACAAGCACCCGCGCCATTGCTGCTCCTTATGACCCGGCCGGAAGAGTTGGTTGGCCCCATTATATGGTCAAGGCCGGGTGCTCGCAGTGGGGCGCGGCGTCCATGCCCCGAGGGATGGCGGGCCTGATCCCGGCGCTGCGAAGGGTTGGAGAACTTTTGCCGGCTGCCCGGCGTAAACTTGTGTATTGCAGCAGGTTTCACAAAACCTTCGGGAATAGGGGAATAGAAGGAGTAAATCGTGAGGTTTCCGAAGACCAGGGCATCGTGGGCAGGGATATTGGCAGGGCTGATGCTGGCGTTGCCGACGCTGATGGCCTGCAGTTCGGAATCCCCGCCGCAGGAATCCCCGCCGCAGGAAACCCCGGTTATCCCGGTTCCTTCTGCTCCGACGCGCCAACCGACACTCGCCGCAACCCTTGAACCGGTCGCGAGACCGGTAGCCGCGACTTCCGGTCCAACAGCCGCGCCTGCGGCTACACCGGAAGCCACGGCCGCGCCTGCGACCCCATCCAACACCGTCAGTCCGACGACACGGGAAGAACTTCAGGAAGCCGCCTTCGGGTACCTGCGCGAACTGGCCGAGGGCCTGGGTCCCAGGGAAAGCTCGACAGCGGAGGAGAAAGCGGCGGCGGATTTCCTGGTGGCGACCTTTACCGAATTAGGCTATTCGCCAGCCCTCCAGGAATTTGAGGGGACTTCCATGGAGGCGTCGCTTACGGTGGACGTCCCGGCGGGTTGGGGGGACGATGCGCCGGGGGCGAGGCCGTTAACCGGTTCCGCTCCGGGTAGTATATCCGGGGCTGTGGAGTTCGTGGGTCTGGGCAAGGAAGAAGACATACCGGAGCAAGGGCTGGCCAGCAAGATCGCGCTGATCGAAAGGGGGGAAATCACCTTCGGCAGCAAGGTAGAACGAGTCCGTGAAGCCGGCGCTGAAGCGGCGATAGTCTTCAACAACCAGCCCGGAGGGTTTCAGGGGACTATGGGAAGAAGGGCTGAAATTCCTGCAATAGCGGTATCTCAGGCCAATGGAGTCAGAATCAGGGAATTGATTTCCGAGGGACGGGTAGAAGTTACCTTGATGGTGGAAGAAACGGCCGAACCGTCGCAAAACCTGATTGCGGAACTGCCGGGGACCGGGGAGGGAGTCGTGGTGGTGGGGGCCCATTACGACACGACGCCAGGTTCGGTGGGAGCCAGCGACAACGCTTCGGGGATGGGGGTGCTGCTGGCGCTGGCTGAGAAACTGGCGGGAACGCCCTTCCCCTTTACGCTGCGGTTCATCGCCTTCGGAGCGGAAGAGACCGGGCTGAACGGCAGCGATCATTACGTGGACTCCCTTTCCAGTGACGAACTGGCCGGAATC
This sequence comes from Dehalococcoidia bacterium, assembly GCA_034423195.1. GTDB lineage: Bacteria > Chloroflexota > Dehalococcoidia > Lucifugimonadales > UBA3495 > CATOSK01. Next base: position 80,283 of record DAOUIZ010000010.1, on the reverse strand, counting down.
TACGCGATGGTCAACATAGATGCCATCGGCAGTGGGAGGATGGTCACGGTGAGCGGCGACCGATGGTTGACCAGCCATGTGTCTGACTACGTTTCAAAGACGGGAATCAAAGTAGAAGTCAGACGCCGGGTGGGCGGCGGCAGCGACCATGTCAACTTCCGCAGCGCGGCGGTGCCGGTGCTGTTCTTCATCGGAGATGACCTTTCCCGGATCAACTCGCCGCGGGACACGATGGAACATATCAACGGGGAGTTGCTGGGGGACACCGCGGCGGTGGTGCAGGATCTCCTGCTCTCCGTTGACCAACTTCCGGCTTACGGCCAGTGACCCGGTCCGCCTGCTCCTCCGGGTAAATCGCATTACCTGTCCTGCCGGCCACCGGGCCCCGGCGTGGTAATATGCGGGCAACCAAGACCCCAAAGGAGGATGCTATGGCTCCCGGAGGACTGGACTGGCTGGCGAAAACCGTTGAGGAAACCCTGGAGCCCGAGATTCCCATCTGCGACCCCCACCACCACTTCTGGGTATCCCGGCCCGAGCCGGTGGACTACCAGCGGTACCTGCTGCCGGAGTTGGCCGCTGACGTGAACAGCGGGCACAACGTCCGCTCCACGGTCTTCATCGAGGTGCGGTGCAACTACCGGGAGGACGGGCCGGAGGAGATGCGGCCGGTGGGCGAGGTGGAGTACATCGAGACCATCGCGTCGGAGAGCGCCACCGGGAGTCACGGCCCGACGCGGGCGGCGGCGGCAATCATCGGGCACGCCGACCTGAAGCTCGGCGAGGGAGTGAGGCCGGTGCTGGAGGCGATGCGTGAGGCCAGCCCAGCCAGGTTCCGGGGTGTGCGCCATTCGGTTGGGTGGGACGAAAGCCCGGAGTTGGCCAACCGGGACATCCGGGGAGCATTGGGAACCGAGGGCTACCGGGCCGGGGCCAAGGTTCTGTCCAATATGGAGCTGGTCCTGGAAAACTCCCTGTACTTCCACCAGCTGGGGGAGTTGGCCGATTTCGCCCAGGCAGTCCCCGACCTGACCATCGTCCTGAACCACATCGGCGGGTTGTGCCGCATCGGCCCCTATGCCAACCGGGACGACGAAGTCCTGCCGGCGTGGCGGGAGGGAGTGGCGAAGGTGGCCCAGTGTCCCAACGTCATTATGAAGCTGGGAGGAGTGGGCCAACTACGTTACGGGTACTACTGGGACCAACGGGAAACTCCCATCGGGTCCGAGGAGTTGGCGGGAGCGCTGAAGCCGTTGATGGATCACTGCATCGAGCAGTTCGGCCCGGACCGGTGCATGTTCGAGAGCAATTTCCCGGTGGACAAGCCGTCCTATTCCTACAACGTGCTGTTCAACGCCTTCAAGCGCCTTTCCCGGGACTACTCGTCGGCGGAACGGGCGGCCATGTTCCACGACACGGCGGCCGGGGTTTACTCAATTGCCGTCTGATTCAGGCCGCACAAGAGGATCCGGTACAACATAGAGCAAGGAGGGGAACATGTCGGTTGGATTGGTAGTGCCATTGCCCGCATACACCCTGGACCCGGCGTTCATTGCCAAAAAGGCGGAGACCTGGGATTCGAGTCCATCTGGTACCACGAGCATCCCATTCTGCCGGTAAACAGCGCCAGCCCCTTTCCGGCCACCCGGGGAGAAATCCCCTGGACCTACCGGCACTTTTCCGAGCCCTACATCGCCCTGGCCATGGCGGCGGCGGTGACCGACAGGATCAAGCTCTGCACCGGCATCACGCTGGTGCCAGAGCGGAACCCGCTGATACTGGCCAAGCAAATCTCGGTGCTGGACCTGCACAGCCAGGGCAGGTTCGTCTTTGGGGTCGGGGCGGGCTGGAACCGGGAGGAGACGACGATGATGGGCGGGGATTTCGACCACCGCTGGACCCAGGCCCGAGAGGCGGTACTGGCCCTCAAGGAGCTATGGACCAAGGAAGAGGCCGAGTTTCACGGCCGGTACTACGACTTCCCGCCGGTCTATATGTATCCCAAGCCGATCCAGAAACCGCACCCGCCGGTCCTGCTGGGTGGAAACGCTCCCAACGTGCTGCAGCGGGTTGCCAGGTGGGCCGATGGTTGGCTGCCCAACCGGATTACTCCCGAGAGAGTGGAGGAAGGACGACAGCGGCTGGACGCCCTGGCCGACGAGCGAGGCCGGGACCCGGCGTCGGTGACCATATCCGTTTTCGGCCAGCCGCCGGATACAACCCGGGAAACTGTTGACTCGCTCCTGAACGCGGGTGCAACAAGGGTTTCGGTGTGGGCCAACCACTGCGACACCGAACAGGAAATGGGGGAACAACTGGAGCGGATGGCCGATTCCCTGATACGCTGACCTGGGCCGGCCGGGAGCACTGTTAGATTCCAGGGCTGCCGGTGATACCCGGCGGCCCTGCCTTTTGGCGGCGAATACCAGTCCAGTGACGACCCTGTGACAGGAGGTTTCCAATGGCCAGATTCGAGGAATACGCCGACAGGTTCCAGTATGTCCGGTTGGAAAGGACCGACGGCATTATGCAGATGACCCTCCACAGCGACGGGGATACCCTCCAGTGGGGGGCGGGTCCCCATTCCGAGCTGCCCGAGGTCTTCCACGCGGTCGGCGCTGACCCGGAAACCAAGGTGGTGATTATGACCGGCGCGGGCGACGGCTTCACCGGCCCGGCGGGCAGCAGCGCCACGGTGCCGCGCCGGACTCCGGCGCAGTGGGACGGGACATACTGGGAGGGCAAGCACCTGCTGGGGAACCTGCTCAACATCGAGGTGCCAGTGATCGCCGCGGTGAACGGCCCGGCGCTGCGGCACTCCGAGCTTCCCCTGTTGAGCGACATTGTCCTGGCAGCGTCCCACACGACCTTCCAGGACTCGGGGCACTTCATGAGCGGGCTCACCCCCGGGGACGGGATGCACATCATTTATCCGCTGCTGCTGGGGATGAACCGGGGCAGGTACTTTCTGTTGACGGGGCAGATGCTGGACGCGGAGCAGGCCCGGGAGCTGGGGCTGGTGGCCGAAGTGCTGCCTCAGGCCGAGCTGGTTCCCCGGGCCTGGGAACTGGCGCTCCAGTTGGCCCAGCAACCCAGGCTGGTGCTCCGGTACACCAGGGCTTTGCTGACCCACAAGCTGAAGCAGGAACTCCATGATCTGCTGGGCTACGGACTGGCCCTGGAAGGTCTCGGGTCTGCCCAGGACTACCTGGACCGGGGACAGGGCCGGTAACCCGCCGCCATACCATGCGGCGGCACGCTGGAAGCGGATCGCCCGGCAATCGCTGAAACCCCGGCGCATCCGGTTACAACGATGTCCTATTCAGCCAACTCGATGGCAATGCGCGGGCGCTGATTGGGAAGCCGTCATTCCTTGAGCGGGGCTCGGGGACCTGGCAGGCGGTTGGCGATCAATGCGATTCCGATTGCCGTGAGCCATGCCGTAAAAGCGACCCCGCTGAACCTGTGGACGGGTACCAGGGCGTCGGACCAGATCAATTGCATTGCTATTCCGATGGCCGCGCAAAACAGGGCAGACCACTTCCAGAATCCCCCTGCTTTCCACTGGGGCAATGCCGACCAGGCCAGCGCCAGCCCCGCCAGGGAAAAGCCGGCCGTTCCGGTGAGCCAACGCGCCTGGGCGACCACCTGGGCCAGTTCGCCGGGCGTCCCGCCGGCCCCGGCGTGGGTAAATTCCAGGGCCAGGGCGGTCAGGACCAGCGCCAGCAGGCCGGACAGAGCCGTGACCCCGCCCGACACGGCGAAGCACAATGCTACCGGCGGGGGCAGATGCCGGTGCCGGACCAACCGGGTGCCCCGCAGAAGCAGCGCTGCCCCGGTCAGGGTGATTCCCGACAGCACCCTGGCAATTCCGCTGGTCCCGTAGAGTACCCAATGGTCGGCAATGGCGGACAGGGTAGCGGCGAGAGTGGGCTGGTCGGCGCCGGACATGACCCGTCCGGCGATCATTGCGATGGTCGCGGCGGTGCCGCCCAGCAGCAATAGCCCGGCCCACACCTCCGCCTGGCGGGTGTTTCCGCTGGGGATTGTTGTCTGAGCTGATCCAGGGGTTGAAGGAACGGGATTGGTGTGCATCGTCGGGAGCGTGAAGCTTCAGGGCTCCATTTCCTTGGTTTGATACCCCAGAGGGTTGCGGCAGTCCTGGAAGCAGGTGGCCTGGTCCGTTTCGGAGCCGTTCAACCAGCTTCTCCAACCACATTGTACGTCACAGCGGCACCTCCCCGCATTTCGCCTTATCCAATGGCCCGGGGACATCCCCTTCGATGGATACTCCATCCCGTCGCCGCAGCGTGATGCCTGTATATGCTATCCTTAACTATTGCTTATAGTGAGCTAGTCGTTGTCCGTCCTTAGCTCAACCCTGTGGCGGCTGTATCATGAAATTCTATGAGTCTTCGAGAACCCGAATGGGATTGGCCGGTCCTGGAGCGGGCCTGGACTGTATGAGCGGCCGGGAGCCTTGGTTCCGGCCTGTGTTCACCAGCGTCCTCGGGCTTGTCGCAATGGCCGCCTTTCGGCCAGCGACCGGAATGTTTTGCGAAGCCGGAAAGGTTTTGCTTGGGGGTTTTCATGCCCGGAAGAGTATAATTTTAATCCAGTGCCAAACTCCCGTTGGCGGACCTGCTGGGACGAGTCATCCAGAGTCATGGCCGAGGGAGGGGTTACAAAGAGTTACAAAAGGTTACAATGGGTTACAATGGGGATAGCGGGTTGGCGGGCAGAGCTGCCTGTTTGCCTGGGGAATAAGGCAGAATAAGCGGAATACTTGATGAAAACAGGGTGGCGGAGGGTTAGCCGTTGACTGAATCTCTCGCTCGAATCAGCGCTCGCCGGCCATGGGTAGTCATCGCCATCTGGGCCGTGCTGGTCGTGATTGGCGCCGGCATTGCCGGCGCCCTGCTGGACAGCGCCACCACCACGGACTTCCGCCTGGCCGGCAGGTACGAGTCCGAGCAGGCGGCTGCCTTGCTGGAAGACCGGCTGCGGGGCCCGGAAAAACTGGCCGAAATCGTGATCGTTCAATCGCCGTCGCTCACGGTTGAGGCCCCAGCCTTCCGGGCCAAGGTGGAGGCCATCCACCATGACATATCCGCCTTTGGCCCAGGGATAATTTCAGGAGGCATAGACGACCGGAAAATCTCTGATTTCCTGCCCGACATGGTGGCCGGCGGACTGCCGGACTCCCCGGTATCCCACTATTACCAGGTGCTTGACGCCGGGCCTGCCCTGCCCCCCGGGCAGGCGGAGCAGCTGTTCCCTCTGCTGGTTTCTTCCAGCCAGCGCACCGTGATGATGCACTACACCCTGGCCGGCACGTCCCAGGAGGCCACGGCCAACGTCGCGGAAGTCATCCACGTCGTCGAAGAGGCCAACGAAGCGGACGATTTCCTGGTGCTCATCGGCGGAGACGCCAGCGTCGCCTACGAGAACAACGAACTGGCGGAGCAGGACCTGGCCAAGGGAGAAAGGTTCGGGGTTCCCGTCGCCCTGATAGTCCTGCTGGTGCTCTTTGGAGCGGTGGTGGCCACGTTCATCCCCCTGGGTTTGTCCATAGTTTCGATAATTATCGCCCTGGCCGCCGTGGCCCTCATCGGGCAGCAGTTCCAGTTGGTGTTCTTCGTGACCATCATGGTGGTCATGATTGGCCTGGCGGTGGGGATCGATTACTCCCTGTTGATAGTGCTCCGCTTCAAGGAGGAAATGGGCCGGGGCTTCGCCCCACGGGAAGCAGTGGTGCGTACCGGCAACGCCGCCGGACGGACCGTCCTGTTCAGCGGGGTGACCGTTGTGCTGGCCCTCATCGGGCTGCTCATCGTGCCCGCCTCCTTCTACCAGTCCCTGGCGCTGGGGGCCATCCTGGTCGTGCTGGCGACGCTGGCGGCTACGCTGACCCTTCTGCCGGCGGTCCTGGCGCTGCTGGGGCCGCGGGTCAACTCCCTGACCGTCCCCTTCATTTCCCGGTTCGCCCTGAAGGGGGCCGACACCTCGGAGGGAGGATTCTGGGACTTCATAACCCGGGTCGTCACCTGGCAGCCGGTCGTCAGCCTGCTCATCGTGGGCATACCCATGCTCATCCTGGCCTACTTCTACCTGGACATCCGCACCGGCCTGAACGACGTCAACACCTTCCCGGACAAGGCGGAAACCAAGAAGGCTTTCCTGTTGATGGAGGAAGAGTTCTCCTTTGGCGCGGTAACCCCGGCGGGTTTCCTCAGCCCCGCGGAAATCGTGATTTCCGGTGACGTGGACAATCCCCAAGTGATGGAGGCCGTACAGAAACTGCAGCAGTCACTGGTGGAGGATCCGGTCTTCCCCCTGCCGCCCCAGCCCATGGTGGTCAACGAGCAAAGGGACCTGGCCCTGTTGGTCCTGCCCTTCCCCGGAAAATCCACCAGCCCCGAGGCCGCCGACACCATGTCCGTCCTTCGTGACGAGCACGTTGCACAGGCCTTCGCCGGGGTCCCCGCCGAGGTATATGTCGGGGGCCTGACGGCCGAAGTGGCGGATTTCTACGGCATAGTGCGTGTCTACACTCCCATCGTGTTTGCCTTCGTGCTGGGCCTGAGTTTCATCATTCTGATGCTGGTGTTCCGGTCCATTGTCATACCATTGAAGGCCATCATCATGAACCTGCTGTCCGTCGGCGCGACCTACGGCCTGCTGGTGCTGGTGTTCCAGAAGGGCATCGGGGCCGACCTGTTCGGATTCCAGCAGGCCGACGTCATCGACGCGTGGCTCCCCCTGTTCCTGTTCACCATCCTGTTCGGGCTGTCCATGGACTACCATGTTTTCCTGCTCAGCCGGATACGGGAACGCTACGACGAGCAGGGCGACAACACCGAGGCCGTGGCCTACGGCCTGCGCTCCACCGCCGGGCTGATCACCGGCGCAGCCCTCATCATGGTGGTGGTGTTTGGCGCCTTTGCCTCCGGCGAAACGGTGGTCAACCAACTGATGGGCTTCGGATTGGCGGTGGCCGTTTTCCTGGATGCGACTTTGGTCCGGTCAGTGCTGGTTCCCGCCAGCATGGAAGTGCTGGGCAAGGGGAACTGGTACCTTCCCGGGTTCCTGCGGTGGCTACCCGATGTGCGGGTGGAGGCCGGGGACGAGTAAGGTTTGGGCATGAGCGGCGGGAAGGAAGAACAAGACCGGAACATGATCGTTCCAACGGCCTACGAAGCGGGTCTTCAAGCCGGGAGATCGGTGGATGCCGAGCTTGCCGAACGTTACGTGGCCCATACCACCGTGGGAGACCCACTGGCCGACGAGATGGCGGACGAACTGGCCCGTCACCCAAGGGCCGAGTCGTACCTGTTCATTCAGGCGGGTATGGACAACCGCCCGGAGGACCTGAAGGACGCGCCGCAAATTGTCCGGGAGTTCTTCGAGGATGCGGGAACCCCTCCGTCCTGGCTGGACCTGGACGCCCTGGCGCCCGGAGTCCGCATGTTTCACCGGGATTCCCGCCTGGTGCTGGCGGGAATGGTGGGCGGAGTCCTGGTGGAGGGATTCTCGTCCAATATCAGCAAGTCGTTTTTCATCACCGGTCGCCTGAGGGACCAGGGCGTCAGACGTTTGAGGCAGAACAACCGCCACATGGTGGAGATTTTCATGCCTCACGGTCTCGAGCGGTTCGGAGACGGCTGGAAGTTGTCGGTCCGCATCCGGTTGATCCACGCCAGGGTCCGGAAGCTGCTGAGGGAGTCCCACGACTGGCAAACGGATGATTGGGGAACACCAATCAGCGCCGCGCACGTGGGCATGGCAATTACGGCATTTTCCGCACGGCTCCTGCACCACATGAAGAGCCTGGGAGCTGTTTACGATGATGAAGAACGAGCCGGGTTTATGGCGGTGTGGCGGTACTCGGGCTACCTCATGGGGATCCCTGAATCCATTTTGTTCAAGGACGAAGCGGAAGCGCTGAGAATATTCGAGATAGGCCACATTTGCGAGCCGGACCCTGAAATGGAGTCGGTGGTGATGGCAAATTCCCTGGTCAACGCCGCGCCGCTGGTTGCCGGGATAAGCGAGCCGAAGGAAAGGCGCAATTTGGCCAGGTACGTGTTCAGTGTTTCCCGGGCTCTCATCGGCAATGAAATGGCCGACCAGCTGGGATACCCGGCGGGTCACGCCTTTGGCGTGCTGCCCTGGTTCAGGTTTCAGTCCAAGTATTCCCGCATTCTCGACGCGGTAGTCCCCAGGGCTCTCCGAAATCGGAACTTCGCCAACTTCCAATCCCTGTTGGATGCCTCAGTGTACGAGGACATCGGAATAACCTACGCGCTGCCGGACCACGTCTACTCGGAAGAGTCCAGCCGCTGGTAGTCATTCAGAATACGGGTCCGTAGGCGAGGAAACTCTGGCTTGATATCTGGGCGGCGCGCGGGATGTGAACGGCGATGGCGTTTCTGATAAAGGGCATCGGGGTATTGCTGATATTGTCAGGCATAGCGGCGATGGTGCTGCTGATGGTGACTCCTCTGTTTCATGATGGGTCGCCGGATTATCCGGCGTGGCGGGCGTTGAACTACGTGATGGCGGCCGGGGTGGTAGTGTCGCTGTTGATCGCCGGCAAATGGAAGTATCTACTGCACAAGTCGGAACCGGGGAGCACGTCCACGCTGGACGTAGTCCGGGTGAACGCCGTGTTCCTGGGGACTATTGTATTAACGATGTGGTTCTTCTGGGAGTGGTTCTGGACGCTGAACCCCGAGAGCGAGACGGGGGATGCGGTGACGTCCCACCTGATCTACTTTCCATTGGTGGACGCCTTATACATGGTGATTACCCTCACCATCGGGGGAAGGCTCTGGTGCGAAGCCGGAGATGAAACGGCCGGTTAATCCGGTTGCGACCCGGCGCTATTCCTCTAAGCTATTCCTCGAACAAGGTGTTGAGAGAAGCTGAGGCGTCGAAGAAGTGCTGGAGGCTCTGGTTGACCCGAAAGAAAATGTCGGCCCTCAGCTGGTCTCCGGTGGCGTTCTGGCAGATTCCGCCGTCGATCATCAGGTCGAGGGTGTTGAGGGTGTGGCTCAAGTCCGCCCCGCCGTTTTCCCTAGTGTTGGTCAACAACTCCCGCCATTGGTCCGGGGACATTTCCAGGAAGAAGTCGGCGTCGATGAGGTCGTACTCCGTTCCCTCCGCAACGCCGGTACACTCGAAGGCTTCGAAGATGATGATGAAGACCTGCTCTCCCACCTTGACGCCCATGACGGCGTCCACGTTGCCGAGGCGGCGGAACTCGGGGTCATTGTTAACGGATTCCTGAAGCTGCCGGAACCACTCGACCGAGGGGAAAAGGAAGGACTCGGCGCCCTGGGCGCTCATTGGCTGCCTCCTGGTGATGGCTGAAATGGGGCGTAATGGTAGGGACGGTCCGAAGGTAGTCGACCCGGCTACTCCTTGAAGTAGGGCTCCCCGGTCTCCTTGGCCTGGCTGAAGGGGACCATCTTGTCCATGTGGAAGCCGGGGTCCGAGTCAGGAGGGGCGTTGGCGAGGGCCTGGTCCACCATCTTGAAATACCTGGGGTCCAACTGCTCCATCTTGTCGGCCTCGGAGCGCAGGTAGGCAACCCGGGAGATGATGCGTTCCAGACCCTCAGCATTGCACAGACCACAGTTGGACGGGTCGGGAGAGCTCATTGAGCGCAGGAACGCGCTGTTGACCCCTCCGCAGTGGCGGCAACGGTATTCGTAGATGGGCACGGTCAGGCCTCAGCTTGGGCGGGTTCCGCCGGACCATCCGATGCGTCCGATGGCCGACGCAGGTAGACGGCCAAGTCGGGAGAAAGGTTGGCTTCGGTCTTGCCGATTCCAACCCACTGCATCCGGGCCAGGTATTCTTCGATGTACCGCTGCTGAAGGTCTTTGACGATCTCCATGCCAGCGGCCATGTTGGCCACGCTGCCGCCGAAGATGATGGCGAGGGCTTCCCACAGGACCGGGTCCCGCATTTCCTGGGAGAGGTCCCGCTCCACGCTCCGCATGAGGTTGTTGAGGCCCATGCCGAACCCGGGGTCGCGGTTTTCGACGGCGTACTTGGCGTGGGCCATGCCGTAGGCGAGGTGGCGGGCCTTGTCCTCCATGCACTTGCGGAACATGAACTTCTCCGCGGCGTGGGGGGCGTAGGCTTCCCCGTAACGGTAGAGGAGCAGGGTCAATGGCCCCCGGACGATGTACAGGAAGAGGGCGACCTCGGTCCAGCCGCTGCGGGTCTCCACCAGGCGGCGGTTCATCTGCCCGAAGCTTTCCAGCCCCAACGTACCACCGTTGGCCAGGGCGCGCTGGCGGAAGACGGAGTAGTGACGCCCCGCGTCGAAAATCTCGGAGGCCAGGAAGGTCTTGACCTCGTGGTAGGCGTAGTTCATCTTGTGGAGCCACTGGCCGATGACGTCGGTCTCGATGGAGGCCTGCTGGGCTAGCTCGGTGCATAGCTGGCACATGGCCAGCTCCAGGTCCCGGGGAAGGGGCGCTAGGTCCTCCCAGGCAACATCGGCGTGGGCCATCCAGCGCCGCTGGATAGCTTCCTCGTAGAGGTCTACGGCGTTGTCAGCCCATATATCAACCTTGGAACTGAGAGAGTAGACGTCGGTGCGGGGGACGCCCGGGATGGGGAAGGCGCCGCGGGGACGGCGGCTCATGTCGGCGCTGTATTCCGGGATGCGGCCGTAGCTGCCCAGGTTCAGGTGCCGCATGGTCAGGCCGTGCTTGCCGGGAGCGGCCCGTATTCCCCACTCCAGGGTGTCGTTCATCCAGCCCAGGGGTGAAGTATCGGGAGGCGGGGCAGCCGGAGGGTCGAGGATGGGTGCGGCGTCAGGTTCTGCCGACGCTGCCGTATCCGGCTGGCGTTCTTCGTCGGAGGCCACAAGCGGCTTCTAAGCGGCGGACTTGTATGCTTCCAGCAGGGCGGGGTTGACGCGGCCGCTTTCGATGCGGTCGTCGAACCCGGCGGACTTGAGCCGCTGGAAGTATTCCTTGACCTGGCGTTGGCGGATGGCCATGAGAATCTTCTGGCCCTCGTCCACCTTGTCTTTGCCGCCGCCGAGGAGGACGGCCAAGGCGTCGCTGGTGAGCTGGTTGCGGCCAGCGGGATTCTCGCCGCCGGCGCCGGTGGACTGGCGGGCCTCGCCCTCGTCGAGGTAGGAGTGGATCTCTTCCCGGCGTTCCGGGGTGAACTCGTTCATGTACCGGAGGTGCAGGACGCCGATGGCGACGTGGCGGGCCTCGTCCTGGGCGCAGCGGCGGTAGATGGCTTTCTCGGCTTCGTTGTAGGCCATCATCTCGCCGAGGCGGAAGAGGGTCAGGACGTTGCCCTCGCCGGTGATGTGGAGGCGGGAGGACAGCTCGGTGAACTCCCGGGCGTTGTCCGTGCTGCCGCCGACTACGTCACTGACGCTGTCGGTCATGCGCATGAGGCCGCCGCCGTTGGACAGGGCCCGCTTGCGGAAAACGTCCAGATGCCGGGACTCATCCATGACCTGGGCCAAGAGGGCGAGACGGACCTCGTGGTAGTCGGGGGACATGGTGGAGATGAAGCGGCCGGGGACATCAGAGGCGACGAACTCCACCTGGGTGAAGAAGGTGGCCAACTGGCACTCGGCAGCCTCGATGTCGTCGGGGAGGGGCTTGATGGCCTCCCAGGGAATGTCGGTGGCGGAGCTCCACTGGCGGGTGACAAACTCGTGGTAGAGCTTGGTCAGGTTATGGGCCCAGACCTCGCTCTTGGTGCGGAAGGTGTAGGCGCCGAAGCGGGCGACGTTGTTGCGGGGGATGGAGCCTTGGACCCGCCCGGTGTCGTTGTCGGAGACCTCTTCTACGCTGTCGGAAGCGACGTTTTCCTCCAGCCGGCTGAGCCAGGAAAGGTCGAAGCCCTGCTCGCGGGCCTGTTCCCAGTAGGAGGCCCTCTGCTCGACTGTCGCCATGCCTACACCTCCACGTCCGATGCATCGCTCGTGGTGAGAAATGCGGTGTGCGCCCGTTGGGATTGATACTAAGGAGGGAGGCCGGGTTTGTCAACGAAAGGCAGGTGAGATGTTTGCCAGGTCCCGGCTCAAATCGCCGGGGGAAAAATTATCTGGCGCATTTTGATGCATTTTGATGCTTTTGGGCAGGTAGGGAACGGGGAGACGAGGGGACCGAGGCCGATGAAAACCATGCGATGAGAGCCATACCAAGAAAGGTTAACCCCCGGGCAGCAGGGTTGGAAAGGGGCAAGTGTCAGTAATTTTGGGGGAGTTCCCCAGCGGTGATGAAGTGGGTGAAGGGGCTCCAACCGGACAGACCGAGGGTTGCGACCGGTGGGCCTGAGAACCGAGTTGCGGCACCACCATGTTGGTGGGAAGCACCAACATGGTGGTGCCGCAACTGAGGGCGACAGCCTCGGGGAAGGGGTGTCGGGCCAGGCGGGATGGGTTGGCCGCCAAGGGTCTACGGAGGTATGTACTCCCGCCTTCGCGGAGGTGACGGGAAGAGGGCGAGCGGTCTCCAGGCGGTTTCTAAGTGATGAAGGGTTCCAGGACGGACACCATTTTGCCCACATCATCGATCCGCTCGCGGATGACGCCGGCGTTCAGCAGGGAGGGGTGCCTGTAATAGTTGCGGTGCAGGGACTCGGCGGCTTCCCCGTATTGCCGCAAGCTGGGTTGCCGATACCTCTGTCGAGCGTTCTGGACGACCATATCGAACTGGTCATGGTGTTCGTAGTCCCAGCCGTTGGCAGCGGCCACTGCTTTCATAATGTGGGCGGCTGCTCCCCAGCTCTTTTCCGACGCCTGGTGTAGGTCGCCATCGGCCAAGTAACCCTGGCTTCTCGCAAGGAAATTCTTGGCCAGTTCCACATGGTCGATGATAGTCTGGTTCACAGTATCTCCCCGAGCTATAGGTCCGTCCTGCTCAAGTACAGTTGGCAAAGTGTATCGGAATAGCCGGGGGACTGACAAGAAAGCGCTCCCCTCCAGTCTCGATGGCAATGGTTCTGCGCGGGCATCTTCGACGCTGCGAATGCCGGACTTCAGCGGGCGGCGGATGTTACCGGTCCGGGCGAGTGGACCGGGGCCTGGCCGGGGGGCTTGGCGAAGAGGATGGCGATGGCGGTCAGGACGCCTAGGGCGGCGAACGAGACTAGGGCGATGTTATAGCTGCCGGTGAAATCGAACACGATGCCCGCAGCCACGGCTCCGACGGCCTGTTCGAGGCTCGTGAAGGGCTCGGTGACGCCGCGGATTACTCCCAGAGAACGCCGCCCGTAGTAGTCGGCGTAGGCCACCGGAGGGACGGAGAGCATTCCGCCCACGCCGAACCCGAAGATGGAGGAATATGCCACGCCTTCCAGGGTGGTGTCGGCGGTGAGGTAGAGCAGGGCCGGGCCGGCCACGGCCAGGGCGACGACGGCCAGGACATGGCGGGGCGGGAATTTCTCGGCGAGCCACCCCCAGAGCAGGCTGCCGGCTCCCATGAAGGCGGCGCTGAGGCCGAGGCCGACGCCGGCCCACCAGGCGCTGAGGCCCTGGTCCCGCAGCAGGGCGGCCATGTGGGTGTTGATGCCGGCCTGCACGAGGAACAAAGTGCCGACTCCGGCGGCGAGAATCCAGAGGGCGGGCGTACGCATGGCGGCCTTCAGGGTCCAGGCCGGTTCCTCCGCTGCAACCGGCGCCGTTCCGGTGTTGTCCGACGGTTCGGCATCCCCGTCGGGAAGGAGGTCGATATCCTCGGGCCGCTGGACGATGAGGAGCGTTACGGGAATCAGAGCCGTAATCCATACGAGGAGTCCCAGGACGATCCACGCCTCCCGCCAGCCGGGCCCGGCGATGATCGCCGATGCGATGATGGGAAAAGAGACCAGTCCGATTGAGTGGGAGGCGAAGAGCATTCCGTTGGCCCGTCCCCGCTTCCTGACGAACCATCGGGACACCACCACAGAGGCGGCAATGGGAATGGGACTGGCGAAGATGACCCGTCCGATTCCGTAGGCCAGGTAGAAGGCAACGGGAATGGTGGCCCATGCCAGGGAGATGGTGGACAGGCCAAGGATGAAGACGCTGGAGGCCAGGACCAGGCGGGCCCCGTAGCGGTCCACCAGCCATCCCACGACCGGGGAGACCCCGGAAGCGGCCAGGCCGCCAAAGCTGGCGGCGCCGGCGATGAGGGTGCGACTCCACCCCAATTCCTCGGCCAAGGGGAACATGAACACGGCAATAGTGAGGCTGGCGGCGGAGTTGCGGGCCACCTGGGTGCTGGCGGCGGAACAAAGGATGACCCATCCGTAGAAGAAGGGGAGGCGTTGGGAGAGATGCCGGGCCGGACGCATCATCATGGTGTTGCTTGAAGGAGGGAGCCGGGAGATGTCATATTTTCTAGGGAGAGCCTTATGGGGCCAAGGAGTGCAATCCGGCTGACTGGCGGGTTGCTCCGGTCGGCGCCGGACGTTCCGGCGGACAACCGGGCCATTGTCTCAGCAACAGGGGCTGGGGACAACTGACGGGTTAAGCGGCCACGTTGTGAGATTCTTCCTCCAAGTCCCGCTGAACTTGCCGGGTTGGACCGGGCAGGGCGCCTGGCCGGCGGGGCGACGCGGGCGCCTTGTTCCTGTTGAGCAGGGCCGGGGTTGACGCCCGGTTTTCTGCTATGCTTTGGGCCGATACTTGGCGGCGCGAGACTGGGCCGGATAAGGAGTGGCGAGTTATGGCCAAGTTGCGCGGTGGAGAGGCACTCGTAAAGTCCCTGGTCAACGAGGGAGTTGAGGTCGTCTTCGGGATTCCGGGAATCCAGGTTTATGGAATTGTAGCGGCCTTGCGGGACGAACCCGGCATCCGAATGATCACCACCCGGCACGAGCAGGCTACGACATACATGGCGGACGGTTACGCCCGCGCGTCGGGGAAACCGGGTGTGGCCCTCGTGGTGCCCGGGGCAGGGCTCTACAACGCTGCCGCCGGAATGGCCAACGCCTATGCCCGCTCTATTCCGGTGATGGTGATCGCCGGGACAATTCCCCGGGGGATGATCGGGAAGAACCTGGGAGCGGTGCACGAAATCGAGGACCAGGCCAGCGTGGTGAGGCCGGTGACGAAGTGGCAACGCAGGGTGATGAGGCCGAGGGAAGTCCCGGCCGCGGTGGCGGACGGCTTCCGGCAGATGCGGAGCGGGCGCCCACGTCCGGTCCTCCTGGAGGTCCCGCCGGAAGTGGGAGTTGAGCGGGAGGAAGTGCAGTTGGGGGGCCCGGCCCGGGTGTCCCGGATAGTGCCCAGCCCGGACCTGCTGCGGGAAGCGGCGGGGGTAATCGCCCGGTCCAGGCTGCCGCTGATCTACGCGGGGGGCGGGGTAGCACGGTCCGGCGGAGAGGAAGAACTGGTGAGGCTGGCGGAGGCGACCAACATTCCGGTGGTTACCTCCAGCGGGGGCAAGGGAACCATGCCGGACGGACACCCCCTGTGTTATGGCTCGTGTTTCAGTCCCCGGGGCGAGCGGCAGGAAATGAACCAACTCCTCGAAGTCATGCAGTCTTCGGACGTGGTCATCGGGATCGGGACTCGGTTTTCTCTGGGCAATCCCGCCGGCGAGAGGTCCACGCTCATCAACATCAATATCGAGGAGACCGATCTCTACCGGGTCCAAGCCAACACCATTCCCCTCCTTGGCGACGCCGGGGCGACGCTGGAAGCTCTGTTTCCCTACCTGTTGGAAGAGAAGGCGGTAGACCGGACGTCCCCGGCGGAAGCGGTCGAGGCGGCCCGGAACCTTATCTCCTACTACGACATCCGATTGCGGGAGCCCCAGTTTCCGGTGATCGAGGCGATGCGGACGGGGATTCCAGATGATGCGTTCACCGTGTGGGATGTCACCCAGTTCGGCTACTATGCGCGCACTCATTGGCAGGTGAAGCACCCGAAGACCTATATTGACTCCGGCTACTCGTTCAACCTGGGGTATGCCTTCCCGACGGCCCTGGGGGCCAAGGTTGCCAGGCCGGACCGTCCGGTGGTCTGCATCACCGGGGACGGCGGGTTCATGTTCAACGCCTCAGAGTTGTCCACGGCGGTGAAGTACGGAATCAACGTGGTTACTGTCGTTTTCAGGAATGACGCCTACGGCAATGTGGCGCGAGACCTGGAGGAGGTATTTTCCGGGGCTTATGAGACGGACCTGCACAACCCGGATTTCGTCAAGTTCGCGGAGTCGTTTGGAGCGGTGGCAATGAGGGCAGGCGATCCCCTGGAGTTGGAGGCCCTGATTCCCGAAGCCCTGGCGCTGGAGGCCCCGGTGGTGATTGACGTGCCTTTCGGCGAAATGCCCATTCCCCGGGCGCCCCAGTTCGCGCCGTTCTATGCCCTGCCCTGGACGATGCCCCAGGACGGACTGATACCTTCGTGACACAGGATAAGTCAAGGGCAGCACTCCGGTTTCGGAGCGCGGCCGGGTCTCATCCTTTCCGGGTCTCATCCTTTGAGGTGAGTCGATTCTGAAAACCCCGGTTTCACGTTTCCAAGATGAAAAGGCGTGAGACACGGTTTCGGTTATAATCGGGAATCATCCTATGGCGTTCCGCAAGGGCTGGTCAGGACATGGCAGGTATTACAGGAAGGGATTTCAGGGAGGCTCTGCTGGCCGCGACCCGGTGCATGGAGCAGTACCGGGAGGTCATCAACAGCCTCAACGTCTTTCCCGTCCCCGACGGGGACACGGGAACGAACATGCTGCTGACCATGCGCTCGGGGGTGGAACACATGGAGGGCGCCGACCCCGGGGAGGTTGGCGCGGTGGCGGGAAGCTGGTACAACGGGACCTTCCGGGGCGCCCGGGGCAACAGCGGGGTGATCCTTTCCCAGTATTTCAAAGGGCTGGCCCAGGGGCTGGAAGGCGCGGCGGACTGCGACGGGCAGACCCTGGTCAGCGCGTTCTTGCGGGCTTCGGAGACGGCTTACTCGGCGGTCGGCGATCCCAAGGAAGGGACGATGCTGACGGTCATCCGGCGGGCGGGCGAGGAAGTGCAGCGGATGTTGGAGGAAGGCGCCTCGGACCCGCTGGCGCTGTGGGAGACCGCACTGGCGGAGGCGAGGGCCGCCCTGGCCCTGACGCCTACACAGCTTCCGGCGCTGCAGGAGGCCGGAGTGGTGGACTCGGGGGGGTTGGGCATTGTCGCCATCCTGGCCGGTGCGCTGGACTACCTCAAGACGGGAAACACCGGCCCGGCAGAGCTGGAACTGGGGGAGATCTCGGGGATTGAAGCCGCGCTGACCGGGGTGGAAACCAGCATCAGCGGCGACTTTCTGCATTCCAGCGAAGAGGCCGAGTGGGGGTACTGCACCCAATTCCTGTTGGAGGGGGAGGGACTTTCCCTGGAGCAAGTCCGGGAGGACATCAACGGATTGGCGGATTCGGTGGTGGTCATCGGGGACGCCGGGATGATCCGGGTACACGCCCACCTGATGGACCCGGGCGCGGCGTTGACCTACGCGGTGGGCATGGGGCAGTTGTCCCAGATCAGCATCGAAAACATGAGCATCCAGAACCGGGGCTGGGTAGCCGGGCACCGGGACCGGCCGGCGGTGGAGCCCGGGACGGGCGTGGTGGCGGTAGCCTCGGGAGATGGGTTCGCCGAGCTGTTCCGCGACGCGGGCTGCGCCGGACTGGTCAGGGGCGGGCAGACCATGAATCCCAGCATCCAGCAGTTGACGGAAGCGGCGGCGGACGCCGGATTGAGCGACATCATCGTCCTGCCCAATAACAAGAACATTGTCCTGACGGCGGAGCAGGCGAAGCAGGCGTCTCAGGAAGGGCAGTCGATTCACGTTGTTCCCACTACCACCGTTCCGCAGGGGGTGGCGGCGATGCTGGCGTTCAATCCGGTCCGCCCGGTGGAAGACAACCTGGCGGCGATGAGGGAAGCAGTGGAAGCGGTGGTCACGCTGGAAGTGACCCACGCGGTGCGGGATGCCACGGTGGATGGGGTGGCGGTAACGGAGGGGCAGTTCATGGCCCTTTCCGATGGGGGACTGGCGGCGTTGGGCGGCTCGGCAGAAGATGCTCTGCTTGATGCGTTGAAGGGAGTGGAACTGGACGAGGACAGCATCGTGACGGTGTACTGGGGAGAAGCTTTGACCGGCGGAGACGCGGAGGAGACGGGCCGCAGGTTGGAAGAACTGGTCCCGGGATTGCAGGTTGACGTAATTGAAGGGGGGCAGCCGCATTATCCCTACCTGGTTTCGGTGGAGTGAGGCAGGGAGAGGGGCCGAGCTTCCCGGTTAAACTTCTCGGTTGAACATCCTGGTCAAGTGTCCTTATCCAGCTTCCTGATGATGAATGTGCCGGGACTCCCGGCGGAGGTATAGGTATGACGATACGCGTGGTAACCGACAGCACGTCCGATCTGCCAGCGCACCTGGCCAGGGACCTGGGGATAACGGTGGTGCCCTGCAATGTAATGTTCGGAGACGACACTTACCGGGACGGGGTTGACCTGGAGCCGGACGAGTTTTTCCAGAAGCTCGGAGCGAGCCAGCGCCTTCCCACGACCTCTCAACCCTCGGTGGCGGACTTCGAGGCGGTCTACCGGCAGCTTCTGGACGAAGGGCACGAGATTGTGTCGGTGCATGTCTCGCAGAAGCTGAGCGGCACCTACAATTCGGCGATACAGGCCAAGGCGGAGGTCGGGGAATCCGCTCCCATTACCGTGATTGATTCGCAGATGGCCTCCATCGGCCTGGGGCTGCTGGCACTGCAGGCGGGCCGGGCCGCGCAGACTGCTTTGGACCATCGGGAAACGGCGGAGAAGGTGCGGGCGGCCCTGCCGCAGGTCAACTGCGTCCTTGCCCTGGATACCCTGGAGTACCTGCAGAAGGGGGGACGCATCGGGAAGGCCCAGGCCTTCGCCGGTTCGCTCCTCAAGGTGAAGCCCATTCTGACGCTGCAGGATGGGGAGGTGCATCCCCTGGAGCGCCCCCGGAGCCTGGACCGGGCGGTGCGCCGGCTGGCGGAAATGGCCCGGGACCAGGCGCCCCTGCGGCAACTGGCGGTCATCCACAGCACGGAGTCGGAACGGTCGGAGGAGTTGAAACGCAGCCTCAGCGACCTGCTGCCCGAGGACCAGATCATCGAGACCCGGTTCGGGCCGGCCCTCGGGGTCTACGTCGGGCCCCGGGCGTTTGGAGTCGCGTTTACGAGAGAAGGGTAGCGAGTCGGTTCCCGGTCACAGGATGAAGCAAAGAGGAAAGGCCCCGGCGGAGAGTTTACCCTCCGCCGGAAAATGTTTGTCCGGTGGAGCAGGCCCAGGCTAAGCGGCGGGTTCCGGGTTGGAAATATGGCCGCCGGAAGCCAGGCCGGCGATGACATAGGCGATCCCCAAGAGAGGAACCAGGGCGAAGGCAACCGCAAGGCCGGCATCCCCGCGGATGACGCCCTTGGTGATGGCGACGAACACTGCTCCGTCCCCGATGACGCTGAGGAGCACCAAAGCCAGAGCAGCCGCAGTGCCGGGACCGATGCGCCCACGAGGCCGCCAAACCAGAAACAGCAAGGCCAGTGCTCCCAGGGGATGAATCCCGGAGATGAGGATTCTCTCCCATATAGTGCCGCCATCGGCGAACAAGCCGACTGCCGCCGTCAATCCGGCGAAGAGGGCGTAAAGGGCCGTCAGCACGACCATTATCCAGCGGAAGATTCTCATTAGTAGCCTCCTTGGTCGAGGCGAGATGGGCCGCGAGAGCGGGGCTGTTTTTTCCTACGGGAAAAGTGTATACCCTGGATCTGAAATAGCGTTGGGCAAGAAGACCGGAACCGGGCAGAAATTGCCGGATAATGTTGGCCCGGCTCGGCGTATTCGGGTCCTGGCGGTCTGGTTCCGGCCAGTCTCGTTTCCCCGGGAGAACCAGGAGGTGCGGTTGAGGGACCAGGTTGTTGAGTCTATGTCCGGGCCCGCCCGGGGCCACCAGCGGGATGACCGGCACGTGCGGACAATTGCGATGGCCCGGCGTGGGTTGAAGGCCGCCGTCGAACCCGGGGCAGTCCAGTTCCGGGGGACGGCAATCAAGTACGAGGTTCACCGGAGCGCCCGCCGGAGGAAGACGGTGGAGATTTCGATTCGCGGGGGGACGGTGCGGGTTGCCGCTCCGGCGGTCACGGCCAAGGCGGAGCTGGACCGGATCGTGCTGAAGCGGGCGGAATGGATTTTGGGAAAGCTGGCCGCAGCGGTAGAGGAAGCGAAGCCTCGCCGGTTGGGGATGGGAGACACGGCTCCGCTGCTGGGGGAGAACGTCCCGCTCCGGGTGGAGGCGGCGGACGTTGCCAGCCCGACCGTCCGGCTGGACGACGGGGTACTGCGGGTCGGTCTGCCGCCGGGCCTGGGGGAGAAGGAAGCGGCGGACTCGGCGGAAGACGCGGTGTTCCAGTGGTACCGGGCGCAGGCGGCGGAGCATCTCAGCGCCGCGGTGGACCGCTGGTGGCCGGCCCTGGGACGGGGGGAGAAGTGCCGAATCCTGATACGGAACCAGAAACGGCGGTGGGGAAGCTGCTCATCAGGCGGCACGATCAGGTTCAACTGGCGGCTGATGATGCTGGCGCCGGACCTGGTGGACCTGGTGGTGGTGCATGAACTGGCCCACCTGACGGTGATGAACCATTCCAGGGAGTTCTGGGACCTGGTTGCGAAGCACATTCCCGACCTGAAGGAGCGGCGGAAGCGGCTGCGGGAGGCGGAGGCCGTTCTGCCCTGGTGACGGGGGCTGGCCCGGGGACTGTTCCGGCGAGGCAGTAAGTGGAAGGGCCGCTCCGCATTGCGGGGAGCGGCCCTTCCTGAGTGGCGGGGTGGAAAGAGGGGTCAGACCCGGCGCAGCAGCTCTTCTTCCAGCTTGGTGAGGTCGAAGGATTCGCTGTCCGCGGCGACGCGGGCGTCGCCTTCCCGGACCATGATCTCGGCTTCGGTTTCCTCCAACTGCTCGGGGAGTTCCTCCTCGATGGCGCGTCGGCGCTGGACATCGCGGGCGTGTTCCACGAAGAGGCGGCGCATGGCGACCACCACCGAGTCGGTGGAGGACAGGTACTCGGGGAAGTCGTACTGGACGTACTTCTCGGCGTCGTAGTCCTGGTTGCGGAAGTTGAAGTTGAGCTCCCAGTTGCGGTAGGGCCAAGTGGCGGTGCTCCAGAGGCGGCGGAAGATGTTCGGCGGCTGGGCATACCGCTCTACGTTGAGATAGACCATGCGGGTGAGGTTGTCCTCGACGGGCACGGCCCAGCGGGTGCTGCGGAAGAACCTGGCGTTGCCGCCGGTGCGGGACATGCCGGGAAGGCGGGTGCCGTTCCACTCGTTGACGTCCGGGGTGTCGGCGGCCTGCTCCGGCTGGAGGCGGCCGGCCCCCTGCCCGCGCTTCTTCGCTTTGCGGTCCCAGATCCAGGTCCACATGAGCCGCCAGCGGTGGAGAGGCCAGACGCCGTCCACGCCGGGGTAGTACATCTGGTAGGGGACGTTGCCGTTCTCGTCCTCGTAGAACTTTTCCACCGAGGACTTGCCACGCCCGGGGCGGTAATGGACGTTCTTGTTGTTGACGATGTTGACCCGGTAGCCGAGGGGAGTGCGGGGGCGTCCGCCGAGGCGGCTCTTGAGGATGCGGAGGGCGTTGCGGTGGACCATGAAGGCGTTGTGGGCGTCCATGGTGTTTTCCAGCACCAGCACCCAGTTGCAGTCGAACATGGTGAAGACGGGGCGGAAGATGTTGTGGGGCTCGAACATCTCCGGCGGGATGTCCTCCTGGGGGTCAACGGGCTCGCCGTCGCCCATCCAGACGAAGACCATTCCCTTGATGGTCACGGTGGGGAACTTGCGGGCCTTCATGCCGGGGGCGCCGGCCATCTTGGAGTCCGGGCCCTCGGTGAGGAAGGCCACGCAGTTGCCGTCGCCGTCGAAGGTGGCCCCGTGATATGGGCAGGTGACGAATCCCTCGAAGTAGCAGCGTCCCATGGAAAGGTAAACGGCCCGGTGGGGGCACCAGTCCAGGAGGGCCTGAACCTCGCCCTTGGTGTCCCGGAAAAACACGACGTCGGTGCCCAGCATCCGCAGCACCTCGGGCTTGTCCTTCTTGACGTCCTTCGCGGGCAGGGCCGGATACCAGTATTCCCGGTAGCCGGTGGGCGGAATCCGGCTGCGCCGGTCGCCGGGGTCTTCGGGCTTGCGGAAGGGCGGGGTCTGGTCGAATCCCTGGGTGCCGCGACGCATGTGCTTGTAACCGCCAGGGTAGC
Source organism: Dehalococcoidia bacterium (assembly GCA_034423195.1). Classification (GTDB taxonomy): domain Bacteria; phylum Chloroflexota; class Dehalococcoidia; order Lucifugimonadales; family UBA3495; genus CATOSK01. The sequence goes on along the minus strand of DAOUIZ010000010.1, from coordinate 58,036 downwards.
CGGACAGGGGTTTCAGGAGCAGCTTTCCGAGACCCATGACTGTCATTCCTCCGGTTGTTCCGCATCCTCCTCCCCCGGGAAGCGCCGGGAGGATGGATGGTAGTGGTGGATTTGGGAAAATGCTACCAGAAATGTCAAGGCGTTAAGCCGGGCCATCGAGGACTGGGTACGTTGGGGGATTCATCCCCCAACCCCCCGGAAGGGCAATTGTTTGGGCAAGCGCCCGGCTGGCGGGGATATTCGCAGGGCATCCGTCAGCGTTGCCCTAAAAGGGGTAGGGCTGGCCGCCGCCGACGGGGAGGACCTGGCCGGTGATGTAGGAGGCGTCGCCGGAGGCGAGGAAGGCGATGGCGGCGGCCTGCTCGGCGGCCTCTCCCCGGCGGCCCATGGGGATTTCCACCAGGCGGGTCTCCTGGCGGTAGCGTTCCTGGTAGTCCATTTCCTCCTGGGGCAGGGTGGGAACGTCCACTTCGACGCCGTGGTCGCGGGGAGTTACCCGGTCCTCGGCGAGGCTGCCGCTGGGGGCGACGCAGTTGACCCGGACGCCCAGGTGGGCCACCTCGCGGGCCAGGGAACTGGTGAGACCAATCTGGCCGGCCTTGGCGGCGGCGTAGGGGACGCGGAATGCGCCGGTGACGGCGTGGGTGGCGATGTTGACGATGGATCCGGACTGCTGCTCGATCATGTAGGGAAGGACGGCGCGGCAGCACCAGATGGCGGTCCAGAAGCTCTTGTTGATTTCGGCTTCGATCTGCTCGGGCGTGTAGTACTGGAAGGACTGGAACCAAATGGTGCCGCCGGCGACGTTGGCGAGCACGTCAATCCGTCCGAACTCCTCGTGGGCGCGGGCCATCAATGCCTCGGCGTTTTCCCACTTGGAGAGCTCTCCCAGGGCGACAATGCACTGGCCGCCGAAGTCCCGCACTTCCTGGCAGACCTTCCGGGATGTGGCCTCAACCATGTCGCCGATGACGATGGAAGCGCCCTCCTGGGCCATGCGGCGGACGGTGGCGGAGCCGATGCCCTGCCCCCCGCCGGTGACGACGCAGACCTTGCCTTCGAAACGGCGGCCGCCCGCCGCCCGGGGGTCGAGAACTCCGGCCATGATTTTCTCCTTGCGATTACGGCGATTACGGCGATTACGGCGATTACGGCGATTACGGGGTTACCAGTCCAGGTTTTCGGTGCGCTGCTGGAGGACCTCGCCGAACAGGGTAAGGACCTGGTCCACGCGGAGCACGACGGCACATCCGCCGCCCTGGGGGTCCTGGATGAGACCCGCCTCGGACAGCCGGGCGATGACGTTATCGTTGACCGGGCCGTCGTGGTGGACCTCTGCGGTGCAGCGGAATTTCCAGCCGGTCCCGGTGGCGGAATCGCGGTAGAGCAGGACGACCCGGGGGCTGTCCTCCAATTCCCGGGGTTCACCCCGCTCCCGGTAGGCGAGGGACTGGTCATCGTAGACGATGATGGTGCCCCGGTAGCCGGCGTTGGGCGTTCCGTCTGCGGAGGCGGTGGCCATGATGCAGGGGTTGCCGTTGTCCCGGGCGTGGTTGATGTGCCGGCGCATTTCGTCAGTGAGCTGGATCATGGCATCCGCCTTGAAGCCTCCTTGAAGCCTACGGGGATTTTGGCGTATTTTAGCACCACTTTGACGTTTTCTTCCGATGCCTTTCTTCCCTTCGACCCGGACTGGTCCCTGGACTTCTTCACCGGGTCAACCCTGGACTTCGTCCGGTTTTCCCGGGACGAGGAGACCACGGTTGCGGAAGCCCGGTTCGTGGAGCAGGCTCTTGGCCTATCCCCGGGGGACAGGGTGCTGGACGTTCCATGCGGGGGCGGCCGGATGTCCCTGGAACTGGCGGCGCAGGGGTTGGACGTGACCGGCGTGGACTTCAGCGCGGGTCTGCTGGAGACGGCGCGGCGGGGAGCGTTGGAGCGTGGCTTGTCCGTCGCGTGGGAGCAGCGGGATATGCGGGACCTGCCTTGGAATGGCGAGTTCGACGCTGTCCTGTGCTGGTGGAACAGCTTCGGCTACTTTGATGATGCTGGCAACGCTGACTTTCTGCGGGCGGTGTTCCGGACGCTGAAGCCCGGCGGGCGGTTCCTGCTGGACACCCCGTTGGTGGAGACCAGCCTGGCCGGCATGGAGCCGCAGGAGCGCACCTGGTATCCGGCCGGGGACCTGCTGGCGCTGGAGGAGCGGGAGTACGACCACGAAACGGGACGGCTGGAGTCGGAGTGGACCTTCATCCGGGACGGGGAGCTGGCCAAGCGGTGGTTTTCGCTCCGGCTGTACACCTACCGGGAACTGGCGGCGCTGCTGCGGGAAGCCGGGTTCGGCGCCCTGCGCTCCTATGGGTCCCTCGACGGGGAACCCTTCGAGGTGGGAGCGCCGTGGCTGTACCTGGCCGCGGAGAAACCTCCGGCTTGACCGGCAGGCGCAGCCATTCCCCGGAGGCAGGGTTTCAGCGGGAGGGAGGCGGGTAGTCGTTCGTGTCCAGCGGCTGGCCGTTGAGGGTGATGGTGTCGTGGAACAGCTCCGGGCGGCCGATGGTCTGGCGGACATAACACCCGTTGCGGGCGTTGCGGACCAGGCCGGCAATCCGCTCCGGCGGCTCCGACGACTCTATTTCATAGCTGATCTCGATTCTGTCGGCGCGGGCCTGGATGGTCTGGGCGAGGACGGATCCCTCGGCTCCGACGCTGAGGGCGATGTGGGCCTGCACCTTGTCGACGGAGACCTTCATCATCTGAGCGTACCGCTCAAGCTGGGTCATCTCTCAAAAGAGGATGGAGGAGGCAAAGTAGGCGAGGGGCGAGGGGGCGGAGTTGTCGCCGTTGGGTTCCCGCTCGTCGCAATGGATGGTGAATCCCCGCACGTAGGACTCTTTCTTCATCCGGTCCATCATGCGGGCGTCGGCTTCGACGGTGATGGCGCGGGAGACCCGGTCGGGATTGGAGGCGGGGGCCGGCGTGGTCATGGCTATGCTCCTGGTATTCCGGCGTGGCGCCGGGGGTGGCCGGGAGTATAGCACGGGAGCCTAATTGGGACGGATGCGGTGCCGGCGGCGGGTGGGGGTGTCGGCGATGTAGCCGGACAGGTTCAGGGCGGTGTGGATGAGGCCGATGTGGGAGTAGGCCTGGGGGAAGTTGCCGAGCTGCCTCTGGGAACTCTTTTCGTACATTTCGGCGAACAGTCCCAGGTGGTTGGCGCACTTGGTAATCATATCGTGGAAGTAGTCCATGGCCCGGTCGGTCTGGCCGGTGTAAATCAGGTTGCCCATCAGCCAGAAGCTGAGGAGGGTGAAGGCCCCTTCCGGCTGCCCTTCCAGTCCGTCGTCGGTCTCGTCGGGCAGGTAACGCCAGACCAGGGGGCCGTCGGTGAGTTCCCGCTCGATGGCGTCGACGTTCAGCCGGATGCGGGGGTCATCCCTTTCCAGCAGGCCCATGAAGGGGATGGCGAGGTTGGAGGCGTCCAGGGCGTGGCTGCCGTAACGCTGGCGGAAGGCTTGCTTGGAGGAACTCCAGCCTTGGTCCAGGATTTCGGCCTTGATGGTGTCGGCGGTGAGAGACCAGCGGCGGTAGGACTGGCGCTCTCCCTGGGAGGCGGCGATGTAGGCGGCGTTGTCCAGGGCGGCCCAGCACATCACCTTGGAATAGACGAAGTGCTGCTGCTCGCCGCGCACTTCCCAGACCCCCCGGTCCGTGCGGCGCCAGCTCTCCATGACGGTTTCGGCCAGGGAGTGGACCAGCTCCCAGGCCCCGTCGGGGATCTGGCCGTGGAGCAGCTGGTGGGAGTGGATGGACAGAATGACCTCGCCGAAGACATCCATCTGAATGTGCTCGGCGGCGGCGTTGCCGATGCGGACGGGACGGGAGTTCTCGTATCCCTTCAGGTGGTCCAGGGTGTATTCATTCAGGGATGAATCGGGGTGAATGCCGTAGACGATGCGGGTGCGGGTGCGGTGGAGCTGGCACTGTTCCAGCAGCCAGTGGATGTAACGGTCGGCCCCGTAGGCGTCTCCCAGCCGGTAGAGACAGTCCACGGTGAAGCTGGTGTCCCGCAGCCAGGAAAAGCGGTAGTCCCAGTTGCGGGTCCCGCCGATGGTCTCGGGAAGGCTGGTGGTGGGCGCGGCAACGATGGCGCCGGTGGGGCGGTACATCATCAGGTGCAGCACCAGGAAGGACCGGACCACCTGTTCCCGCCACAACCCCTCGTAGTCCATGCCGGCCACCAGGGTCTGCCAGTAGTCGTGGGTCTGGCGGAGGCGCTCTTCGGTCCGGTACCGCTCCAGGCCGGCGGGACGTCCGTGGCCGTAGGCCAGGACGAAGGTGGCCTGTTCTCCCTGGGACAGGACAAAATCGCAGTCAACGCCGTGGTCATCGAAGGGGAGGGCGATGCTGCCCAGCAGGGTCATGGGCTGCCGGCCCCCGCTGACCTCGATGGCCCTTCCCGCCGGGGCGCTCATGTGGGGACGGAACCTGGGCGCGGCCCGGGCGTAGTCGGGACGGGGCTGGAAAACGCAGCGGAGGCTCACCACCCCGGCCCGGCAGGTGACTATCCGGTGGATTTCCGGGGGGCTGCGCGGCGCTTCGTCGGGACTGCCGTCCTCGTCGTCATCGGAGATGGGCATGAAGTCGGTGACGGAAACGACGCCGGAGGTGGTGGTAAAGACGGTTTCCAGGATGTTGGTGTCGGGTAGGTACTCCTGGCGGGTTTCGGTGCAGGGGCCAGCGGGGGCTATCCGAAACCGACCGCCAACATCTTCGTCAAGGATGGCGGCGAAAACGCTGGGGGAGTCGAATCGGGGAAGGCAACACCAGTCAACGGAGCCGTCGGTTCCGACAAGCGCCGCCGAAGACATATCGCCTATCAGCCCGTAGTGGTACAAATTTCATGCTTTGCGTGGATATTGCCCGACAACCCAACTGTATCATTGCGGCCCGGCGGGATGCAATGACGATATACGCGGCCTGCGGCCGGTTATGGGAAGGGTGGCCGGCCAATCCGTGGCAAACTACCCCAGCTCGGCGATGGCTTCGATTTCCACGTCCAGCCCCGTTTCCGCCAGGGCGGTGATTTCGACCAGCGTGTTGGCGGGGAACTGGCCCTGGAAAAACTCGTTGAAGAGGGCCTCCTGACGTTCCCGGTCGGCGCGCCAGTCGGGGATGCTGGTGACGAAGGTGGTAATCTTGACGATGTCCCCCGGGGAGCCGCCTTCCTCGGAAACGATGCGCATGATGCGGTCCAGCGTAACCTGTAACTGCTCCATCATGGACTTGCCCTGGGCTTCGGTGCCCCGGGCGGTGCATCCGGCGATGAACAGCAGGCTGCCCGCCCGCACGGAGCGGCTGAAGGTGGGGCCGGAGGGGGCGATGTGAGGGTAGTCCTTCCGTATCTTTTCCATTCTCATGCTCCTTTCAGGGTCCGTGTATGAAGCTCCGGCAAGAGTACACCGGAGGGGCCGTGGGTGCTACTCGCGCCCGGCGCTTTGCCAGACGGTGGCGGGTGGGAATTTCTTCCCTGGCATGGCGGGAAGCCGGTTCGTTGTGCTGGCTTCAAGCGGGTGTTAATATCCGGCCATACCGGAACTGGGGCCGGACATCCGCCGGGTGGCGGGGGCGGCCCGGACAAGGAGTTGACCGTGCCCTACGCCAACATCAACGGGGTCAACCTGTACTACGAGGAATACGGCAGCGGCCCGGCGGTGATGCTAACCCCGGGGGGACGGGTGGACCACAACGGCCTGCGGCCCATGGCGGCTTTGCTTTCGCCCCACTGCCGGGTCATCATCCACGACCGGCGCAACTGCGGCAAGTCCGACGTGGTAATCGGCGGGGAACTTTCCGAGCAGCACCTGTGGGCCGAGGAAATGGCGGCTCTTTTGAAACACCTGGACGCCGCTCCCGCCTACCTGGCCGGAGGGTCGGCGGGCTCCCGCACGTCGCTGACGGTGGCGGTGCGGCATCCCGAGGCGGTCAGGGGAGTGTTCATCTGGGAAGTCTCCGGCGGTCCCAGGAGCGCGGAGCTGATGTCTCCCGGCTATTACGGCCAGTACATTGAGGCGGCGGAGCGGGGCGGGATGCCCGCCGTGGCCGACACCGAGTTCTTCGAGCAGCGCATCCGGGACAACGCCGACAACCTGGAGAAGATACTGTCCATGAACCCGGAGGAGTTCTGCTCGGTGATGGGCCGCTGGCGGGACCAGTTCTCCCGGCCCAACCCGGTGGGCGACCTGACCGAGGAGCAGTTGCGGTCCGTATCCTGCCCGGTGCTGGCCTTCGAGGGGAACACGCCGGACGACGTCCACCACAGGTCGGCGGCGGAGAACGTGAAGCGGCTGGTGCCCGACGCTGAGCTGGTCCCGTCGGCGTGGACCGACGAGGAGTGGGCGGTCATCGGGCAGCACGACAACACCTTCCCCGGCATCGCCGCCACCAACCGCTACCACATGAAGTCCACCTTCTACGCCGGGCGGCTGCTGGAGTTCATCACCAGGGTCGAGGCGCAGCAGCCTTCCGCCGTGGCCTAGCCGCAACCACCGCAATCGAAAGCGCAAATCCAAAACAACAGAGGAGGGAAACAATGGGAACGTTCCGACTTTACACCGGGGATGACGGCCAGTCCCACTTCGAGACTATCGACCTGGACCAGACGCCGGACTGGAAGAGCGCCCAGGCTGCCACCCAGATCAGCTTCAGCGAGGCCGCCGCCGGACGGTTTTCCGACTGGCACCCGGCGCCCCGCCGCCAGTTCGTAATCATCCTGTCCGGCCAGCTGGAAATCGGGCTGGGCGACGGCTCCAAGCACGTCTTCGGCCCCGGCGATGCCCGCCTGGTGGAGGACACCACCGGCCAGGGCCACACCACCGCCACCTACGGAGACCAGCCCTGCGTCACCTGCACCATTCCCCTGGCCAACCAGTAAGACCCGTCAGGGTTTAACAACTTTCGGGCCGGGACGGTTTAGTCCCGGCCTTTTTGCGTGTTGCGGCGTCCCGGGGAATGGTTGGGGGCGGCTACCGCATTCCTTCCATCAGCCGCACCGTCATAACGCCCTGCTCCAGGTCCACGCGCTGCACCACGCTGGCGATGGCCGGGATGAGCACCTGTCCCGCCGGGCCGTTGACAACGTAGACGTCGTTGCTGCCGGTCTCGATGATTTCCGAGACTTCCCCAAGGGCCTCCCCTTCCACCGTGACCACCCGCAGGCCGATGAGCTGGAAATGGAAGTATTCGCCCTCGGGCAGTGGCTCCACGGCGTCCCGGGGGACGGTCAGCCACTGGCCGGTCAGGGGGCGGGCCGCGGCCGGGGAGCTGATGCCCTCAAACCGCAGGATTACCCGGTTGGGGGGACTCGGCAGGGTTTCGGTGATTGTGAGGGGAGTATCTTCCCAGTAGAGGGTCTGCCCGGGATCGAAGCGGTGGGGGTCGTCGCTGTGGACCCGGACGCGCACCTGTCCCTGGGTGCCGTGGACGCCCAGAACCAGCCCGACGGCAACGTCGCTGTCGGAATCGGGCAGGGGATGCTGCAAAGCGGGAAAGAGGGGAGGGGCTAAACGATTTCCAGGATGGCCCGGGTGTCGTCCTTGACGGCGGAGACCCGGAGCAGGACCCGCATCGCCTGGGCGACCCGTCCCTGCCGGCCAATGACCTTGCCCTTGTCCTCGGGGGCGACTTCGAGCCGCAGGATCACCTGGCCACCCTCCACGGACTCGGTGACGGTGACCGCGTCGGGGTCGCTGCACAGGGACTTGGCGATGTATTCGATGAGTTCTTTCATAGCTGAAGAGGACTAGGACGCGGCGGTTTCTTCCGCCTCGGCTTCCGTTTCCTCAACCTCGGCGGCGGGCTCTTGCGATTCTTCCAGGGATTCCTCCGGGGACTCTTCCGGCTCGGCGCCGTTCAGTTGCGCCATCACACCGTCGCGCTCCAGGATGCGGCGCACGGCGTCGGAGGGCTGGGCGCCCTTGCGGAGCCAGTCCAGGGCCCGGTCGGACTTGAGGGTGATCGCCGGGGGATCGACCATCGGGTCATAGTTGCCAATCCACTCGACGTAGCGGCCGTCCCGGGGGGACTTGGAGTCCGCGACGACGATGCGGTATGACGGGTACTTTTTCTTTCCGACCCTTCTCAGGCGAATCCTTAGCATTCAGTCTCCGGCGAATTTTGTGTTCTTGGGGAAGATTTTATCGGGAAGGTCCCGAAAAAGGGATCGGGCCCGGCCTTTTGGGCACCACCCTTAGAAACTCTGGGTCTCAGGGGCGATGGTAGACATTGGCCTGGGCCCGACCGACGGGTTCTCTTATTTAGTCCAAACTATTTAGGAGCTGGTCACCCCGTCGTGTCCAGACAGATGCCTACCATCGCCCCTGCGTATTAAACTATGTTCCATGCGCTATCACCTCCTTCTTCCAAATTCCCGCCCAGCGGTTGGAGTATTTTTACTACATGAGGCGGATGGTGTCAAGACAATTTGCCGGTAATGCCGCCAGGTTATGATTCTCTCCCTGGTCAGGCACCCCGAGACCGTGGTGGATCAGGAGCACGATCCGGCGGACTGGCCCCTGTCTCCGGGACTTCGGGGTTTGTGGTGACAAGGAAGGTCTGCCGATGTCAGAGCGGGACGGGTGGCTGATATGCGCCTGATTTTCATGGGCACTCCCGGCTTTGTCATTCCGGTGCTGGCGCCGCTGGTGGACGCTCCCGGAATCGACGTGGTGGCGGTCTACACGCCGCCGGACCGGCCCCGGGGGAGGGGCCGGTCGGTGGAGATGCCACCGGTGAAGGAGTATGCGCTGGAGCGCGGTCTAATCGTGTGCCAGCCGGCCGGGTTCCGCCGGGAGGAAGCTCGGGAGGAACTGGCGGCCTTCCGCCCGGACGTCGTGGTGGTGGCCGCCTACGGACGGTTGCTCCCCAGGCCCGTCCTGGGTGCTGCGCCGGGGGGATGCCTGAACCTGCATCCGTCCCTGCTTCCGAAATACCGGGGCCCTTCGCCGGTGGCGACGGCCATCCGGGACGGAATCGAGTCCACCGGCGTCACCCTGATGCTGCTGGACGAGGGAATGGACTCCGGGCCGATAATTGCCCAGCGGGAGCATCCCATTGCCCCGACCGACACGGCCGGCTCCCTCACCGCGGAGCTTTTCCGGATCGGAGCGGACCTGCTGCAGGAGAACCTGGAATGGTGGGTCGGGGGAGCCATTACCGCCGTCCCGCAGGACGACGATGCCGCCACCTTCACACAGAAGCTGGAACGCTCCGATGGGGCCGCGGACTGGAGCTTTCCCGCGGAGCAACTGGAACGCCTCCACCGGGCATATACTCCCTGGCCGGGACTGTTCACGTCGTGGGATGGCAAGGGCCTGAAGCTGGTGGATGTGGTCGCGCTTCCCGCGCCGGGGGAAACGGATTCCATTCCCGGCACCGTGGTTGGGCTAGACGATCCCGGCGTTCCCTGCGGCGTGGTTATGGGCGAGGGCATCCTGGGGTTGAGGAGCGTGCAACTGGAAGGTCGGCGGGCCTCGGATGCCTCCGACTTCCTGCGGGGGTATCCCTCTTTCCTGGGTTCGGTGCTGGCGGGAAGGGAGTAATTGCCCCGCCGTTGGTTTGTCCGGGGGACGGGGCTACAATGGGGCGAATCAAGACCCTGCCGCCCGGGTGATGTCCGGGCCGCGGGACAGCCTAAATGATAAAAGGTGGAGGCTTGCGATGACGACCAGGACCATTCCCTCGGAAGCCCAGGTGCTGGAATGGATGACCTCGTTGAGCAACTGGGGACGCTGGGGCGAGGACGACCAGAAGGGGTGCCTGAACCTGATCACCCCGGCCAAGCGGACCCAGGCGGCTTCCCTGGTGCAGGATGGTGAGACCGTCAGCTGCGCCCGTCCCATAACCACTGAAATGACGCCCGACGTGACCTTCCAGGTGCAGCGGTACATGGTGGACAGCGGGGAGGGGCGGGACACCGACCCGCCGGAGCGCAAGCTGGTGCGCCGGGGAGCGTCCGAGTTCATCGGGATGGTCTTCCACGGCCAGAGCATAACCCACATCGACTCCCTGTCCCATTACTCCTGGCAGGCCAAGCTGTACAACGGCAAGCCCGCCAACCTCATCACCTCCCGGGAGGGGGCCCAGAGCCACTCCATCGAGGTGGCCTCGGACGGGATCGTTTCCCGGGGCGTGTTGCTGGACATAACCAGGGTGCGGGGGACGAAGTGGCTGGCCACCGACGATCCGGTGATGCCGGAGGACCTGGAAGCCGCCGAGGATCTGGAGGGTGTGAAGGTCCAGGAGGGGGACATCCTCCTGGTCCGAACCGGCAACTACCGGATGCGGCTGGAGGAAGGCCCGCGTCCCAACACCCAGCCCTTCACCGCCTGCCAGGTGGCCTGCACGCCGTGGTTCAAGGACCGGGGCGTCGCCATGCTGGGGACGGACACATCCAATGACGTGCGGCCCAGCCACTACGCCACCATCACCGCTCCGCTGCACACCGTCTGCCTGGTCACCCTGGGGCTGTGGCTCATCGACAACGCCAACCTGGAAGAGCTGGCCCAGGCCTGCGAGCGGCGCAACCGCTACGAGTTCATGCTGTCCATGGGGCCGTTGAAGCTGCGCAACGTCACCGGAAGCCCGGTGAATCCCATCGCGATTTTCTGATTGGCCAAGCGGCCCGTTGGGTCAATACCCGTTGGGTCAACGATAGGAACGATAGGAGGGGAGTCCGATTCAGGACTCCCCTCCTGTGTTTGGCGGCCCAGCCGGGACGGCTCAGAAGTTGGGGCGCATGTTGCGGAGGCGGCGGGCCCGCTCCTCGATGGGGGGATGGGTGGAAAACAGGCCGCTGAGTGTCTTGCCCCGTAGGGGGTTGACGATGAACAGGTGGGAGGCGGCTTCCGACACCTGCATGGGCCGCATCTCGGCCCCCATCTCCAGCTTTTCTAGGGCCCGGGCCAGGGCTTCCGGGTTGCCCGAGGTCTTGGCTCCGGTGGCGTCGGCCTGGAACTCCCGGGCCCGGGAGATGGCCAGGCGGATGACCGTCGCGGCCAGCGGCATGACGATTGCCACTATCAGGAGGCCGATGATCCCGCCGCCGCCCCGGTCCCGCCCGCCGTGCATTCCGCCGAAGATGGCGGAAAACTGGGCGATCAGGGCCAGCATGGATATGGCCCCGGCGATGGTGGCCACCACCGACATTATCAGGGTGTCCCGGTTGCCGACGTGGGCCATTTCGTGGGCCATCACCGCGCCCAATTCCTCCCGGGTCAGCAGCCGCCGGATTCCCGTGGTGGCGGCCACCGTGGCGTTCTGCGGGTTGCGGCCGGTGGCGAAGGCGTTGGGAGAGGCGCTGTCAATCTCGTAGACCTTGGGCATGGGCAGGCCGGCCAGGGACGCCTGCTCGGCCACCAGCCCCCACAGCTCCGGGTCATCATCCTGGGTGATGGGCTTGGCGTGGGCCATTGAAAGCGCGATCTTGTCGCTGAACCAGTAGGCCCCGACGTTCATAATCAGGGCGAATCCGAGGGCCAGGATTATTCCCAGCTCTCCGCCGAAGATGCCGCCGATTATCAGCAGCAGGCCGGTCAGCACCATCAGCAGGAAGAAGGTCTTGACGGTGTTCATTCGATTGTCGCTCCATATATAGGGAGAGAATTGTCCGGGTGTTCCGGTCGTTAAGGGTTGGACGCGGCCAGGGCAGCGGCCCGGAGATCGTCCATCCTCTTCGTCAATTATATCACCGGGAGGTCTTCTGCTGATTGATTCCTGCGTTCCCCCGTGCGGCTACCGGAGCGGCTGTTTTCGTTGACACCTCCGGCAGGCGATGATACATTCCCCTTGCCAACGTCCGTGCTTCCACGGACGGCTATTTTTGTCGCCTTTCGGAGGATCAGCCATGCCGGTCAACATCGGCGTTCTGGCCAAGCAGGTCATTGACCCGGAAATGCCCATGGCGGCGTTCCAGATTGACAGCGCGGCCAAGCGGGTGGTGACGCCGCCCAACATTCCGCCGGTGGTCAACGGCTTCGACGAGAACGCGGTGGAGGCCGCCCTCCAGATCAAGGACGCCCAGGAAGCCACGGTGACGGTCATTTCCGCCGGTTCCAGCTTTGCCCTGGACGTGATGAAGAAGCCCCTGTCCATGGGGGCGGACGAACTGGTCCTGCTCCAGGACGACGCCTTCGAGAACACCATCGACAGTTTCTTCACCGCCCAGCTGCTGGCGGCGGCAATCAAGAAGCTGGGCGGCTTCGACCTCATCATCTGCGGACGGCAGGCTTCGGACTGGGACAACGCCCAGGTTCCCCTGGGAGTGGCCGAAATCCTGGGAATGTCCTGCGTTGCCCTGGGCCGCAAGGTGACCGTTGACGGCGGCAAGGTCACCGTGGATCGGCTGATTCCCGACGGATACGAGGTCGTGGAAGCGCCGCTGCCCGCCCTGGTAACCGTGAGCAACGAGCTGGGCCAGCCCCGCTATCCGACCTTGCGGGGCATCATGGCGGCCACCCGCAAGCGTCCGACCATCTGGGCCGCCGGGGACCTGGAGGCCGACGCCGGACAACTGGAGCCGCGCATCACTCTCCACGACCTGTTCGTTCCCCAGCGCACCCAGGAATGCGAGATCATCGAGGGCGACGACGAAGCCGATGCGGCCCGCCAGCTTGCCATGCGGCTGCGGGAAGACAAGCTCATCTAGGCACGGAACCATTCAATGCGGGGCCATTCAACATGGTCCTGTATTTCGACTGAATTGCTGAACTGCCCCGCGCCGGCGCCATGCCGCCCGGCGCCCGACTCCATCAACACGAGAAGCGATTAACGGAGGGACCAATGGCTCAGGGAGTCCTGGTTTTGGAAGGACTGACCGGCGGTGAGCTCAGCCTGACCGCCCGGGAGATTCTGGCGGCGGGACGTAGCGTTGCGGACGCGCTGGGCGAGGAGTTGTCCATCGGGCTGCTGGGAAGCTCTCCCGAAGCGGCTGCCCAGGAGGCAATCAGCCACGGCGCGGACAGGGTGTACCTGGTCACGAGCCCGGCCCTGGACGCCTACCAGGTTGACCTGTGCCTGTCCGCCATGGAGTCCCTGTGCCGAGAGGCCGATCCCAGCGTCGTTCTAATCGGGCGCACCAACGAGGGACGGGAGATCGCCCCCCGCCTGGCCTTCCGCCTGGGCGTAGGACTGGCCCAGGACTGCCTGGAGGTGTCGGTGGACACCGCCACGGGCAGGCTGCTGGCCAACCGGCCAGTCTACGGCGGAAACGCCGTCGCCGTAGTCAGCTGCAACTACACTCCCCAGGTCGCCGCCGTCCGCCCCAAGGTCTACGAGCCGCTGGAACCGGACGCCGGCCGCTCCGGCGCCACCGTATCCTTCCCCGTGGAGCTGGATGCTGGAACGGCCCGGGCCACCCTGGTGGACACGGTCATGGAGGAGTCGGAAGGCATCAAGCTGGAGGACGCCCGCGTCGTCGTATCCGGCGGCCGGGGTCTGGGAGGGCCGGAGCCGTTCAAGGACCTGGAGGAACTGGCCGGTTTGCTGGGGGCCGGCGTCGGAGCATCCCGCGCCGCCGTGGACTCGGGGTGGGTCCCGGCCAGCTACCAGGTTGGCCTCACGGGAAAGACCATCACGCCGGACCTGTACATCACCGTCGCCATATCCGGGGCCAGCCAGCACATGGCCGGCTGCTCCGGCTCCAAGGTCATAGTGGCCATCAACAAGGACGCCGAGGCCAACATCTTCAAGGAAGCCCGCTACGGAGTGGTCGGCGACTGGGAGAAAATCCTGCCCGCCTTGACGGAGACGGTCCGGGAGTTGACGCAGGGTTAAGCCAGCCGCCACTCTCCCTTGAGAGTGTCAACTAACTCTAATTGGCGGCGTTCGAGAATCTGAGGAGTCCACTCTGATTCCGCGACGACGTTCGTGGTTAATGCGAACGTTGTCGTCCCGTTCTGCAAGAAATACTCTTGTTTCTTACGGTCAAACTCATAGTTGGACGCCCTACTATTCTTGCGGCGCGACAACAATACCAAGTTGGCTAAACTGTGCGTCCATCGCTTGCGCTGTTCGTCGTCGAACCATTGTCGCCAATAAGAATTTTCCGCCGGATTTTGCGGAAGGACGTGTTCCACGCTGATTACAGGGTGATCGTAGGTTACTCCCGCCTCGGTTAGTACGCTGTCTAGCCGCAACAGCAGAGGCCGTGGGATGCGTGGCTGGTTGTAAATATCGCCATCAAGACGTGTTAATATCTCGGCTTTTTCATTGGGCGACAGTTGGAGCGGACTACTTTCTGCAAAGAGGTCTGCCGCTTGTTCAATAGCCCTGAGGACATCGGCGTAACGGTTAATTCGTTCGTTGATGTTCGCCCTTCGCATGAAAAGTCCATATGCCAACCGCTCCAAGTCGCGTGTGAACTTGGTCAGGTTGTCCCGCTGGCCAGCATTCCGGTGAAAATAGCTCATCGCAGGTGGCACCCAATCGCGATTATCGAGTTCCCTAAGGTGACCAAGCAGACGGTTAACCTCCTCAGGGTATCGGTTATCGGATTCCTTGGATACAGCTACGTACAACTTGGCATAAGGGTCTAGTACATCGTCCACGAATGAAGCGGCTTCCTGTTGGCTCAAGTTTTCCCGGATGTGGTCTTCAAATTCTTTCTGAAGGGATTCCCGCATCTTGTCTTTGCGGTATATCATCCTGATGTGGGTGAACAAGTTCCTGAAATCTTCCCTTCCGATTTCCTCTTCAATGCCGTCCCAACTGGTGGCCAGCGCCTCCCGGTCCTCTTCTGGCACCTTATCGAGTATCACAGCCTTCAATATATCTGTCGGTGAAAGGTCCAAACCTCGGTCGTTCAACACCGTGAAGATTCGATGAGCCGAATCGCGGTCTGAAGCTGAGACAACTACGATATAACAGTTTCGCACCATGTACTTTATAAGTCTGTCATGCTCGTTCTCTGGAGGTTTGCCCAATTCTTCCTTAAGTAACTTCGCATTCTGAAAAATCCTCAATTGACTGTCTGAATATCCATTGGTGTCCAGGTTCAAGAAGCTGTCCAATTCGCCTTTCACTTGTACATTGTGTTGAAAGAAAGTTCTGTCCTGTGCTTTGAGGCCAAGGCGGAAGCGGTCTTCGATGCCTGCGTACCGATCCCCGGGATGGCGGACATATGAGTCGAGCAGGTTCTTGCTTTCGTCGCTGCTGGAGAGTTCCCGCAACACGCAAAACATGATGGTCAGTGTCGTCAAGCGCTGCTGGCCGTCGACAACGTCGCCCTTTGTGTCGTCATCGTCTTTGACTATTACCACGCTCCCTAGGAAATACGGTTCATCTTCCCGCTCCATGGCATCGAAAAGGTCGCTAAGAAGGTCGTTAACTTCCGCTGTCGTCCAAGCGTAAGGGCGTTGGTAGAAGGGTATCTCGAAGAAAAGGTCGCCTCTGAAAACCTGTCCGAGGTTATGCTCTTTTGCCTCAATTGTCGCGGGCATCGAATCCTCCCCATCTTTCGAAAACTACCGTTAGCGCACTGGCTGTTGACTCTACCCCAGCACCACGTTGTCTATCAGCCGCACGCCGCCGATGCGGGCGGCGGTCAGGGCCATGGCTCCCGGAGCGGCAGTTTCCAGTTCAATGAAACTGCCGGGGTCTACGACGGCTACATAGTCCACCCCTTCAACCAACGGTTCGGAGCGGAGCACGTCCAGCGCTTTTTCCTGCAACTCCGGGACGCTGATTGTTCCTGACTTCCAGGCGGATTCCAGGGCGGACAGCGCCCGGTACACGACGGGAGCGGCCTGCCGCTGTTCCGGGGTGAGGTAGGCGTTTCGGCTGCTCAGGGCCAGGCCGTCGGGTTCCCGGACCGTGGGGCACACGATTATCTCCGGCCCCAGGTTCAGGTCCCGGGTCAATTGCTTGATGACCGCCGCCTGTTGCCCGTCCTTCTGTCCGAAGTAGGCCCGGTCCGGCCGGACAATGCTCAACAGCTTGCAGACCACCGTCGCCACTCCCCGGAAATGCCCCGGACGTATGGCTCCCTCCAGCTTCTCCCCGATATCGCCAACGTCCACCCAGGTGGAGAACCCCGGGGGGTACAGCGATTCCGGCGTCGGGGTGAAGACCAGGTCAACCCCTTCCCCGGCGAGCAGGTCCAGGTCCCGGGGCAGGTCCCAGGGATACGTCGCCAGGTCTTCCCCGGGGCCGAATTGGGTAGGGTTGACGAATATGGTGGCCGCCGCCGTTCCGTTTTCCGCCCTGGCCCGCCGCACCAGGGAAAGGTGGCCTTCGTGGAGGGCCCCCATCGTCGGCACCAGCCCCAACGGTTTACCCGCTTCGCCGCAGGCCGCCGCCATCTCCCCGGCGTCGCTGATGACCCGCATGGCGCTATGTCCCGGACGTGGCGGGGCTAGAAAAGTTCATCGATTTCCCGCTCCAGGCGCTCCCGCGGGCTCTCCGACACCACTCCGGTACGGGGCGCGTAGCCCCGGCTGAACTGGGTGTAGGAGTCCTGGGAGCCGTATTCCCGGGTATGTACCACCACCGGCATCGGGACGGCGTGACCGAAGATCAGCGCCTGCTGCTTGGCCTCCAGGCGGGACAGCACCCCCCGGAGTTGGCGCGCTCCGGCGGTGCCCGCCAGGACGGCGTCGGTGTCCCGGTCGTTGTCCAGCAGGCAGGTGAGGCGGGTGCCCAGCTGGCTCATCACCTCCGAGTCGATGGCGCTGGGGCGCTGGTCAATGACCATCAGCGTGACATTATACTTGCGCAGCTCCCGGGCGATGGTCCCGAAGATGGTCTGCGATGCGACGGCCGGATTCAGGAACTTGTGGGCTTCCTCGATGACGATCACCACCGGCTGGGGGTCCTTGACCTTCCCGCCCTCGGCCATCTCCTTCAGCTCGACGTAGCGGTTGTGGATGCGGCGGGACAGCAGGTTGCTCAGGAGAATGTAGGCGTTCAGGTCCCGGCCGTGCCGCCCGAATTCCAGGACTACGTGCTTGCCCTTCTCCAGGTGCTCCACGATCCGGGCAGCCGTGTCGTAGCGGGTGTTGGCCTGCATGAAATCGAACCGCTTGAACCGGAGCAGGCGGTTGTGCAGGGCGCCCAGCGCCTGGGCGTTGACACCGACATCGTTGGCCAGGCCGGCGATGTCCTCGGTGCCCTCCATGGAGAGGAAGCGTTCCAGCCAGCGCTGCTGCCCGAACCTCTGCTGGAGATTGTACGCCGCTGACGCCGCTACCTCAGAGAGGTTCAGCGTCTCCCGGAGCAGCTCGATGTCTTCCGGCTCCACCTCCCCGTAACCGATGCGCACCACCTCGTCCGCCGAGGTCCCCCGCCAACGGTCCCGCTCCTCGTCCAAGGTGAAGGTGGATACGTTGGCCGGGAAAAGCTGCTTCAGACCCTTGACCGACACGTTGCGGTCCGAGTCCTGCCCGCTCCAGCCGTATTCGCTGTGCATGTCAAAGATCAGCGTGGAGGCCTGCCCTCCCTGGAGGATTCCCAGGAGCAACAGCCGGGTCAGGAAGGTCTTGCCCGTGCCGCTTTTGCCGAACACGCCGATGGACCGCTTGACCAGTTCGTCCAGGTCCAGGCAGACCTTGGTGTCCATGTCCAGCGGATTGCCAATCCAGAAGTGCCTCTCGTCTTCCTGCCCGAAAACCAGGTCCACGTCCTGCTGGGATGCGGCGTGGGTAGGGGAGAAGTGGGCCGGAATGGTCTTGGCGGCGACCGGCGCCTCCTGGGGTCCCCCCACGGCGACGGGCATCGTCAGATGGGGCAGGATGTTCACCGTCCCGTAGGCCACTGTCCCGGATATCGCCCGGGACACCAGCGCATCGTCGGCCTCCGGGGGCATGTGGGACAGGCGGCCGTCGCTGCTGGCCAGGGATACGTCCGTCACCACACCGAAGAACCTCTGGCGTTCTCCCTGGATGGTCACAAAGGAGCCGACCTTCACGTCCTCCACGGACACATCCCCGGTGGCGTCCAGCCTCGCCTGTACTCCCTGGCTCAAAGACCCGCCGATGACCTGTCCCAACCGGCGGCCTTCAAGGTGTCCTTCCCGGCCCCCTTCCCATGCTCCCGCGCCGTTGGGGAACAGCCCGTGCCCGCCGTCCGTCACTTTCCCATCCCGGAGAGAATGGCGTTGATGCGGGCGACGTCACCGGACAGTTGCCCCGCCAGGGCCCGGCCCGCCCGGAGGGCCACATCCGGGCCGTCGGGCCGGCCGTCCACCAATCCCAGCAGGCACGACCGGATCACGTCGTCGGAGGCCGGGCATTCGGGACGGGCCAGGCGGGCCAGGAATCCCGGATCGGAGGCGAACATGGCGTATTCCTCATCCCCGCAGGCATAGACGAAGGCGTGGACCCGCGGCGGCAGGGGCGGCAGCCAGGGGGCGAACCCGGAGGGGTCGGCGGCGCCGACGGTGACCGCGTCAAACCGGGAAGTCAGCAGCCGGGATAGCTGGGGATTCTCCAGCAGGACTTCTTCCTCCGTCTCGTGGTCCTTGCCCCGGGCCAGGACCGGCCGGCTGGGATCCAGCGGTTCGGTCCGTACGTTGTTGACCACCCCGTAGATTCCCGGATGCCCGGCCCGGATGAAACTGCCCAGGGGAGGCGAGCCATACAGCTCGTAGCATTGAACGGTAAACGAGGTGGAATCTGCGGCGATGACCTCTCCGACCCGCGCCGCCGTTGACTGCCTTCCAGGTTGACGAACCGTCATTTCCGGGCCTGTCCCTCCCCGTTCTGCGTCTTATCCGAACCCTCAACCGGACGGGTCAACACCCGTCCGGCTCTGCGTGTTCGCGATACTGCAGCGGCCACCCGTGGGCCTTGCCAAAGGGCGGTCGTGTCCCCTAGTCGTCGGACTGCCGCTCCTCCCGGATCCTGCGGACCCGGTCGATCCCGTCGGCAATCCCCTGGCGCACCAACTCCCGGGCCTCCTCGCCCGGCTTGGGAGCCAGGAGCAGTCCTATGGCCACGCCGACGGCAACGCCGACCACGAGTCCTGCCACGATGCCCTGTCCATCCGAGTTCTTGTACACTTTCTCATACCTCCGAAATGATTATTGCTGGGACTCCGGGGTGATTGTTGGGCCGGGCGCCGGTCAGGTTCCCATGCGGCGTGCCGGACCTTGGGGCCGGAACCAGTCGCCGACACCGCCGAAGCAGGACGACTTCCTGTCCAGATTTTAACATAGGCCAGGCCAACAAGTTGCTTCGAACAAGCTCCTTCCGCAACGGCTTCTTCCCGATGACCGGACTCCCCTTTTGATTGCCTTGACACTCTTCGGAGGCCACGCTTAGAATTGCCACGCCATCCACCGGACCGGGGGTGAGCGTGAATGTCTACCCACAACGGCATACCCGTGGGCCGCTGGGATCCTCAGATGACCGAGACGGCCAAGTCCACCAGCCCAACTCCACCGCTTTGTTCCTTACCGCGTCGTGCCATCCCCGGCGCTGCGGCGGCTCTTTATTCGCGCGTTGGTCTCCCGCCGATGACCTTCCTTCTGGCAACCCTTTTCCCGGCTGCGCGCGGATGACTGACCAGCCTTCCCGCATCGGGTTCATCGGAATCGGCTTGCTGGGCCGGGGGCTGGCCCTCGCGCTCTCCGCCAGGGGGTATCTGGTCACCGGGGCATCCAGCCGGTCCTTTTCGTCCGCCCAGTGGCTCTCGGAGCGGGTGGATGGTTGCCGGGCCTACGACAGTCCCCAGGCCCTGGCTGACGAGTCGGACCTGGTGTTTATAACCACTCCAGATTCGGTCATTGCTGAGGTAGCCTCCCGGGTCACATGGCGGAGCGGCCAGGGTGTCGTCCATTGCAGCGGCGCGTCGTCCACCGAGATTCTACGTCCTGCCGCGCTCCAGGGAGCCGCGGTCGGCGCCATGCACCCCTTTCAGACCTTCGCCGGCCTGACGAGGGCCGAAGATGCCGAGGCCCGCTTAAAAGGGATTGCTTTTGCCGTCGCCGGCGAACTGTGGCTGCCGGAGTACCTGGACCAGATGGTCCGTGCCTTGGGAGGCCATCCCGTCAATATCCCGGACCGGGACCGTCCCCTCTACCATGCCTCGGCCATCCTCGGATGCGGGTATCTCGCCGCCCTGCTGCAGGCGGCGGTTGACTGCTGGACCGCCATCGGATACACGGAGGAAGAAGCCCTGGCGGCCCTGGTGCCTCTTGCCGGGACGACTATCGAGAATATCGGCCGGAACGGGGTTGCGCCCAGCGTCACCGGACCCGCCGTGCGGGGCGACGTGGCCACGATGAAGACGCACCTGGAGGCGCTGGGGGACGCCGTCCCCTCCGGGGCCCTGGCTTACGGCGCGCTTACATCCGCTTCCCTGGCCCTGGCCGAGCGGCGGGGCGTATCCCCGGAAGCCGTCGCCGGAATGCGGAGGCTGGCCAGCCAATATCTGCGGAGGTGGGATTCATGCCCAGAGTGACGATCCGGGACATTGCCCGGATGAAGTCCCGGGGGGAGCGCATCCCCATGGTCACCGTCTACGACTACACCTCCGCCCGGTTGGCCGACGCCGCGGAAATCCCAATTGTGCTGGTGGGGGACAGCCTGGGAATGGTCGTCCTGGGCTACGATTCAACCATCCCGGTAACCATGGACGACATGGTCCATCACACCAAAATGGTCGCCCGGGGCTGCCGGCAGGCGCTGATAGTTGCCGACCTGCCCTTCATGACCTACCAGGTGGACCAGGGACAGGCTCTGACCAACGCCGCCCGGCTCCTCCAGGAAGGAGGCGCCCAGACGGTGAAGCTGGAGGGGGGCGAAGCCGTGGCGGAGACTGTCCACCGCATCGTCCAGGCCGGAATTCCGGTCATGGGACACATCGGCCTGACGCCCCAGTCGGTCAACGCCTTCGGCGGCTTCCGTGTCCAGGGACGCCTCCGGGCCGAAGCGGTGCAGCTGCTCAAGGATGCCCAGGCTCTCCAGGACGCCGGGGCCTACTCCGTGGTGCTGGAGCTGGTGCCGGCTCCCCTGGCCCGTCTGATAAGCCAGAGGCTGACCATTCCCACCATCGGCATCGGCGCCGGTCCCGAGTGCGATGGGCAGGTGCAGGTGCTCCATGACATGCTGGGATTGTTCACTGACTTCGTCCCGAAGCACGCCAAGCAGTACGCTGCCCTGGGAGAAGCCATGAAGCAGGCCTTCATGGACTATGCCAGGGAGGTGCGGGATGGAGACTTTCCCACGGAGCAGCAAAGCTTCACCATGAGCGAAGAGGTCCTGGCGGAGCTGACCGTCCCGCAGTAACCCCCTTTCCCGGGCGGCCACAGGACAAAAAGAAAAAGCGCCGCTGGTTGAGCGGCGCTTTTTCGATGCCCTTGGGTAGGATGGGACAGGGCCTAGTTTACCCGGTTTTCCTCGATGCGTTCCACCAACAGCCGGAGCTCGGCGAGCACATCCTCTACCAGTTGGGGCCGGGTCTGCTCGAAGATGAGCTGCTCACTGTCGGAAACCCCGGTGGGGTCCAGCTGCAGCTGGACGTGGTAGGTGCCCTCGGGGTTGCTCAAGGACACTTCCTGGTTAACCAGGGCCACCCGCAGCTTGGGGGTGAATATGCTGTGGGTGTAGGGCTGGTCGTAGAACTGGGCGATCTGGATGGTGCCGTGTTCCCGGTTGTAGCGGACCAACCGCTTGGGACCGGCCGGGTAGTGGACGGAGACCTGGGCGTCGTCCAGGGGCTGTCCCTTCAGGTACCCGTCCAGCTGGATCGTCCGCACGATGGTGTCCTGGTTCTGGTTGTACAGGGCCAGGTACATGGTGATTTGCCGGTTGGTGGTGTCAACCTGGTTGGTGTACCAGACCCGCTGCCCGAATTCGGAAGGAAGGTTTACTTCCACAAAACCCTCGTCCAGCACCTCGCCAAAGGTCACGATCGGGATGGGAATGCCGTCCTCGCTGACCTGCTGGGCCGGGACTTCCGGTTCGGCAGGGGCGGTATTGACGCCGGACGCAGGCTGGGCGGCGCCGGCCTCGGCTTGGTCGGAGCCCGGCAGCAGGAAGGTGTAGGCCAGCCCTCCGACTACCAATATCGCAATTACCAGCGCCGAGATCATGATAATCTTGCCGGCTCCTCCCCGCTTCTCGGGAGAACGAGAGACTCTCATAAATTCCTCCTTGTGGATTCTGACTCGTGGATTTTTACGGTAGGGCCGCCCAGCGCTCTTGGACAAGTTGCCTGTCAAGGGCGCGAAAGCGGCGACCCTTCAATCAAATGGCGCAAATGGCGCGCAAGTGACGCGCTTGAGCGTCCTGGGTGCTGTACCCTTCACGCTCAGGAATGGGTGATTAGAGGTTGGGCAGCAGGTCTCCCGCCCGGGTCACCTCCTCCCACAGATTCTCGCGGTTGGCCCGCTTGTCCCTGGTCTCGCCCATCATCTCGGTGGCCCGCTTGTAGAACCATTCCACCTTTTCCATGGCGGCCCCCAGGCCGATGTTGCAGACCATGACGGTGACGCTGATGGTGTCCGACGTGCGGCCCGGATAGGTTCCCTTGCGGCGTCCGGCCCCGGGGATCCGGTCCGCGAAGATGCTGTCCATCATCTCGACGATTTCCTCGGTGGTCTCATGGGGCGGGCCGCTGAACAACCCCAGCACGTTCTGGGCGTCGTACATTATCCGTCCGTCCGAGAGATGACCGCACTCGACGGAGAGTTCCGCCAGGGCCGAGTGGACCACATTCTGGGCCCGTTCGATCTGGGCCTTGGAAACCGAGAAATGCCGGTACTTGCTGCTTCCGGGCCGGAAGCGGCCCAACATCGAGGCGGATGTGTCCTTCTGCGGAGGCACCGAGGACGTGGACACGCCGATAGCCGCCGGGCCTTTGAGGATGCGGATCACGTCGTTGGCGTCAAGCACCTCGCCGATGTACCGGCGGTCGGTCTCCTCGCCCACGCACATGATGTCCATGAACGAGTCGGCGATGCGCCGGTTGATCTGGGCATAGTTCACGCCCAGAGGTTCGTTCTTGCGGACGAACTTCTGGTTGTCCACCAGGAACACCGCGTCGGCGTTGGAGTTTTCCATCACCTTCTTGATGCAGGTCGCCGTGTTGACCACGCTGTCCGGTTCGTCGTACTGGCTCTCGAAGGGAAGGACCAGCATGCAATAGACCGGCTTCTTGAACTCTTCCTTGAGCAGATCGGCCACGACTCCCACCGAACCCGATCCCGTGCCGCCGGCGGTGGTGGCGCAGACCAGGATGGCGTCGGCCCGGAACACATCGCCGTGGTCCCGGATCGTCGACGTTATCTTCCGGGCGTTGCGCCGGGCCTGCTCGGCTCCGTCCGCGTTTACTTTGCCGGCACCCCTGCCCCGGAACTCGTCGGTGGTCCCCATCAGGATGGTGTGGTCGTCCGTCTGGGGAATGTGGTTGAGACCGTAGAGGTCGCCGGCGCCGAGATTCATGGCGAAAACGCCGGTGTTGATGGGGTCGCTGTCCGATCCGGTGAAGATCCGCACGTGCCGGTTCTTCCAGACCCACTCTCCCATGGCAGCAAACTCGTCGGCGATGTTCGAACCGCCTTGGCCGGCTCCCACGACTACAAACTTCATACCTCACTCCTTGCGCTGCCCGGCCCGCGATGTTTGCCCGTTGGCCCCAACCCCACTTGCCGGCAACTATAAAATAAGACTGGCAGGGGCGAATACTGCTGGGTACCTGCTGGGGATTGTACATAACCTTCCACCCGGATTTGCTAGAGGATTTTTCCCAAGTTTCACCGCGTTTGCGAACCGCCCGGCATCTTTTCCGTTCCGGTGGCTTTCCAGCGATTGAGTTGGGATGGGCAAGGCCGGCCGCTGTCAGTTCCTTTGCCGCGTTTTGCCCTTGTCCCCCGTTATAATGTTCCCGCCGTTGCCGGACCTGGCTCCGGCTTTTCACCCGGTAACCGACCCCCACCGAAAGGAGATTCGGCTATGGCATCCGAAAGCGCGGACCTCAACGGATTCATCATCGCCCTGTGCGAGGCCCCCTACCGTTGGATCCAGCAGGCCCTGGATGAAGTCGATGATGACAAGCTCTTTTTCCGTCCCGAACAGGACTCCAACCACATCGCCTGGCTGGTCTGGCACCTGTCCCGCTGGCGCGACCGCATCAGCGCCGCCGTGTTGGACGAGCCCCAGGTCTGGACCAGCGGCGGTTGGAACGAGTCTTTCGGCATCGAGCCGGACCGCACCGGGCTGGGGGACACCCCGGAGCAGGTGGCCCAGTTCCGACCGGACCGGGAGCTTCTCGCCGGATACGCCAGCGCCGTCCATGACGCCCTCATTGACCGGGTGGGACGCGCCACCCAGGCGCAGCTTGAGGCGGAGATAGAGTATTCGCCCGGGAACACGCGCCCGGCCTGGCGGGCGCTCGTCAGCGTGGTGGAGGACACCGCCGAACACACCGGACAGGTCAACTATCTTCGCGGCATGACCGCCGGATACGGGTGGCGCTAGGCCCCAGGTTGTCCGGGAAATGTGGCCCCCTGACTCTCTCCGCCTTGATCCTGGACGCTCCGGCGCGGCGGTTTGGCCGGTGCTGTGTTGATGCCTTTCCTGGATACGGAAGTCCTCGATTGGCTCATCCGGTACGGGTATATCCTCATGTTCCTGGTGATGCTGGTCGAGGGTCCGGCCGTCACCGCCAGCGCCGCCCTGGGAGCCGCCCTGGGCCACTTCAACGTCCTTACCGTGTTTGTCCTTTCCTTCTTCGCCAACTTCCTCCCCGACGTCCTCTACTACGGCCTGGGAAAGTGGGGCGGGCAATGGGTGCTGGACAGGTTCGGGACGCGGGTCGGAATCCGGGAGACCCGGCGGGACCGGGCGGCGGAGATTATAGACCGCCACCTCGGCCTGTGGCTCCTCTTTATAAAGACCATTCCGTTCATCAGCCCTCCCGGACTGGCGGTAATGGGAGCGTTGGGCATACCCATCAAGCGGTTCATCTGGTGGGACGCCGCCCTGGTTGCGTTGACCTCCCTGGTGTTCGTGCTCCTGGGTTATTTCGCAGGAAAGGGCTATGCAGTGCTCCAGGCCGCCATCGGTTACGGGCCCTTCCTGCTAACGGCGATGTTTCTCCTGTTCGTTGCCTGCGCCTGGCTCTACGGCAAGGCTGCCCAGCGCTACTCCGGGAAGGTACGGCGGTGGAACGGTGACGAATTGGACGTGGGAGACTAGAATTTAAGTGCGGGGCCCATCCAGCCCCGGCGCTGTCACCCGATGCTGTCAATGAATGTGCAGATGATGAAGTTCCCCCCAACAGGATTTTCCAAGGAGGGAAGCAGTTGTGAGAATCCTCGTTGCCAGTGATACCTATCCTCCCCAGCTGAACGGCGCAGCCGTCGCCGCCCAGCGTTTCGTCCGGGGTCTGGCCGGGCGCGGCCACCGGGTCGAGGTGGTGGCCCCCAACATGGCCTTCCGGGACGAGGCCAAATCGGAACCCGAAACTCCCGGCATTACCGTCCGCCGCATCAAGTCCTTCCCGGCCCGGCCGGTCCATCCCCAATTCCGGGTCACCTCCTGGGTCGGGATCAATGCCAAGCTGCGCCGGATATTCGATGATTTCCAGCCCGACGTGGTCCACTTGCAGACCCACTTCGTTCTGGGGAAGGCCGCCCTCCGGCGGGCCAGGAAACAGGACATCCCCGTGGTGGGGACCAATCACTTCCTCCCCGAGAACCTCGTCGAATACTTCCCCCGGGCGCTCTTCCCGGTCGTCACCTCCGCCATGTGGGTCCACTGGATGCGGGTGTACAACCGCCTCGACTGCGTGGTGGCCCCTTCCCGCAGCTGCTTGGAAGTCCTGGAGCACGTGGGAATGACCGCCCCGGCCCGCGTCATCTCCAACGGAATAGACCTGGAGCGTTTCTCTCCGGCGTCCCCTCCCGCCTGGCTGTACTGCAAGTACGGCATCCGCCGCGACGTGCCGGTGCTTCTGACGGTGGGCCGGCTGGAAAAAGACAAGCGCGTGGACATGGTGATCCGGGCCGCCGCCCTTGCCGCCCGGAATGAGGAGTTCCAGTTGGTGGTCGTCGGCAAGGGGCGGGACGAGGCCGAGTTCCGCGAGCTGGGCAGGAAGGTGGCGTCCCCGGGCAGCCTGGTCTTCACCGGGTTCGTTCCCGATGAAGACCTGCCCCTCCTGTACAATCTGGCCCATGTGTACATCGGCGCCGGAGCGGCCGAGTTGCAGGGCATTGCCGTCATGGAGGCGATGGCTTCCGGCCTCCCCGTCCTCGCCGCCGATTCCGTCGCCTTGCCCGAGTTGATGGAACACGGCGGCAACGGGTTCCTCTTCCAGCCCACCGACGAGGACCTGTCCGCCTGCATCCTGGAAATTCTCAGCCTGCGGCGCCGCTGGGAGGAAATGGGGGACCGCAGCCTGTCCCTGGTCCAGCCCCACCGCATGACCACCGTGCTGGAACAAGTCGAGGGCCTGTACCGGGAGTTGCTGGCCTCCCGTAAGGATCAACTGGCCCGACGGGCCTGACCGGCATCGCCCCTGCCCCCGGTTCCGGCCTGTCCGCCCCGGGGTTCATATCCAGTTCATTGGAGAATATCGCTTTGACCGACCTTCAGCCGCCCGTTGCCCCCCAGCGCCACCACGAGTTCGAGCTGTTCAACGACGCCCGCACCGATCCCTGGTTCTGGCTCCGGTTCATCGAAGACGCCGAGACCATGGCCTACCTGGAAGCGGAGAACGCGTACACCGACGCGGTCATGGCTCCCACCGAGGAACTCCAGGAAAAGCTGTACCGCGAGATGCGGGGCCGCATACGGGAAGACGATTCCACCGTCCCCGAAAAGGACGGCAATTACTTCTACTACATCCGCTTTGAGGAGGGTGGCCAGTATCCCATCTATTGCCGCCGCTTCCGCGATTCCGAGGGAGTTGACCCGCAGGGTGATGGTCCTGAGGGGGATGAGGAAGTCCTCCTCGACGCCAACGAGCTCGCCCGGGAGCAGGACTACCTGCGGGTTGGCGTCTTCGAGACCAGCCCCGACCACAAGCTGCTGGCCTACTCTCTCGATACCGAGGGCTCCGAGGTCTACACCATCCGCATCATGGACCTGGCGACCCGGGATCACCTGGACGAACCCATCCCCAACACCTACTACTCCCTGGAGTGGGCCAACGATAACCTGTCCTTCTTCTACTCCGTTCTGGACGAGCACCACCGTCCGGTCCAGGTGTTCCGCCACCGCCTCGGCGAGGACCCGTCTCAGGACCGGCTGGTCTACGAGGAACAGGACGAGCGTTTCTTTGTGGGCGTCACCAAGTCCCTCAGCCGCCGCTTCATCTACGTCGTGGCCGGGGGCAACAACATGTCCGAGTGGCGGTTCATGGATGCCGGCGAGCCGGACTCGCCGCTGACGTTGATCGAACCCCGCAGCGAAGACTTCGAGTACGACGTCGAAGACCACGGCGACCGGTTCCTCATCCGCCACAATGGGTTCGGGGCGCGGGACTTCATGGTGTCGGAAGCCCCCATTGCTGCTCCCGGGTGTGACTCGTGGACGCCGGTTGTGGAACACCAGGCCGGCCGCCCTATCCTGGGAATTCACTGCTTTCAGGATTACCTGGTGATGGAATTCCGGGAAGCCGGCCTGCCCCTGGTCTCCGTTACCCGCTTCTCCACCGGCCAGACCCACCGCATCGCCCTGGACGACGCCGTATATTCCATCAGCGCCCGCAGCGGCCGGGAGTGGGACACCTCCACCCTGCGCTACTCCTACTCCTCAATGACCACGCCCCCCACCGTCTACGACTACGACATGGACACCCGGGGACGGGAATTCCGCAAGCAGATAGAAATCCTGGGCGGCTTCGACTCCGCCGACTACTCCACCGAGCGCCTGCTGGCCCCGGCCCGGGACGGCGCCCTCGTCCCCATCTCCCTGGTCTACCGGAAGGACACTCGCCTGGACGGCTCGGCCCCCCTATATCTCTACGGCTACGGCTCCTACGGGATCATCCTGGACGCCGAGTTCGGCTCGGCCCGCCTCAGCCTCGTCGACCGGGGGTTCATCTTCGCCATCGCCCACATCCGGGGCGGCATGGAGATGGGCTGGGACTGGTACGAAAACGGAAAGCTTCTCAACAAGCGGAACACCTTCGACGACTTCATCGACTGCGCCGATTTTCTCGTGTCCCGGGGTTACGCCGCCTCGGGAAACATCGCCGCCGCCGGCGGCAGCGCCGGCGGGATGCTCATGGGGGCCGTCGTCAACCAGCGGCCGGACTTGTTCCGGGCCGTGGCGGCCCATGTGCCCTTCGTGGACGTGCTGAATACCATGCTGGACGATTCCCTGCCCCTCACCACCATGGAGTACAACGAGTGGGGCAACCCCAACGACGCCGTCTACTACGACTACATCAAGTCCTATTCGCCCTACGACAACGTCACGGCGCAGGACTATCCCAACCTGCTCATCACCGGAGGCATCAACGATCCCCGGGTCACCTACTGGGAACCGGCCAAGTGGGCCGCCCGTCTGCGCGCGGCCAAGACGGACAACAACCTGCTGCTTCTGAAAATCCACATGGACTCGGGGCATGCCGGCGCCTCCGGCCGCTTCGACCGCCTCAAGGAGGTCGCCCTGGAATACGCCTTCATCCTTCACTGCTTCGGCATTGAGGAGTAGGGTAGAAGGAAAAGGAGCAGGATAAGCCTCCCCGCACCCCGCAACATCCGGGCGTGGTGAAACGCGCCGCCTACAACCCTATCAGCTCCCGCGCCGTCTCCCCCAGGATACGCTCCGTGTTGTAGTCGGAAAGGCCCAGCTCGGCGATGTAGTCCGACCCGTCCGCCTGTCCGGCCAGCGGATAGTCGGTGCCGAAGCAGACCTTGTCCGGTCCGTGCTTGTTGATGATCGCCGCCAGCGTCGGCGCCGCCACCTTCCTCAACGTCGGCGGCCACGTCGTGTCGATCAGCACGTTTTCCCTGCCGATCAGCTCCCGCTCCGCCTCGTCCAGCATGTAGAACCCGCCCAGGTGCAGGGCGATCACCTTCAGCCTGGGGAACTGCCGCACCACGTTCATCACCCGCTCCGGCGGGGAGAAGACCGTCTCCTCTTCGCTGGTGTGGGGCAGCCGGCCGGAGTGGATCCCCAGCACCATGTCGTCCCCCATTTCCTCGTACACTTCCAGCAGCCGCGGGTCGTCGGGATAGAAGCTGTTCATCATCGGGTGCAGCTTGATTCCCTTGATCCCGTTCTCCCGCAGCCGCCGCACCTCCCCCGCCTTATCCTCCAGGTCAGGGTGCATCGCGCCGAAGGGCACCAGCATGTCGTCCTGGATCGAGATCAGCCAGTCATTGGCCCGCGTCACCTGGTCCGCCCGGTCCACCACGCCCAGCACCACCGACTTGTCCACGCCGGATTCCCGCATGTGTCCTTTCAGGCTGTCCACCGTGTTCAGCCCGATGGCGTCGATCCCAAGCTGATCCACCAGCCGGTCCAGGACTACGTCCGCGATCCGGTCCGGCCAGACGTGGGTGTGAACGTCGATACGCATGGAAAAACCTCCTGGAAGTTAGGACGAAGTCAAGCTGGAAGCGCCGTTCCAATATCTTGACAAAGTATGCCAACGGCAGTATGTTCCCGGCATAGGTTTATCAAGGAACCGGTATGGCGACAATTGACCAAAGAGTGAGGTATATCGAAGGGGCGGCTTGATTCCTTCGCTACCAAATCCGATTTGGCCGAGTTGGAAACGCGGCTGATTAAATGGATGATTGGAACGATGTTCGGCACAGCAACCATTGTGTCGGGCTTGGTTGTCCTGATTGACCGGGGTTTTGGCTGAATCCCATAAGCCTGTCGTACAATCCTGGAAACAGCAGGGGCCGGAGATTTGCTCCGGTCTCTTTGTTTGCCGAAGTGTCGAAAGCTATTTGAGGCAAGTCCTGAAATTGCCGTTGCCAAGTTGGTTAATCAGCCATTCAGGTCAACGCCGGATACTCAGACAACGGGAAGAACAGAGTTGCCGGGTGTTTGGCCTGCGGGGACCCAGGGATTATCCTGTCCCGGCTGTCGAAAACCGCCGCGCCGCCACGCTTGGGCCGTGATTTTTACAAACTTCGGGTAAATGGAAACAAAAACGCTTTGACGCGGAGACGGTTGGTCTGGTATAGCTAAAAGGGTGAGCTAAACTCAGGAAGGAGTGAAGTGATTATGGAAGCTTACTGTGTCAAGTGCAAGAGCAAGACGGAGATCCAGAACCCCCAGTCCATCACCATGAAGAACGGCCGGCCCGCGACCCAGGGCACCTGCCCGGTTTGCAGCACCAAGGTCTTCCGCATCGGCGCCGCCGCCAGCTAGAGTTGCGACGCCGCCAAAACCTGGGCCACGGGCAGCGGCGGCGCTCCCCCAACTGAATCCTTACTTCCTCCAATCCCCCGGTCGCGGCAGTCGGCTGAGGTGAACCGCCGACCTCAAGCCGCCCAATGGCCGGGTCTGTTTCTGTGCGCCGTCAGGCCCAGCCGCTGTGCCGGGAGGGCCCGCGCCGCCCAACCTTCGTCCCGCTGGCCCTCTCTGGGCCGCCGGGCGATTCTTGACGCCAACTTCAATCCCCCCATAGACTAGCCGGTGGCCCTGCCGCGGCCCCGCGCCCGCGGCGTCCTTATCCTGGCCTTGGGGATGGAGATGACTGAC
This sequence comes from Dehalococcoidia bacterium, assembly GCA_034423195.1. Lineage (GTDB taxonomy): Bacteria > Chloroflexota > Dehalococcoidia > Lucifugimonadales > UBA3495 > CATOSK01. The sequence goes on along the minus strand of DAOUIZ010000010.1, from coordinate 27,371 downwards.
CGAGTTTACAATTTCGCCGCCGGACCCGCCGTCCTGCCCCTGCCCGTCCTGGAGGAAGCCCAGAGGGACCTCCTGTCCCTCCCCGGAGCCGGCATCTCCGTGCTGGAAATGAGCCACCGCTCCCCGGCCATCGAGGACATGATGCGCTCCGCCGAGGCGGACATCCGCGCCCTGGCCGGAATTCCGGACAACTACCGCATTCTCTTCCTCCAGGGCGGGGCATCCCTCCAGTTTTCCATGGTGCCCATGAACCTGCTGGGGCCGGGCCAGTCCGCCGACCACATCGTCACCGGCCATTTCGCCAGGATGGCTCTCCAGGAAGCCCGCACCGTGGGCAGCATCAACCTCGCCGGTTCCACCGAGGACGACGGGTTCAACCGGATCCCCGGCCAGTCGGAGCTTGAGCTGGACCCGGACGCGGCCTACCTGCACTTCACCACCAACAACACCATCTTCGGCACCGAGTGGCAGGAAGAACCCGATTCCGGCGATGTCCCCCTGGTGGCCGACGCCTCCTCCAACATCTTCAGCAAGCCCATCGACATCGGCCGGTATGCTCTGGTCTACGCCGGCGCCCAGAAGAACCTGGGAGCCGCCGGCGTCACCCTGGTCGTCATCCGGGACGACCTGCTGGAACGTTGTCCCGACACCCTGCCGGCCATGCTCAACTACCAGACCCACGCCAAGGGAAACTCCGCCTACAACACCCCGCCCGTCTTCGCCGTTTACATCCTCGGTCTCGTCGTGAAGTGGCTCATCGCCCAGGGAGGACTGGAGGCTGCCCAGCGACGCAACCTGGAGAAGGCTGCCCTCCTCTACGATGCCATCGACTCCTCCGAATACTTTCGTGGCCACGCCCTCCCGGCCCACCGCTCCGCCATGAACGTCACCTTCCGGCTGCCGGACCAGGACGCCGAGCAGCGGTTCGTCGATGAAGCCGCCGCCCAGGGCCTGGCCGAGCTCAAGGGACACCGCTCGGTTGGCGGCATCCGGGCCTCCATCTACAACGCTTTCCCCCGCGAGGGAGTCGAAGCCCTCGTGTCCTTCATGAAGGAGTTTGAGCGCGCCAACGGCTAATGGCGTTGTGGTGCTCATTCACGCCAGTGGCGCCCCGGCAGATGGCCCTGCGACAGTTCCCCTAACCATCACCCCGCTTTGGCGGGTATAATTATGTTCGTCGCACCAGTCCGGCGGCAATAAAACTATACCCAGCATGGAGCATCGGAAATGACTACCACCACCGGCGGATCCGTCAACAGCGTGGTCCTGACCAGCGCCACCCAGGCCAATGGAGTGTCGGTGCCCGACTATGACCGGGGCCGTCTGGAAGACGTCGGATTCCTCACCGCCATGACCCTGGTGCTCCTGGGCAACTACGCCCAGACCGGCCACTTCGGTGGCCCTCTCGCCTACACCCCCTATACTGTGGCGACCCACCTCGTCGGACCCGACCTGGGCGGCCTGCGCTACGACTACCGCCGGCCCAAGCATCCCTACGCCGACAAATTCATGCTCGCCGGCGGCCACAACGCCCCCGTTACCTACGCCCTCTGGCTCATCATGGGCGAGGCTATGGCCCGTCGCCACGCCCTCACCGGCGACGACCGCTACTATGTTGACCCCAACGTCGCCCTCCTCTCCATCGACTGCCTCGGGTTCCGCCGCGGTCGGGGGGCCCTGGACACTCTGCTCAAGGACAACGGCCTCGAGGACCATACCCTGATGGCCCAGGCCGGAATCCGAGGCATCCGCGCCCTGGCCGGCCACTCCGAGACCACCGACGTCACCAACGACGTCAACGGCGGCCCCTCCGGCATCGGCATCGCCACCGCCGCCGGCAAGGCGGCCTTCTGGGATATGATGGGAGCCCCCGACAGTCTCAAGGTCATGGCTATCGAAGGCGAGTTCGCCATGACCTCCGGGCACTCCCAGGAAATGAAGACCCAGGCCATGGCCCAGCAGGTGGGCAAGCGTCTTCGCATCCTCCTCTCCTACAACAACGCCGGTATCGACGACGAGCTGGTCGGCGGGGTCATCAAGCCCCAGTACCAGGGCTACCGCATCGAGGACCAGTGGGCCTCCTACGGCTGGAACGTCCTGTCGGTGGACAACGGCAACGACTACCACCAGGTCGTGTCCGCCCTCAAGACCATGGAGGACTGGGACCCCTCTGACGACCGGCCCATGATCATGGTGGGCCGCACCGTCAAGGGATGGTGGCCCGGCGCGGTCAATGGCGAGATACCGGGATACGGCGAGCAGATTGTCAGCTACGCCAGCCACCCCTACGCCTTTGCCATGAACAGCGACTACTTCCGCGCCCTGGCCCGCACCTTCGAGGACCGCTTCGGCGTCAAGTTTGTGGGACTCGACGATGGCCCGGTATCCAACAACCGCGACCGCCTAATCCAGTTCAAGCAGAACATCGACATCGCCCTGTCCGTCCTGGAAAGCCACGGCCTGGGCGAGTGGATCTCTGACCGCCTCGTCGAGATCGGCGACTCCGTGGACGACAACCTTCCCCTCCGCATTAACCGTGAAGTAGACCCCTTCCAGGACCCCCGCCTGGCCGTGTCCAATCTCCCTACGGACGCCCAGCAGGTCGCCGTGACCAATCCCCTCACCGGCGAGGAAAAGCAGGTCGGCATCAAGCTCTTCGAGGAGCCGGGCAACGTCCGCGGCACCCGCCGCGCCATTTCCGAGATCGTCAAGTACATGAACTACGTGACGGACAACCGCTTCGTCATCGTCGCCGCCGACCTGGCCGACTCCATCAACGTTGAAAACGGCTCCATCTGGGGGCACTACGACCCGGTCACCAACCCCCTCGGCGTCCGTCTCAAGGCCGGCATTCAGGAGGCCGGCAACGTTTCCACCGCCGTCGGATTCGTCGGCCAGACCGCTTCCCTCGACCCGGACAAGCACGTCGGCGTCTGGGCCATCAGCGGCACCTACGGCGCTTTCACTCCCCTGATGTACCTCCCCGCCCGTGTCTGGAGCCAGCAGAACCAGGACAGCCCCTTCCGGGTTGGCGTGCTCAACGTCCTGGCCGGACACTCCGGCCCCGAGACCGCCGCCGACGCCCGCACCCACTTCGGCATCTTCTCCCCCCAGGTCTGGAAGCTCTTCCCCCGGGGCCAGGCCATCACCCTCAGCTTCTGGGACTACAACGACGTGGCCCCCGGCTACTTCGCCGCCGCCGAGGTCGCCGCCCGCGACCCCCGGGTGGGCGTCATCGTCCTGGAAGTGGCCCGCCCCGACTTCCCTGTGGCCGACCGGAGCACCTTCGCCGACACTGACCTCAACGCCGCCGCCAAGGGGTTCTACGTCATCCGCGACTTTGACCCGGACCGTCCGAAACAGGGCTACGTCCTCACCCAGGGATCATCCTCGACGGTCAACCTCGTCTCCGCCCTTCCCCGGCTGGAGGAGGCCGGCATCAACGTCAAAGTCATCGCCGCCATCAGCGACGAGCTCTTCCAGCTCCAGCCCGAGGAATACCGCCGGTCGGTCCTGCCCCCCGGCGCCCTCTACGACATGATGATCGTGACCACCGGCACCCGCCGGATGTGGCCAGTGCGGAACCCCGGCCCTCTCACCGACGAGTATTCCCTGGTTTCCGACTGGCACAACGAATGGCTCACCGGCGGCACCGAGTCCGACGTCATCACCGAGGCCCACCTGGATGTCGAGTCCATCTTTAACGGCATCCGGCGGTTCGCTACAGACCATGACGACCGCATCGCCCGCCAGCGGGAAATGCTCCAGGGATTGGCCTAGCCCAACTCCCTGGTTTCTCAAGTCACGCAACAAGGCCGCCGGAAAGCCCGGCGGCCTTGTGTGGTTCCTCCTGCTCGGGATGGGTCTATTACTGGATTAGCTTTGCCAGGTCGTCCAGGATTGGCAGCGCCGTATCCCGGTCCTCCGGCGGCAGGGTCAACAGCACCCGGGATACCCCGTCCTGCTCCATCCTTGCGATGGTGTCGGCATCCGGGCTGACCCCGAAGATGGTAATCGGGACGGAGTCGGGATCACGTCCCGCGTCTTCCAGCCGGGTCCGCAGCAAAGCCACTTTCTCTCCCAGCGTAGGACCCGAGTTGACCCGCCCGCCAATCGGCATCCACCCGTCGGCGAACTCCACCACCCGGTCGAATGTCCGCGGCCCGTCGCCTCCCATGAATATCGGCGGATGGGGCGTCTGCGCCGGCTTCGGATAGGACCAGATGGGGTCGAAGTCCACGAAGTCCCCGTGGAACTCCGGCTCTTCCTCCGTCCAGATGGTCTTCATCGCCAGGATGTTCTCCCGCAGGATGCGCCACCGCCGCCGGAAGTCCGTCCCGTGGTTCTCCATCTCTTCGGCGTTCCACCCGCCCCCGATGCCGAACATGAACCGCCCGTTGGAGATCCGGTCCACGCTGGCAACCTCCTTGGCCATCACAATCGGATCGCGCTCGATGACCAGGCAAATCCCCGTCCCCAGCTTCAGCGTGGTGGTTGCCGCCGCCGCCGCCGTCAGCGCGACGAACGGGTCGTAGCAGTGCCAGTATTCCCGCGGCAGGTCTCCCCCGCCCGGCCACGGGCTGCGCCGCGACGCGGGAATGTGCGTATGCTCAGGAAACCAGACGGACTCAAAACCTCGCGCTTCCACCTCCCGGGCCAGCTCGTCGGGTCTGATTGCGTAGTCCGTGGGAAACATGTAGACTCCGTAATCCATGAGGCCTCCTGCCCTGTTTTCCAGCTTGCCGCCCGCCCACGGAAGGATGCGGGAAGTGCCCCGCCGATTATATTGACTGCCGCTTCCCGTGTATACCGGAATTGGCCCCTAAAGAACCCCACACTGGCCCTCTCCACCGTTCCCACCCCTCGTCAGCTGCTGCCCCGCCGAGATGCCATGATTCCCGAAACCGACTACTCCGCCCTGGACCGCCCGGAAATTTCCATGAACTCCTTCTACCCCCGGGCGGGATGGACTCCCACCCCTGCCGGTGCGGAGGACTACTTCATACCCATTGAAGACGGTATCCAGCTCTCCAGCCGCTTCTTCACCGCCGGTGCCGGGCAGCCCACCATCCTGTTTTTCTACGGCAACGGAGAGACTGCCCCTGACTATGACCGGATCGCTCCCTTCTACGTCCAGACCGGCCTCAACTTCTTCGTCGCCGACTACCGGGGTTATGGCCGCAGCGGGGGGTCTCCCACCTTCCCCACCATGATCGCCGACTGTCATCTCGTGCTGGACGCCCTGGCCGAGTTGCTGTCCTCGGAAGGCTGCAATGGCCCCGTGTTCGTCATGGGACGCTCCATGGGTCGCCACGCCGCCTTCGAACTGGCGACCCGCCGGGGCGCGGACCTGGGCGGCGTTATCATCGAGAGCGGCCGCCCCAACCTGGGCCAGTTCCTCTACGGTTTGCCCCAGGAGGAAGCCCGGGCGCTGGAGGAGGGGTACCTTCGCAAGGTCGCCTCAATCCACATCCCCGCATTGGTGATCCACGGCGAAATGGACGAACTGGCCCCTCTTGCCCAGGCTCGGGCCATGTTCGACAGCCTGGCGTCGGAGCAGAAACGGATGCTCACCGTTCCCAACGCCGGGCACAATGACCTGCTCTTCCAGGGGCTGCCCGATTACTTCGGCGCCATCCGCGAGTTCGTGTTCGGAGGCTAGGGCGTATCCCATGCCCGACAACAACCGCATCCTGCTGGTGGGCCGTCAGCAAAGCCGGATGGAACAATTGACCGGCATCCTGGAAATGGCCGGATTCATCGTCACCGCCACCACCGACGACGGCGTTGCCATTGACCTGGCCGGTTCGTCCACCTACGAAGCCCTCCTCATCGACAGCGACGTTGCCCAGCCGGACCGACGCTACGTCGCCACCCAGTGCCGCAACCGGGACCGCCTTTTGGTTGTCTTGACCGTCAACAGCCCCCGGTCCCTGCTGACCCAGCTCCGCCAGGCCGGATTGCGCACCTGACCCTCTTAGCCCGCTAGTCCACCTCTCCGTCGGCCCACGCCTTGATGATGTGGTAGGCGATGGCCACCGGCCCGGGCAGCAGTAGCTCCTCGGTTTTCTCTTCCAGGGCCAGCTTCACCGTCTCCCGGTCAAACCACTGCACGTCCGTCATCTCCTCGTCGTCCATGTGGATGTCCGTCGTCGCGGCGTGGGCGTGGCAGCCCATCATAAGCGAGGACGGGAAAGGCCACGGCTGGGATGAATGGTACCGCACGTTCTTCACCCGTATGCCCGCTTCCTCCATGATCTCCCGCGCCACCGCCTCCTCGATACTCTCCCCCTGGTCCACGAACCCGGCCAACGCCGAATAGCGGTTCAGCCGGGCCAGGCGCCCTCGGGATTGCCCAAGGAGGCACCGCTCCCCGTCGGAAACAACCGTGATGATCACCGGGTCCACCCGGGGAAAGTGTTCCGCTTTGCACTGGGGACACTCCCGCTTCTGCCCGCCCCGCCGTATCTCCGTCGGATTCCCACAGACCGAGCAGAAACCGTGCCGGTTGTGCCAGTTAATCTGGCACCGTCCCTGGGCCAGGATCCCCGCTTCCGGGCCTGCCAGTTGCTCCGCCGCCGCCCGGGCTTCCTCGAAGACCAGGTTGGGCATCTCGCCGATGGCGTCCCCGGCCTCCGTGTTCCTGGACAGGTCTGCGGCAAAGTGACAGACCCCTTCAGCCATTCCCAGCAGCAGTGGAGTGTCGTCAAACCCGCTGGCGTCCAGCTCCTGGCGGCTTATCCACCCCAGCCGGGGCTGGTCATCCCCGGTAACCAGGACGTGGGGGCCGCGCATCGGCAGAAATCGGCTGGAAGGGTGCGTCCCCTGCTCGCGGATCCATTCCTCGTCCCTGCGTTCCCGCTCCCCCCGGTCCAGGGGATTCCCGGCGAAAATGTGCGGATCTCTCAACGGAATACTCCTTCAGGATTACGATTTGCACCATTAAACAGCCAACCGCTCCCGAAGGCAACCCGGCGGGGGGCGCCTATCCGGTGTGGCGTTGCCCCGGAAGGAGGGTTAGAATTGCCCAGTCCGGCCCTTGGGACACCGCTGCAAGACATCCGCCGGACCGGCGCCCCTGCCCCAATCTCGCCCCTCGGAGCCGTCATGTCTCTGTCGCCCGATCAAATGCTGGAAATGTACCGCCGGATGGTCACCATCCGCGCTTTCACCCGCCGCGCCGCTCAGGAGTCCCTGTCCGGCAACATCCCCAGCCCGGTCCAGGCCACGGGAGGCGAGGAAGCCTCCGCCGTCGGCGTCTGCGCCGCCCTGCGGCCCACCGACCGTATCACCGGCCCCCACCGCAGCATCGGCCACGCCATTGCCAAGGGACTGGAGCTGGGCCCCCTCATGGCCGAGCTCTACGGCCGGACCAACGGTTGCTGCGGCGGCAAGGGCGGCGCCATGCACATCGCCAACTTCCAGCGGGGAATGCTGGGCGCCAACGGCATTGTCGGCGGCGGTCTGCCCATCGCCGCAGGCGCGGCCCTGGCGGCCCAACTGGAAGGTAATGGCGGCGTGGCCGTCGCCTTCTTCGGGGATGGCGCGTCCAACGAGGGCACCTTCCACAGCACCCTCAATCTGGCTTCCATCTGGAAGCTTCCCATGGTGTTCGTCTGCGAGAACAACGGATGGGCCATCGCAGTTCCGGCCTCCTACGCCCTGTCCGTCGAGGACGTATCCGTCCGGGCCGTTTCCTACGACATCCCTGGTTTCACCGTGGACGGCTCCAATGTTCTGGCCGTCCAGGAAGCCGCCTCCCATGCCGTCGCCAGGGCCAGGAGTGGGGAAGGCCCAACCCTAATCGAATGCAAGACTCGCCGCTTCCCTCTCATCGGTTCAGAGCCATCCGAACCGCCCGGCCTGGATGACGGCGGTTCCGGCTACGCCGACCCCATCCCGGCCTTCGCCGCCGCGCTGGGACTCGGCCCGGAACAGTTGCAGGCAGTCCACCGGGAGATCGCACGTACGTTGGATGATGCGGTCGAATTCGCCGCTGCCGGACCGGTCCCCGGCCCCGAAGACGCTCTGGCAGGCGTGTTCGCAGGTTAGCCGCCTCCCCGGGATTCCCTTGCCCGACGCTTCATGCTCCATAAGGAGGAAAAAGAGAACCGGATGCGCGAGATAACCTATGTAGAGGCCCTCTTGGAAGCCTTCCGGGAAGAAATGCGCCGCGATGAGAAGGTCTTCCACCTGTGCGGCGGCTTGGGTCCCCTGGAAGACCTCATGCCCGAGTTCGGCGCCCAACGGGTGCGCGTCTGTCCCATCTCCGAGGATGCCTACGTGGGGGCAGGCATCGGAGCGGCCGGTTGCGGCTTCAGGCCCATCATCAGCCCCGGACTGATGGCATTCGCCTTCACCGCCATGGACCAGATTGTCAACCAGATGGCCAAGGTCCACTACATGTTCGGCGGACAGGTCCCGTTCCCGCTGGTGCTCCGGGCTTCCACCGGCGGTGGCAGGGCCGCGGCCGCCCAGCACTGCCAGAGCTCCCACCCCTTTTTCCTCAACCTGCCGGGCCTCAAGGTCGTCATGCCTTCCACTCCCAGGGATGCCAAGGGACTGATGAAGACCGCCATCCGGGACAACAACCCGGTCGTTTTCTTCGAGCCCCAGGGATACGGCATCGCCGGCCTCACCGGCCCTGTCCCCGAGGATGAGTACACCATCCCCATCGGCGCTGCCGACGTTAAGCGCCCCGGATCCGACGTGACCATCGTTGCCATCGGCCACATGGTCCAGGAGTCCCTGTCCGCCGCCGGCCTGTTGGCGGAACGGCATGGCGTATCGGCGGAAGTCGTTGACCCCCGGACCCTGGTGCCCCTTGACCGGCCAGCCCTCCAGGAATCGGTCATCAAGACCGGCCGGCTCGTCGTTGTCGACGAGGCTAGCTCAACCGGAAGCGCCGCCGCCGAAATCATCGCTGCCGTCACCGAGTCGGCCGCCTTCTCCGCCTTGAAAGCCCCTCCCCGCCGTGTGTGCGCTCCCGATGTCCCAATTCCGTACAGCCCCGCCATGGAGCAGCATTGCGTCCCCCGCTCCGGCGACATCGTCTCCGCCGTTCTCGAAGTGGTCGGCCAGTAACCCATTCTCTTCCGCTGCTCGGGCGTCGTGCCCCCCTTAATGCCGCCCTCGTCCTTTGTTGACAGGAACCGGGCGCCGGGGCAGAATTGTCTCAAGTTCATCTGGCCGCCGGACACCGTTCCTGGTTCCTCGAATCGGTGCCCCCCGGCGTGAAACTTCATAAGGGAGGCAGACGGAAAATGGCATTGCCGGAACGTATGAGGTTCGGAATATTCCTCGGACCCTTCCACCGCGTCGGCGAAAACCCCACCCTGGCCATCGAGCGCGACCTGGAGTTGGTGGAGTGGCTCGACCACCTCGGGTTCGACGAAGCGTGGATTGGTGAGCACCACAGCGCGGGTTGGGAGATTATCTCTTCCCCCGAGGTCTTCATCGGAGCCGCCGCCCAGCGCACCAAGCGCATCAAGCTGGGGACCGGCGTGGTCAGCCTTCCCTACCACCATCCCCTGATGGTCGCCAACCGGATGGTCCAGCTGGACCACATGACCTACGGCCGCGTCCTCTTCGGCGTCGGCCCCGGCGCCCTCCCCGGCGACGCCTACATGATGGGCATCCCCCACGAGCTCCAGCGGGAGCGCATGGATGAGTCCCTGGGCATCATCCTCCGCCTCTTCACCGAGACCGAACCCATCACCTACAAGAGCGACTGGTTCGAGCTCAAGGAGGGACTGCTCCAGTTGCGGCCCTACCAGCGGCCCTACATGCACACCGCCGTGGCCTCGGTCCAGTCCCCGGCGGGCGTGACCCTGGCCGGAAAGTATGGCTGTTCCGTGCTCACCATCACCGTGCCCCGCGACCCGTCCGCCGGCCCCTCCGACCTGGGCGCGCTGTGGGCTATCGCCGAGGAATCGGCCGCCGAACACGGGCAGACCATGAACCGGGACGACTGGCGCCTGGTGCTGCCCATGCACCTGGCCGAGTCCCGCAAGGAAGCCTTGGACGACGCCCGCATCGGGTCCGGTCAGTACCTCAGGGAGTACTCCGAGCAGACCAACGGCCGCAAGGCCGCCTTTGATGGGCCACTGGACAAAGTCATCGACCACATGGCCGACAACGGCTCCTGGATCGTTGGCACCCCCGACGACTGCATCGAAGCCATCAAGCGGCTGGACGAGCAGAGCGGCGGGTTCGGCGCCTTCCTGGTGCAGACCATCGACTGGGCGCCCCGGGAGAAGATGCTCAAGAGCTACGAGTTGTTCGCCCGCTACGTGATGCCCCACTTCCAGGGCTCGGTACTCAGCACCCAGGCGTCCAACCAGTGGGCAAGGGAGCGCCAGGAGGATTTGGTCAGCGGTCGTGTCCGCGCCATCGACCGGGCCAAGGCCGCCTACGCCTCCCGCGTCGGATAGTCTCGAATAGATTGCAACTGCAAAACCGCCTTCGCAACATCCCGGCTCGGACAGCGGAGGCGGTTTAGCTTGTCCCCCGCCTGCGGGTACAACGTTCTGCTTCGGCAGGCACTCCCGGAGGAATGGGGTTACCAAGGAGTTCCAAATGAGCGTCGCGTCAATTATGGAAGCCGCCCCCAAGCTCGCCGTGGAATGGGCCTCGCAGCGGGATGACCGGCAAACCCGTACCAAGGCTGACCCCGCCGACTACCAGAGCCTGCGGGAGTTGGGCTTCAACCTCATGGCCGTTCCCGTCGAATTCGGCGGCTATTGGGAGGACCTGTCCCGCTCCGGGCGGTCCCTTTGCACCGTCCTTCGGATGCTGGCCAAGGGGGACCCCTCCATCACCCTGTCCAGCTCCATGCACCAGGGAGTGCTGGCGTCGTGGCGCGTCCCCTCCGTGCCCGATCCCTTCAACGAAGGCTTCCAGCAGCAGCGGAAGGAGGTCTTCTCCACCGTCACCGATGGCTGCTGGTGGGGCACCATCGTTTCCGAGCCCGGCAGCGGCGGTGATACCGGCCTGACCCGGGCCGGTTGTGTCCCCGAGGGCGATGGCCTGCTCAAGTATCGCCTCTCCGGTCAGAAGCACTTCGGCAGTGGTTCCGGCCTCACCTCCTTCATGACCACCCGCGCCGTGCCCCAGGGCGAGACCGCCCCCGACCTTTTCTTCATGGAGGTCCGCAACCACCCTTGGGACGGCAGCACCGGATTGAAGCTCGCTGCTGAGTGGCGCGGCCACGGCATGAAGTCCACCAACAGCCACGCCTTCGAGTTCACCGACTTTCCCGCCACCCGCATCGCCTGGCCCGGTCACCAGGCCGAATTGATGAACAACAACAGCAGCCTTGGCGGCATCTCCTTCACCTCGGTCATTGTGGGAGTCATCGACGCCGCCATGGAGTATTCCCGGGAACGCCTCAAGGCGAACCTGGCCCGCGGCTCCCGCCTCCGCTCCCTCCAGCAGGTGGACTGGACCATGGCCGAGCAGGAAGCCTGGCTCATCGACCAGGCCTGGGAAGGGGCCCTGCGGGTGGTGGACACCGGCACCCAGGACCGCCGGGTCATGCTCATGTGCAAGGAGAACGTGGCCCGTCTCTCCGAGTCCGTCCTCAACCGCCTCTGCCGCATCGCCGGTGGAAACTCCTACACCTGGTACTCCCCCCTCGGCGCCTGGTTCGAGGATGTCCGGGCTCTCGGCTACCTCCGTCCCCCCTGGGCCCTGGCCTACGACAACCTCTACAACTGGAGCGTGGAAAGCTAGCGCCTGTCGGCCCGGGAAACCTGGCTGGGACCTATCGTCTAATGAACAGGGGCCGGACATTACTCCGGCCCCTGCCTTTCTTTCGGGTTCCCAGGTCGTGTATCAGTAGTGGCGAAGCTCCACCACGTTGTCGTCGGGATCATAGACATAAAGGGAAATCCCGTCGCCGTGGGAGCCCCACCGCTTCCCCGGCCCGGCCTGGATGTCCACTCCCATTGCCTCGAAGCTGGCCTTCAGGGACTCCATGTCGGTGGGCTCGATCACCATGCAGAAGTGGTCCTGGTTCTTCGCCCCGTCCCGGCCGATGGGATCCTGGTCGCTGCCGAAAAAGTCAATGATTGTGTCGGCGTTCAGCCGCGCCGATGGAAATCGAACCTCCCCGGCCCGCCACTGCTCGATGCGTTCCGGCTCCATCCCCAGGGTCTCGCAGTAGAACCGCAGCGACGTCTCCACGTCCTTGACCCGCAGGACGATGTGGTCCATCTCCGTGATTTTCACCAGTGGTTGGCTCTGCCGCGCCACCGCGGTATCGGTCTGAGTAGCCATTGCCGCTCCTCCTTCCGGTTATTCCAGGATTGTTTGGATGCCTCTTGGGTCGACAGGCTCACCCGGCATGTTAGGCCGACTGGGTGGCCCAGTCCACGCCGTTGAGGATTATCTTCTGGAACTCGGGCGTTTCGAAGCTCCGCCCGTCGTGCCCCAGGAGACATACGAAGACGTTTCCGTCCCCGTATTTCCGGGTCCAGCCCAGGGGATAGGTCCCGCCCGCCATGAACGTCTCCACCCGGTTCGGGCCCCAGGGCCAGGTGCCGTCCTCGGCGGTGCCGGTGATGTAGACGTTGTTGCCGTCCCGGATGGCCAGGTTCATGTACAGTTCGTCGTTGGTCGAGAAGTCCGATATGCCGCCGCAGCCCGCGTGGTCGGCATTGCTGACATTGACCGTGAACTGCCCGTAGGGCGGGTGATAGCTGGTGCCGGAAATCCAGCCGCCCCCGGTGATGTCGTGGTACTCCGGCCAGTTGTCGGCCACGCAGGTCGAAATGTGGATGCAGACAAACCCCTTGCCGGAGCGGATGAACCCACTGAGCCCGTCCTGCTGCTCCTTGGTCATGCGCCAGTCGCCGAAGTCGGGGACGTTTTCGCGGCGGGTGTTGAAGACGACGGCGTCGTATCCGCCCATCGCTCCGCCGTCGGCCAGCACGGCGGCGTCTTCCGTGACGGTTACGTCGTGGCCGGCTCCCTTCAGGAAGGACTCCAGGATGGGGGTGGACTCCTCATAGGGATGGCGTCCACCGGAAAGCACTAGAAGCCTCATGTCCAGCTACCTCCGATTCATTGATGTATCTTGGGTGTCGGCATTATAGGGCCAACGCCGCCGGGTGTAAAAACCGGACGCCGGCCCCATCCATTCTGTTTTGACCGCCCAAAGTGGCCGATGCTAAAATCCCCGGAACCTTGGTCGGTCCGGCGCCGGTGCCAGCGAGCCTTCGGTGCGGGCTGAATGGGAGGTCTAAGTCATGTCAGGTCATTCAAAATGGTCCACCATCAAGCGGCAGAAAGGCGCCAACGACGCCAAGCGGGGTGCTCTTTTCACCAAGCTTGCCCGCGACATCGTCCTGGCCGTCCGTGACGGCGGGGGCAGCGACCCGGAAATGAACTTCCGGCTCCGCCTTGCGGTGGACAAGGCCAAGTCCAACAACATGCCACTGGACAGCATTACCCGCGCCATCCGCCGGGCCTCCGGCCAGGGCGAAGGGGTGGAAGAGTTTTCGGAAGTCACCTATGAGGGATACGGTCCTGGCGGCGGCGCCATTCTGCTCCAGGCGTTGACCACCAACCGCAACCGCACCGCCTCCGAGGTCCGCTCCGCCTTCAACCGGGGCGGCGGCAACCTTGGTGAAGCTGGCTGTGTGTCCTGGAACTTCGAGACCAAGGGCGTCATAACCCTGGAAATCGACGACCCGGACCGGGCCGACGAGCTTAGCCTCGTCGCTATCGACGCCGAGTCAGATGACGTCAAGTACGAAGACGGCCTCCTGGAAATCTACACCGCTCCGGAAAACCTCCAGTCGGTGCAGAAGGCCCTTGAGGCGGAATCCGCCGAGCTGGCCTCCTGCGACATCTCCCTCGTTCCCAAGGCCACCATCGCCCTGGACGAGAAGGCTTCGGAACAGACCCTCCGCCTGCTGGACAGCCTGGAGGAACTGGGGGACATCCAGAAGGCTTACACCAACGCCGACTTCCCGCCGGAGGTGTTGGAACAGTACCAGGCGGCAGCCTAGATGCGCGTTCTAGCCATCGACCCCGGCACCGTTGCCATGGGATACGGGGTGGTCGATTCGGGCCCTCCGACCGACGCCGACGACTACGGCGTCCTGCGCTTGCCCCGGTCGATGCCCCTGGAAGAGCGCCTCTACCAGCTGCACACCCACATCCTGAACATGATCAACATCTTCCATCCCGACGCCATCGCCGTGGAAGAGCCCTTCGTGGGCCGGGGGGAGCGGCAGTTTATCGGTCCGGCCATCGCCGTCGGTCAGGCCCAGGCCCTGGTTTTCATCGGAGCGGCCAGCCAGAACGTCCCGGTGTTCCGTTACAGTCCGGCCCAGATCAAGCTCGCGGTGACCGACTATGGTGGAGCGACCAAGGAGCAGATGCAGCAGACCGCCGCGTCCACTCTTGGCCTCCATGAAGTCCCATCCTCCGATGCCGCCGACGCCCTCTGCGTCGGATTGTGCCACCTAATCAGTCAGCAGGCCGCGACGGCCCTTGACCGGATAATCCCCCCCGGCCAGGAGCGTTGACCCCTTGATAACCGGGGTCAGCGGCGTCCTGCAGAGCGTTGGCCCGGATTGCGTCCACATCCAGGTGGGCGGGGTGATCCTGCAGGTGTTCGTGCCGTCCTCGGTGCCGCCGTCCCTCGGCGCCCAGGGCAGCCCGGTGCAGCTGTTCACCCACCTGCGGATCCGGGAGGACCAGCCCGTCCTCTACGGCTTCGCCACCGAGGCCGACCGCGACGCCTTCCTGCTGTTGATGACCGTTTCCGGCGTCGGCCCCCGCCACTCCCTCGGTCTGCTGGGGACCCTGGGAGTCTTCGGAGTACAGCAGGCCATCGAGGCTGGCGACGTTGCGGCCCTGAGTGCCGCACCGGGAATCGGCCGGCGCACCGCCGGAAGGCTGGTCCTGGAACTCAAGGGAATGGTCGTTGCCACCGAGACCGGCGCTGCTCCCGTCCCGACCGGCTCCGGCGAAGTCACCGAAGCCCTCATGGCCCTCGGCTACTCCGCCACCGAGGCGAGGCGGGCCATCAACGGCCTGGACGCTCCTGCCGACGCCACCGTAGAGGAACGCATCCGCCTCGCCCTGATGCAGTTGGCGGGTGGGTAGGGAAACGGCTATCCTGTTCCCGTTGCACCAACACTGGGAGTTTCGGAATGGCGACAACTGACATTAAGCAGCAAGCGCATATCCTGGTGGATTCCCTGCCGGATGACGCCACCTGGGACGACCTGATGTACAAGATATACGTCCGCAAGGCTATTGAGGCAGGGATAGAGGACGCTGATGCGGGCCGGTTGGTGGACGTGAAGGAAGTCCGCCGAAGGTTTGGCCTGCCCGAGTGAGGTTATATTGGGCAAATGCTGCTCTCAGACATCTCCACGAGTTTATCGCTCAAGATTCCACACTATTCGCCAACCAAACCGTTGATAGGCTCACCTCGAGGGCAGAGCAAATAGCGTTGTTCCCCTTTTCAGGACGTATGCTGCGTAGGACGGAAGCGGGCGAAATACGTGAAGTTTTCGAGCGGCCATACCGCATAGTCTACCGGGTCCACGAAGAAGTCGAAATCCTTGCCATTTTGCACGGTCGGCAAAATCTGCCAGCCAATTTGCCAGGCTTGATGTAGTAGGCGTTGACCGGGGGTTCAAACCATGCCTGATTTCCAACTCGTCTCCGATTTCCACATGACCGGCGACCAGCCCCTGGCCGTCCAGAAGCTGGTGGGCGGTGTGCGGGAAGGCGTTGCCCACCAGACCCTAATGGGCGTCACCGGCAGCGGCAAGACCTTCACCATGGCCAACATCGTCCAGGAGGTGCAGCGGCCAACGCTGGTGCTGGCCCACAACAAGACCCTGGCCGCCCAGCTCGCCTCCGAGTTCAAGGAGTTTTTCCCAAACAACGCCGTCGAATACTTCGTCTCCTACTACGACTACTACCAGCCGGAAGCCTACGTCCCCCAGTCCGACACCTACGTCGAGAAGGACGCCAGCGTCAACGAGGAGCTGGACAAGCTCCGCCTGGCTGCCACAACGTCTCTCCTGACCCGCCGTGACGTGCTCATCGTCGCCTCGGTTTCCTGCATCTACGGCCTGGGCGACCCGTCGGACTATTTCAACCTGGTTGCCAAGGTGGAAGTCGGCGAGATCCGCGACCGCAGCCGCCTCCTCCGCCAGCTCATCGACATGCAATACGAGCGCAACGACTATGACCTGGCCCGGGGACGGTTCCGGGTTCGCGGCGACACCCTGGAGATCGTGCCCGCCTACGAGGAACTGGCCGTCCGTATCCAGTTCTTCGGCGACGAGGTGGAGAAGATCGTCGAAATCGACCCCCTCACCGGCGAACTGCTGGCCCAGAAGCAGGAGACCGCCATCTACCCCGCCAAGCACTTCGTCACCACCCAGGAACGCCTGGGCCTCGCCGTCAAGGACATCGAGGTCGAACTGGAAGAGCGCCTGCGCGACCTGCGCGCCCAGGAGAAGATCTTGGAGGCTGCCCGTCTCGAGTCCCGCACCAACTACGACCTGGAAATGCTGCGGGAAGCCGGGTTCTGCCACGGCATTGAGAACTATTCCTGCCACCTCGCCCGCCGCCACCAACACCGGGACGGCAAGTTCGCCGTTACCTGCGGCTCTACGCCCTGGACGCTGCTGGACTACTTCCCGGAAGACTTCCTCATGTTCATCGATGAGTCCCACATGACCCTGCCCCAGGTCCGCGGCATGTACCACGGCGACGTATCCCGCAAGAACACCCTGGTGGACTACGGTTTCCGGCTCCCCTCCGCCGTGGACAACCGCCCGCTGAACTTTGGAGAGTTCGAGCAGCGGACCAACCAGGTCGTCTTCGTTTCCGCCACTCCCGGCCCCTACGAGATGGAGCATAGCGCGGCAGTGGTTGAACAGGTCATCCGCCCCACCGGGCTGCTTGACCCCACCATCGAGGTCAAGCCCACCGCAGGCCAGATCGACGACCTCCTTGAGAACATCAGGCAGCGGGTGGACGTGGGCCAGCGCTGCCTCGTGACCACCCTGACCAAGCGGATGTCAGAGGAGCTGGCCGACTATCTGTCGGAAATGGGTATCCGCAACCACTACCTCCACTCCGACATCGAAACCCTCAACCGGATCGAAATCCTCCGCGACCTCCGCCTCGGCGTCTACGACGTAATCGTCGGAATAAATCTCCTGCGGGAGGGCCTCGACCTCCCCGAGGTCAGCTTCGTGGCCATCCTGGACGCGGACAAGGAGGGTTATCTCCGGTCAACGACTTCGCTGATCCAGACCATCGGCCGGGCCGCCCGCCACTCCGACGGGCACGTCATCATGTACGCCGACCGGATCACCGACTCCATGAAGTTTGCCCTGGACGAGACGGCCCGGCGGCGCGAGATCCAGCACGCCTTCAACCTGCGCAACGGGATTGAACCCCAGAGCATCCAGAAAGCGGTCCACGACATCACCGACAGCATCAAGATGGTGGCCGAGCAGAAGGCCGGCTACCAGGTGGCCCGCCAGGAAATGTCCCGCGACGACATGTTCCGCGTCGTCAAGGACCTGGACTTCCAGATGAAGGAAGCCGCCCGCAACCTGGAGTTCGAGAAGGCCGCCGCCCTCCGGGATGAAATGTACGAGCTTCGCCGCCTGCTCGCTGTCGAGGAAAAGACCTTGGCCGGATAGGAGACGCCTGGGAGATTATTGCTCCTCGTCCATATGCTCATCGTAGTCGTCAACTTGCGCGACCAGAAGATTTAGAATGTAGGGGCGCATGATCTCTCTGAACTTGAAGAAGCTGGGAACGGTCCAAGCTTTCAATGCCTCCAGCTTGTCGTCGCTGTCCATAATCGTCACCGGATTATTATAGTACCAGGAAATTCGACAAGCTTGTGCATTGTTCAGCCTGTCCCAGTCCAGTTCTTCTCCCAGACGGTCCTCTATCTCCTGCTTCTTTGTCCAAAGCGAGTCGAAATTCGCCTTGTTGGCGGATTGATCCCCGTTATCTATGTAAAGCTCTAAACGGAACCTTTGATGTGATGCAAAAGCTAGGTTAAACCCGAATCCTGATTTTCCAGAAGGGAGCCCGATCCAACTCTCAGGTACCGCCTTCCGTCTAGTAAGACCAGGTTGCTGGACTTTGATTTGAGACAATACTCCCTCGAAATAGTCCTGATAACGTTGTCCCCTTTCAGAAATTGTTCGCAACGTCGAGGACCTGGAAAAACGATTGGGTATGCCGCCATTCGGCGCTACGACGACCTTGAAGTTAGGCGCCTTAGTGGAGCTACCTTCTATTTGCAATACTTCCAACTCTACGCAAAAAAAGTCTAAGTCGGTAAGAGTATTCTCGTTGAGCCACTCGATAGCCAGCCTATGTTCGTGCCGCCACTCGGGAGAAATCCAGATGATCATCCCTCCGTTCTTGCCAGCGGCGTAGGTCAACAATTTTCCTAGGTGGTCATGGTCACTCTTTTCTAATTGGTTCTCAATTATGACCGGGCGATTTCTTCCAGGTTCTTCACCTATCAGGTCCACCTTGAACTTACCTACAGGAACCTCTGATTCAACCAATTGAATGTCTATACCAACGGCCTCGGCCAAGTAATCTATGTTCTGCCGGAGCCAGGGCGTAAAGTTCGCGGCTTCGTCGGCCCAAACCTCTCGTGGGTTCACCTTTATCAGTTTGGATAGCTTCTCGACCATCGTGTTTCGCCTCTGCCGTATTGCATTCGCCCAGCCTTCAGTTGGTAGCCGCTACCACCGGTAAGCCAGACCGTGGGGTCGGACGAGCATAATAGTTAGAGTTTTTGCCGAGTAGTCCAAGGTTAGTATCGCCCGCCTTTTTCCGATCCTTAACCTCCACTGCGATTCCTGCCCTTAGAGCTTCCTTCTCCCAGGTCACAGGCCGAGTTCCCGCATCAATTCCTCGTGGGGAATCGCTGGTTCCCCTCTTGCGATGGACTCCATGGCCTCGTTAATGGCCTCAATTTCGTCTTCTTCCGGTTCTTCCTCCGGTGCGTTCAGGAGCGCCCGAAGCAGCGGATCGTGTTCCGCCAACCGTTCCAGCAAGGCTTGGTATACGGTTTCCAACTCACATTCCGGGAGTTTGTCCACCAGGGCGTGGAGCTTTGTCTTATCAATTTGTCCTATCATGGCCCTTTCCTGTTTCCTGGGTGTGGTCACTCTGCCCCGCTTTCAATCACCCGGTGCAGCCGTTCCAGCACCGCCGCGTTCTCGTCCAGGCTGAAGTTGTCCACGTAGTATTTGCTGTCGCCGCTGGTTCCGTCCACCGCTCCCCGGTCAACCAGGTGGGCTATCAGCCGCTGGTCCTCCTCGATTGACGGAAGCAGGTTCCTCCCGGCCAGACGGGACAGCGCGGCAACCAGTCCGTACCCGCCCCAGTTGGAAACGCTGGCCAGAATCAGCCGGTCCACCCGCGTCACCGCCGGGTCGGGAGGCAGGGTCGCCACTGTCGGAATGACCTCCGCCAGGTTGCCCATACCTATCTCGTTCCCGCCGTCCCCGATGCCCACCGATGGGATGCCCGCCTCGAAGAAGTAGTCTAGCCGGGCGGTGTGCTCGGTGATGTCCCGGTACCGCATGTTCAGGTAGGTGTCCGAATCGGTCCTCCCGCACCGCTCGATGGAAATCACCAGCCCGGGCCGAATCCGCTCCAGGACCGCCGCCGTCTCGCGCTTGCTGGTCTCCACGTCGGCAATGGGAAACTCGATTACCTCGGCCCGGTCTCCCAGCCATTCCCTCATCGAAGGAGCGGAATGGCGGTCGGTTACATAAGTCACTTGTCGCCCCAGCATTTGCAGAGCGTTCCCGATGGCTATCGCTCCCGGCGGCCCGTCCGTCTCGTGCTTTCCCGCCGACAGGATGTAGAACCCGGTGGCGATGATGGCCGGCCCCGGATGGTCCAAGATGTACTGGGCCGCCCGGGCGCAGAAGTCCGTCGGAACGTGCCCCCGCAGGTGGGACACTCCCCGCTGGTCCTGGTCGAGGATGATGTCTTCGATGGTCTCGGCCATGTCCGCTTAGAGCACCGCCACGTCGGCGTCCCGCTGGTCGGTAATGAACATGTGACCTGGCGCGTGGGTTATCATCAGCGGCGGCTTGGAGTTCAAGGCAACTGCCTGGGGTGTCACGCCGCAGGCCCAGAACACCGGCTCTTCACCCGGCCGGACTTCCACCCCGTCCCCAAAATCAGGACGGTCAATGTCGGATATTCCGATGGCCTCCGGGCTCCCGATGTGGACCGGGGCGCCGTGGGTGGCCGGGAATCGGGACGTCACCTGCACCGCCCGCACGATCTGGTCCCGTGGTAGCGGCCTCATGCTCACCACCATCGGGCCGGAAAACACCCCGGCCGGCGTCGTCGGAATGTTGGTGATGTACATGGGCACGTTGCATCCCATCGTCTGGTGACGCAACTCAATCCCGGCCTCCGTCATTGCCTGTTCGAAAGAGAAGCTGCACCCCAGCAGGAACGACACTAGGTCATCAGTCCAGTGGTCAGCCAGCGACGCGACTTCCGCCGAAAATTGTCCCTCCTCGTAGATGCGGTACCCGGGAATGTCGGTGCGGATATCCGCTCCGGGAGCGGTCAACGCCGGCTCCACGCTGCCGGCTTCTATGACTTCCAGGAGAGGGCATGGCTTCGGGTTGCGCTGGCAGAACAGCAGGAAGTCGAATGCCAGGTCCCTGGGAAGAATCGCCAAGTTGGCCTGCACATACCCGGGTGCAACTCCCGAAGTCACGCCGCGCCATGCGCCGGTGCGGATCAGGTGTCGGACCTCGGCGGGTTTTTGGGGAAGTGCGGTCGTGGTCATGGCCTGCCCTCAGTGTGCCCTCAATGGAGAATCCCGGTCCGGGCCATCATAGGTTGCCCTCCATGTGCCGTCAAATCATCACCGGAAAGTCACCAATACCAATTTGAAGCCCTCCGGGATGGGCTTCCGGGATGCCGTCCATACCCCGCCCACAGTTGCCGCTTCGGGTGTAGAATACGTCCGCAAACAACCTCTGCCCTATTCTGGGCATCGCTTACAGTGCCTGAACATGGTAGCGAAACCATCCAAATACACACTGTTCCTCTTGGGTGCTGCCGTGGCCCTCGCCTTGGTCGTGGCCTGTGCCCTTCCCCGCACCCACGCCCTTCACGTCGAAAACCTGCCCTCAGACGCGGGCTCGGGGATACCCATTCCCCCGGGACAGTATCTATGGGACCCCAGCGAGGACTCCTTCTGGTGTCTGGGATACATGGCCACCATCATCGGCGGCCCCGGCGATGACATCCTCGAAGGCACCAACGGCCGCGACGTCATCCACGGCCGCGGCGGCGACGACACTCTCCACGGCATGGGCGGCGACGACCTGATCTGCGGCGGCTCCGGGGATGACATCATGTTCGGCGGAGAAGGCAAGGACTTCATGCGCGGCCGCTCCGGCAACGATTTCATCCACGGCGGCCCCGGCGCGGACACCGTCCTCGCCGACGACGGCAATGACGAGCTTGTCGGCCACGACGGCCGCGACTTCCTCTCCGGCAGCGATGGGGATGACATAATCATCGGCGGCGACCTCCTCCTCGAAGACCATCAGAGACCCCGCCTGACCGGCCGGGATGTTCTCCTTGGCGGCGTTGGGTCCGACATCATCATCGGCGACGACGGCGATGACGGAATCCTTGGTTTCGGGGCCTCGGACTTCATGGCCGGCCTTGGCGGCAACGACACCATCTACGGCTATTCCGGCGATGACCTCCTGGACGGCGGCGACGGGGTCGACGAATGCAAGGGCGGCACCGGCGAGGACACCGCCGCGGAGTGCGAAATCGAGGAAGCCGTTGAGAGACGTGACGCCAGCCGCTTCCCCTTCCTCGACTGATTCCCCGGCTCTAACCATTATCAGAGAGGTTCCACTGTGCAAAGAGACCTCATCGGCTACGGTCAGTATCCCCCCGTCGTTCATTGGCCCAACGGGGCCCGCATCGCCGTCTCCATTGTCGTCAACTACGAGGAGGGCTCCGAACGTTCCCTTCTCGACGGCGACGCCTTCCACGAGACAAACAACGAGGTCCCGTCCCCGGTCCCGCCGGGGGACCGGGATCTCTTCAACGAGTCCTTCTTCGAATACGGCAGCCGCGTCGGCGTTTGGCGTCTCCTGGACCTGTTCGATCGCCACGGCGTCAAGTCCACCTTCTACTGCTGTGCCCTCGCACTGGAACGCAACCCGGAAGTCGCCCGCGCTATCGTCGCCCGCGGACACGAGGTCTGCGGCCACGGCTACCGCTGGGAGGAATACCACTCCGCGGATGAGGACTACGAGCGCGAGTCTATCCGCCGGACCGTAGAATCACTGGAACGGACCACCGGCGTCCGTCCCACCGGGTGGTTCACCCGCTACGGCCCCAGCGTCAACACCCGCCGGCTCGTCGCCGAGGAGGGTGGGTTCGTCTACGACAGCATCGCCCTCAACGACGACCTTCCCTACTACGTCACCGTCAATGACCGTCCTTGGCTCGTCATCCCTTACAGCTTCGAAAACAACGACGCCCGCTTCTGGCGCGGCGGCCTTGTCAGCATCGGCGACTTCCACGAATATCTCAAGGAAAGCTTCGACTGCCTCTATGAAGAAGGCGCGGCTCGCCCCAAGATGATGTCCGTTGGTCTCCACTGCCGCATCACCGGCACCCCGGCCCGCTCCCGCGCCGTCGCCCGCTTCCTCGAATACGCCACCGGCTTCGACGGCGTCTGGTTCGCCCGCCGCGACGAGATCGCCGCCCATTGGCTCCAGAACCACCCGGCCCGATAGGATTGCATCCTCAGGCAGGATCCCCGTCCCGAAATTCCGGGCCCGGCCTTACCGTCTCCCGGCCGTCCGGCGCTGGGACTCCCGTCCCCCATCGCCGCAGTCGTCCCACCTCCCGCCGTTCCGCTTGCTGACACTTGGTCCTTTCGCAACCCGCCCGCCATCCGTTACCATCCTTGTATGAATCCTGAATCTCTCACCCGTAAGGCCCAGCCAGCCGTACGGCAGGCGGCTGCCACCCTGGGTCCTGGCGAAACTCCGTCCGGCCAAGTCCAATTCGGGCTTTCCCCTATCTCCATACCTCAACGGCCGTCGGCCACCGACCCAAACATGCGACACTTTGACACAATTTGGCACAAAAATGGCACACCAATGCTCCAATAATGGAACAGATTGGCCGGCGGATTCTGGCATTTCACGCTCAAGAAGCGGGATTTCGCTCCAAGTGGCACAAGTGTAGTATTTTCAGTAACCTTCATCGGGCGCCCGCGTAGGTTTGACCCCTTGCGTATAATTTCCGAAAGTTCCATCTGAATCTGGCGGCCCGCCGCCCCAGGAGGCATCCCATGACCCTCACCGCCGTCGAACCCGCCGTCAGGCGGGTCACCTATCTCGACCCCACCGGCCACGTCTACACCGAGGAACGGAGCATGTCCGGCCGCCTCTCCACCGTCCGCGGCTCCGTCGCCGCCCTCCTGGATAACGGCAACGACACCTCCAACTTCTTCTTCCAGGGTCTTTCACAGGTCCTTCAGGAAGAATACGGCGTCGGCAAGGTCATCCTCGAGACCAAGTTCACCTCCACCAAGCCCGCCGACCCGGACACCATCAAGGGCATGTCCGACGCCGCCGACTTCATGGTGGCCGGCGTCTGCCTTTGAGGGTCCTGCACGTCGGGCAGTATGCTCGACGGGATTCGCTTCGAGGAGACCGGCAAGCCCGCCGTGGTCGTCGCCACCGCCGGATTCGTCCGCCTTGCCAACTCAATCAAGGCATCGCTGAAGCTGGACGACCTGCCCCTAGTCGTCGTCAGCCATCCCCTCGGCGACCCGGAAACCGCCCAGGCCAAGGCCCGCGAAGCCGCCGCCGAGATCGTTCAGGCTCTCCTGGCATAACCATTCCGACACGGGAGGAAGCATGGTCACCGGCAACGCCACCCCACGCCTTACTGGGCTCGACTCGGTCCAGGGCGCCATCGACACCATCGAGCAGTTCTACGAGAACGGCTGGACCGACGGCTTTCCCATCATCCCGCCCACCGAGGATGCCGTCCGGCGCATGATCGAATCCAGCGGGCGGAACGCCCTCGATGTCATCGGCGTCGTCCCGCCCCGTTACGGCGTCGCCACCATCGAAGCCGTCGCTGTTAACGCCGTCATGGCCGGCTGCAAGCCCGATTACATGCCCGTCATCGTCACCGCCGTCGAAGCCCTGTTGGACGAGCGCTTCGACCTCCACGGCCTCCAGGCCACCAGCGACCCCGCCGCTCCCATGGTCATCATCAGTGGCCCCGTCGTCCGGCAAATCGGCGTAAACCACGGCGCCAGCCTCTTCGGACCCGGCTACCGCGCCAACGCCACCATCGGACGCACCCTCCGCCTCATCATGATCAACCTCGGCGGCGCCTACCCCGACTCCGGGGACAAGTCCACCCTCGGCTCCCCCGCCAAGTACTCCTACTGCGTCGGCGTCGACGTGGACACACCCTGGGCGCCCGTCCACACCGAGTTCGGCTTTGCCCCCGAAGACAGTTGCGTCATGGTCTACGCCGCCGACGCGCCTCGCGGCAACAACCCCGGCGGCTCCGGCAGCATGGAGTTCCCCCTCTGGATCCTCGCCGACTCCATGTCCAACCTCAACCACAACATCATCCACGGCGGCCACGCCGTCGTCGTCATAAGCCCCCTCATCGCCCACACTCTCCACCAGGAAGGTTGGACCAAGGATGAAGTGAAGTTCTACCTCTACGAGCGTGCCCGCGTCCCGGTGGAAAGGGTCCAGCGCTACAAGCAGCTTCGCTACGGGCGCACCCAGGAAGCCGGCAACCCCTACTACTGGCCCAGTTGGCTCAACGTCGATGAACCGGGGATAACCGTCCCCGTCGTCCGCGACCCCCGCAACTTCCTCGTCCTCGTCGCCGGCGACCCGGGACGCTCCCGGTCCGCCTACTGCCCGGCCCGCCCCTACAACCCCCCCGTCATGAAGAAGGTGGAGATGCCCTGACCTGGCAACGCCGGAATCCTACCCTCCCGTAACGCCCCCGACCACAATCCCGGGAACATCCACCCCGGCCTCCGCCAGCAGGTTGCGGATGTGCAGCTCCGTCTCCCGGTAGGCCCCTTCCCCGATGTGGTGGAACCGGATGGTTCCCTGCTGGTCTATCAGGAACTTGTGCGGCCACCAGCGGTTCTGGTACGCCCTCCACGTCTGGAACCCATTGTCCATCGCCACCGCCCAGGTCACGTCCTGGTCGATCACCGCCTGCCGGACATTCTCCTCTTTGTGCTCAAACTGGAACTCCGGGGCGTGGATTCCCACCACCACCAACCCCATCTCCCCGTACTTGTCGTGCCAGTCCCGGATGTAGGGCAGCGTCCGCTGGCAGTTGATGCAGGAATACGTCCAGAAATCAATCAGCACCACCTTGCCCCGCAGCTCCTCCATCGTCATCGGATCGCTGTTGATCCACTGCACGATCCCCCGGAACTCCGGCGCGGTGTAAGTCCCCGGCGGCGTCACGATCTCCGGCGTTGGCGGTATTGGTTCCGAAGTTGCCGGAGCGGGAGTAGGCTCCGGTGTGGCGGTGGGTTCTTCCGGCAGCGGCGCGCTCTCCACCGCGGGTTCGCCTGTACCAGTCACCGGCGGGACCGTTGCCGGACGCTCACCCCCCTGTTCCGGCGGAGGTCGGGTGGGAAGAGTCCTGCTTGCCACCGCCCCGGCCTCAGCCGCCTGCGAAGGCTCTTGTCCTCCAGCCGCTCCCTGCTCGGACGCCGGGGCAGGGCGGTCTGCGGCCGGGGTGCTCGACGGGCTTCCGCAGGCCAACCCCGTCGCGCCCCCGGCGACGGCAAACACCAGCAGACCCGCAATCCCCAGGGCCTGCAGAAGCGCGTTCCCAGTCATATTACGGAGAGAGACCCGGGCACCGGAACCCGGCCGAAGTCCGCTAGTTGTCCGCCGGAAGCGCCGCCTCCGCTGTTGCAAAGGCCGGCATCACCTCTTTGGCGAACCACTCCAGCTGCTCCAGGATGACGCTCTGCGGCGTGCCCACCGGCTGCCCCACGCTCACCCGGTCCAGCCCGGGATACTGGGCTTCCAGCTCCTTCAGCTTCTCGATGATTACCTCCGGCGGCCCGCACAGGAACCCGCCCCGTTCCACCGCCCGCTCGATGGTTGGCAGCCCGGCCATCGGCGCCCGCTTCGGGTCTCCCATCGCCTCTATCTGTTCGTCGGAAAGGCTCCTCACCAGCCGCAGCGGCCCGAACATCTTCAGGTTCTCCTCGTAGTACTTCCCGGCCTCCTTGATCGCCTGTTCCTGCGTGTCGGCCAGCATGAAGTGATACCCGATGCTGAGGTTCTCTCCCGGAAGGGTCTCCCGGCCCGCCCGGTGCTCCGCCTCGTTGTAGGCCATGATTACGTCTTCAATCGCCCCGCCTTCCGCCACGCCTCCGCCGATGATCCCCTTGATTCCGTGCTTGGCCATGAAGTCCAGCGCCCTCGGCGTCGCCCCCTGGATCGGCTGCCACGTCTCCACCGGCAGCGTCAGCGGCCGGGGGACCAGCGTAATCTCCTCCAGCTCATAGCCCCGGTACGGCACCCGGGGCGGCACCGTGTAATGCTTGCCGTGGTGGGAGAAGGACCGCTCGTTGAACGACTTCAGGATTAGTTCCACCTGTTCCTCAAACAGGTCCCGGTTGGCCGGTTGGTCCAGCAGCGGCGACCCGAAGGTCTCCACCTCCCGCGTGTGGTAGCCGCGCCCGACGCCGAAAATCACCCTTCCCTTGGTCAGGATGTCCGCCGTCGCGAAGTCTTCCGCCAGCCGCAGCGGGTGCCACATCGGCGCGATGTTGAACCCGCACCCGAAGTTGATCCGCTCCGTCAGGTGCGCCATGTGAATGCTCAGCAGCAGGATATTTGGGATGCACTCGTACCCTTCCGGCTGGAAATGGTGCTCCGCCATCCAGAAGGTGTCGTATCCGTTGCGGTCCATCACCTGCGCGATGGCCACCGTCTTGTCGAAGCAGGTAGCCAGGTATTGGTCCGAGAACGAACGGTCGTTGACCGGAGTTCCTTCGTAGCCGACGTCCTCCATGTCAACGTGGCCTGCAAACAGGCTGTCAAACTTGGTAATCATAACCGTCCCCCTTTTTGTTGCCTCCGGCTTTGACTCCCATTCTATTTTCTCAATAACCTCTGTCAACTTGGCGTACCCCCCGGGGTGTGACTAGAAGGAGTTGGAATCAGTTCCAGAAGGCTTCCCAGAGATTGTTGGCTCGCAGGGACCGCAAGGCCAGCATAGGGTTCACCGTCTCTTCCTTCCACCATGCC
>DAOUIZ010000009.1:0-48919 GCA_034423195.1 Dehalococcoidia bacterium | reverse complement strand
GGCATGGTGGAAGGAGGAGACGGTGAACCCTATGCTGGCCTTGCGGTCCCTGCGAGCCAACAATCTCTGGGAAGCCTTCTGGAACTGATTCCAACTCCTTCTAGTCACACCCAGCGTCAGCAGTCCGGGCGGCGCCAGAGGACAGGGAGAAACGGCCAGGTTTTTGCACCTGAATTGGGGT
Organism: Dehalococcoidia bacterium; assembly: GCA_034423195.1. GTDB lineage: Bacteria > Chloroflexota > Dehalococcoidia > Lucifugimonadales > UBA3495 > CATOSK01. Next base: position 48,738 of record DAOUIZ010000009.1, on the reverse strand, counting down.
GCTGCGGCACCTGAATGATGGTGCTCCGGCATCCACATGTTGGTGTCTTTTTGGGTGTCCCTGCGGGGGAGATGACAGGATACGCTGGGGGATGCTCCCCCAGACCCCCTGAATGGGATAGGGCGTCGTTTCACTTTGTAGGATAACGCCCTGCCCGACGACAGGTAGACTCGGCCCATCCTAGACGGGTTGGCGCACGTAGTCCCTGGGGTTACCCCGGAGATCGTTGTCCCTGAGATTGATGTCGTGGTCTTCGGTCGCCGATAGCCCGCAGTCCCGGGAGTTCGTGATCCGGTTCCCCGAAACGTGGTAGGCCCGGCGGGGTCGTGCCCCGCCCGCGTGTCCTTCCGGCGAGGGATTGGTCCAGAGGCGGATGCCGTTGCGGTTGGCCTCGATGTTGTTGTTCTCGATGCGGTTGTCCTGCCCGTGCTCGATGGCGATTCCGTCGAACCGGCAGGCCTTGATTTCGTTCCCCTTGACCGTGGTGCTGGCCGAATACCCCAGCCAGAACCCGTAGTTGGAAAAGCCGGCGATGTTGTCCTCAAAGACGTTCCCGGAGGAGAACCCGGCCTCGAAAGCGTTGTTGGGCGAGTAGCTGCCGTCGTTCCCGGAAACCAGGTTGTGGTTGGAAGGCTCCCGGCTGCTCCCTCGAATGAAGAACCCGTCGCCGCTGTAACGCAGCGAGTTGCCGGTGATCCGGTTGTGGTGGGAGCCGCCCTCCAGGAGTATCCCGGCGGAGTCGGCGGTGTCGCACCAGAAGCGGCCGGTGTAGCGGATGCAGTGCTCGGCCAGGTTGTCCAGCACCTCGTTATGGCTGGACGCCAGCAGGTATATACCGACGTTCCCGCAGTACGATGCGTGATTCTCCCGGATGACGTTGTGTTCCGACCGCACCAGGCTGATGCCGTTGAAGTTGTTGTTGACCAGATTGCTTTCCACGACGCTGTTACGGACCTGGCGGAGATATATCCCGCCGCCGAATCCCTCCTCCACCGGAGCCTCCGTATCCGGGAGCCAGCCCGCGTCCCGAGGGTTGGCGTTGTCGGAAGCAACACAGCCCCGGATGGTCAGGTTGCTGACGTTTTCGGCGTGGATGCCGTAGTGGAATCCCATGACCATTCCGTTGGCAATCGTCACGTCGCGGCAGTCGTGAATCCAGACCCCAACGCCGCCGGCCCCTTCTCCATCCAGCACAACTCCCGAGAGGTCCAGCACCATTCCGTCGGTGCAGACTTCGATGAGCGCCTCCGGCCGGGGTGCGGCCTGAAGCCCCGGGTACAAGGACGGGTCGAAGGTGTTCCTCGTGTACCGGTCGGGAATCACACTGACATGGGTCATCGCGGGAAGCCTCGGGCCGGGCTTGAGCCGGACTTGAGATGGAGAGGGCGGAAGGCACTGGACCGGCTGGGGGGGCACGGAGATTATAACCGCCCCGCAGGCTACCCTTGGAACGAAGACATCGGTTCACTGACACTTGCCGCTTGCCCCGAGCGATGGCCGTCCGATAACATAACTGTCGGAGAGCCACCGTCGGCCGAGCCAGTTGGCGGAAAATAGGACACATATTTTTCTCCGGCTCCGGCCGGTACCGGTGCGACAAAACCGGACAAAAGCCGGCCAAACCGCGACATTCGTGAGAAAACCCCGGACATTTGCGGGACGAATCTGGACAAATCTTCCTCGTCTCCACGCTCAAATGTCGCCAAATGTCGCCAAATGTCGCAGTTTGTCGCACCCCGGCATAGTTCTGGAGCGCGGGGCAGGGCAATCCCGCTTAACAAGGAGCGTGTAATGGCCAACAAAGTCCGCCTGGGATTCGTGGGAGCTAACGTTAACTCGACCTGGGCCTCTCAATCGCATTTCCCGGCCCTGCTGGCCAGCCCGGACGTCGAGTTCACCGCGGTCTGCACCACCCGTCCCGAAAGCGCCGAGGAGGCGCGGCAGGCATTCGGGGCAAAGCTGGCCTTCCATGATTTCCGGGACATGGCGGCGTCTCCCGAGATCGACGCGGTGGCCGTGGTGGTGCGGGTGCCGTCGCACTATGAGCCGACGAAGGCTGCCATCGAAGCCGGCAAGCACGTCTACACCGAGTGGCCCCTGGGACGGAACACCGCTGAAGCCGAGGAACTGGCAGCCCTGGCCAGGGACAAAGGGGTCCAGACCGCGGTGGGTCTGCAATCCCGGGTCAGTCCCGCCCTGCTGTACGTCAAGGAACTGCTTGAGTCCGGGTACGTGGGCGAAGTGCTCTCGTGCAGCCTGGTCACCATGCGCGACGGCACGCTGGAACGTCCATCCAGCCGCACCTGGCAGCGGGACGCCAGCATGGGCGCCAACACCCTGACCATCGCCAACGGGCACGTCATTGACGCCCTGCGCTTCGTGGCCGGCAACTTTTCCCGGGTGTCCTGCATGGTCAGCACCCAGGCGAAGCAGTGGTACCAGACCGACACGGAGGAGTTCGTCGATGTCACTTCGGCGGACAATGTGCGGGTCAGCGGGCAGCTGGAGAGCGGCGCGGCGGCATCGGTCCACGTCGGCGCGGCCCCCTGGGCCGGCAGCGGGTATCGAATGGAGATTTACGGGCGGGAGGGCAGCCTGATCGTCACCGGGAACGTATCATCCCAGCGCGGCGAGATGCTGCGGGTGCAGGGGGCGCAGAGGAGCCACCAACTGGAGGACCTGGATATCCCCGACCGCTTTGTCTACGTGCCGGCGGACTTCCCCAGGGGCGATCCCTTCAACGTCGGGCAGATGTATGCCCTGTTTGCCGAGGCCGTCAGGACCGGAAAGAACCGGCTGCCGACCTTCGACACGGCGGTAGACCTGCACCGCTTCATCGACACCATCCAACAGGCGTCGGACACGGGACGGGAATTGCCGGTCAATTAAGCGCCCCGGCACCTGGGTCACAACCGGGCGTTGAAACTCGAAGGCCCCGCCGCTTCCCTGCTTCACCCGGAAGCGGCGGGGCCTCTGATGGTTCAGGACGGGGAGTCGTTCAGGCCGTGGCGGTTGCGGGGACGTGGGACTTGAGGAAGCGGCGGGCGTGGGCCACCACCTCGTCGATGTGCTCCTGGGAGTCCTTCCAGGGATAGATGGTGACCTCGGCGTTGGGGGCCAGCTCGGCCACCTCCATGGCCCTCGCGTAGGGGTGGGCCGGAACGTCGTCGGGCGCAATCAGCAGCGGCACCTGCAGGTTGCTCACGTATTCGCGGGTGGTAGTGAACACGAAGTCGGCCCGGTTGGTGTACATATTGGTGAGGAAGTCATGGACCATTGCCATGGTGATGTCCGGGCGGCTCTCGCATAGGGTGGGGGCCCATCCAGCCGTGTTGTTCTGGTAGAAGAGGTCGGGCATCTCGGGACGGAACCCGCTGGGCTGCATCAGCGCGGCGGCGACAAAGCGCTCCGGGGCCAGCCGGAGGAGGTTGTGAATCATCGGGCCGCCGATGCAGAAACCAATCACCCCGCACCGGTCGATGCCGAGGTGGTCCATCAGTCCGAGCTGATCGTCGGAGTAGGCATCCCAGGGCCGGTCGGTCTCCAGCGGGCCGCTGGACTGGCCTCCGTTGGCGTTGCGCAGGTCGGCGGCGATGCAGCGGAAGTCGTCCCCGAAGGTCTTCATGGGGTTGAAGGGGCAGGACTGGTCCAGGGAGGCGACGGTGGAGTTCAGCCCGCCGCCGGGAACAATCAGCAGGGGGAATCCCGAACCGACCTCTTCGTAATAGATGCGGGTGGAGCCTCTTTCGTAGAACGGCATGGCACTTTTCCTCCATCAGCGGGTTCCAGAGTTGACTTGATGCGGCACAGGCGGGCCGGAATTTTGCCCACAACAACCCCAAGTTGCCGGTTGTAATAGGGGATTTGACTCGGTGGGACTCGGCTCCGTCTGCCTGTTCCGGCGTTGAATCTAACCCAACCTGGTTGAGCGGTCAACACAACCCGGTTGGACGGGTGGGACGATTGCGGGAGTTGCGGGACTACCTTCCGCCGCCCAGCACCTGCTCCGCGGCGTCCACGGCTTCCCGCATGGCCTGGGACAGGTCCTCCAGCCGCACTTCCCGTTGGGGCTGGAGGTATAGGAAGACCACCTCCTTGACCGGCTTGCCGGTGATTTCACCGACGGCGTGGGCGTAGGCACCGCCCTGCAGCCGGTACCGGGCTACGGCTTTCTCAGCTTCCCCGGGGGATAGGGAGTCGGTCTTGTAATCGACCACCACCAGCCCGTCGGGTTCCTCGAACAGCAGGTCAATGAAACCCTGCAGGGACCCTTGACCGATGGGTGCCGCCACGGGGACCTCCCGCCACATTCTCCCGGAAGCCACCGCCCGCCCCACGATGGGACTCTCCACCGCAACCCGCGCCAGGCGGACGACCTCGCCCTCGCGTCCGGGGATGCCTTCGGCCACCGCCTGGGCCTGGGCCCTCTCCTCCAGCCCCTCGCCGGTGGACAGGTCAATGGACTGGAGGACCGCGTGGACGGCCCGGCCCACGGAAGTGCCGGCCCGGCCCCTCTTCCAGGGCTCCTCCGCCGTTTCTGCCTCCGGTTTTTCCTCTTCTCCTTCTGCAGGGCCGTGCAAGCCGGTAGCGGCGGCATACGACGGCCGGGACAGGGACTCCACCAGCTCCGCCCGGTCCCGCTGCCAGCGTTCCCAGGCCTCGATGGAGTGGCCGGGCTCGGGGTTCTCGGGATGGCCGCCTGCGTCGTCATGTTCTTCCGGTCCCACCGCCAACCCCACGCCGGTCAGGATTACCGGCTCCCAGAGGTGGGCGGCGCCGGCAAGGTAGCGGGAGATGGAGCCGGCGCGGGTACTCTCGCCCGAGGTCCCGGAGCCGCGGCGCAGGCTCAGGACCAGGTGGTCGCGGGCCCGGGTGGCGGCGACGTACATGAGGCGAACGTCCTCCGCCGCGGCCATCATGTCTTCCCGGTCCTTCAAGTCCTCAAACCCCGGGGTGCAGAAGCGGTCTTCTTTCGACCCAAACCCCACTTCTACACTGCCGCCGGCGCGGTCAAAAAGGGCCGGCTGGCCTTGGCGGTTTCCCCGGGAGTTGATGCCGGTCAGGACCACCACCGGAAACTCCAGCCCCTTGGCCGCATGGACGGTCATCACCCGCACCGATTCCTCGTCGGATTCGGGCACCGGGGACTCGGTAACCCGGGCTCCCTCGGCCATCTGGTCTTCCACCCACCGGATGAAGGCGCGCAGCGAACCGCCGCCCGCGGCCGCGAACTGCCAGGCCCGCTCCACCATGAACCGGTACCGGCGCCACTGCTCCCGCATCCGGGGATGTCCAGCCGCAGCCTCCATCAACTCCCGGTCCCGCACGAAACGGTCGACGAGGGAAGCGGTCGACTCCCAGAGGCGCTCCTCGTGAAACCGGCGCAGCACGGCCAGGGACTCGGACACAGGCCCATCGGAGGAATCCGGTTGGTCCGCCAGAAAGTCGAACCGCCCTCCTGCCTGGTGGTGGCGGAACAGCTCCACATCGCTGCAGCCGAAAGCCACCGACCGAAGCGCGGCCACGGTGGCAACCTGGTCCGCCGGGTTGTCGATGGCCTTGAGGCAGTTGAGCAGGTCCCTTATCTCCTGGGTCTCGAAGACCAGCGATGCGCTCTCCACCCGGTAGGGGATGTTGGCGGCTTCCATCGCGCGTTCCAGAGAGGGCAGCGCGGTGCGGGCCGGCATCAGCACGCAGATATCGGAGTAGACGGCCGGGCGGTAGACTTCATAGCCGGCTTCTTCGGTCGCGCCCCGGTCCAGGACCAGCCAGCCCTCGGCCACGACCTGCCGCAACAGCGCCGCGATGTCCGAGGCTTCCGCCCTGCGGACGCCATCCATCGGGACTGGCATGGCCTCGTCACCCAGGGCCCAGACCCGGGGGCCGGCCGGACTCTCGGTGTTGGCCTCCCAGCGGGGAGTCATCGCTTCGTAGTGGGCCTGCACGTATCCCGCTCCATCGCTGGACCCATCCCCGGCCATCCACAGGGAGAAGAGATGGTTGACCCAACCGGTTACGGGACTCTGGGAGCGGAAGTTCTGCACGAGGCTCACGGTGCGGCCCCCGGCTTGCTCCATCCGCTGCTGCAGGCGGCGCATCTGCTGAACGTCGGCGCGGCGGAAGCGGTAGATGGACTGCTTGGGGTCGCCAACTACGAACAGCTTGCCCGGCGCGGGGACTATCCCCTGCCACGACTTGGGGCGGTCTCCATCCGGCAGACCTTCAGGAACGTCCTCCGCCAGCAACATGGCGATCTCGGCCTGGATCGGGTCGGTGTCCTGGGACTCGTCAATGAGCAGGTGGGAGAAACGCCGCCGGAAGTGGTCCCGCACCTCCACCTGGTCCCGCAGCATGTCCCGGGCCCAGACCAGCAGGTCGTGGAACTCGGCCCGCCCCTCGGCCCGCCTCTGGCCGGCGTACTCCAGGGCGAAGTCCCGCAGACCCTGGAGAATGAAAGCCAGGGAGCGCCGGCGGGCCGACTCCACTTCCTGGACAACGACCTCTTGCAACTCTTCCAGCAAGTCTTTGAGGGCTTTGCATGCGTTGACGCCGGTGACCGGGTCGGTCTCCCAATCCGACTGCCGCCCCCGGGTCTGCTTCAACGGCAGAGCCCGCCGCAAAAGGCGGAGCGACGAAACCGATCCCGGCCCAGCCTCGGCCAATCGTCGGAGCGCAGCCTGTTTCCCCTGGACGTGATTGAACAGCCGGTCCTCTTCCGCCAGCCTGGAAAACCCGCAGAGGCGCTCCGCTTCCGGCCATCGGGCCAGCACTGCGGGAACGGCTTCCCCGACGGACACCGATTCCGGGTTGAAGGCCGCATCGGACAGGTCTGCATAGTTCTCATGGAAAGCCCGGGCAACCGTCTTGAGCTGGGGCAGGGTCAACCCCAAGGTCAGCGCAATGGCCAGGTGCTGCGCCAGCGGGAAGCCGGACTCCAGGGCGGCGTCCAGCCAGGTTTCCCACGCGTCGTCGAACTTCAGGCCGGCCGCGATCTCGTCGGTGGTGTCGAACCCCGGCGGAAGACCCGCCTCCAGCGGCCGCTCGTGGAGGAGCAAGGCGGCGAAGGAGTGAAGCGTCCGAATCGTAGCCTGGTCCAGGTCGGAGAGGCCCTGACGGCAGCGTTCCCGGCGGGCCCCGTCCTCCGCGGCCTCCGCCTCTTCCTCCAGCCTCTCACGGATGCGGTGCCGCAGCTCGGCGGCGGCGGCCTCGGTGAAGGTTATGGCGGCGATCTTGTCCAGGGTGGTCCAACCCTCGGCCACCAGGTTGACCGCCCGCGAAACCAGGCTGTGGGTCTTGCCGGTGCCTGCGCTGGCCTCGACGAAGAGGGTTTCAGCAAGCTCCGTCTCGATTACCCGGCGGGCTTCCCAATCGCTGGGACGGAAACTTTCAGAGGGCGTGACACCGGCGGCAGGTCCCTGGACCATCCTATTCCTCCCCGTTGCCATCATTTGGAATTTCGCCCGGAATTTCGCCGTCCGACAGTTGCCGGTAGGAGTCCAGAAGCGGGTCGCTGCTCTTGCGTTCCCAGATTTCGGTACGGCGGGAGGGACAGAGGGAGTCGAAGTCGCAGAACCGGCAGTTCTCCGGCCCGCCCTGGCCTGACGGGTTGCCGGGGTTAGCGGGAAAGACCCCCTGGCGGATTCCCTCGACGATGGCGGACACCCCATCCCGGAACCGCCGAGCCGTGGCCTCGTCGCCGATGTTGAAGTACCCCTGGGGATAAAACCGGAACCCGCCCCCGGTGGTGGTGAACCAGTAGGCGGCACGGACGAGGGCAGCGTCCGGGAACAGGCCGCGGGCGGCCAGGGAATAGACTCCCAGCTGGAGCCGCTTTCCCCGGTCGATGGGGTCCTTATCCAGGTTGGCGTAGGGCCGGCTGCTTCCAGTCTTGTAGTCGATGACCAGGGCGACGCTGCCGTCGCCGTTGGCGTCCAGCCGGTCGATGATCCCGCGGAAACGGATGCCGGTCTCCTCGTCAAACACCTCCGGCGTTGCGCCTCCCAGCCCGAACCGGACCTCGGGAAGCAGGCGGATGGTGGCGTTGGCCGCCCTCAGCCGGGCATCTTCCTCGAGGAAGGTGGTCAGGTCCTCCAGGATGTCCTGCTTGGCCAGGTCCCAGAGCAGGGGTTTCCCGGTGACGCCCCGGGACTCGGCCTCCCGGAAAGCCTCTTCCGCCAGGTGCATCAAGCGGCGGTGGGCGCTCTCATCCCATCCCATTCCGGGACCGGGCATGGCCCCGGAATGGGCGGTATCGGCGACAAAGCGGTCCAGGATATGGTGGACCAGGCTGCCCCGCTCCAGGGGGGTTATGGCGGTCGTTTCCTCCGGGGTTTCCAGGGCCGAGAGGCGCAGGACGTGGCCGAGGAAGTACCGGTAGGGGCAGCCCGCCCACGTTTCCAGGCTGGTGGGCGACACGGCCGAAACTTGCAGCCGGTCCCCGAACCAGCCGCTCCCACCCTCTCCCGACAGATTGCCGTCGAACTCGGTCAGGCTCTCCGAGTAGCGGCTGCGCCCCAAGCGGTGCGCCCGCAGCAGGCTTCCCCGGGATGCCAGGGGATGGCGGGCCACCGGCCTGTCCATGCCGCCCCACCGCAGGAGACGGTTGAGGCGGTAGTCGTGGCCATCCGCCAGGGACGTGTCGGGCAGGGCGGCCAGGCTCTGCTGGGCCGATACGTCCACCGTCAGCCACGGGCGGTCCCCCAATCGGCCCAGCCCGCTGGTGTGCACCGTCCGCCCCTCCAGGGCCGAAGCCTGCTCCAGCAGCCAGCGCGACGGATGGGCCTGCCTCTGGGAGGCGGCATCAGCCACCGGGTAGGACAGGAACCTGCGGGGCGCCGAAGCCGCCGCCGCCAGGTAGTCGTACCGTTCCGCGGCGATGCGCTCCTCGATCCGGGAGGGGCCGCCGGCAGCGCGCCAGGAGGATTCCGGCAGCAGTGGGTCGGGAGTGATGGCGGGCGGTGCAGCCCCTTCAATCATGCCCACCAGCCACACCACGTCGAAGTCCATTCCGGCGGCGAATGCAAAGGGGGATACAAACACCCCCCGCCCGGTCGGCCCCAGGTGCCCCGCCGGGGTCCGCAGCGAGTCGGCAACGGTGCGCCGGAACTCATCGGGCGTGGTGGAAGGGCGGACCAGGTCGGCGCCCCGCAGTTCCTCGAGGACCCGGTCGACCCGCTCCCGGAACGCAATCTCGGCGTCGGGGATGCCGGGCGAGAGATATTCGTCCAAGAGGCGGCCGGCCCACTCGCAGTATTCGGTCCAGGAGCGGCCCGCACCCGGCGGGGCCGTGTCCGCCGCCAGTTTTTCCACGAACGCCAGCACCAGGCGAGCGGTGGCGGCCTCCTCCTTCATGCGGAAGGCGCGGGCCTCCGTGATCTCCCCGTCCGCTTCACGGCGCTCCGCGTCCTCGGACAGGCGCCGGGCATGGCGGCCCAGGCGGTCCCGCCATTGGTCCAGCCCTCCGACGACCCCAGCCGACCGGGTGAGGGAGTCCCAGAGGCTGGGGTTGAAGGCGGATTCGTGGATGCCGGGCGGCAGGATGGGGCAGCCGGTCAGCCAGGCCATCACCGCTTCCCTGGTGTAGCCGCCTTCCGGAATTTCCAGCAGCCCGGTAAGGGTGCGCCCGACCCCGGTGCCGGCCAACGAATCCCTGCCGGGACCGGCCACGGGCAGGCCGGCCAAACGCAGCTCGTCCCGGACCAGGGCGCCGTAGGGATTATCCATGCGGTAGAGAATTGCCATGCGGTGGAAGGGGGTGCCCCTCTGCTCGGCTTCGGCGGCGATTTGCCGGATTACCCACCGCAGTTCCTCGTGGGTGTTGGGAGCGATATGAACGTGGGCTTCTCCCGCCGACGGAGACGGCGCGGACTCGCCGGTGGTCTCGATTGGATCCCCCATGACCGGTTTCAGGGCATTGATTGTTTCCCAAATGGGCGCGTCGGCGGTCTCGTCTCCGGTGGCGCCCAGGACTACGGCGCACCAGTCCAGATCCGCCAAAGCCTCCAGCAGGGCCGTCTGGGCCGGGCTGATCCGGCGAGGCAGGTAGAAGACGATCTGTCCCAGGTCCTGCAGGGCGGGGGCAGCGGCGTTGCGGACGGCTTCCGCAGCTGCCGCCGTCAGGTCCTCCACGTCGTACCAGTCCTGTCCAGTCGCCTTCTGGTATTCCCGGTAAAGCCGCGCCACCGCTCCCGGAACACCGCCCTGGGCTTCCAGCGCGGCCCGCGCGGGCTCTTCCAGGCGGCGAAGCTGGGAGAAGGATGCCCGGAGGCTGTCCTGGGTGCTGCGGTGGTCCCTGACCGGGGCCAGGGGGCCATCATCCTCATCCAGGACCTGCCGCAGCAGGATGCTCTGCAACACCGCGGTGAGCGGCCGCTTTCCGGCCAGGTGGACGGCTCCCAGCAGCTCCGACAGCATGGGCAGCTCGATGAACCTGACATTGGCAAATCCCCGCCGGCCCAGGTCATGGCGCAGGCTGAGGCTGGCATACCGGGACGGCGCCGCCACCGTGACCGGGGCCAGGGGGTCTCCGTTCTTGGCAGAGCCGACCAGGTCCCACAACGCCTCCCGCAAGGAAGGGGACTGGCGGCTCACTACCAGGCGGCTACTGGGGTGCATCGTATTCCCGCGCCACCGTTTCCGCGTAGTCGCTTTCGTACCGCTGCAGCCGACCCTGGCGCACCTGCTCATCCAGCGAAGGGCGCTGGACCCCCACCGGGTTGGTGGGAGCATAGCCAATGACTCCCTCAGCCTCCAGAGCTTCCAGGTCGGCGCCCGTGTACCCGAGAATCCCGGCTAATACCAGCCGGTTGTGTTCTCCCATGACCGGCGCAGCCCGGCCGGATACGGCGGGCGTCCCGGACAGCTTCCAGGGACGGCCGGCGTAGGGAAGGGGAGGCATCCCGGTGCTGGGATGGTGGGCCACGACCTCGTAGAAATTGCGTTCCTTGAAGTGGGGATTGAGCAACAGGTCCTTGCTGTCCAGCACCGCTCCCGCCGGCACTCCCCGGCGTTGGAGCGCATCCATCAGCCGGTGGGAGTCCCAGTCCCGGGTCGCTTCAGCTATGTATTCGTCCAGTACCTCCCCATGCTGCCGGCGGGACAGGGGGCCGGCGAACCGGGGGTCCGCCAGCCAGCGGGGCCTTTCCAGCGCCTGGCACAGGGCGGTCCATTCCTCGTCGTTGGCCACAGCGATAACGCACCACCGGTCATCCCCCCGGCAGGGGTAGCATCCGTGGGGCGCCATCACCGGGTCTTCGTTGCCCATGCGGGGCTGGATCCGGCCATTGACGGTGTAGTCCAGCAACGCCTCCGGGACGGTGGCGCTGGCCGTCTGGGTCTGGGATACGTCAATGAACTGGCCCTCCCCGGTGCGCAGCCGGTGCATCAGGGCCGCCATGACGGCGAAGACGGTGTGCTCCCCGCCGGTGTAGTCGGTGTAGGGAATCTCCGACATGACGGGCCCGCCGTCCCTGTACCCGGTCATGTAGGCCAGCCCGGACGCCCCCTCCGTCGCCGGACCGGTGGCCCCGAAGTTGGCCCAGGGGCCGTCGTACCCGTAGCCGGTGGAGGACACCATGATGATGTCCGGCTTGATGTGCCGGAGGTCCTCGTACTCCAGCCGGAAATTCCTGATTACCCTCGGAGTGAAGTTTTCGGCGAAGACGTCGCTGACGGCGACCAGCTCGCGGAGAATTTGCAGGCCCCGAGGCTGGCTCAGATCCAGGGTAATGCCCAGCTTGTTGCGGTTCTGCTCGTAGAAGTTGGCCGCCCGGTTCCAGAACTCCCCCTCCACGTCGTTCCGGTACAGGGAATCGGAGCGGTAGCTCTCCAGGCGCTGGCAGGACTCCAGGCGTATCACCTGCGCGCCCATGTCCGCCAGCAGCTTCATGGCATAGGGTATGGCAATCAGCTGCCCCATTTCGATCACCCGGACACCGGCGAGGGGACTGGTCATGGTCAGATTACCTCCGCCGCTCGAAACTGCGCGATGTCCGCTTCCGAATACCCCAGGCGTCCGCCCAGCACTTCCCGGCTGTGCTGCCCCAGGGCCGGGGCCGCCCGGCGCGCTTCCCACGGGGTGCCGCCCATCAGGAAGGGAGCGCCGGGGAACTTGACGCTGCCCATCTCCGGGTGTTCCAGGTCCACGAAATACTCCCTGGCCTCGAACTGGGGATTGGCCAGGACTTCCGCCGGGGAATCGATGACGCCGAAGATGAACCTGTGCTGGTGGGCCGCGTAGAACATCTCCTGTTTCTTCCTGGACTCAAACACCCGGTCCAGGATTTGTCCCAGCTCTTGGGCGTTGGCCAGGCGTGCCGAGGCGTTGCTGAACTTTTCATCATCCAGCTCCGGCGCGTCCAGAAGCTCCACCATCGCCCCCCAGTCGACCCGGGAAGACACGCCGGGGTTGGGCAGGATGTATCCGTCGGAAGTGGCCCGCAGGCGGGTCAGGTCGCCGCTGTGGTTGGGCTGACGCCGCCGCACCCCGCCAAAGTAGGTGTAGTTGTTGGTGACGTCGCGCAGCGCCGACGCGATGCTTTCCTGGATGGATACGTCCACGTGCTGTCCCTGCCCGGTCAGCCGCTGGTGGTACAGGGCCATAAGCACGGCGGATGCGGTGTTGGTTCCGGCCTTGAACTGGGCCTGGCTGAAGGCGTGTTTCAGGGGCTCCCGGTCGTAGGCCCCGAAAATGTACATCAAGCCGCCCAGGGCATACTCGACGATCTCAGTGGCCTTGTAGTCCCGGTAGGGACCGGTCTGCCCGAAGTTGGAAATCGAGGCCATCACCAGCCCGGGGTTGACCTCCCGCAGGGCCGCGTAGTCCAGACCCAGGGATGGCATGACCCCGGGGGAAAAGTTCTCCACCAGCACGTCCGAGTCCCGCACCAGCTCTTTGACAATGTCCTGGCCCGGCCGGGACTTCAGGTTCAGGGTGATGCTGCGCTTGCTGGTGTTGAGGTAGAGGAACAGGAGGCTCTTTTCCGTTTCAGGCTCGTCGTGGTAGAAGGGGGGCATCCGGCGGGCCGGGTCTCCCTCCGGCCGTTCCACCTTGGTGACCTCGGCACCAAAATCGGCCAGCAGCTTGGTGCAATATGGCCCGGCAATATGGTGGGTAAGGTCCAGCACCTTGACCCCTTCCAGCGCTCCTGCCGTCAACTTGTCCTCCATTCTCAACCCGATTTCCGGTAGCCGCCGCCTGCGCGGGAACAGCTGCCCGGTGAGTTCTCCCCCGGCCGGTACGCTCCCATTGTAATGTTTTCGCCATGATTCCACCCGCTCCCCAACCCGTTTCAAGGGACGGAGGCCGATCCCCCTTGAGCGGGCCGGCAGGCTTGTCCAACCGGGATGGCGGTATTCTTCGCCCGCCTCCCCCTGGGTGTATACTCCGTGCATATCATAGGGGACGTTCCCGCCATAACAGCCGATTTTTTGTCGAAACGGCCCTCGTTCCGGCGCCGTCCTACCCCGGTTCACGGTTTCCCGGTTCACGATCAAATGCTCTCAAGAAAGCAAGTCCATTACGCCTGGATCATCGTGGCCATCGCCGCGGCAATGGGGTTCATCACCTCTTCGATGCGGTTCGCGGCGGCGGCCCTGGTGCCCCACCTGAGCGACCCCGTCGCGGGATTCGGCTGGAGCTACGGCGCGATAAGCCTGGCGTTCAGCCTCCAGTGGATGGTCCTGGGGTTGGCGAGTCCCTGCGTGGGATGGCTGGGAGACCGTTACGGAGTCCGCCGGCTCCTCCTGCTGGGAGCCCTCCTTTTCCTTGCCGGCATGATGCTGACCGGCATCATGAGCAACCTGTGGCAATTCTACCTCTTTTTCGGCGTGGTCCTGGGGGTCGCCACCACCATTTTCACCGTGCTGCCGGTGTCCGGCGTCACCCTGTGGTTCAGGAAACACCTAGGAGCCGCCATGGGGGTCGTGTGGTCCTTCCAGGGAATCGGCACAATTGCCCTCCTCATCCTGATTGGAGCGGCCTTCGACCAGCTGGGAATGAGGTGGATCTTCTGGCTTCCCGGCATAGCGGGAGGCGCCCTGCTGCTGTTGCTGGTCAGGTTCTTCCACAACGTGCCCGCCGACATCGGGCTGCGCCCCCTGGGCGACCTGGGAACCGAGCCAGTTGAAAAGCCCCCAAGAGACGAGTCCGCCAAGATAAGAGCCAAGGTGTTCCTCCAGCAGGCCCAGCGCACTCCCACCTTCTGGAACCTGATCGGCATCCACTACTGGGGATGCATGGGCCACAACATCATCAACATTCTGGTGGTGGCCATTGCCGTCGACAGTGGCCTGTCCCTCGGTGTCGCCGCCGGGACCCTGGCAGCCATACAGGGCGCTGGAGTCGTCACCCGGGGAGTCGTGCCCGTTGTTGCGGAAAGGTTGGGCTGCCGCACGATATGGATCGTGGGCATGTCCCTGCAGGCCTTCCCGCTGCTGCTCATTCTCTTCTTCCACGACGCCTGGGCTTTCTACCTTTTTGCGGTCCTGCTCGGCATCGGCCAGGGCTGCGAGGTGCCCACCTTCCCCATCGCCAACCGCCAGTATTACGGCAACGTCCCCCAGGGCAGCCTTTTCGGCTGGCAAAACCTGGGCAACGGGCTGGGCATGGGAATGGCGCCGGTGTGCGCCGGGTTCCTGTGGGACCTGACGGGGACCTCGGTGGCACCCCTGGTAATGTCCTTCGTTTTCAGCCTGATGGGGCTCATTTCCGCCTGGATGCTGCCCTCTCCCCGGGCCAGGCTGATCCCGGACTGGGAGAGACACCTGCCCGCCAACATCAAGGCCGCCGACTAGCGGGAGCCACGGGCCGCCCGGGAAGCCCCGCCCTGGCGTCCACGGTGAGGCTGCCATCCCCGCGGCAATACTGGAGATTGAACGAGAACCTGGAGTAAACTTGCTTCCGAAGGACCTTATTTCGTGAGCGGGAGGCCCGGCCATGGTTGAAGCGGATGCGCGAATCCTGCTGGACTGGGATGCCCTGGAGGTCGGTGAGACCTTCGAGACCTATGAGTACCTGCTGACCCAGGAAATGATCGACAGTTATCGCAGGGGAGTAATGGACCCGGAGGCCGGCTTCCCCACCATATCCCACAAGGTGGACGTGAAGCAGTACAACGCCAGGTACCGGGACGCCGGTTCGGTGAACGCCCGCTGCGCCTTCTATTGCTACAATCCTCCCGCCGCCGGGAAGAGGATAAGGGTGCGGGCCTGGATCGCCGACAAGTACCTGCGCCGGGGCAAGAACTACATCGTCACCGAGGCGGTCTCGGTGGACGAGGACGGCAGGCTGATTGACCGGGTGATTACCCACGAACTGAAGCAGCCGACCGAGGTGGGCAAGAAATGGGGGGGCTGATTCGGAGCTACGCCGCCGGGGATGAGCTGCCGCCCCTGGTGAAGGAGATGACCCAGGAGGCTATCAACCTCTTCGAAGGCAGCGCCGGGGAGTCCGGCCCGTCCCAGTTCACCGACGAGGAGACGGCGCGGGAGACCCTCGGCACCGAGGGGACGGTGGCTTCGGGAAGGATGTCCCTGTCCTTCGCCATCGAGATGCTGCGAAGGTTCTTCGGCAGCGAGGTGTACAATCACTCCGGCACGGTTGACCTGCGGTTCCTGCGGCCGGTCCGTCCCGGCGATACCATAACCTTTACCGGGAAGATTGCCGGCGTGACCAGGGAGGTCAACGGGAGCCGGGTTTCCGTTGAGATAAAGGCGGAAAACCAGCGGGGCGACACCACGGGAGTAGGCCAGGGCAGCGCTGTTGTCCCCAACGCCTACCTGCCCCCGGACGAATAGCTCTTTTGACTAGTGCTTGTGAATAGTGCTTGCCGGCGCCGACATTCCTGCCCCGCCGTCCAGCGCCGAACGCGCCAGGGTGAAGAGCCGAAAAGCACAGAACCGCGCTAAAGTCCACACCAAATCAGGAGGACGCAATGGCTGAATTGCTAGGCATAGGATGTTCCCACGGCCCGATCATTCTGACTCCGCCCGAAGTGTGGGCCAAGGGCAGGGAGAGGCTGTTTGCCCGGGTGCCGGGCTACGAGCCGCCCGCCCAACTGCTGGAGGAGCTGGGGGATGACAACGGACTGAGCCAGGACATCAGCGACCAGAAGAAGGTCATGGAGTCGTTCCAGACCATGCGCGACCGCCTCCACGAGTGGGAACCCGATGTCCTGCTGGTCATCGGCGACGACCAGGCCGAGAACTTCCTGCAGGACAACCTGCCTCCCTTCTGCCTGTACACCGGCGCAGAAGTGGACGGCTATCCCTTCCAGCGCCCGGCAGCCCGCACCAACCTGTGGGACGCGGACCCGGAGACCAAGTTCTCCTTCCATTGTCCCAAGGAGTTTTCCAGGGACCTGCGCAACCACCTGATCCGGGACGGGTTCGACATGGCCTCTTCCAGCGCCCTCAAGGGCTGGGACTGGGGCCTGGCCCACGCCATCATCAACCCGCTGGTGTTCCTGGACCCGGAGGGCAAGTTCCCGCTGCTCCCCCTCTTCGTCAACTGCTACGGGGAAGAGGCCGGGCCCGACTACCCGCCGCGGCCCACCCCCAAACGGTGCTACGAGCTGGGACAGGGCATCCGCCGGTTCCTGGACACCAGGGACGAACGGGTCGCCGTGGTGGCGTCCTCCAGTTGGTCCCACAGTTTCCTGGCCCACAAGTTCCAGTGCCGGGCCATAGACATCGAGACGGACCGGCGGTACCTGGAACTGGTGCGGACGGGCCGGGGGAGCAAGCTGGCGGAACTCACTCCCGAGGAGCTCCAGGAATCGGGGGACCACGAAATCCTGAACTGGATCATCGGCCTGGGGATCCTGGGCGACATCCCCGCGGAAATCGTCGACGTGCGGGAGTCCCAGACCCAGCTGGCCTACCGGGTGGCGGCTATCTGGAACTGAGCGGTTCCCTTTCGGGATCCGTCACTGAGGAAGGGGAAGCAGCGTTCCGAGCCTGATCGGAGCATCCTGCGGCACCTGAATTCGAGGTGAATCCACTTACCGGACCGCGCCGTATTCATTGACAGTGTTCGTGCGCCGGACGTATCATCGCTGGACTTCGCGCACAGGGCTGCAGTTGGCATACATACCCGGAACCCCGGACCTAATGGGGTTGTAGCGGCGGCGCCCCGGTAAGATACAGTAACCTTTGACAAAAGGACTTGCGAACGTGCTGGGTGCCTTGGGTAGAGGACTGGTCAGACCCTTCGTGGTGCTTCCCGTCTTGGCGGTGGTGGGGATCGCCGTTGGCCTGCTGGTCGCGGTCAACGTATACCCCGGCAAGCCGCAGATCGGAGTCATCAGCCTACCTTTTACCGTCATTAACGAAGATTCCGCCTTTGTCATAACCAGCTACCTGGACTACGCCCGCCGCAATCCCGACATCAAGGCGGTGGTCATCACGTTGAGCAGCCCCGGAGGAGGGGCGGCTTCCAGCGAGCGGCTTTACCTGGAGACCCGCCGCCTGCGGGAAGAAAAGCCCGTGGTCATGGTGATGAACGGCCTGGTGGCCAGCGGCGGGTACATGATGGCCATGGGCACCAGCCACACCTACGTCAAAACGTCATCGCTGGTGGGGAACGTGGGCGTCATCGCCGGCTCCAATCCCTTCCTGCCCTTTGTGCCCCCCGAATTCATCGTGGTAACCGGAAAGTCCAAGCTCCCGGGCGCCACCCGGAGGGAATGGATCGGCCTGGTTGACCTGCTCAAGCAGAGTTTCGTCCAGATGGTGGTGTCGGAGCGCGGTGAGAAGCTGGCGGTTTCTCCCGAAGAGCTGGCGGAGGGCAGGCTGTACTCGGGCATTGAGTCGGTCCGCCTGGGCCTGGCGGACGAGATCGGGGACGATTCCGCGGCCATCGAGAAGGCCGCCAGCATGGCCGGCCTTTCGAACTACGAACTGCTGGATGTGAATACCGAGGTCAACCGAATATTCGTCCAGAAGATCCGGCGCATATTCGCCGAGTCGGACTCCGGCGAGGTGGACGGGATACTTTCGGCGGCCCTGGGCATGCCCTACGGTTCGCCAAATGTTCCCGGCGTCACTGCTTCCGCCTCGGATGGTTCCCCTTCGGGACGGACCGAACCGGTCTCCCTGATGGAGTTGAACCGTCTGGCGGTTACCGGGGCTCTGACCCACCCGGAAGGTAACCCGTTCCCCGAACTGCCGCTGGAGATCAGGCCCCCCGGAATCTACTACCTCTATACCGGGTACACCGGCGAGACCGAACCCGGGGATCCGACAGCCCTTGACACTCCTTAAAGCTCTCTCCTACCTGCTGGTCCCGGTGGCGGCGGCCGTCGTGGTGCTTGTCGCCTGGCTTTTCTATTTCAAGCCGGGGTCCGCGTACAGCCCGCCGGAAACGGAGATGTTCCCCTTCGAGCAGTTGACGGTAAACACTCCGGTCAACGGCCAGGTGGAATTCACCGACGCTCCCCGGGTCGGGGGGGCGCGGGGGACGCTGGTAGTGGACCACGCCCACCGGAACATTCTCCTGCCCGGAGAACTGACCCAGCTTATTTCCCGGGTTGCGGATAGGGGCTTCGCCGTCGAATACCTGGAACCGCCGGACCGGAATTCCGCGACCAGAACCGCAGCCGATCTGAATGCCAAACTCGCCGAGGCCAACAGCCTGCTGATCGTGTCTCCCTACCAGTCCTTCACCCAGGAGGAGGTGTTCGCGGTCCAGAAATTCCTGGAGCGCGGCGGACGGGTCCTGGTGGTGGCCGAGCCTTCCCGGCCCAATGACGTCAACAGCATCGCCGGCCCTCTTGGCCTGGAGTTCCAGCCCGACTACCTGTTCAACTCGGTGGAATACGACCTCAACTTCCAGCACATCATTGTCCGGCAGTTCCAGCCCCATGAGATAACCTCCGGGTTGGACGAAATCATCCTCCACAGCACCGGGACCGTGACCTCCGCCGGTTCGGGACTGGCCTTTACCGACGAAAACACGGAATCCTCCCTCTACGGCAAGGGAACCGGCGCATCCCCCATCGCCACCGGAGAGAACCAGAACGTGGTCGGCGTCTACGACCTGACCTTCATGGTGCCGCCCAACAACCTGGTGGCCGACAACAACCGTCTGGTTTCCAACCTGGCCGACTTTCTCACCGGGAGCCAACGGAAGTTTGTCCTGGTCAACTTCCCGGACTTCCTGGAAGGAAATGTAGACATCGTCCTAGGGGATTCCTCCCTCATCTCCCAAGGCACTTCTCTCCGCCACTCCCTGGGGAAGCTGCAGGTGAACGCCCAACTTCGGGAAGAGGAAGACCTGGCGTCGGACACCGTGTTCCTGGGGCTGTTCGACCATGCCGAGCAGGTTGCGGTCTACCTGGAAGCCAACGGCGTCCGGGTGGAGGACGAGATCAGCGTCCCTGGAGCCTCGGATATTTCAAGGGAGGGCACCGCAGTCGTGACCCTGTTCCAGACCGGCGACCGGCAGGTGCTGTTAATCCTGGGAGACACGGCAAAGACCGTTTCCAGCGCCATATCCAAGGTGACGGGAGACACTCTCCAGCAGGGATTGGTCAACGATTCGGTAGGGGTGTACAAGACACAATGAAATTGAAGACTTGCCTGCTGCGGGTCATGGCCTGCGGCGTTATTGCGGCCCTGTTCGTGGGATGCGCCGAAACGGCCGCTCCTGCGGATAGCCTCCTTTCCACGGAAAGCATAGCCGCACCGGCTCCAACCCCAGTGCCGCCCTCCGCCATAGCCTCGGCCAACGAGTTCGCCGAGGCCCAGGCCAATATCCAGGCCGACTGGGACGCCTACCATCAGCAGTTCGACTCGTGGCAGGCCGGCTTGACCTCGTGCAGCAGGAACGCCGCCGAAATGGGCCTGCGGGAGTTTGCTTCCGATGCCGCCGGCATTTCGTCTCTTGCCCTTGACCTCCCCAGGTCGGCGGATACGCGGGCCCTGGCCGACCTGCTTGTGGAAGCCGGCGAGGGGGAAGAAACCGCCTTCCGGCGCCTCAGCATCCAGTGGCAGCCCGGCACGGTTTCGCTTTTTGAAGCAGTGGATGAGGCCCGATTCGCCTCCAACGCCGCCCAAACCTCCGTCACCGACGGCCTGTACGACCTGACTTTCATTGACCCGGACATCCAGGACACTCTCGACGAATTCTCCTCGGAGTTCGAAAAGGTCGCCGACGAGTGGGCCGAACTGGATAACGACTACAAAGAAGTCCGCGACGGGCAGGCCACGATGCCGGCTGAGGAGTCCATTGATGGCCTTAGCGGTGTTGTGACCGACCTTAAAGGCGTCAGGAGTGACATTGAAGACCTGCCCTCATCCGCCGTTACCGACCGGCTGGTCAAGGACATGCTGGACGCCGTTGACGACCAGATTGAAGCTCTGCAGGCGCTCATCGGCGAATTTGAGGGAGGCAGCAAGGGAGAGGAAACCTCTTCCAGCGAATCGGCGGACAAGTCCGTTCAACCTTTGACCCGCCCGTCCGTGTTCATCTCTCCGCTCACGCCCCCGGGAATCCAGGGTGGCAGTCCGCTGCCCAGCTCCCAGGAGCAGGATCCCGATCCGCAGATTCAGATTGACCCACCCGCAGGCACTCCGGGAGAAGAAGAACCTCCTCCGGCTGCGACCCCGACCCCGGACGGCGGGAACGGCGCGGGCACTGCCGAAGTCTCCTTTGAGGATGCCGACGACGCCTTTGCCGACGCGGGCGGTGTCCGGTCCGATGTTCGGACCAGGATCAAGGAGATTATGGACAACCCCGATGAGGGACTGGATATAGACCTGGAAAGCGTGAAGGAGTTTGAAGCCGCCTACGAGGACTTGGTGAAGGCGTGGGACCGGTTCCACGCCGGCTACACCGGCTGGCGGGCGACGGACGGCGGCTGCGACCGGGAGGAGGTCTCGGAGGCCCTGGCCGGGTTCTCCGACACCCTGGGCGGGATCGCCTTCGCCGTGCGGGCACTGCCGCGGGACTCCTTCTTGCGGCCAATGGGGAACGCGCTGACCGATGCCGTGCAGCAGGAGCAGGAGGCGCTACGGGTGCTGGGGTACGACTGGCGCCCCTTCAGCACCGATGCCTTCCGCGCTTTCGACGAGTCCCGCAGCAGGTCGCTGGAGCTGCGCCGCGAAACCGAGGTAAGGGTTGACGAGCTTCTGGCCCGCTTCGGCAGCGGCTAGCCGGGACCGACGTCTTCAAGAGACATCAACCGGCCCGCGAGTTGTCATCGCGGGCCGGTTTCATTTCGGCCGTGGGCTTCCTGCGATGCCGGGGGCGAAGCAGCTAGGCCCCGGTGATGACCTGCTCGCAGACCTCCGCAGCCTGCAGGATTTCGGGAAGCAGGGCGGTTTCCTCCCTGGTGTGAAACCCGCGAACGCCGATGCCCACGGGCAGGGCGGCGATGCCCCGCTCGAAGAACACGTTGGCGTCGGACCCGCCGCCGCTGGCCTCCAGCACCGGTTTCATCCCGCATGCTGACAGGGCCCGCGCGATGGTGTCCACCGCCGGATTGTCCGCCCCCACGCTGTACGAGCGGTAGGCGTTGCGGATGTCCAGGCGGATTTCGGCCCCTGGGAACCGGGCCCCAACCTCGTCGCAGACCTGCCGGAATTCGCCGGTGACCCGTTCCAGCTTGTCCCAGTCCCGGCTGCGGATTTCGCCGTCGAGGAAGGCTTCCTCCGGGACGACGTTGCGCTTCAGGCCGCCCTCCAGCCGCCCGACGTTGGCGGTGGTCTCGGCGTCGATGCGCCCCAGGGGGAGGCGGGTCATGATGTAGCCGGCAACGACCAGGGCGGAGATGCCCTTTTCCGGTTCCAGCCCGGCATGGGCGGCCCGGCCCCGGATGGCGGCCTGGACGATGTTCTGGGAGGGGGCGGATACGGTGATGCGGTTGACCGCGCCCTCGCCGTCGAAGACGACGCCCCGGCGGGCGGTGAGAAGTCCCATGTCCATGTTGCGGGCGCCGTTCAGCCCTCCCTCCTCCGCCCGGCTGAAGGCGATCTCCACCGGCAGGCGCGGGCGGCCCGATTCCACCACGGAGGTCAGCGCCTCCAGGATGATGCTGACGCCGGCCTTGCAGTCTCCGCCCAGGATGGTGCTGCCGTCGGAACGGAGGACGTCGCCGTCCAGGACCGGGTTGATGCCCCGGCCCGGCTCGACGGTGTCCAGGTGGGCGGAGAGCATGACCGGCTCTCCCGCCCCGGGGAGCCGCGCGATGACGTTCCGGAAGGAGTCGTGCTCCACGGCGCATCCCAACGACTGGAGGCGGGCCGACACCTCGGCGTCCATGGCGTCCTCCTCCCCGGTGGGGCTGTCGATTCGTATCAGGTCCATCAGTGTTTGGACGAGGCGTTCCCGGTCAGCCACGATGGGCTCCTTGTTTTCCCGTCGGGAAGTTGGGGCAAGTATAGGCGACGGACGAAGGGTTTAGAAGCGGCCCAGGATGCCTGGAGCACAAAAAGAAGGGGAGAGCTCAATCTCTCCCCCGGAATGTTTTGTCGCTGGACCCTCTTGCCGGTTGTCCGGGTGCGGTCACTCCTCCGGTTCCGGTTCCCGCTCCCGTCTTTCCTGGTGGGCCCTTTCAGCCGTCTTGGCATCGGTCAAGGCCTGCACCCTGGAATTCCGCCACGGTCCCACCGGGACGATGCACTGGCCCACTCCACCCTTCACCTGGATGTACCCCTGGAACCTGGCGGGTTTCCGGCGCGATTGACGAATGCCGGCGGTTACTGCGCGGTCTTTAAGCCACATATCGCCGCTCCTGGTTAAGACGTCACCGCCTCCCCGCAGCCGCACTCTTATTATCAACCTGTATTGTTAACGGTAAATTAACCCAAGGCTAATCCACATAATCATTATAACATATCCTGATATTAGGCGGGTTGTGGCGGGGTTGGGGTTGTGCCTGTCACGGGAGAAATGGTCCGGGCCGACCGCCAGCCAAGCCCCTTAAACAAGTTGCCCAAATCGAGGCCGAAACCGGCGGCTTCCAGAGCAGGCAGGCCGCTCCTTGCCAGACCGGGGGCCGGTGGTTATGATTCCGGCAGTCCTACGCGCCCCGGCCCAGGAGGCGGTTCTTTCCAGGCCCCGGTTTCCCGATACTTGATTGCAGGAGGTCTTGCCATGGTGGCCAAGAAAGGCTCGGCGGTGATGATGGTGTTCGTGGACATCGACGCGGAAATGGATGCGGACTTCAATGCCTGGTACGACCAGGAGCACATAGGCGACCTGCTCGGTATGCCCGGCTTCCTCAACGCGGGCCGGTACCAGGCCCTGAAGGGCGGACCCCGCTACCTGGCCTGCTACGAGCTGGAGTCGGTGGAGGCTCTCCAGACCCCGGAGTACCTCAAGTTCCGCAATGAGCCGACGGAGTGGACGAGGAAGATGTCCCTTTCGGTGAACGGGCGCAGCTATGTCCGCAACATCTGCACCCAGATCTATCCGCAGGAGATCGACCCCAACGGCACCGGGCGGGGGATGGCCCCGGCCCTGCAGGTGGGGCGGATGGACGTTCCGGCGGATATCGAGGACAAGTACAACGAGTATTACGACACGGTGCGGACGCCCGCCAACCTGGAGGTGCCGGGGTGTATCGCGGTCCGGCGGTACCACGTGGTGGAAGGCAGTCCCAAGTACACCACCATCTACGAGTTCGAGCATGAGAAGGTCCCCGAGACCTCGGTGTGGAACCAGCGTCGCGGCGAAGATCGGATGCACGAATATATCGGCGGCACCTACGGTCACGCCCCCGGGTCGCCGGGGGTGTACCGCCGCATCCTGCCGGCCCGGTCCTTCTGATACAGCGATGCCGGTCCCTCCTGGGGTCTGAAATCCCTCATCAAATCTAAAGAGGAAAGCCCCCGGTGGTCAGCCGAGGGCTCTTTCCTGTCCTGCCTTGACCTGCCGAAACGTTGGCTGGCCGGCTTGGTAACTGTCTCAAACATCCCTTCCCCCTTGAGGAGGAAGGGATTGTTTGAGGGACTTGTTCAGAGGTTCCTCTGCGATTGCCCTGGGGTTGGCGGCGAGCGTTGTTGAGGATGGGTGGGGGGCTTGGTACAATTTTGCCGCAGGTTGGCTGCGGGGACGGCGGCCTGGCATTTCGATTCAAGGATACTTCTTCAAGGACTTTCCATGACGACTTCCGGCAGGTCACCGATTCACGAGGTCAGCGCCGTAGACGCGGTTGACGAATGTTTCCGGCGGGGGTGGACCGACGGGCTGCCGGTAGTGCCGCCGACGGTGGACCGGGTGCGGCAGATGCTCGACTACGCAGGGCTGGAGCCGGACCACGTCCTGGGGGAGGTGCCGGTGCGGCGGCGGGTGCTGACGGCGGAGCAGGCCGCCGCCAACACGGTGATGGCGGGGTGCCTGCCGGAGTATTTTCCGGTGGTGCTGGCGACGATGCAGGCGCTGTTCGACCACGACCCGAACTGCATCCACGAGCTTTCGGCGGTGACGAACTCGGTGGGGATATTGACGCTGGTCAACGGGCCCATCCGTCACAAGCTGGGCCTGAACTGCACGGACAACCTGTTCAGTCCGGGGAACCGGGCCAACGCGACGATAGGGCGGGCCATCCGCCTGATCCTGATCAACGTTTTCGAGCAGCGGCCGGGGGTGCTGGACCGGGGGTGCATGGGGTCGCTGGGAAAGCACGGGGTGTGCTTCGGGGAGGACGAGGAGAACAGTCCCTGGGAGCCTTTCCACGTTTCACTGGGATTCAAGCCCGAGGACTCGACGGTGACGGTGGCGTCGATACAAGACCCGGAGATGCTGGGGAACCGGTACGGGGCCACCGGAGAGAGCCTGATGGACTCGATAGCCGAGGGGATGGCATCCCACGGGCTGGCGATTTACTTCGGGCGGGACATCAAGTGGTTCTGGATCGTGGGGCACTGGCATTCGGAGCTGCTGGGTCGGCTGGGCTGGGACCGTCCGGCGATGCAGAAGTACCTGCAGGAGAATGCCTTCCGGTCCCGGGGGCAGCTGAAGGAGTTGGGGTACATCAACGGGGAGATACAGGCGGGGGACTACGAGGAGAAAGTGTACGCCGCCGACCACCCGGAGGACATTCTGATAGTGAAGGCCGGGGGAAACAGCGGCATTTACAGCGAGCTTATAATGAACTACTACGGCCTGGTGGCCACCACGGCGAAGATTAACGATCCGCAGGCGTAGAACCGCACCCGCAACGTCTGTTCTAAAACGCTCGGGCCAGGGGGGTGGTTGGGTGGTGGTTTCTCCGCTGGCCGCTCGCTCCTAAAGGTTCCGAGGGAGGTACTTATGACTACTGCTTCTATCCAACTGGTGGACCCGACTGGGACTGATCCGGGGCTGGTGAATCTGGACCTGTCGCCGCGTCCCACGGACCTGCGGGGGCTGCGGCTGGGCCTGCTGGACAACTCGAAGGCCAACTCGGACGTTATCCTGCACGCGATTGCGCGAATCCTGAATGAGCAGTACGAGTTCTCCAACGTCTTCTACGCGAAGAAGCATTCGGCGTCGCTGCCGCCGGTGCCGGAGATAGTGGCGGACCTGCACCGGCACTGCGACGTGGTGATCGCGGGCGTGGGGGATTGAGGGGGCTGCTCGTCGGGCAGTTTGCACGACGGAATAACCCTGGAGCACCAGGGGATGCCCACGGCGACAATCATCACGTCGGTGTTCACCAACACGGCCCGGGCCTATACGCGGCTGATGGGGGTGCCGGACTTTCCCTACCTGGTGTGTCCGCATCCGATAACCAACGTGAACGGGCCGGCGCTGGAGGAGCGGGCGCAGGCGCTGGCACCGCAGGTGGTGAAGCTGCTGCTGGAGGGGCGGGTTTAGGGGCGCATTCCAGGGGGACGAAGCGACCAATCCGAGGAGAGGGCGAACTCAGCACGGTATTGGGGTCTCCATCCTCACCGCACCCAGCGTGCCGGTCCAACAGCCAGCGGCGGGCGGCACTTTATTGAATCAGTTGGCACACCACTGCCATGGAGAGGCGATGACACTGGAACAGAGAGTAACCAATCTCGAAGAAGCAATGATCACGATGGCGGATACCATCAGGCAACAAGGCGAAGCACTAACGGAGAGCGTGGTCAAACTGATTGACGTGGTGTCTGCCCAACAGGAAATGCTCGTTGAGCACCGGCAGGAACTAGCGGAACACCGCCAGGAGGTCGCCGAGTACCGGAGGGAGTCAGCCATGATGCAACGCTTGTGGGTCCACTTGGCCCGCAAGAACGGCTGGATGGACGAGGACGATTGGCCCCCGCCGGAACAACCCTGACGGGGGAACCAGGAATTTCTGAGGGAACGTCTCGCGCGTTCTTCGCCAGCCGTTTAATTACTCCGGGACGCTGGCTCCACAGGTCCGCAGGTGGTGAGGCTGCTGCTGGAGGGACGGGTTTAGGAAAGGTTACAGCGCGGGGATACTCCCGCAACGGCGGTTAGAGTTATGAGAGAGGCCCGGCGCTGGAAGGAGCGGCGGGCCTTTTTGCGTCTGACAGGAGCCCTCAGCTGCTCCTTCGCTTCCGGCGGAACTTCCCCGCCAAGCGCTTGGCCTGGACTGCGGGGCGGAAGCGGGGGCGTAGGTTGTGGGCGATGAGGGGGGCGAGGTCGGGGTTGCCGGCCACCAGGGGGGCGACCCAGCGGCGGAGTTCCTTGAGGCTGGGCGGCTTTTCGTCCCACTCGGGGACGAGGGAGTTGAGGGCATGCCAGGATTTTTCGCCGCGGAACCGGGTCATTACCGTCCCTTTCGCTTCCTGGACGGCGATGGCCCCTCCGAGCATGTCCCACATCCGGGGAGCGCCGAAGACGGCGTACTGCATGGCCCCCATGGCGATCATAGCCAGCTCGTAGGCGATGCTGCCGGTGGTGCGGGGCTCGCCCAGGCTGCCCTTCCAGTCCTGCCTGACCCGGGTGGTGACGGGGAAGAAGCCGGGGAGTCCGATGAGGCGGTTTCCGACGGGTTTTTTGTTCCAAGGGTCGCCGCCCCCGTCGCCAATTTGGGTAACTTGTCCAAGGCTCCTTGGCGGCTCCGGGGCGAACACCTCCACCGGATCGTCGTTGGCAAAGCAGCCGCCTCCCTTCCGGCAGTGGAGGACCAGGCCTCCGTCGGGGTTGGGCCAGGGGAGGTAGAGAGCGCCGGCGAGGGGGCGTCCCCGATGGAGGACGCCGATGGATGAGGCGTAGATGGGCAGGCCGTTGAGGAAGTTGGTGGTGCCGTCCAGGGGGTCGAGGACCCAGAGGATGTCCGGGGCCGGGTCGTCGGTCTCTTCTTCACCGGAAGTTTCCTCGCCGAGGATGCCGTGGCCGGGGAAGCGGGCGGAGATGGCGTCGGCGAGGTACTGCTGGGTCTCCTTGTCGGCGGAGGTGACGGGGTCCAGGTTGTTCTTGTCCTTGTATTCGATGGTGAGTTGGCTACGGAAGCTGCGGGAGAGGATTTCTCCCGCTCCCCAGGCCATTTCGACGGCGGCGGTCTCGATTTCCTGGGCCAGGTCCGGGGAAACGGCGGATGATGGGGAGGACATGGGACTCCTTTTTGGACTCTGTCAGGTTTCCGATGTGCGAGAAATCCGGACTCTGCCACCAACAATCGTCAGGATGGATCGTTCTTCCAGAGCCTGGCTGTAACGGCCGATAAGGTCGTCAATCAACGCGATGCGGAGAGGCGTTCTTACGTCGGGCAGCCGGACAAGCCCGGCATGGGACAATCTGTGAAGGTATATCAGTTCGCCAAAGTCCTTGTCGACAGTGATCAGGACACGGTTCTCCGTCGCAGCTTGTTCAAGTAGTGCCCTGTCGCCAGGATCGGGACCAAGGTCGTTGGCGTAGAGCACGTCGTGACCGTTGTTGCGGAGCCATTCGGCAAGACGACGGCCCGCGCATCGGTCTACTACAAACCTCACGGGCCTTTTACCGATATAGCGTCCAGGGTGTCGCCGACTATGACGGTGTGGGCGTAGGCGATGCAAGCACGGATGTCTTCCGGTTCCAGCTCCGGGTAGTCATCAAGGAGTTCGTCCTGGGTCGCTCCCTGGCTCAACAGGCTCAGGACAAGTTCTACTGAAATCCGCATGTCGCGGATAATTGGCTTGCCTCCGAAGACGTCGGAGCGCGTGGTTATCCGCTTGAGGAGTTCCTGGTCGGCGGGCATGACTCCACTCCAGTGATTGATGGTTCTCCCAGACCGGCACTGGCCAGTGCCGGTCTGGTCAAGTATAGCATTGGCGTTGGGGGCGTTTTCTTTCCAAAGGCCGCTCGCTCCGTCGCCAAGTTGGGTAACTTGTCTAAGGCTCCTTGCGCGCTCCGGTCTGGAGGAGGATGGGGTACTTTGGGGGATGAATCCCCCAAACCTCCTGGATATAGGGGCTTGCGGGCGGACTCGCTGGGGGATACTCTCGGGGGAGACTTTGTCCTAAGGGGTGGCGCGGCGTTGAAAGGCACCTTTCCATTGTTCTCAATAGTGGTAGTAGCGGTGGGGGTATTTGCCTTGGCCTGCGCGAGTCCGGCGGCGGCGCCCGAGGCCGCGGAGGCTGTTGACACGGAGCTTCCGGTGATCGTGGAGTTTGCCGACTTCCAGTGTGGGTACTGCGCCCAGTTCGCGTTGAAGACGCTGCCACTGCTGCAGAGGGACATCATTGACGAGGGGATAGCCCGGTTCGAGTACCGGCATTTTCCCTTCCTGAGCCCGGAGTCGACGACGGCGGCGGAAGCGTCGGAGTGCGCCCGGGACCAGGGAATGTTCATGGAGTACCACAACGGGGTGTACGACATGTTGGCCCGGAGGGAGGGGATGGGGGCGGGCAACCTGCGGGGAGTGGCGGAGGGCCTGGGCTTGGACCTGGCCGAGTTCGACGCCTGTACCCGGGAAAGGGTCCACCGGGAGAAGGTGGAGGCGGACAAGGAGTACGGCCGCAGGCTGGGCGTGCGGGGGACTCCGGCGTTCTACATCGACGGGGAGACGCTGGACTGGTACAGCTACCGGAGCCTGGTGGAGGGGATAAAGGAGCACGCGGGGGCTGCGGCGGCGGATGGGTTGTGAGTGGCGGGTGATGAGGACGAGGGGTACGTTGGGGGATTCATCCCCCAACGTACCCTGGATTTAGAAGGTTGGTCTCCGGTGCGGGGGTGCGGGTGATATAATCCGATGCGCTGGCCGCCGGGGGCGACTTTCCCCGTATTTTCCGGGTCAGCGTGAAGGAGACTATCCGCATGGACCTGGAACTGACAGGGAAGGTAGCCATTATCGGCGGGGCGAGCCAGGGACTGGGACGGGCGAGCGCCGAGGTGCTGGCGGAAGAGGGGTGCCGGATCACCATGTGCAGCCGCACCAGCGAGAGCCTGGAGCGGGCGGCGGCGGAGATCCGGGACACGACGGGCGCCGAGGTGATGACCTACGCCGGCGACCTGGAGAGCTATGACACCATCAAGGACCTGATCGCCAGGACCGTGGAGCACTACGGTCAGCTGGACATCATGGTCAACAACTCGGGCGGCCCCCCGCTGGCCCGGTCGGCCAACGCCACGGAGGAGCAGTGGGAGACGGCGGTGCAGCGCTCGCTGTACTTCTTCGCCCGGATGTCGCGGGAGGCGGTGCCGCACCTGAAGGAACAGGGCGGGGGCCGGATCATCAACATCCTGGCCAGCACGGTGTACCAGCCGATTCCCAACCTGGCCCTGTCCGGCGCGACGCGGATGGGGGTGGTGGCCTTCGCCAAGAGCCTGGCCGACGAGGTGGGGCGGGACGGCATCCTGGTGAACAACGTCTGCCCGGGCTCCATCCTGACGGAGCGGATGCTGTCCAACGTGACCAACCGGGCCAACGAGCTGGGCACCTCGGTGGAGGAGGGGCTGGCGTCCCGGGCGGCGGAGACGGCGGTGGGACGCATCGGGGAGCCGAAGGAACTGGGCTACCTGGTGGGCTTCCTGGCATCGGGCAAGTCCAGCTACATCACCGGCACGACCATCCTGGTGGACGGAGGGCTGGTGCGGGCGGTCATGTAGGCCGCCCGGCCCTTCAGCAGCAGACATGACGTCACGATTCAACCCGCCGCCGGAACCCACCGATGCGGCGGGTTTCAATGATATGGGGAACCGGTACAGCCGGAACGGGGTGTACGACCAGGCTATTGACAACTACACCCGGGCCATCGAGCTGGACGGCGCCTTCGCCGAGGCATACTTCAACCGGGGAGTGTCCCACTACGAGCTGGGGATGTACGCCGAGTCCATTGCCGACCTGACCCGGGCTATCGAGCTCAACCCCACCGACGATAACTACTACGGGCGGCGGTCGCTGGCCTACCTGTTCAACGACCAGTTGGACCTGGCACAAGCCGACTCGGACCGGTGCGACGAACTGCGGGCTTCCGGATAGGCCGCCCCCGGTCCCCTTTTTCCTCCACCATTGCACAAGGAACCTGACCTGTGGCTTTCCTGAACGTCTGGGTGCTTTCCGTTTTCGGCGTGTACTTCGCCGTGCTGATCGGAATCGCGGTGGCGCGGGCGCGGCAGATGCGGGAAATGCAGGACTACGTGCTGGGGAGCCGCCGTCTGAGCGCCGTGACGTCGGCCCTGAGCGCCAGTTCCTCGGCCGTGAGCAGCGGGTCGATGCTTGTGGTACCGGCGCTGGCCTTCGCGGACGGGGGCATGACACTGTGGCTGGCGGGCAGCGTCTTCATCGGCTCAGTGTTTTCCTGGACCGTCATGGCGCGGCGGCTGAGGCGTTACACCTACGCTGCGGACAACTCGCTGACCATATCCGAGTTCCTGGAGAAGCGGTTCGAGGACCGGACGGGGCTGCTGCGGTCGCTGGTGGCGGTGGTGACCCTGTTCTTCGTCATCATCTACATATCATCGGGGCTGGTGGGCGGGTCGAAGCTGCTGCAGACGACCTTCGGGCTGGAACCGGCGGCGGGGATCGTGGTGACCCTGGCCGCGGTGGCGTCCTACACATTCGTCGGGGGATTCCTGGCGGTGTCGCGGACGGACGTTTTCCAGTCGCTGATAATGCTGGCGTCCTTCACAATCATTCCGGCGATGCTGCTGCAAGTGGCGGAGAACCCCCTGACGGGGGTGCTGGCCGGAGGGTCGGACTTCCTGAATCCGTTGAACGATGCGGAGGGCAATGCCCTGTCCTGGGTGTACGTTGCGGGACTGCCGGGATGGGGCGTGGCGGCGCTGGGATCCCTGCGGGTGCTGCAGCGGTACATGGCGATAGAGGACGAGGCGAAGATCCCGGCCAGCCGGAACATCGGGGTGGCATGGCTGTTCCTGATATCGGTCTTCGGGCTGGTCATCGGGTGGGCGGCTCGGCCGGCTCTGGAACAGGTCGGGATGCTGGCGGCGGCGGTGGCGGACCCGGAGAAGGTGTACTTCGTGGTGACGGAGGCCTTCTTCCATCCGCTGGTGGCGGGAGTGCTGCTGTGCGGCGTGGTGGCGGCGGTGATGAGCACGGCGGACTCGCAGCTCTTGCTGGGGTCGGCGGTGGCGGCGGACGACCTGCCCTGGCTGAGAAGGTTCACGTATTCCATCAGGACGGGGGCGCGGATCTGGCTGGGCCGGGGACTGCTGGTGGTGATCGGCCTGGTGGCGGCGGTTATCGCGCTGACGCAGCCGGACTCGATCTTCGACCTAGTGGCGTACGCCTTCGGCGGTATGGGTGCGGCCTTCGGTCCCTGCATCATCATGTCGCTGTACTGGCGGAGGTTCAACTACTGGGGAGCGGTGGCATCCATTATTGCGGGAGCGGTGATTTGCTCGATCTGGGAGTTCACGTCGGGGGGAGTCATGGATGTGATGGTTGCCACGCCGGGATTCATCGGGGCGGCGGCAGCGGGAGTTTTGGCGACCCTGGCGACGCCTCCGCCCTCAGGGGAGGTGGTGGAGCTATTCGACGAGGTTAATCCGCCGGATTAGAGGGTGCCGTCGGGGGATTCATCCCCCAAAACCCCCTGAATGTTGAGGTGTGTCCACATCGAGAGGGGCGATTCGCGCTAGAATTAGAGGCGGGGAATCGTCCCCGAATTCGTTTCAGGAGCGGATGGCGTCCGGGCCGAGATTGTCATGCTGGACAGGCCGATACAGATTGCGGACGGGGTTTTCCAGCTGCGGGTCATCGGGGCGCGGGTGACGGTGCTGGTGGAGGACGGGGAGGCGCTGCTGGTGGACGCGGGACTGCCGGGGAGCGCGCCGGTCATCTGGCGGGGGCTGCGGCGGTTGGGGGTGTTTCCCGAAGACCTGACGCGGGTGTCGTTGACTCACTACCATCCTGACCACGCCGGAGGCCTGGGACAACTGGTGGCGGGACGGGGCGCGGCGGTGGCGGCCCACGTGTCGGAGGCGGAGATCATCGAGGGGAAGGAGCCGATGCCGACGGTGCTGCCCGAGGGGCCTCTGGGGGAGATGACGGCGCCGGTGATTGCCAAGCTGATGGGCCGCCCGGTGGCGGTGGACGACCGGCTGGAGGATGGGGACGTGATTCCCTTCGGGACGGAGGTGCGGGTGGTGCATCTTCCGGGGCACACGCGGGGGAGCATCGGTCTGCTGCTGCCGGAGAAGGGAACGGTGATTGTGGGGGATGCGCTGCAGTACAAGCTGGCCCGCCGGCTGAGTCCGCCGATCACGCTGAACGAGGAGCGGTTCCGGCTGGCGATGCGGTCCCTGGAGAAGCTGGCCGGGCTGGACTACGAGACGATTGTGTTCAGTCATTTTCCGCCGCTGCGGAACGAGCCGAGGGAGGCGGTGCGGCGGCTGGTGGAGCGGGTTGGGGGGTGACGGGGGAATACATGGAGTATAGGGAGAAAGCGTGACTCAAGAGACGAACAACCCCAAGGATTCATTGAACCTGAAACTGCCCGAAGCAGAGGTTTCGTCTTGTGACCCTTGGGGCGACGACGTGCTGGGCCGTGCGGAGGTCGCGGGAAGACTGACGAACATCATTCGTGACCAATCGGCACCGTTTACCATCAGTATTCACGGGTACTGGGGAACCGGCAAGACGTTCATGCTGAAACGATGGCAGCAGGATCTGGAAAACCAGGATTTCCAAGCCATCTACTTCAACGCTTGGGAAGACGACTTCTGTGATGACCCACTACTGGCAATCATCGGGCAGTTGGCCGAGCACTTTCAAGAAGGCAAGTTCAAGGTCTTCGTCGATAAGGTCGGTGAAGCCGGGGTTACCCTGCTGAAGAATAATTTATCAGGAGTCTTGAACAGGTTCACCGGGCTTACGCTGGACACCAGCGACAGCGGAACGCCCAAGCGAGACTTGCTGCAGGAATACCTCGACGAGCGGCGGACGAAGGATAAACTCAAGGAGCATTTGAGTGAATTATCCAGTTCGGTCCGGCATGACACAAACCATCCTTTGGTATTTATCATCGACGAACTAGACCGATGCCGTCCAACGTTCGCAATCGAATTGTTGGAGCGGGTCAAGCATATATTCGACGTTCCAGACTTGGTGTTCGTCTTCGGCATCAACCGGGACGAGCTTTGTAAGTCTCTGGCATCAGTCTACGGTGATATAGATGTGGATGTTTACCTTCGTCGGTTCTTCGACATGGAATTCACCTTGCCAGCAGTGGATTCAGCGGAATTTGGGAGATACTTGATGAGGCGATTCGGTATGGGCAAATTCTTTGAAGAATTCACCCAGACAGCGAATCATTCTGTCCACATAAACGAATATGGCGGCATAGAGGGGACCTTGCCGGATTTGTGGAGCCGAGTCGGGCTCTCTCTTAGGGATATAGACTACTGTGTGAGGTTGATTGCTTTAGTTGGGAAGAATCTGTCACCCCGTCACTCACTGTACCCATTATTGCTTGGCTTGTTGATTGCACTGAAGTTGAAGGATCAGGCGCTATACCGGCGATTCACGAAAGGCGAGTGTCTGGCAAGTGGGGTTATAGATTACTTTGAGAATTTCTTTCCGGATGGAGAAATGGGTCATGACTCATCGAATCTGTTGGCTAGAATTGAAGTAGAGCTCTACGCAGCCGAACGAAGGTTCGGACGAATTCCTTCCTTAGAGCAATTGAAGCTCTTAAGCGGAGGGTCCGAGCTGACAGAACCGCAATATCTCGCCAAACGGACAAAAGGGTATGACCAAGGTAGAATTACGTCTCTGGCTCACCGTGTGGCCAACAGAGAGTTCGAAGTCAACCATGGCGCTGTGGGATATCTGGCAAGCATGATTGACCTGCACCAGGAAATAGTCAGACGGTAGGCTGGGGAGTTAACGTTGTGGATAAGAAATCCGAGACATGCAAATGTGGGCAGGATGAACGTGAGAAACCTCCAACATCCGCTACGCCGCTGCTGGACAAGATATTGCCCGTGCATTCCGTTGGAGAGTGGCCGGAGGGGTTGAGCCTGCGGCGGGAGGATATGTACGAGGACAGAGGTTAACGTCGGGGAGTAGGAGTCTTCGCGATGGCGAGAGTCACAGGGGGAAGGCGCGGTCGAGCTGTTCCAGTTGGGCCGGAGTGAGACGCCATCCTGAGGCGCCGCAGTTTTCCTCGGTGCGGGCGATGCTGTTGGACTTGGGGATGGCGATGACGTTGGGGCGGGAGACGCACCAGTTCAGGGCGACCTGGGCTGGGGTCTTGCCACACTCCCGGGCGACTGCGCGAAGGGCGTCCAACTGGCGGCTGCGGCCGGTCAACCGCCCGGCGGCGCGGCGCAGGCCGGAGGATTTCCCACGGGAGTCGCCTGGGGCCGGGGCCAGGTCTCCGTCAGCCAGCGGGGTGTAGGCCAGGACGGTGACATCGTTCCGTTCGCAGTAGGGCAGTAGGTCCCTTTCGATGCTTCTCCGCTGGAGGTTGTAGAGGACCTGGTTGGAGACCACGGGGTGGCAGGGCATGGCGGCCTGGGCATCGGCAAGCTGCTGGACCGAGAAGTTGCTGACGCCCACGTAGCGCACCAGGCCGGTGTCCACCAGGTGTTCCATGGCCCGCATGGTCTCTTCGATGGGGACGCGGGAGTTGGGCCAGTGTATTTGGTACAGGTCGATGCGGTCGATGTCCAGCAGGCGGAGGCTCTGCTCGGCGGCGCGGAGCACTTCGTCATAGCGCAGGTGGCGTCCCAGAACCTTGGTGGCGATGAACACCCGGTCCCGTATTCCCCTAACGGCCCGTCCGACAGCGTCCTCGGTGCGGTACATCTCGGCGGTGTCGATGAGGAAGGCGCCCAGCTCGATGCCCCGCTGCAGCGGCGCGGCGCCGCCGGTGTACTTCCACGTGCCCAGGCCGATTTCAGGGACCATAACGCCGGTGTTGCCGAGGGGCTTCAGTTCCATCTGGTTATTCACGTATGCAGCCGGGACGTGCAGGACGGAGACTAATCGAGGTCGGTCCGGGGCGGTTTCCCGCAAGCGCATGAATCTTGCCATCGGGACGGTATTTGGGCAATGGGCGGTCACGGCAAGGGAGGCGGGCCCCTCCGGCGCATGAGGAGGGCGGGGAGGATGGCCAGCAGGGATACGACGGCGGCGGAGCGGAGGAAGTTGTGGAATAGGGACAATCCCGCTTCGGTGAGCCGGCGGTCGTACTCGGCGACCCGGGCCGAGACCTCGGACAGATCCTCGCCGGGCCGGGCCAGGGGCAGCTCCAGTCCCGATGTCAGGGCCTGGAAGTGCTCGACGCCCCAGGCGGAGAGAGCGGCCAGGCCGAGGGTCATTCCCAGCATCCGGGATACCACCACCAGCGAGGCAATGGCGCCCCGGTATTCCCCGGATACGGCGTCAAGGGCATGGGCCGCGATGGGAGAAATGACCAGTCCGAAGCCCAGACCGGCAGTTGCCAGGTGGATGGTGAGCCAGGGGTCGGCAATGTCCAGGGTCCAGTTCCCAGCCAGGAGCAGTCCCGCCGCCGCCAGCAGCAGGCCGGTGATGGTGACGGAGCGGGCGCCCAGGAGGGGGAGAAGGAGGCCGCCAACGACGGCTCCGATGGGGATGGCTACGGTGAGACGCAGCAGCCACAGCGCTCCGGTGAAGGGGTCGCGGCCCATGACGGTGTTGGCCATAAGGGGGATGGTGACCAGGCCGATAATCAGGGCGATTCCCACGAGGAACTGGGCCAGGTTGGCCGTCACCAGGGGCAGGGACCGGAGGAGGGGAGGCGGAAGCAGGGGGAAGGAAGACCGGCGCTGGTGCCGGAAGAAAAGGACGCACAGCAGCAGTCCCGCGGCTCCGACGATGAAAGGCAGGGGGGAGGAGAGGGTGAAAAGCCCCTGGCGGGAAACGGCCAGCGAGAGGGTGAGCAGCACAGCGGCCAGCAGGATGCTTCCCAGGTAGTCGACCCGTTCTTCCCGGTTGGGGCGGTTGGCAAGGCGGGCCAGGGCCAGCATGAGCAAGGCCGCCTGGGGGACGTTGAGCCAGAATATCCAGCGCCAGCCGAGCCACTCCACAATCGCTCCGCCGTAGATGGGGCCGAGCATGGAGCCCGCCTCGGCTGCTCCGCCCACAATGCCCAGGGCCAGGCCACGCTGTTCTGGGGGGAGCAATCCCGCGGCCACGGCCATCCCCACCGGCACCGCCGCGCCTCCGCCGACGGCCTGGATGACCCGCGCGGCGATGACCCATTCCAGGGTGTTCCCCAACGCCACCAGGGAGGTTCCGATGATGAATATGACGAGGGAAGCCTGGTAGACCCGGACGTAGCCGTAAACGTCGGCCAGGCGTCCGAAGACGGGCATGGCGGCAGTGTAGCCCAGGAGGTAGGCGGTTACCACCCAGGAGACCCGGTCCAGCTCGGTGAAGGGAATCTTCAGGTCCAGCATCAGGGCGGGCAGGGCGGTGACGACCACGGTCTGGTCCAGGGCGGTGACCATCGCACCGGAGGCGACGACAGCCAGGACCAGCCAGGAAGGCATCCCGGGGCCGCGATGGGTGGAGGAGGCGGGCCCGTTCCCCATGGTCAAAGGCCGGGCTTACTGTTCCAGGCCGGCGGGAATGGCGATCTCCACGGGTTGGTCCAGGCCGGTCAGGGCCAGGGTGCGGACAACTTCGGGGACATCGGTGTCCACCAGGGGGCCGGTGAGGGTGGCGTATATGAGGGCCCCGGTGGCTTGGTCAACCCACAGTTCCATGACAACATCGTGTCCCTCGCCGGCGTTGGGGACGAGGACGCGGAGGTCCTGGGACCAGGAGCTGCCCCGGATGCGGTAGGCGTCCCTACCGTCAATTGGCTCCTCGCCGAGCAGGTCAGGTTCGCGGACGTTTTCAAGGACAAGAGCGAGGGAGCGGCCGACATCGGTGAAGTTGAAGGGGAGGGACCCGGGGGCGACTTCTTCCCAGTTTCCGGTGAGGAAGTTGGTCATGTAAGTCCGTCCGTCGAGGACGACGGCGTGGGTCTCGAAGTAGGAGCTGCCCAGCCGGGCCTCGACGGTGAAGCGGAACCCCTTGCCTATCTCGGTTTCGCCGAAGGCGCGGGTCATCTCCACCCCGGGGAAGAGCTGGGTCGAGCCTTCCTGGTGCTGGAGGTCGAAGGCGACGGAGCGGAGTGCAACGAGGCGTTCCGCGGCGTGGTCAAGCAGGACGCGGGGATTGGGCGGGGGTTCGGGGGTGGGAGCGGGCGGCGCGCCGCAGGCGGCGAGAAACAGGGGCAGGAAGGCCGCCGCCAAAATGCCCAGGGCAGACCCGGGCCAACGGAAGGGGGTCACTTCCAGGACCAGAAAGCCAGGGTCCCTTCGGCGATTTCCAGGGGCGGCTCCGCGCCGGAAACGTCGATGACGAAGACCCGGGACCCAGTGGGGGTGTGGCCGTTGCGCCGCTCGTAGGGCAGGGTCTCCGTTCCGGCCACGACCAGGCGGGAGCTATCCGGCGACCAGGGGGAGTGGGAGTAGGCGTACTGGTCGAAGAACCCCAGCATGGTCAGCACATCCCGGGAGGGCTGGAAGGTCATGAGGGCGCGGCTCTCGCCGGAGTCCCCGGGCAGGGGCGACGCGGCGTTCCAGACGTTCCAGTTGAAGCTATGGTCCTCTTGGTTGACGCCCACCCAAGCCAGGCGCCGTCCATCCGGGGACCAGTAGAAGGCGAGGGAAGGATCGGTGGTGACGGGACTGACCTCGCCTCCGGCGGCGGTGACGATGCGGAGGCGGTCGAAGCTGAGGGCGCGGCCGTTGGCCTGGTCGCCCACGGCAAGCTCGGCTCCGGTGGGAGACCACATGAAGGCGGAAAACTCGTTGACGTCCACCAGCGGAGAGGGCCGGCCCAGGTCGTCGACGCCGGCAACGAAGAGGGCGTTTCCCCCATCGGTGGGGCCGACGTAGGCCAACCACTGGCCGTCGGGAGAGAAGGCGGGAACCCGGTATCCCTGGGCGGTGGACAGGAACTGCTCATCGAAAGCGCCCGAGGAATGGCGGAACAGCTTGAGGTCACTGCCAACGTGGACGAGCAACGCACCGCCTTCGCCGCTCCAACTGTAGTAGAGGGGAGCGCCGCGTTCCACCAACAGCGGGGCGCCGGCGTTGCCAGTGTCCGCTACGAACAGTCCCAATCCCTGGCGGGTGGCGGCGAGGAAGGAGAGGTGTTGGTCGTCGGGCGACCAGTAGAGGTAGTGAGGCGACCCGTCGGCAACCAGGCCCGGAAAGTCGTTGTCGTAGACGGTCTGGGAGCGTCCGGTGGCGGCGTCCAGAAGCTGGACGGAAACTTCGGCGGACCGGCCGCCCAGGTTCCGCACCCGGGATACGGCCAGCTTCCCGCCTCCGGGCGACCAGGTGGGCCAGGCATGGAAGTTGTCGAAATCGAGGGACTGGGCCATGACCGGCCCTTCCGGGCCGGAATCGGTCCGGCTGCCCTGGGTCAGGGCATGGCGGTGGGAGCCATCGCCGTTGATGGTGTAGACATCGCCGGCGGCATTGACGTAAGTAATCCGGTCCACGCTCACATTGTCCGCTTTACCCAGGTCCCTCAACCCGTTTTCTATGGCGGTGACCGGCCAGCCGGAACATCCGCCAAGAACCAGCGCGATCCCCACCGGGAGCAATAAGGACCGGGCCGACTGGACCGCCCGTATTGCCAGGAGAGTGTGGGGGAGCAGCGGCAAACCCGACCTCTTCAGTTCCGGGCGGGCAGATTCCGGGTAGTTTCGATGTCCCGCCAGCGCCCGCCGCTGCCGGCCACAATGATGCAATGCGGCCCGGGGCTGCTGCGGGGAAGCCCCGGCGTTTCCACCAAGGCGTGCCGGGCGGGCTCCCA
Source organism: Dehalococcoidia bacterium (assembly GCA_034423195.1). Taxonomy (GTDB): domain Bacteria; phylum Chloroflexota; class Dehalococcoidia; order Lucifugimonadales; family UBA3495; genus CATOSK01. The sequence goes on along the minus strand of DAOUIZ010000009.1, from coordinate 9,568 downwards.
AAGGATAACATCGCCGGAAAGGGCGGGCAACGGAGGCCCGGGGCAAGGGGTTTTCGCCCGGGCGGTGATATAATGGCGTCCCCATGAGAAGGCCGCCTCAACCCCCGCCCCGTTTCCTTTCCGCCTTTGCCAAACGGCCAATCCCCGAACGGTTCCCCGTGGCCTGACGTGGAACACCTGTACATCTGGGTCGCCCTCCTGAGCGCGGGGACGCTGGGAATGGTAACCGTCCTGGACAAGCGGCTGGCGTCCTACAACATGCCCAGCCTGGGGGCGTTCTACGCGGGGTCGTGCATTCCGCTGCTGGTAATCGGCATGGCGTGCCTGGCCTACTTCCGAATCCCCAGCGGCGCGGACAACTTCCACATCCTGCTGGGCGGTCTCTCGGGCGTGCTGTGGGGCGGGGCGCTGTGCCTGATGTTCTGGGGGTACAAGCTGGAGGAGGCGTCCCGGGCCTCAGCGATAATCCACACCTTCCCGGTGTTCGTCGCGGTGCTGGGAGTGGTGTTCCTGGAAGAGGTGCTGTCGGCGGGGCAGTGGACGGCGATCCTGGTGGTGGTCGGCGGGGCGTCAACCATCTCACTGTGGGGGACGGCAGGGGGATTCATCATCCGCATCAACCGGAGCCTGCCCATCCTGCTGGGAGCCAGCCTGTTGACCGCCCTGGGTCTCATCACAGCCAAGGCGGCGCTGGAAGAACTGCCCATCGGCCTGGTGTTCGGCCTGCGCTACGTGGGCATGGCGGCGGTGATGATTTCCCTGACCCGGCCCCGGGACTACCGGGACCTGTACACAGCGGTAAAGGACTGGCGGACGGCCCTGGGGCTGTTCCTGGCGGAGTACAGCCTGGCGCCGCTGGCGGTGGTGCTGAACGTGACGGCGATTAACCTGGGGCCGGTGGCCCTGGTGTCCACGGTAACGGCGACCCGTCCCATATTCGTGTTCATATACAGCACCCTGTTCAGCACTCCGGTAATCGGGCTGCTGCACGAGCCGCTGGACCGGTCGACGCTGCTGGTGAAGATGGGGGCGATCCTGCTGGTGGTGGGGGGGATAATAGCCCTGACGCTGCTCTAGCCTTCCCATCCGGTTAACGGGAAAAGAAGCGCCCGCTCCGTGCTGATGCACCGGAGCGGGCGCTAATCCTGGTCAGGATTTTGGTCTTATTCGGCGGAGTTGCTGCCGAGGAGGATGCGCTCGACCTCGGGGGCTAGCTCGACGGCCCGCTGCCGGATTTCCTCGCTGGTGAGGCTGGAGAGGGGATGCTGGGCGACGACGTAGTCGAAGCCGGGGACGCCCATCATCTTGGTCATGGCGTTGGCGGTGTTGATGAAGACGTGGGTGACGATGGAGGCGGTGGGGATGCCCAGCTTCTCCATTTCGATGCCGTCGTGCACACTGCACGAACTGCAGGACCCTCAATCACCAACCCCGGTTATCAACAGGTCCACCTCGTCGAGAACGGACTGGATGACCTCCGGCTTGGCGGGGACCGAGGCGTGGTGCTTGCTGTAGTATTTGACCTCGGCGAACTCGTGCTTTTCCTTCAGGACCTCGCCCAACTCGTGGAGCAGCTTGTCGGAGTTGTCCTTGGAGTTTTCCATCAAGCCCAGGCGCATTCCGCTGAGATCGCTGGGCCGCCGGTTCAGCGAGAAGCGGCCCGGGTCCAGTTCGACGCCCTTGGGATTGACCAGCCGCATGTTCCGAACGGTTACAGTCTCGGCCATGATTCCTCCTGTCTGCATCAGTTTCCGGGATGCCCGGCTCCAGGGGCGGGCTGAGAGCCGCCGGGCTTTCCCGCACGGGAGAATGTTTGGGGCATTATGGCACAGACCACGCTGGCGGTAAAAGCGGGTGAGAGCCTCTCGCCGCCGATACTGTCCTTCTTGACAGGGTAAGCGGGTAATCTATACTGGCCCCCGGAGCCGGCCAGCGCCCCTGGACCAGTTGCCCTGCCTCGGGCATGAAAGGGGCAACCTTCCAGAGCAACCGCTGCCGGAAACCCCCACCAGCACAAGGACGACCGCCCGTGACCACCCAACCGCCACCATCCTCCCAGGTTCTTCCATCCGCCCTGGCCGGGGTGCGGGTGGTGGAGTGGGGGAACATGGTTTCCGCCCCCTTCTGCGGGAAAGTCCTGGCCGAGCTGGGCGCGGACGTGGTCAAGGTGGAACCTCCGGTACGGGGAGACGAGAGCCGGGGGCTGGGGCCGTTTCCGGGGGGAAAGGCGGACCCGGAGGCAAGCGGGGTTTTCCTGTTCGCCAACCTGAACAAGCGCGGCGTCACACTGGATTTAGAAGATGTCCAGGGGCGGGGGGTGATGGAGCGTTTGCTGGCGGCGGCGGATGTGCTGCTGGAAAACCAGCCGGGGGACGCGCTCCGCAAGGCCGGCCTGGACTACGAATCCCTGAAGGACAGGTTTCCCCGTCTCATCGTCACGTCCATTTCTCCCTACGGGCGCAGCGGGGCGTACAAGGACTACAAGGGATACGACCTGACGGCCAACGCGATGAGCGGGTTGAGCTTCGGGACGGGACATTCCCACCGGGAGCCGCTGACCACTCCGATGCACCAGGCCAGCTACCTGGCCGGGGTGGGGGCGGCCTTCGCCACGCTGGCGGCCATCCTGGGGCGGGACCTGACGGGGAGGGGGCAGCTGGTGGACGTGGCGGAGGCGCAGGTAATCGGGACGCTGCTGACGGGATACCACCTGCCCACCTACATCTACCGGGGGGTCGCGGGCTTCCGGTCGGGGAACCGGATGCGGCTGGGGCTGTTCCCCAACTGCGTGCTGCCCTGCCGGGACGGGTACGTCTGCATCGACGCTCCCCAGATGGAGCAGTACCAGCGATTCCTGGCCCTGCTGGGCGACCAGGAGTGGATGTCGGAGGCCCGCTACCGGGACCGGCGGGCCATGAGCGACCAGTACCCGGAGGAGGCCGAGTCCCTCATCGCGCCGTGGTTCATGGAGCGGACGAAGGAAGAAATCCTGCAGGCCTGCCTGGAGAACCGGATCCCCTGCGTGCCGGTCAAGACCTTCGACGAAGTGCTGGCAGACCCGCAGCTCAACGCCCGGGACTACTTCCACTCCGTGGAGCATCCCCGGAGCGCCCAAGAGCCTGCCCCGAGCGAAGGCCGGGGAGCCTCAGACAAGTTACCCAACCCGGCTAAGCCTGCCCCTGGCGAGCGGAGCGAGGGAAAGGGGGAGGGCGCGACCCTCAGAACGGGCCACTTCAGCTACCCCGGCGCTCCCTACCGCCTGTCGGCCACTCCCTGCCGGGTGACGCGGGCCGCGCCCACCCTGGGCCAGCACAACGGGGAGGTGCTGGCGGGAGAGCTGGGACTGTCCGAGGCGGAGTTGTCCGCCCTGGCAGCGGCGGGGGTGATATGAGCAGGACCGAATCCTCCGCCGGCCAGCCGCCCCTGACGGGCTACCGGGTCGTCGATTTCGGCACGGCCTGGGCCGGTCCCATGGCGGCGCAGCTGCTGGCCGACCTGGGGGCGGAGGTCATCAAGGTGGAGAGCCGGGAGCGCATTGACGGGCTGCGGCTGGGCCGCCCGATTGTCGGGGAGGACATCGCCGGCGGGGACCGGGGGCTGTGGCCGGACCTGCAGCCGGTGTTTCACGGCATCAACCGGAACAAGCTGAGCGTGACGCTGAATCTGAAGACGGAGGCGGGGCTGGACCTGGTCCGCCGCCTGATCGCCGCCAGCGACGTGGTGATGAACAACTACTCGCCGGGGGTGCTGGAGCGGCTGGGCCTGTCCTATCCCGACCTGTGCGGCCTGCGTCCCGACATCATCCTGGTGTCCATGCCCTCGGTGGGGGAGTCGGGGCCGCTGCGGGACATTCTGGCCTACGCTCCCATCATCCAGGCGCTGTCCGGGCTGATGAGCCAGGTGGGGTACGACGGCGAGGAGCAGCTGGTGGGGGAGCTGCAGGCGCCGTGGAGCGACGTGGTGGCCGCGATGCACGCCGCGCTGGCGGCGCTGGCGGCGCTGCGGCACCGGAACCTGACCGGCCAGGGCCAGTTCGCGGAGGTGGCCCAACTGGAGGCCACCACGTCGATGCTGGGGGAGGGCATCCTGGACTACCAGATGACGGGCAGCGTGCGGCCTCCCTCCGGGAATTACGACCCGGACTTCGCCCCCCACAACAACTACCGCTGCGCCGGGGATGACCAGTGGATCGCCATCGCCGTCCGGGACGACGAGGAGTGGGCGGGCCTGCGGCGGGCGATGGGGGATCCGGCGTGGGCGTTGGCGGAACGGTTTTCCACGAAGGCGGACCGGCTGAAGAACATATCCGAGCTGGACCGGCGAATCTCGGAGTGGACCGGCCAGCTATCCGCCGAGGAGGTGGTGGAGCGGCTGCAGGGCCAGGGGGTGGCGGCGATGAAGGTGATGAACATCGAGGACCAGTTTGCCGACCCCCACCTGCAGGAAAGGGAAGCCTACGCCGAGATCGAGCATCCGCTGGTCGGCATCGAGTGGATCTACGGCATGCCCTGGCTGCTGAGCGGGACCCCGGGAGGCGTCCGCACTCCCGCTCCGTCGCTGGGGGAACACAACGGCTACATCCTGGGGGAGCTGCTGGGGTTGCCGGCGGCGGAGCTGGAACGGCTGGCGGAGGCGGGGGCGGTGTGGTGACGGGGTGGGGGTAGGGGGTTATGGGGTGGGGGAGGGGCCGAATTACTGGCAGGAGCGGCGGGGTTCTTACTTAGCTCGGCTTCGGTCCTGTCGGAATAACGGGGTCCACCTCAGATGGAAATGGATGGGCCCAATGCCCATCGTCGAGACTGGTTCAATTGGAGAGAAGTGCTAAAATCCCAATGGCTTCTATTAATTGTGGTCTAGGAGCACGGCGGTCGAACGATTCCGCGATACGGGATCTGCCTGGTGAGACAGCGCCCGACTAACCTCGTTGACACCGAAGAGCCCGAATCGTTAACATCGACGCCTGTATCTCACCGTATCGTTTTTCCAGGGATCGGCATAATGGTAGAGTCCAGCGCCGCGTCAGATACGTCCCTAGCCCCTCCCGCCATTGCTTATAAGACCGAGAAGGGAGAGATGCTCCTGGGAACGGTCGAGGAGTGCATGGAATCCGAATCCTTGGCGTACATCCGCGGCGAGGTTCAGCTCCTTCTCACATCACCCCCATTCCCGCTCAACAAAAAGAAAAGCTATGGCAATCTCACTGGCGAAGCCTACGTCACTTGGCTCGCCGAGTTAGCTCAGGGCTTTTCGGATTTGCTGGCACCCGGTGGCTCGATCGTTATGGAAATCGGAAATGCCTGGGAGCCGGGGCGCCCGACAATGTCGACACTCTCCTTGAGGGCGTTGCTCGCGTTCCTTGAGGCTGGCGGGCTGCACTTGTGCCAGCAGTTTATCTCGTACAATCCAGCGAGAATACCAAGTCCTGCCCAATGGGTGACCATCGAGAGAATTCGCGTTAAAGATTCGTTCACAAATGTTTGGTGGATGTCGAATACCGATCGCCCAAAAGCCAATAACCGACGAGTGCTAAAACCATATAGTAAGTCGATGGAGAAGCTGCTGGAGAGACAGTCATATAATGGCGGTGAACGGCCTTCTGGTCACAGGGTGAACTCTGAGTCCTTCAAGCACGACCACGGTGGGGCGATCCCGCCCAATGTCCTGTCGTTTTCAAACACACAAGCCTATGACTCCTACCAAGACCACTGCCGGGAGCGCGGGATCACGCCCCACCCAGCTCGGATGCCAGCGGGGCTAGCAGAGTTCTTTATCGAATTTCTGACGGATCCGGGCGACATAGTACTCGACCCATTTGCGGGAAGTAACCTTACGGGTAGCGTTGCTGAACGTCTCGGACGCCGCTGGGTCTCAGTCGAACCTATCGCAGAGTACATCGAAGGCTCCCGCGGGAGATTCGATCCATACCCGCATGGATGACCCGACGGCAGCATGGAGCCTCCTTCACGAGCCACGAGACTGGCAGCGATCTGCGTTCGATACTTGGCTTGCAAACGACCTTCGCGGCATCGTAGAGGTGGTTACCGGTGCGGGGAAAACCGTCTTAGCCGAACTCTGCATTTGCCACTTCGTCCGTTCAAATCCTGACGGCAAAATAGTCATTGTCGTGCCCACGACTGCACTGCTAGACCAGTGGTACGTGAGCTTGCGCGAAGAGATGGGAGTTCAAAACGGCCAAATCGCCACGTACTCGGGTGAAGGGCGACCGACGTGTTCCGCAAGAGTCAATATCATGGTGCTCAACACTGCGCGGGAATCAGCACCTCCCATTAGCCAAGAGGCTCCCGTGTTCCTCGTCGTAGACGAATGTCATCGTGCGGGGAGCCCAGAGAATGCTAGGGCGCTTCGAGGGGATCATGCCGCTGCATTGGGTATGTCTGCCACGCCCAATCGTGATTATGATGACGGACTCGACGATTTCTTGATTCCTACGCTCGGACCAGTGATCTTCGAGTACGGCTACAACGAGGCCGCGCGTGACGGAGTGATATCTCCTTTCAATCTGGTCAACGTAAGGGTCGATCTCCTGCCAGACGAAGAAGAGGAATATGAGTCCCTGACGCGCCAACTCCATAGAGCAATGTACGCGTCGGGTGATTGCGTGAGCAAAGACGCCAGAGTGAATCGGATTCTCCAGAGGCGGGCCCGAGTTGTTGCGTTGGCGAGCATGCGAGTACCCGTTGCTGTGCGGATTGCTAGCGACCATCGCGCTGAGAAAACTCTAGTATTCCACGAGGAGATTGAAGCTGCCGAACGTATCCAAGAGCTCCTTGCAGAACGGTCTATCAACACAACCATATATCACTCGCGAATTTCCGCTGTAATCCGCCGTGATAACCTGCGACTATTCCGCAGGGGAGCTTTCGATGTGCTTGTGAGCTGTAGAGCTCTCGACGAAGGAACCAACGTCCCGGAGACATCAGTTGCAATTCTTTCGAGCTCCTCCGCGAGCGCCCGTCAGCGCATTCAACGCATGGGACGTGTACTCAGACCAGCGCCGGCCAAGAGCCATGCAACCATCTACACGGTCTATGCTACGGATGCTGAGGAGAGACGCTTAGCCCGGGAAGCACAGGAACTTGTCGAGGCGAATTCGGTGTCGTGGCAACGGGTCGAACGACGTGGCTAGATTCCTTCTAGGCGAAGAATGGTTCGATCCATTATCGAGTACCGCCCTCTACGAGCACGAATACGAGCGTCTACTACTATCTAACGCAAGAGCATTGTTTCCTGAGTATCACGTCGTAGAGTTCAAGCCCATCATTCAATCTGAGTACGGTAATGCCAGGCCTGACCTTGCCCTCGTCGATCGAAACCTGAGGCTATGGTGGGTAGTTGAGGTAGAGCTCGCCCACCACTCGCTTAAAGGGCATGTTCTCCCTCAGGTTGAGATTCTCACTACGGGTCATTACGGGGCCAGCGAGGCCGAGATCCTAACGAGGTCCATTCTTGATCTGGACTCTGAGGCCTCGTCGGATCTTGTGAAGGGCTCCCAGCCCGCGGTGCTTGTAATTGTTAACCAGGCACGACCAGGTTGGCAGGAAGCCATCTCCCAAATCGGTGCCTCGCTCATGATCGCAGAGGTTTTCCGGTCGGCTAGAAACGCGCACGCGATTCGGGCCAACGGGACCTACCCGACCATCCAAGGTGATTTTGTCTCAGACTGCACCCCGGACCGGTCGCTTCCAGGGCTCTTGGTAGTGCAAGCTCCAGCAAGGCTCAACGCACCGCAGGGGGCTCGCATCGAGATCGAAATCGCCGGTACCATCACCGAGTGGACCCGGTTTGATGTGCAGGACAAGGTCTGGCTCAAACCGCGCGGCGGTAACCCTCTCGAAGGGCGCAGGGGGCCATTTCGACTCTCACGCAACGAGGATGATCGCTTACTCTTAGAGTAAGATGGAGCGGAAAGGTAATAACATGCCTCAACTAGTTCTAGGGCTCGACGTTATCCGATCCTATAAACGGCTCTCTTATACCATTTGGCATGCGATAGCTGAGTTTATCGATAACTCTACACAGTCGTACTTCAACAACCAAGATGAACTCGACGCTGCGTTTGAGAACGAGGGTACCGGGCTCGAGGTTTCGGTAGTGTACGACCGTGCCAGTGATCTCTTACGCATATCGGACAACGCAATGGGAATGTCCTATGGGGAACTCGAAAACGGGCTTCGTGTAGGCGCACGTCCAGCCATAAGCTCCGGCAGGTCACAGTTTGGCATGGGCATGAAGACCGCCGCCTGTTGGATCGGCAATCACTGGACTGTGCGGACGAAGCGGCTTGGCGACACGGTCGAGCATACAGTAGAGGTTGACGTCGAGACCGTCGCGGATGGGGTGAACGATCTACCCCACACTGAGATTCACGGCAAGAGCCCTAATGATCACTATACGTTTATTGAAATCCAGAAGCACAACCGGGAATTCCGCGGAAGGACCATCGGGAAGATACGAGATTTCTTGCGCTCCATGTACCGGGAAGACCTCCGCACTGACATGCTGACCTTGCTTTGGAACGGAGTGCAACTCGAGTGGGATGATTCAGTTGACCAATTCTTGAAGGCGACAAACGGTGATGCCTATCGCAAGGAGTTCAACTTTAAAGTGGACGGAAAGGATGTCGCTGGTTGGGTAGGCATTCTCGACCGAGGTAGTCGTGCACGGGCTGGGTTTTCGATTCTCCACGCTGGACGCGTCGTTAAAGGGTGGCCCGACTCGTGGCGGCCAGAAGAAATCTACGGTCAATTCCAAGGCTCTAACGACCTTATCAACCAGAGGCTCATCGGGGAGATCCGACTCGACGACTTCGATGTTAGCCACACCAAGGACGACATCCTATGGCTCGGTAATGAGGAAGAGCGGCTACAAAAAGAGCTAAAGGATGTTTGCGCTGACTATATCGTTGTGGCGCGCACTCGACGTAAGACCCAAGACGACGAGCGTGGTCCCTCCGAACTGGAGGTTCAGACCGCCATCGACGAGATGCGACAGGAAGTTACCTCCTCAGAGTTCGTTGATAAGCTGAATCTAGAAACAGTGCCTCCCCCTCCGGTTATCAATGCGACCTTTGAAGCACTTAGGAATGCGACCGAGTCCGAGACTCCGGTGATCTCGGAGACGATCGCAGGAATCAATGTGTCGGTTTACCTCGAAGCTCTCTCAGTCAACGACCCTTACGTTGCTGTGGACGCCGCGCAGGAGAAGGAAGTCGCAGTAATTGTAAATATGGCCCACCCACACATCAGTCAGATCGAGGGCAGTATGGGTCTCTTGAACTACCTTCGCCATTGCATGTACGACGGCTTGGCTGAGTGGCAGGCTCGGCGAAAGCATGCGAATCTCGACCCAGACACAATCAAGTTTCTAAAGGATAACCTTCTGCGGCTGAGCGGGGAGATCGAAGCACACGCGATGATGTCAAACCAGCCCTAATCTTGGGGTGTGACTAGAAGGAGTTGGAATCAGTTCCAGAAGGCTTCCCAGAGATTGTTGGCTCGCAGGGACCGCAAGGCCAGCATAGGGTTCACCGTCTCCTCCTTCCACCATG
>DAOUIZ010000008.1:0-18785 GCA_034423195.1 Dehalococcoidia bacterium | reverse complement strand
GGCATGGTGGAAGGAGGAGACGGTGAACCCTATGCTGGCCTTGCGGTCCCTGCGAGCCAACAATCTCTGGGAAGCCTTCTGGAACTGATTCCAACTCCTTCTAGTCACACCCGTTGAGCGTCGGTGGCGTTCCGTTTTAAGTGGTTCAGTTCAACAGCCTGCCCCCGGTAGGCGGGGGATGCGGGGGTCGGATTCCTGCCTGCGCGGGAAAGACGGGGGAGACGGGAGAGAAGGGCGCGGGTTGTGGCGTCTACCGGACAACACAAACCTCGTTTTTGACCAGGTACTCACGGATCCGCCCCAGCTTCTCAACCTCGACCAACTGGAGCTCGGTGGCTTCTGCAAGCTCAACCCTTGCCTGTTCGCGGGTGTCGGCAAAAGCGGCGGTGCCAAGCTCAACGCAATGCCCACACCAGTAGCCGTCATCTTCGACGAACTCGAAGGTGAGTTTTACGAAATAGTCAGGACTGACCCGTTCGCCGTCACTTGCCGCGTGGACCAGGAACACGGTCTCCTGTTCTGGTTGGGTCTCAGGCATACGGTGGTCTCCTTCCTCCGGCGCACAGGGACATCCTGCGATGTCCCCGGCCGATAAGCCGCCCGCCCTTTCCCGTCAGCCGCCGGCCAGGGCGGACTCGATGGCCTTGACGCTGCCGCCGATTATGAGCTGGCCGCCCAGCTTGATGAGGGGGCGGCGGACCAGGCGGGGTTCCTCCAGCATAAGCTCGAGCATCCGGTCTTCGCTGAGGTCGTCGGGGTCGAGGCCCATCTTCTTGAGGCTGGGACTGCGGCGGGCGAAGATGGCGGCTATGCCCACATCGGCGCTGAGGGAGCGGAGTTCGTCGGCGGTGAACTTTTCCTGGAAGTAGTCCCGGTCCTGTACCTCAACGCCGTTCTGCAAGAGCAACTCTCTTGCCTTGCGGCAGGTGGATCAACGGGGCCACCAGTAGAACTCGGCTGTGGATGCCATGACTGCCCTCCTGATTCGGGGATGTTAGCGGGGGTCGATGGCCCATTTTAACCAGCCGGGCGGGGAATCACCACTGGCGGGAGTGGTGAAACGGGGCACGTTGGGGGATTCATCCCCCAAGCCCCGGCTTTGCACGAATAATGCCGGGAACGGACCGAGGAACGCTGTGATGCAGCCGATGACCGCCAAGAATCCTACCATGTCCAGCGCGGAGGCCGCACGATTAACACCAGATTCCAGATGGACAGCCCCAGTAGCACCAGAGCCGCCGGAGCGTAGAGGTGCCCCACTCCCGCCACTGACAGGAAGACTCGGACCAACAGAAGGATGTGGGCCACTACGAACGCTAAGGCGGCTATGCCCCAAAGCAGGGAACCACCCCGATGAACGCTCCATGCGACACTGAAGCCTGCAGCCGCCCCTGGAACCCCAATAAGCGCGTAAAGCACCAAACTGCACCACTCCACGCCGGGGTCGCTGTGACCGGACGGAAGCAGAAGGAAAATTCCCCCTACCCCAAGGGCAACCACACCCGCCGCAACCGAAGCTACAAGCAGGCAATTGCCCCTCATATTTCGCTGGTCCGGGGCATAAAACCAGGGCAGGAGATACCTGTCGGCATAGCACACCAAGTCCAACGGCCCAGGGGATCCCCGCCCTGGCTGCATTCGTAACCCCAGTCTCCGGGCGAGGCCTCGAACTTGTTCTGCACTAAAATCATTTATCGTGCAAAGCCCCCAAACCCCTGTATTTTTGGGTTGTCGAACCGGACTATAACTGTTCGGGCAGTTCGCGGGCTTTTTCCTGGAGCTCGTAGAGCTTGTTGATGGCGCCCAGGGGGGTGAGGTTGGAGATGTCCACTCCCAGCAACAGGTCCTGGAGGGCGCGGCCGGGGTCGAAGCCTGCCCCTGGCGAGTGGAGCGAGGGAAAGGGGAGGGGCATCTGCAATCCCTGGGGAGCCGGGGCGGGGCCGGATGCACCGTTGGCGTGAGACGAAGGCTGCTCCAGGTCGTTGAGGACTTCCCAGGCGCGGCTGATGACGGCGGGGGGCAGTCCGGCCAGGCGGGCCACCTGGACGCCGTAGCTCTGGTCGGCGCCGCCGGGGACGATGCGGTGGAGGAAGACCACGCCTTCCCCGTCCTCGGCCACCGCCACGTTGAAGTTGGAGACGCCGGGAAGGGTGTTGGCCAGGTCGGTTAGCTCGTGGTAGTGGGTGGCGAAAAGGGACTTGCAGCCCAGGCGGGGGTCGTTGTGCAGGTGCTCGACAACGGCGCGGGCGATGGCCATTCCGTCGTAGGTGCTGGTGCCGCGTCCGATTTCGTCCAGGATGACCAGGGACCGGGGCGTGGCCTGGTTGAGGATGGCGGCGGTCTCGACCATCTCGACCATGAAGGTGGACTGGCCGGTGGTGAGGTCGTCCTGCAATCCGGCGCGGGTGAAGATCCGGTCTACCAGTCCGATGGCGGCGGACTCGGCGGGAACGAAGCTGCCGATCTGGGCCATGAGGACGATGACGGCCGCCTGGCGGATGTAGGTGGACTTGCCGGCCATGTTCGGGCCGGTGAGCAGGATGATGCGGGAGCTGGGGGAGAGGCGGACATCGTTGGGGACGTACAACCCGGCGTCGAGGGTCAGCTCGACGACCGGGTGCCGGCCGTCCTTGATGGTGATTTCGCCGCCGGTGTTGACCACCGGGCGGACGTAGCGGTTGCTGACCGCCACGGCAGCCAGGGAGGCCAGGGCGTCAACGGCGGCGATGCCTCCCGAGAGCCGCTGGACCGCTTCGGCGGACTCGGCGAGCTGGCCGCAGACGCGGCGGTACAGGTCGCGCTCCAGTTCCTCGATGCGGTCCCGGGCGGTCAGGGCCATTTCCTCGTACTCCTTGAGTTGGGGGACGATGAACCGCTCGCCGTTGGTGAGGGTCTGGCGGCGGACGTAGTCCTCGGGCACCTGGGGGAGGTTGGCCCGGCTGACCTCGATGTAGTAGCCGAAGACCTGGTTGTAGCCAACGCGGAGGTTGCGGATGCCGGTGCGTTCCCGTTCCTGCTCTTCAAGGCCGGCGATGAAGCGTCGGGCGTCGCCGGCGGCTTCCTTGAGCCGGTCCAGCTCGGGAGAAAAGCTGGAGCGGATGACGTTGCCCTCGCCCGGTGCGCCGGAGGGTTCGTCGGCGATGGCGGCGGCGATGAGGTCAGGGACCTCGGGCACGGGCGTGAGAAAGGGTTGGAGCCAGGACGCGGCGGGGCATCCGGCGATGGTGTCCGATAGCCCGGCGGCGGCGGTGAGGCCGGCGCTGAGGCCGGTCAGGTCCCGGGGGAGGGCGGTCCCGGCGATGATGCGTCCGCAGATGCGCTCCAGGTCGGGGATCTGGCCGAGAGACGAGATGGTGCCGGCGCGGAGAAAGCCGTCGGTGGAGAAGGCTTCGACCACGTCCAGACGGCGGTTGATCTCATCCGGGTCCAGGAGGGGTTGTCCCAGCCAGCGGCGCAGGAGCCGTCCGCCCATGGCGGTGCGGGTCCGGTCCAGGACGGAGAGGAGGGAGTGTTCCTCGGTGCGGCCCCGTCCGGCCTGGAAGAGTTCCAGGTTCTGGCGGGTCTGGGCGTCCAGCACCATGAAGTTGCCGGTGGAGTAGATGTTGAGGGGGGACAGGCGGGGCGGGGCGGCTTTGTGGGTTCGGGACAGGTACTCGATGACTGCCCCGGCGGCCCGGACGGCCAGGGGAAGGTGGTCGCAGCCGAAGGACTCGAGGGTAATGGCGCCGTAGTGTTCCAGGAGGCGGTCGCGGCAGGATTCCAGCCGGAAGGACGCGGGGGCGAGAGGGGTGACGGTGAAGCGGGGGTTGGCGCGCCAGCCTTCCGGCGGAGACATTGTTTCCCCCTCCGGGGTCGCTCCGCCTTGCCATCCGGCGCGTCGCTGGGGGGCGCTGTCGTCTTCATCTGGTGCCAGGACCTCGGCGGGAGCAACGCGTTCCAGTTCCAGGGGAAGGCCGGAGGCTTCCAGCTGCGCGGCGGAGAACTCGCCGGTGGTGACGTCGACGTAGGCGAATCCGGCCCAGCCGTTTTCCTCGATGACGGCGGCGAGGTAGTTGTTGGCCTTGTGTTCCAGCAGGCCGGTCTCGACGACGGTGCCGGGGGTGACGACGCGAACGACGTCGCGCTCCACGATTCCCCGGGACTTGGCGGGGTCGGTGAGCTGCTCGCAGATGGCGACCTTGTGCCCCTTCTTGATGAGGCGGGCCAGGTAGGAGTCGAGGGAGTGGGCGGGGACGCCGGCCATGGGCACCTTCAGGTTCTTGCCCATGCTGCGGGAGGTGAGGGTGATTTCCAGCTCGGCGGAGGCAAGCTGGGCGTCGTCGTCGAAGGTCTCGTAGAAGTCTCCCAGGCGGAAGAGGACGATGGCGTCGGGGTAGGAGTGCTTGATTTTGAGGTACTGGCGGCGGATCGGAGTCACGGCAACACCCAGCAGCGCAGGTGGGACTATTTTACTCCTAATGGGACGGGGCTGCCGCACTTGTAAAAAACACCAACATGTTGATGCCGCAGCGTGGTGCCTATACTTATCTTTTGCAATTATTGCCGTATGCCGCCCTTCCACCTGCCCTTCCCTCGGTTTGTCCGGTTCCCCGGGTGGCCGCGGGAAAAACAAATCCCCGCCGCTGGTGCGCTGACAGCTTCGGCGGGGATGGTGTTCCGCAGGATAAATCGCGGTGCTGGAGCCCTCAAGAGCTTGCCCCGAGCGAAGGCCGGGGAGCCTTAGACAAGTTACCCTCCCTGGCGACGGAGGGGGCGACCCTTAGAACCAGCCGGGTTATTCTTTCCAGAAGCGCTCTTCGATGAAATTCCAGCCGGCGGGCGTTGCCTGCTCCTTAACTGAGGCGATCATGCCGGGATGGCCGCAGGCGTAGACCATGGTGTCGTCCTGGGGAAGGTCGAATTTGTCCAGGTATTCCTGGAAGATGCTGTTGACCCGGCCCCGGGCGCCGGTCCAGCCGGCGTTGCGGGGTTCATCGGGGCGGCTGACGGTGGGGATGAACTTGATGCACTCCGGGTGTTCCTCGGCGAGAGCGTGCAGTTCCGTATCGTAGGTCAACTCGTCCCGGTAGCTGGCTCCGTAGAGGATGTAGAAGACGTGGCCTTCCCTCTGGTCGTGAAGATACTGGCGGACCATGCTGATGGTGGGGGCGACGCCGGTGACGGTGGAGACCATGAGGTGATGGTGGAACTGGTCCTTCATGACGAAAAGGCCCTTGGCAGTGGGGCGCATCGACATGGTGTCACCTGCATGCAGCTTCCACATCCTGGGGGTCAGCTCTCCCTCGGGCACCAGCTCGACGAAGACCTCCAACACTCCCTCGTAGGGGGCGGAGGCTATGGAGTAAGCGCGCTCGATGCCGTCGGCGCCGAGGGTGCAGTACTGGCCGGGCTTGAAGGTGAAGCCGGGGTTTTCGGGCCTGAACCTGACGACCATCAGGTCTTCGGTGATGTCCCTGCGCTCGATCAGGGTTGCGCGGGGCAGGCTGGCGAGCCGGGCTGCACGGGGGTTAGTTGCTGAACTGGTCATGCCGCTCCTGTTGCTGTTGAGTGAGGGGTCTGTTTGCCGCTGACCTTTCCATTGTAGCCGTTGGGCGGAGAATTTTCCGGCGCCGGTCAGTCGGTGTTTGGCGATGTCTTGACGAGCCGGGCGGGAACGATGTCCAGGCCGGGGACCGAGGACATGGGACTGGCTTCGCCGCTGGCCTGGAGTTCGACGGCGAGCTGGCCGAAGAGATGGGTCATTCCTAGGACGCCGGGTGGGACAGCCTGATCCAGGCGGGCGATGCCGGACAGGCGGGCGCCGCCGGTGACGACTTCGACGGTATCGCCATCGGAAATGGATATTCCGGCGGCGTCGTTGGGATTGACTACCACCCGCTCTTCCCGGTCGATCCGGTTGCTCCTGCCGCGGGTGACCTCTCCGGGATGGTCCTGGTCGAGGAGGACCCGTCCGGGTACCAACCAGGCGGGATAGTCCGGGTCGGCCTGGTATTCCGGCTGGCGGAACTGGGGGGTTATGGGGTCGGCGGAGCCGTTGGGAAAGCCGTCCCGGTAGAGGGTGGGCTGGGATGACGGTTCGTCCGGGGTGCAGGGCCACTGGATGCCCCGGTCCTCCTTGGCGGAGTAGAGGAGCTGGGTGGGTTGCGGTATCTCCATGTTGGTGCGGAACACGGTGACGGCCTGGGCGGCGAGGGACCGGTAGGACACTCCGGAGTAGATGGGGCTGACGGAGGCGATTTCGTCCATGACCCGGGAGGGGGAGGCGTGGCCGAATCCGGCGGCGCCCATGCGGCGGGCGATTTCCTGCAGCACCCACAGCTCCGGCTGGGGGCCGTCTTCGGAGTTGGCGGGGCGGAGGGGGTTGAGGCGCTGGATGCGGCGCTCCAGGTTGGTCCAGGTGCCGTCCTTGCCGGAGAAGCCGGCGAGGGGGAGCACGACATCGGCCAGGTCGGTGACGGGGCCGTCGAACTCGTCCAGGAAGACGAGGAAGTCCAGGTTTTCCAGCGCGGACAGGCCGCCCTCCAGCTTGCCGTTGGTGAAGTTGGGGCTGCTGCCGGAGATGAGCATGGCGCGAATCTGACCGGAAGCGGCCGATTCCCAGGCGGATTGCACTCCCATGCCCCGGGGGCCGGGGAGGGAGGTCTGCCAGGCGTCCTCGATGGCCTGGCGGGCGTCGCTGTTGCGCATGGGGCGGTTGCCGGGAAGGCGGTCGGGGGCGCAGCCGACGTCCCAGGCACCCTGCTCGTTGGCGCCGGGACGGAGGGGATAGATTCCCGTGCCGGGGCGTCCGACGCTGCCGGTGAGGAGGGCGAGGTTGGTGAGGGCCTGGGCGCAGTCCCGGCGGAACCCGGCGGCGACGTTGTCCATTGCGAAAACGATGGAGGCGGCGTTGGCGCTCCCAACGGCCCGGGCGGCGGCGGCGATGTCTTCCGCCGGTACGCGGGTGATTTGCGCGACGGCGTCCAAGTCCAGGGCGTTGAGGGCGTAGGAGAGGGTTTCGGGAGGCTCACAGTTGGCCTCGATCCATTCGGTGTTTTCCAGGCCCTGGTCGAGGAGGGACTTGAGGATGCCGCCGAGGAGGGTTAGCTCGGTGCCGGGAACCGGACGCAGCCAGGTGTTGGCGTAGCGGGTCAGCTCGACCTCACGGGGGTCAATGACCACCAGGCCAGCGCCGCGGCGGGCGGCCTTCTTGATGGGGACGCCGACGACGTTGTGCTCCTCGGTGAGGTTGGAGTTGAAGACGAGGATGCAGTCGGATTTTTCCAGGTCCCAGATGGAGCCGGTGGCGGCGGCGTAGCCGAGGGAGCGTTCCAGGGCGATGGTCATTTCCGGGACGAGGTTGGAGGTCTGGTCGACGTTGTTGGTGTTCATCACCGTGCGGGCGAACTTCTGGGACAGGTAAAGCTCCTCGTTGGTGGCGTTGGGCGAAGCGAGCAGGGCGAAGGAGTTGTCCCGGAAGTCCTGAAGGCGTTGGGCGACGAGATCCAGGGCCTCGTCCCAGGAGGCGGGCTGGAGTTCGCCGTCGCGCCGGATGAGGGGCTGGGTCAAGCGGGTTGAGCCGGGGCCGGTCTTATTGATGAACTCGAGGCCGAACTTGCCCTTGATGCAGGCCTGGCCGTGATTGGCGGGGGAGTTGAGCTCGGGGACGACGCGGATCATCTCGCCCTTCCCGTTGAACTCCAGGTTGAGCTGGCAGCCGACGGGACAGTGAGGGCAGACGGTGCGCTCGACACGGCGGGCTTTTTCCCACTTGTGGTCCCGCTCGGTGAGAGCGCCGACGGGGCATACGTCGATGCAAGCTCCGCAGAACTCGCAGCCGGATTCCAGCAGGGATGTTCCGAAGGAGGTACCGACGAGGGCCTTGCCGGAACGCTCGGTGAAGCAGATGGCGGCGTCTCCCCGGACCTCCTCGCAGACGCGGACGCAGCGGCCGCAGGTGATGCAGAGGTTGTAGTCGCGGTCGTAGAAGGGGTCGCCGACCTCGAGGGGAATCTGCTTGTACTCGTAGTTGAGGGGGGATTCCAGCTCCATTCCGAGGAAGCGGACGGTGTCCTTGAACTCGCAACGCTCATTCTTGGGACAGGTGACGCAGCGGTCGTTGACGGAGACGTGGCGGAGGCAGATGTCGGTGGGGCCGCAGATGTCGATGCGGTGACAGGTGAGGCAGCCGTTGGGATGCTCGGCGATGAGCATCTGCATGACGGAGCGGCGGAGCTCGTTGACGTCGTTGGCCTCGCTGCGGATTTTCATTCCGTCCTGGACGGGGAGGGTGCAGGCGGCGGGATAGCCGCGTCCGCCCTCCACGGAGACGACGCACATGCGGCAGGCGGCAAAGGGCTTCATGCCGGAGTGGTAGCAGAGATAGGGGACGTAGACGCCGGCCTCGATGGCGGCTTCCAGCACCATCTTGCCGGGCTGGGTGCTGATATCCACTCCGTCAATGGAGATGGTAATGTCGTCTGGCATGGTTTTACTCTCTAAAAACGCTCACCCGCACCGCGAGGCAACTTGTCTAAACGTTGCGGGTTCGCTCCTAAAGATTTCTCCCAATGGCTGACGCCTTGGGGAAGGGTTACTTTTCTAACGCTCACCCGCACCGCGAGGCAACTTGTCTAAACGTTGCGGGTTCGCTCCTAAAGGTTTCTCCCAATGGCTGACGCCTTGGGGAAGGGTTACTTTTCTAACGCTCACCCGCACCGCGAGGTAACTTGTCTAAACGTTGCGGGTTCGCTCCTAAAGGTTTCTCCCAATGGCTGACGCCTTGGGGAAGGGTTATCTACGGGTCAAACGGGGAGAGAAGGTCTGCCGGGAACAGGCTCCGGTGGGACAGCGGCGCTCGTTGATGTGGGCCTCGAACTCGGGACCGAAATACTTGATGGCCGAGGACACGGGGTTGAATCCCAATTGCCCGTGGCCGCAGAGGGAACCGGCCTGCATGTTGAGGCCGATGGTGCGCATGAGCTCCATGTCGCCGGGCTCGCCTTCGAGGCGGCACATGCGCTCCAGGACTTCCAGCAGGTGGCTCATGCCCATGCGGCAGGGGAAGCACTTGCCGCAGGACTCGTACTGGCAGAAGGCGATGAGAGCGCGGGTGAGGTCTACGATGCAGGTGTCCTCGTCGGCGGCGATGATGCCGCCGGAGCCGAGGATGGCGCCGGCATCGCGGAAGACCTCGAAGTCCAGCACCAGGTCCAGGCTGTCCGCGCTGAGAACGCCCCCCAGGGGGCCGCCGGTCTGGACCAGCTTCAGCTCCTTGCCGCCCTTGACCCCTCCGCCCACGTCGTAGAGGACCTCGCGGAGGGACAGGCCCATGGGGACCTCGACCATTCCGGTGTAGTTGAGAGCGCCGGACAGGCAGATGATGGCGGTGCCGGTGCTGCGTTCGTGTCCGATTCCGGCGAACCACTCGCCGCCGCGGGCGACTATCTCGGGGACGTAGGCCAGGGTCTTGACGTTGTTGATGTTGGAGGGTTGTCCGAAGACTCCGACCTGGGCGGGGAAGGGTGGGCGGTAGCGGGGCATGGAGCGCTTGCCCTCGATGGCCTCCATAAGGGCGGTCTCCTCGCCGGAGACGTAGGAATCGCCGGTGAGGGCGACCTCCAGGTCGAAGGAAAACTCGGTGCCGAGGATGTTTTCGCCGAGCAGTCCCAACTCGTAGGCCTGGCTGATGGCCTGGCGGGCGCGGTCGATGGGGCCGTCGTGGCCGTGGCGGATGAAGATGTAGCCGCGGCGGGCGGCGCAGGCGTATCCGGCGAGGGTGACTCCCTCGACCACGGTGTTGGGGTCGCTTTCGACGATGCCCTTGTCATTGAAGGCGCCGGGGTCGCCCTCCTCGCAGTTGCAGAGGATGTACTTCATGGGGGCGGGGGAGCCGGCGAGGAAGTTCCACTTGGTTCCGGCGGGGAAGGCAGCGCCGCCCCGTCCGCGCAGACCGGAGGCGTTGACCTGCTCCAGCATTTCCTGGGGGGTCATCTCGGTGAGGGCCCGGTTGAGGGCGTGGTAGCCGCCGCTGGCAATGTACTGGTAGATGTCGCCGGGGTCGATGGTGCCGGCGTTGCGGAGGGCGATGCGGGTCTCGTTCCGCTTCATGGGGTGCTGGGAGATGTCGGGGATGCCGGGGACGGACCCGCCCTGGGTCCCCAGGGCGAGATCGACGGCAGGGGTGGCGTTGGCGAGGTGGCTGACGATAATCTGCTCGGCGGTCTCGGGGGTGACGTTGCCGTAGAAGACGCGGGGGCCGTTGGGAAGCTGGATGTCGATGAGGGGCTCGGCGAAACAGAGGCCGAAGCAGCCGACCTCGCTGACGCGGGCGGAGGTTATGGTGTTGCGGGCGAGAACGTCCTTGATGGCGTCAATGACGGCGTCGGCTCCGGCGGCCTTGCCGCAGAGGGCGGTCCCGACCCGGATCCAAGGGGCGGAACCGGCGGTGAGGACAGGGGTTTCCCCAGCGGGGCCGCTGCCGGTGTTCTGAGGGTCGCCTGCTCCGTCGCCGGAGTCGGTAACTTCTCTAAGACTCCTTGCAGTGCTCTGAGGGTCGCCTGCTCCGTCGCCGGGGTCGGTAACTTGTCCAGGACTCCTCTCAGTGCTCTGAGGGTCGCCTGCTCCGTCGCCGGAGTCGGTAACTTCTCTAAGACTCCTTGCAGGCTCTGTGACATCACTACTGGCCCGCTGGGGCCAGCGGCGGGATGCCTCGGCGGCGATGTCGGCGAAGCTCACGGCAGGGCTTCCGAGATGACTGTCCGAACGGAGTCGGGGGTCTGGCGGCCCATGAGGTGGTGGTCGACGGCGATGACGGGGGCCTGGGCGCAGGCGCCAAGGCAGGTATTGTAGCGCAGGGAGAGGCGTCCGTCGGGGGTGTCTCCCTCGCCGTCCATGTTCAATGCGTCCTGGGCGGCGGCGATGACGGGCATGGCGCCGGAAAGGTGGCAGGAGGGCCCCCAGCAAATTTCGAGGCGGTGGTCGCAGGGAGGAGTAAAGCGGAAGTTGGGGTAGAAGGAGGCCACGGCCCAGACGTCGTTGATGGAGGCTCCGGTCCGGTTGGCGACGGCGGCGACGGCTTCCTGGGGGATGTAGCCGATTTCGTCCTCCACGGCGAGCAGGGAGGAAAGGACGGTGACGGTGGGCTGGGGCTGGTTGTTGACGGCGGTGGTGATGCGTTGCTTAATTGAATCCATTTCGCCACGGCCACCTGATAAAAACCCTTTGGGGTTGTGCGTGAATTTTATAACAATCCGCCGGGTCATATTAGCACAGGGGCTTTCGGGCGGACAACCGGGATGAGAGGCGGAGGAAGGGGCACGTTGGGGGATGCATCCCCCAAACCCCCTGGTTTGAGGGGGTTTGGGTTCCCGTGGTTGGAGGGGCGCCGCTTTCGCGCCCCGCGTAGGCAACTTGTCTAAGAGCGCTGGGCGGCTTGTGATTGGAAAGTCGCCGCTTTCGCGCCCCGCATAGGCAACTTGTCTAAGAGCGCTGGGCGGCTCTGTGGCCCACGCAGGCAGGCCGACGGCAGCCGGTTGAACATGCCGCCCAAGAACCTGTAATCTGGGATGAGGGCTGACGAGGAACGGGATGCCAGACATCGTGCATCTTGACGAAGGTTGTTAAAGCAGAGGATGCCGGGTCCTGCGGAGTAAGAATGGGAAGGGTACAGATAACCATCGGAGTGGGAGACCCCCAGGGGAACAGGTTTGAACAACTGGAAGTAACGGTGGACACCGGCTCGACCTTCACGACCGTTCCCAGGCAACTGCTGGAACGATTGGAGGTGCCGGTGGAGCGTTCAGCCCTGTCGGAACTGGCTGACGGGAGGGTTGTCCCAACCGACGTGGGACGGACCACTATAAGGCTGGAAGGGAAGGAGTTTCCCACGCCGGTCATATTTGGAGAAGAGGGTGAGCCCTGCCTGCTGGGGGTAATCGCGCTGGAAGACGCGCTCCTGGCGGTTGATCCGGTCAACGGACGGCTGACGCCGGTAAACCTGCTCAGGTTGTAAACAAAGGGCCGGGCCGGTTGCGAGTGCCACTCACTAGCAATTGTTGAATGTGGCAGGGATGGGTATCGCGGTGCGGCATCTGCATGGTGGTGTTTTTCGCCAGTGACGGGCCGGGAGGCACGTTGGGGGATGCATCCCCCAAACCCCCTGTATTTATGGGGTTGCCCGGCCTGGGCGGTTATTTTCCTTGGCGTTGGGCCAGGATGGAGGCGTAGTCTTCGCGGCGCCAGCGGTAGGGGGATGAGACTATGTGGCCGGGCTGGGAGGCGGTGCTGAGGACTTCCAGCGCGTCCTCGAGGACGACTCGCTGCTGGTCCGGGCTGCCGGGAGCGCCGAAGGGACGGCCGAAGGGGAAGCGGAGGATGAGGCCGCGGGGGACGGATATGGTGGCGGCCTTCTGGCGGTCGACCATGACGACGACGGTGGGGATTCCGGCGGCTTCGATGGTGCGGGCGATCAGTCCACCGGACTGATGACAGCGGGGTCAAGTGGTCCCGATGACGACGCCATCCACGCCGTCGTCCTTGAGGCGTCCGGCGACCTCGGGGGCGCTGACCTCCATGAGTCCGGCGACGTCGGGGATGAACCCCATGAAGCTGAAGGTGGGGTCCTGGGCCTGTCCAATGACGCCCTCGGCGGCCAGGTCCCGGAGGCGGTGGATGGGCAGGACGGCGTCTATGTCCTGGGCGACGCCGCTGGTGTCGTAGTGGGAGTGGGCGACGCGGAAGTCCTCCAGGGGCGTGTCCAGGGGAATTTCCCGACAGGACCAGTCGCCATCCACGTTGAAGGGTTCCTGAGCGGCGGTGTGGATGCCGCCGGTGGTGAGGACGGCGATCCTGGCTTCGGACAGGGGCTTGGTGAAGGGGGTCCAGGGGGCGGAGTCGAAGGCCATGGGGAGGGCGAGGCGGTCGGTGAGGATGTCCTCCCAGCGGTTGAGGAACTGGTCAACGGGCTGCCAGTCGTTCTCGTCCCTGGCGACGGCGGCGAGGTTGAAGAGCTGGTTCATGAAGCGGGTGACGTCCTCGTCGGACTGGCGGACGAGGTACTTGAGGCGGGAGAAGGGGATAGTTTCCGGGTTGGCGACGAGGGCCTTGGGGTCGATGGTCATGGGAGGGCCTCCGGGTCTTGGAGATAGACCTCGGACGGTTCATCCGGGGCGTATGAATACGGGATGCGGCGGGGCGGACTTCTACTCCTCCAGGACTTTTTTCATGGCGGACTGGAAGATTTCGTAGGGGTGGGCGCCGGTGAAGAGGAGGTTGCCGACTACGAAGGTTGGGATGCCGCGTATGCCGTGCTGGAGGGCCTGCTGGTACTGGGTCATGACGGCTTCGGTGTGCTTGCCGGTCTCCAGGTGGTTGAGGAGCTCGGCGGAGTTGAGGGAGACGGTGTCGGCGACTTCTTCGATGACGGCGAGGTCTCCCAGGTCCTTGCGGTCTTCCCAGTAGGCCTTGTAGGCGGCATGGTGGAACTCCATGAACTTGCCCTGCTGCTGGGCGTACTCGGTGGCCTCGAGGATGTGCATGGTGTTGGGGGTGACCGGGGGAGGCCGCATGATGAGGTTGGCGTCGCCGGCCTGGCTGCGCAGGGGTTCGCTGAGGAGGTCTTCGGTCTCGCCGGGGCGGGGCTGGCGGACGATGCCTTCCTTTGGGGTGTCAGGCCGCAGGAGGTAGGCCTGGCCGATTACGGAGATGTTGTAGTCCTGGGACAACTTGTCGACCCGCTCCAGGCCGACATAGCACCAGGGTCAAATGTAGTCGTACCAGACGATTACCTTGACGGGCTCGGTGGGATCGCGCTCTAGGTGGAGGGGCTGGGTCATGGCGGCTCCTGTACTGGCGGAGGGAGACGTTGGGGTCTGCCCGGGTGTGCCGGTTGTTCCGCAGAGGATGGGAAGAGGACTAGCCGTGCCGGTAGGAGTTGAGGGACTGGGGGGCGCCGGCGAGGACGGGAGGCAGCTCGTCCAGGGAGGCTATCCTGGTGCAGTCGTTGACGTCGGAGTGGTAGCCGCCCCGGTCGAGGAGGACGGCGTGCATTCCCACGGAACGGGCGCCGAGGACATCGGCCTTGTGCTGGTCGCCGACGTGGACGGCCTCTTCCGGCTGGGCGGTGGCCCGCCTGAGAGCGGCGTGGAAGATGGGAGGGGCCGGCTTTTCGGCGCCGGCTTCGGCGGGGCTGAGGACGAAATCGAGGTACTGGCTCAATCCAAGGCGGTCGCAGAGCTCGTCCATGTTGCGGCGGAGGTTGGAGAGGATGCCGATCTGGTAGCCGTTGTCATGGATCTCGGCGAGGGCACCGGCGGTATCCTCGAAGGGGGTGAACTCCTTGGGGACGGCGGAGGCCATCTGCCAGACCTGGCGGGCGAGGTCGAGGGAGACGCCGAGGCCGGCCTCCTGGAGGATCATCTGCTCGTAGACGGTGAAGAACTCGAGGCGTTGGGAGTCGGTGCGGAGGGTTAGGGGAAGCCGGGCGTTCTCGCTGTTGAAGAAGACATCGGCCACGGCATAGCCCCGGGTGATTCCTTCCTCGGAGACGTTCAACCCGAACTCCTGACACGCCGCCTGCTGGATCTGCTCCAGCGGGGGCCAGAATTTGACCAGCGTGTTGTAGAAGTCGAAGGTTACAACTTTTATCATCTACGGCCTTGCGCTTGCCCAGGCACGACCCCTGACGAGAAGAACGGCGCGGCCTGACGGAGGGCAGATGAGAGACGGGAAAGTTGAGGCATTCTAGCATAATGACGGGGATTGTGAAACTTGCCGCAAACGGGGGCAGGGTTCCGCTTTAGGTGGAGCATCTCGACGGCGACGGGGGTCTGGATTCCCGCCCCTTTCCCTCCTTCGTCGTCCCTCCTCGGTCGCCAGGGGCAGGCTCTAAGCGGGAAAGATGGGGTAGAAGGAGGCGGGGAGGGAATGAAACCACCCAAATTGCAACGCTGCCAAACGGGTAGACCGAATGATGAGTCCGGGCGAGGGTGGTGCAAGCCTGTTGAAAGCGTTTCCTTTGACCAATAGCCTCAAGCAGAGCAAAATGGAAATATTCGTTAAGAGGGGAACGACGTGCAGGAGAAGGAAATATGGACATCTACCAACTGAATTACGTGCTCACGAGCCTACGGAAGACCAGGGATGGATGTACCAGGCGGAGGCTCCGGTTCTTCAGGGTTGCGTGGCCTGGGGCGATAGTCCAGAAGAAACGCTCAAGAGCCTGTTGGCAGTAGCGCAAACGATCATCCAAGTTTGCATGGAAGATGGGCAGGGGCTCCCACCGGAGCTTACTCCCTTGTGCAGTCCCGAGGGAACATTGACAGTTACAGTATGACCTACCGGGAACTACGCACGAAATTATAGAACATGGGGTGCAGCACAATAGCACGAGTGCCAGTTTGGTCAAACTGACAGTCAACGGTCAACGCGATACTGGGGGAACCGACGACAAGGGCCTGGATTGCCGCTTCCGCCTGCCAAGGGGGGAGGTCGGGAGATGGAGGCTCCGTTGGGGGATTCATCTCCAAACCCCCTGAGATGGAGGGAGTGTCCGATGTGGACGACTTGGCTGGGTGGGAGAGGGTTACGAGGGTCTGGGTCCCCGCCTACACCGGGGTGACGGCCGGGACCTTACAATACCGCTACCGGCAACGTACAATGGACAACACCCCCAAGGAGGGCTCCCCGTGGCTACACACGAACAACGCATCAGCCGTCTCGAAGGCGCTTACGAGCAGGTCGACGCCCGCTTGGATTCCATTGAGAACCGGATGGGGTCTATCGAGAGCCGGATGGCGTCCATTGAGAACCGGATGAACTCTCTCGAATCAACCATGAACTCCCGCTTCAACAACCTGTACATTCTGATGGGCGGGGCGTGGATAACCCTGATGGCTACCATGATTACGCTCTCCTTAGCCATGTAACGCCCGAAATGGAACGGGGGGAAATTCTTTCAAACCTTTTGGCGTGTCTCCTGGATTGGTTTTCCAGCCATCCCTCCAATAGCCACCGCTAGTACCCGGAGAAGTTTGTCCCGGGGAAACAGGGGGCTGGTGGATTCCCAACCCACGCCTACGCGGGGCAGGCTTTTAGCGGGAATGATAGGAGGAGGGTGGGGGCGACCACCTAAGTTGCAACGCTACCCGCAAGTGATGTTGTGGAGCAGGGAGCGCCGGACTCAGGTCAAGTGCAAGGGAACAAGGCGCGGAGCAGGCGGAGGGTTTCGGTGACTTCCTCCGGGGAATCGACCCGGTAGGCCGCCCGGGTGGGCTGGCGGGCCGGGCCGACGAACACGGCGATGCCGCCGGCGTCCTGGACCACTTGAAACCCTTCCTCGTCGGTGAGGTCGTCACCGAAGAAGATGGGAAGGGCATCCAGGGCGGCGGTTTCCCGGATTTTCCCGATGGCCTGGCCCTTGCCCCAATCGATGTTGGGGCGTACTTCCAGGACCATTTTTCCCTGAGTGACCCGGACGTCTTCCGGCGGGGCCGCGGAGATGACTTCATCGAAATCGCGCCGGATTTCGGGGACGGACTCCGGGGAAGCCTGGCGGTAGTGGACGCTTAGGGTGAGGCCCTTGTCCTCGACGATGACTCCCGGGTGACGGTGAAGGCGCTCCCGCAGTTCTCCGGCGGCGTTCTGGAGGACGGGGTGGAGGCGGGCGGCCTGGGGGTGGGTGAAAGAGTCTTCCGGGAAGGTGATTTCCATGCCGTGATTGCCGGCGTAGATGATGCCGGGGAGGTCTACCCTTTCCTCCAGGTCGGAGAGGCCGCGCCCGCTGACGACGCCGACGCGGAAGCGCGGGTGGTCCGCCAGGCCGGCGAGGGCCTGCCGGGTTTCGGAAGGAAGGACCGCCAACTCGGGGCGGGCTACGATGGGGCTGAGGGTGCCGTCGTAGTCCAGCAGGAGCAGCACTTGTGGGGCGGCGGCGAGGCGGGACGCGACGCTGGGCCAGACGGTGAGGAGGTGGGGCACCGGCGGGCTTCCCTGGGGGTCTAATCCGCGGAGGAGAGGGCAGGTTCCGCCCCGGAGAACCGGCCGCGTCGGTTGAGCTGGAGCATCTGCACCAGGAGCTGGGCGGCCCACTTGTAGATGTTGTTCTCGCGGACGGTGGCGCGCATCCGGCGCATCCGCATCTGGCGGTCTTCCAGGGGCATGGTCACGGCCTGGAGGATGCTGTCGGCGAAATCGTCGGTGGCGTAGGGGTTGACGATAAGGGCCTGGGTCAGCTCCAGGGCGGCGCCGGCGAAGGGACTGAGGATGAGGACGCCATCCTCGTCGAAGCGGCTGGCGACGTACTCCTTGGCGACGAGGTTCATGCCGTCGTGGAGGGAGCTGACCACGCAGAATTGGGCGAGGCGGCGCAGGGCCATGAGCTGGGTGCTGGGGAGGTCGGTGGGCAGGTAAATGATGGGCTGCCAACTGCCCGTGGCGTAGCGGGAGTTGATTTCCTCCAGGAGTTCATCGACCTGCTCGGCGAGGCGCTGGTAGGCGTCGATGTCGGTGCGGCTCATGACGCCGGCCTGGACGAAGACGACCTTCTCCCGGTACTGGGGGTATTTCTCGAAGAAGCGTCCGATGGCGCGGAAGCGGTGGGGGATGCCCTTGGTGTAGTCGATGCGGTCGATGCCCAGTCCGACGATGCGTCCCCCCAGTCCAAGCTCCTCGGTGAGGGAGTCCATTTCCCGGGTGACGGCGGCGGAGCGGGACTCGCGCTCGATTTCGTCGAAGTCGACGCTGATGGGAAAGGGACGGACGAGGGTGGTGCCGCCCCGGTAGTTGACCAGGCTGTAATCGCGCTCGACCCGGGCATCCAGGCTGCGGGCGACCGTCTCGACGAAGTTGTTGGAGTGCTCACCGATGTGGAAGCCGAGCACGTCGTTGCCCAGCAGTCCTTCCAGGATCTCGTCCTGCCAGGGGCAGATGCGGAAGATGTCGGGATTGGGCCAGGGGATGTGCCAGAATTGCCCGGTGATGATGTCGGGGTTGTAGTCCTTGAGGAAGTGGGACAGCAGGGCAAGGTGGTAGTCCTGGGTGAACACCACGGAGGGGCGGTCCCCGACCTCGTCCAGGACCTGGCGGGCGAAAAGCTCGTTGACCCGGCGGTAGGCCTGCCAGTCCTTGGCGTCGAACTGGGGCTCGGTGTAGGCGTTGTGGCAAAGGGGCCAGAGGGCGTTGTTGGAGAAGCCGTAGTAGTAGCCCTGCTCCTCCTCCTCGGTCAACCAGAGGAGGCGGAGGGTGTAGCTGGGGTCGTGGGGCGGGACCATTACCTTGTTCCCCGACTCCACGACGAGCCGGTCGCCGGTGCCCCCGCCGTGGGCGATCCAGGTGCCGCCGCAGGACTGCATCAGGGGGTCGATGGCGTTGGTAAGGCCGCCGGCGGGCATCTCGTAGCTGACCTGCCCGTCGATGAGCTTGTAGATGTAGGGCTGTCGGTTGGAGACCACGACCAGGTGGCAGTCGCCGAGTTCACGTTTGACCAACTGCTGGAGGCTCTGGCTGGTCCACACGGCGCGTGCGGTTGTCATGAGTTCAATACTTCTAAATCGCTCGGCCAGCGGCAAGGTTGGGTGGTGGCTTCTCCGCTGGTTCTCGCTCCGGCCAGCGGCCGTGGGCTACCAACGGCAGATTTAACGATACTGTTTATCATTTTCTCATATTATGTAGCCGGCGTCAAATTTTGGAAGCGAGGGCGGTAGCGTTCCAATTTAGGTGGTGTGGCTTTAGGATAAGGTAAGCAAAAGGGAGAGGAGAGGGGAGATGGGGTTGCTCAATGAGGTGGAAACTCGGTTGGAACAGGAGAT
>DAOUIZ010000007.1:0-15056 GCA_034423195.1 Dehalococcoidia bacterium | reverse complement strand
GAAAAGGAGTTTACAGCCCTAGAGCCTTCTTCCTCCACGCGACGTCGCTGGGTCAGGCTTTCGCCCATTGCCCAAGATTCCCTGCTGCTGCCTCCCGTAGGAGTGGGGGCCGTGTCTCAGTCCCCCTCTGGCTGGTCGTCCTCTCAGACCAGCTACCCGTCATCGGCTTGGTGGGCTTTTACCCCACCAACTACCTGATAGGACGCGAGCCCCTCCTCCGGCGCCCGAAGGCTTTCATCTCCAAACCAGGGCTTGGAGATCTTATGCGGGATTAATCGCGATTTCTCGCGGCTATACCCCACCAGAGGGTAGGTTACTCACGCGTTACTCAGCCGTCTGCCGCTTTCCCATTGTGGCCGAAGCCACGAGCACGCGCGACTTGCATGCATTAAGCGCGCCGCCAGCGTTCACCCTGAGCCAGGATCAAACTCTCTAATCGAGATCCTTACTCATCCTTCCACTATTCAACTGTTAAAGTGCAGAACCGCCAGCCCTGTCGGCTGACAGTTACGCAAGTATATAGGCCGGTTTAGGGGGTGTCAATAGCCTAAACAGCCATTCCTGCAACCAATCCGCTCCAATTCAATCCCTTCTCCCTACTGGCCCCCTGATGTCGCGGCCTCGCCTAGACGGGTCCGTCTCAGCAGTTCCCCGACAATCCCCCGAAAGTCCGAAGAGGCCCGGCTGCCGGGTATACAACCTCAGGGTTAGACCATGGGTCCTCCTGTCGGCCCAGAAAGCCGCTGTTTGAAGCGGCACGGTGGAGGATTTGTCCCCCAAGCCCCGGAATGTATGAGTATATGAAGGGAGGGTTGGAACCTGGTTCTCAGGCCTGGCGGATGCTTCACCGGAACCGATTGCTCAACCGGGTCTTGTTCATCCGGGTTGCGGCCACCCGCCCCCAGTGCAATAATTATAGATGTATGGGGACGCGCGGGTTCGACAGGAGCGTCCTGCGGCGGATTGCAAGCCGAGGTGCCATCAAACCTCGTTAAACAGGTGGCAACACATAACTGGCGAACGTGAATTCGCACTAGCCGCCTAACAGCGGCTACGTCTACTCCCGGTTATGCCCGGAGGCTGGGATGTGGGCGCCAAACGTCCGGGATGCAGCTGCGGCGATGCCGATAATCCCCAGCTAAAGACTTATTCGGCTGGCTTCCCCGAGATTATGCCGGTGTAAGCTCCTGGAAGCGAGACTCAAACCGCCGGACAAGCTTGTAGTACATCTGGCTGGAGGGCCTTTTGGACGGGGAGTTCGACCCTCCCCCGTCTCCACCATCCCTTCTAGAATTTCCGGTTGTGGCGTCCAAGACCTCGACGTCACTTCTTTCGGCCATCGCCCGTATGGGTCCCAAGAAGGTCTTTTTGGGCAGCACTCTCGCAAGAAGTCCCACCGTCAACGTGAACGGTCCGAAATTACATTCGCCCAGTCCATCAAGACCTGCCTCCGCAAGTACGCCGTCTTCAGCGGCCGCGCCACCCGCCCCGAATACTGGTGGTGGGTCTTGGCCGTCACCGTCCTATCCTTTGTACTGTCATTCATCGATGGTTTCATCGGCTTCCTCGTTTCCCCCGGCGAACCCTCCTTAACCTCGCGCTTCCTCCAACCTGTCTTTGCCGTCGCCATCTTCCTCCCCAGTACCGCCGTCACCGTCCGCCGCCTCCACGACATCGGCAAGACCGGATGGTGGGTCCTCCTGTGGTACGGGATCATGGCCTTCGGATGGCTCACCCTCGCCGTCAGCATTGTCATTATCTTCCTCGCCATTTTGGGCGGCACCAACGGGTACCTGGGTCTGGAGGATATTATCGACCTGGTCTTGATTTCTATCACCGGCCAGGAACGGGAGTTTGGCGTCGATAGCAACATCGGTTTTGGCGTGAACCTGGAGTTTTTCTTGTTCGGGTTGTTTACCCTGTTGGTCGGAATTCTCGTCTCTTTCGCCGTCACCCTCGGCGTCCTCATCTGGTCCATCATCTGGCTTACCCGCCAGGGCCAACCCGGCCCCAACGCCTACGGCCCCGACCCCCGCGCCCCGGACCCCGTCCCTTGACCGGATACAAAGCGCCTATTTCCCCGCAGCTTCCTAATCCGTGGCCTCTCTCTCGTCCACCCCCGCCTCCCGGGGGTCTGGGGGATGCATCCCCCAGCGTAACCCCGTCTCAACCCCGCATTTTCCCCAACCTCAGGAAACGCCGCCAAACCGGCGTTCCACCCGTTGACAACCCCCCTAAATCCCCTATAATATCCCCAGTCTCGAATTGGTCAGACCACTTATCCCAATATACTGGAACCCGCTAACGCCAACGATGCCAACCGAACCTCTCCAGAGCATCAAGCGCCGCCGCCTGCACGAGGACATCGTGCAGCAGTTCCACACCCTCATCCGGCAGGGACGCCTCAAGCACGGCGACCGCCTCCCCTCGGAACGCAGCCTCGCCGAGCAGTTCGGCGTTAGCCGCAGCTCCGTCCGCGAGGCCATCCGCTCCCTGGAACTCCAGGGGCTCGTCCAGAGCAAGCGCGGCTCCGGCACCTTCATCGACACCGCCAACGTCGAGGGTAACCTCGACTCCGTCATGGCCTTCATCACTGCCACCCTCTCCACGGGCGGCGCCGACCTCACCGACGTCTTCGAGATGCGCCACGTCCTCGAACCCCCCATCGCCGCCCTCGCCGCCCGCCGCGCCACCTCCGAAGACGTGCGCCGCCTCCGCGGTATCCTCTTCGAGCAGCGCGCCCGCATTGACGCTGGCGGGACCGGAGTAGAGTCCGACACCGCCTTCCATTTCGCCCTTGCCTCGGCTACGCACAACACCGCCCTCATCAAGGTCGTCAGCGCCGTCGAGGACATCCTGCAGCTCTCCCGGGACCGTTCCCTCCAGGAACCGGGGCGCCCCCTGCGCTCCCTCGAGTCCCACTGGGAAATCCTGCAGACCATCGAAGCGGGCGACTCCGCCCGCGCCCAGCAGGCCATGGAGCATCACCTCACCGCCGTCGAACCCGGCGCCCGAGGACACTATCACGGAGGAGATGGTTCCGCGGAGGCAGTGTCCGCCGGTGAGGTCTGGTCCTGAGAAACCCAACCCGGAACGAACCCAACCAACCCACGCAAAATATTCGGAGGAGGAACCATTATGAGCACAGTAGCTGTGGAGGTGGTGTACCGGGGGATATTCCAGAAATCCCTCGCCCGGAACATCGTCCGCTCCATAGTCTTCGCCGCCCGCAAGGAAGGCAAGATCGGCACCGCCTTCGGCCGTTACGGCGACTCGCCCGAGCGCAACGGCATCCCCGCCAAGCAGTTCGCCATCGTCGCCGACACCGCCGAGGAACTTGAGGAAAACCTCGCGGTCTATGAGGCCCACGATGTGGACGTGACCATCAACGTGGACGACACCATGTGCAAGGGCGTCGAGTCCTGGGCCTGGTACGGCCTCCAGCCCATCAACGACCTCACCAAGCCCAACGGAACGCTGATCGTCACTTCCCGCCAGTCCGCCGACTCCCTCATCGAGGACATCCACCAGCGGGAAGAACCCTACAACCTCACCATCGTCCCCGCCGCTCCCAGCTTCTCCGGTCTCTGGGTCTACAAGGACGACCATACCGACGTGCGCCTCCTTGGCGCCCTCTGCAAGGTCTGTCCCGACCTCGTCAGCCTTGAGTCCATGATCGAAGCCATTAAGGATCAGGGCTGGGACGATCTCAAGGTCACCTCCGCCGAGAAAGCTTACGAACGCGCCGCCCAGCGCCCCGTCGAGCCCGGCGAGGGCAGTGACGACACCCCCTTCAGCTTCACCCTCCCTGGTTGGAAGACCATGGAGGAAGGCCTGGTCATCCGCGGCGTCGCCGAGGGAGGCGGTTTCCGCGGCGGCGAGGAGGGCTTCCAGCCCGCCCGCAGCGACGTCTTCAAGAAGTACAGCACCCGCTCCATGCGCCCGGTCGTCAACTTCGACACCTGCATCAAGTGTACCCTCTGCTGGCTCCAGTGCCCCGACACCTGCTTCGACGTGACCCCCGACGGCCTCTTCGACGCCAACATGGAAGCTTGCTGCGGCTGCGGCGTCTGTGAAGCTGTCTGCCCCGTCCCCGAGTGCGTCACCATGGTCAACGAGGCCGAGTTCAACGACAACGACAGCCAGTGGGAAGCATGGCAGCAGGACAAGGACGGCTACAAGAAGTGGATGACCGAGCTCATCGATAAGCAGAAGCTCACCGAGCGCACTCACGGTTTCCATCACATCGGCCAATACGCGGAAGAAGCCGCCGCCCAGGCCGAAGACTAACCATAGTCTGCCCCGCTTTCGCTCTTGCGGGGCGGCCCGTGACGGGCCCTGCTTCTTTAGGCGGTTCGCAGGCCAAGACTCAAGCGGCGCCACCGGCGTTGAGACAAGTTGCCTTGCTCCGGTGACGCCCTCTAGAGAAAGGAGTACCAATGACACTCGCCCAAGCCGAAATGTACCAGGTCGAAAAAGAGGAACTCATATCCGGCAGTGAGGCCATCGCTATCGCCTGCGCCCTCGCCGACGTTGACGTAATCACTGCCTACCCCATCCGGCCCTACGACACCGTCATGCAATATGTGTCCAAGCTCAAGGCCGACGGCGCTTTCGACTGCGACTTCATCGTCGCCGAAAGCGAGCACTCCCAGTTCGAAATCGTGAAACACGCCTCCGCCGTCGGTGCCCGCACCTTCTGCGGCTCCAGCGGCGTCGGCTGGTTCTACGCCTTTGAGGCCATCACCGTCACCGCCGGACTGCGCCTCCCCGTCGTCGCCATGGTTGGCAACCGCGCCCTCGACGACCCCGGCGCCTTCGGTGTCGAGCACAACGACGCCATGGCCGTCCGCGACCTCGGCTGGATGCTCTACTGGGTGGCCACCGCCCAGGAAGCCCTGGACACCGCCCTTCTCGCCTGGCGCGTGGCCGAAGACCCCCGCGTCTTCCTGCCCTTCGCCGTCAGCTGTGACGGCTCCTTCCTGACCCACTCCCAGGCCATCGTCAACGTCCCGGACTACCAGAAGGTCCAGCAGTTCCTCCCCGAGTACGACCGGGGACGCCTGCTGCTCCACCCCGACAACCCCATCACCGTCGCTCCTCAGGTCAACGAGGACTGGCTCATGGAAATCCGCCGCCAGACCGACGACGCCATGCGCCGCACCCAGGACGTCATCAAGGAGACATACGAGGAGTTCAAGCAGGTATTCGGACGCGGCGACCCCAGCCCCTTCATCGAGGAATACATGACCGAGGACGCCGACATCGTTCTCGTCGGCATGGGCACCCTGGCCATGCCCGTCCGCGTCGCCATCCGCCGCCTGCGGGAGCAGGGTGTCAAGGTCGGATTCCTCCGCGTCAAGTTCTTCCGGCCCTTCGCCACCGAGGAAATACAGGAAGCCCTAAGCCGTTGCAAGGCCGTCGGCGTCATCGATCGCGACTACTCCTACGGCTCCCCATCCTACGGCGGAGTCCTCTTCAACGAACTGCGCGCGGCCATGTACTCCGCCTCCAACCACCCGCTCATGCTCAACTTCGTCGCCGGCCTCGGCGGACGCGAAGTCCTAGTCCGCGACGTCAACCAGATTGTTGACACCGTACAGAAGGCCATCGATACTGGTAAAATCGAGGAGGAAACCACCTGGGTCGCCGTCCGCGAATAAATTGCTAAAGCCCCCTCCCCCGTCAAGGGGGAGGGTTGGGGTGGGGGCGGTCTACAATGCCCCCTCTCCCGTCAACCCTGCGCAAGCCTGCCCCCGCATAGGCGGGACCGGAAACCTAGGCCCCATCCTTGCCAAAGGAGCAAACATCATGACCACCGTCCAGGAACTGCCCCAGATTAGGGGCGTCAAGAACATCCCCGTCCAGGAAGGCTACACCTCCGGCCACCGCACCTGCCAGGGCTGCGAATCGGCCCTCGTCATGCGCCTCATGATCAAGGCCGCCGGTCCCCGCACCATCGTCGTCGGCAGCACTGGCTGCATGTACGTCGCCAACACCACCTACTACAGCACCCCCTGGGTCGTGCCCTGGATGCACACTCAGCTCGGCTCCTCCGGCTCCGCCGCCACTGGCACCGCCGCTGGACTGGCCTCCCAGATGCGCAAGGGCAAGATGAAGGACGAGCCCATCAACGTCATCGCCTTCTGCGGCGACGGCGGCGGCGTCGACATGGGACTCTCCGCCATCTCCGCGGCTCTCCAGCACGACGAGTACAACCTGCTCATCCTCTGCTACGACAACGAGTCCTACGCCAACACCGACATCCAGGTCTCCGGCAGCTCCCCTTGGGGCGCCAACTCCACCTTCAGCCCCCCGGGCAAGAAGCACCGGATCATGAACAACCGCTGGAAGAAGAACACCGCCCCCATGCTCGCCACCGGCCACCCGGACTGCCGCTATGTCGCCACCGCGTGCGGCTCCTACGGCCTCGACTTCACCAACAAGATTCGCCGCGCCCTCACCATCGGCGGCCCCACCTTCATCCACAGCATCGACCCCTGCCCCAAGGGCTGGGACTACGACCCCAAGTACTCCCACGAGTTGGGAATGCTCGCCGTCGAGACCGGCATCTGGGTCCAGTACGAGATCGTGGATGGCGAGCTCATCCTCAACGGCCCCTCCAAGGCCATCGCCAGCGGCATCCGCCAGCGCAAGCCCGTCGAGGACTACCTCATGCGCCAGGGACGCTTCGCCCACCTGACCGAAGAGGACGTCAAGATGTTCCAGGGCAAGATCGACCAGAGCTGGGAAGAATGGTGGATCCCCGGCATCGTCCCCTTCTCCCCCGAGTCCTGACGCCACCGGCAGGACTACTCCAGGCACAGCAACGGGCCGTCCTATCTGGGACGGCCCGTTGCACAATCATGCTCTCCCGCATTCCCGCCCTCCCTTCTTGTAACCCCGCGTAAGCGGGGGCGGCAATTCAGACCTCCAGGGCTGTTAGGCTGCGCCACCCAAAAAGGGGGCCCTGCCTGCCGACAGTTGCCCCTTGCCATTACCGTGCTCACATCGCTACTATTGATTCAGAGCATGACCCGCCCTCAGCGCCGCGGAGGCGGAGGGTTGTCTCCATAGCAGAAACCCAGGCCCTTTTCCTCAAATGCGGCAAAATGTAGCAGAATGTAGCACTAAAATTTCCTGCCCCGGCTTCCATGGTCTTTATTCAGGGGGTTTGGGGGATGAATCCCCCAACGTACCCACAGCGCCCTCAGAACAAATCCACTTAACCCAACGGTTACTGTGGAGGACATAAACCCCGTCTACGCTCCTCCAATCTACAATCAGCAAGACCTCGTGCAGGGATAAATGTTTGACAACCTGACCGACAAGCTCACCGGAATATTCAACCGGCTCTCCAGCAAGGGCCGCCTCACCGAAAAGGACATCGACGAGGCCCTCAGCCAAGTCCGCCGGTCCCTCCTGGAATCGGACGTCAACTTCCGTGTCGCCCGAGACTTCGTGGCCAGGGTCAAGGAACGGTCCCTCGGCGCCGACGTCATGCAGAGCCTTACCCCAGGCCAGCAGGTCGTCAAGATAGTCCACGAGGAACTCACCGAAATCCTCACCGGCGACCAGCACCGCCTCACACCCTCCAGCCAGCTGCCATCCGTTCTCATGCTCGTTGGATTGCAGGGCTCGGGCAAGACCACCACCGCCGCCAAGCTTGCCCTCCAGCTCCGTCGCCAGGGTAACTCCGCCATCCTCATCGCCGCCGACCTTCGCCGTCCCGCCGCCATCTCCCAGCTTCAGACTCTGGGAAAGCAGCTTGACGTCCCGGTCTACTCTGAAGACCCCGGCAAGTCCACCGTCAAGCAGGTCGTTTCCAACGGCGTCGAGGAAGCCCGCCGACTCGGACTCCACTGGGCCATCGTGGACACCGGGGGACGCCTCCACATCGACGACGACCTCATGGCCGAGCTGGAAGAAGTCAAGGACGCCGCCTCTCCCCACGAGACCCTCCTCGTCGTTGACTCCATGACCGGTCAGGATGCCGTCAACGCCGCCGAGGAGTTCCACCGCCGCGTTACCCTCACCGGCCTGGTCATGACCAAGCTGGACGGCGATGCCCGCGGCGGAGCGGCCCTTTCCGTCACCCGCGTCATCGGAGTACCCATCAAGTTCGTCGGCACCGGAGAACGCCCCGACGCCCTCGAGGAGTTCCATCCCGACCGGATGGCCTCCCGCATCCTTGCCATGGGCGACGTTCTCACTCTTATCGAACGCGCTCAGCAGACCGTCGACGAGGATCAGGCCAAGGAGATGGAGCGCAAGTTCCGCCAGGCATCCTTCGATCTTGAGGACTTCCTCAAGCAGATTCAGAGCGTCAAGCAGATGGGGTCTCTGAACCAGATAATGGAGATGATCCCCGGCATGGGCCAGATGGCGAAGAAAATGCCCACCGAGTTCGACGACAACCAGATCAAGCGGGTCGAAGCCATCATCCGCTCCATGACCCCCGGGGAACGCAAGCGCCCCGAAATCATCAACGGCAGCCGCCGCCGCCGCATCGCCCGGGGCAGCGGCACCACTCCCCAGGACATCAACCAGCTCCTCAACCAGTTCCGCCAGACCCAGAAGATGATGCGCCAGTTCAACCGCACCCGGAACCCCCGCACCCTCATGAACCTCTTCCGCTAGGCAGCTCCGTGTCCGCCGGATACTCCGCCGGGAGATAAATCGAAAGTCTCTTCCCCATCGCCGGGGGAAGAGCCTGCCCTGCGAAGGCGGGGGTTAGGATGGGGGTGGTAATCCGATTGGTAAAATCCGGCCTACGCCAACCCCGCCCGCAGCGCTGCGAAGAGATACCCCGTAGCGTAGGCCCGGAAGGGACGCCACCGCTCGGAAAACTCCTCCACCGCTAGTTCCCCCTGCTTCTCCCCGCCGAAATACAGGTTGGACACCGCCCGCTGCAATGCCAAATCCCCGGAAGGAAAGGCGTCCGGGCGCCCCAGCGCCCGGGTCAGGACCCAGTGCGCCGACCACTTCCCCACTCCTCGCAGCTCGGTCAGCCGCGCCACCGCCTCATCCTCCGGCAGTTCTCGTAGCCCCTCCAGCCACCCGGATGAGTCCATCGCCGCTTCTGCTATCCCCTTCACGTACTCCGCCTTCCGCTGGCTCAGCTTCAACCCCCGCAGGTCCTCCACCGTCGCCGCCTGAATCGCCTCCGGCCGCGGGAACGAGAAATACTCCACTCCGTCAAACGTCTTCGAAGCCCCATAGGTCTCCACCACCAGACGCCGCACCAACCGAGCTACCGGGGCCGCGATCTGCTGCCCCAGGATGGCCAGTACCAGCGATTCGAACACCGTCAGGGAATGGGTCAGGTGCATCCCGTAAAACCGCCCGGCTATCTCCCCCATCACCGCGTCATCTCCGGCGCTGTCGTAAAACGGTCTCACGTCCTGCCCGGACCCCAGCACCCACTCCAGTTGCCCGGCAGCGGCGGCCGCATCGCCCTCCGTCAACCCGCTGCCCTGCAGCTCCACTTCCAGTAATGAGTCGTCCACTCCGCCCCTGGGCCGGACAACGGCCAACGCCGCCCTGTCCCCCAGGTCCAGCAGGCGCCGGTACCCGTCCTCCGCCCGATTCAAGCCCCCTGTCCCATCTTCCCGGAAAAAAGGCTGTTCCGGCGCCGTCAACCCCAGGTCATAAGGCCCCGTTGGCCGGATGCTAAACGCCACTCTATCCATCAGTTGGCCCCAACCGGACAGACCCCAGCGAGATGTACTCCGGCCTGTCCGGCGGCAGCACGCTGTGTATCAGGTGCATCTCATCAACCGTCCATTCCACCCTGGGCAGAGGCGGCCAGTCCCAGACCGCAGTAGCCAGCGCCCGCCCGGCCTGGCGGTTTCTCGCACTCCGCGGACGCCCCAGCGTCATGTGAGGACGGTACGGCTGCTTGTCTGGACCAAACCCAGCCTTCACCAGCTCCCGGTCCAAAACCCCGTGCAAATCCCCCAAGACATCCACATCCCCTTCCACCCCGGCCCACACTACCCTTGGATTATTCGATTGCCCGAAAGTCCCCAACCGGGCCAGCCGCAGCTTGAAACCACCCCGGCTGAACTCCGACGGCACCCTTGCCATTGCCTCCAGGATAGTCGCTGCCTGCTGCCTGGGCGTGTCCCCGAAAAACCTGAGCGTCAGGTGGACTCGCTCCGGCCTCACCCACCGTGCCAAGTCCGGCGCCGCCGATTCAAATTCGGCCATCGTCTCCCCCAGCGCCCGCTGCGCCTCTTCGGAAGGATAGACCGCCGCGAATAACCGGATTCTCGGCTCACCCGCCGCCATTGGCCAACTCGTCCCGCAACCGGCCCAGACTCCGGTACCATTCCGTCAGGACTTCAATCGAATACTGCGCGTTGGCCGGACTGGGATTCGGCACCACGAACAGCCGCGTTTCCCCAACCATCCCCGGTTGCAGCCCCAGTTCCGCTCCGGCATTGCAGCCCTCGCCGTACTTCAGGAAGGCCCGGTACCCCGTCAGTCCGTGAAAGCAGGCGATTTTTGGCTGGTACGTCAGCAGTTTCTTCCTGACCAGCGGGCATCCCTTCCTGAAATCACCGGCCTTCAGGTCCGACGCCTGCGCCGACGCCCGCTTCACCAGGTCGGTGAACCCGAACCCGTACTCCGGCAGCGTCCGGTCCAGCTCCGGGCTAAGTTCCGCCCCCACGATTCCCGAAGCGTTCAACGCCTTCCAGAACCGGTTGCGCGGATTGGCGAAATAGTGCCCCGTTCGTACCGACGGCAAAGACGGATTGATCCCCACCAGCACCACGTCCAGCCCGGGAGCCAGGTAGTCCGGCAGGGTTGCGAAGTCCTCCACCGTTACCTTACCCCCTCTCCCTACCAGCCTCTTGGGATGGGATCCCAATCCCCAGCAGCCCCGCCGCATTCCCTCCCAGGATCGCTCGCTGTTCGGTTTCCGGCAGCCCGCTTTCCAGGACCTGCCGCAAGAGTCTTCTATGGTTGATTAGCGGGTAGTCGGTCCCGAACAGAATACTCCCAGCTCCTGCCAGTTCCGCCACCCTTTCGAACACCTCCCGTCCGTACAGGAAGGGCGAGGCCGCCGAATCGAAATAGACGTTGGACAGGACTTTCGGGACCTCCGGCATCATGTAGTAGAAGGGCAGTCCCCCTCCCCAGTGGGCGCATACGATGACGTTCTCCGGGAATGCTTCAATGAAGCGGTACAGCTTGTCGGGGGTCGTGCTCCCCTTCCCGGGATAAAGGTGCCCCACCGGCTCCGACGAATGGATCACCACCGGCCACCCCAGTTCCCGCAGCGCTCCCATGATCGGCCCCATCACGCCGGCGTCAGTGAGCTCAAACCCCTGCGTGTCGGCGTGCAGCTCCCCGACCCCCCTTAGCCCCATGTCCGCGCACCGGCGTATCTCCGCTGCGGCTTCTTTCCCCCAGGTTGGGTTCACCGAGCCGAATCCGGTCAACCTTCCCGGCTCCTTCGCCGCGGCCTCCGCTAAATAATCATTGACCTCCCGCGCCACCTCCTGTGTCTTCCAGCCCATCCCCATG
This sequence comes from Dehalococcoidia bacterium, assembly GCA_034423195.1. GTDB lineage: Bacteria > Chloroflexota > Dehalococcoidia > Lucifugimonadales > UBA3495 > CATOSK01. Next base: position 3,521 of record DAOUIZ010000007.1, on the reverse strand, counting down.
ACCACCGCGTGGGATACGCCTGCCTCCTCCATTGCCTCCAGCAACCCCTCTCCCGTCGCCATCTTCGGATTGGGCTTGGGAAACAAAGCGGCGAAGGTGGCATCCCTCGCCGCTAGTTCGTCGTATCTTTCGCGGAAACTGTCCGGCAGGATATGGCAGTGGGCGTCGACTACATAGCGTGGAATTGCCTCTCCGGGACTTTCTACCGGACTCCCGGCGATCTCCCGGGACGGCTCCGCTCTATTCACGGATCTGCCCGGTTCCCCGCGCCAGCCATTTGTAGGATGTCAGCTCCCTGAGTCCCATCGGCCCCCGGGCGTGGAACTTCTGCGTGCTGATACCCACCTCCGCCCCGAACCCGAACTGTCCCCCATCCGTGAATCTCGTGCTTGCGTTTACATAAACCGTGCACGAGTCCACTTCATCAAGGAACCGTTCCGCCGCCGCCGGATCCTCCGTAACTATCGCGTCCGAGTGGCCCGAACCATATATCTCGATGTGCTCCAGCGCATCCTCCAGCGAGTCCACAACCTTCACCGCCGCCGTCAGGGATAGGTACTCCTGCCCCCAGTCTTCCTCCGTCGCCGGGACCACGCTGCCCAGCGGCTCCGGGCCCAGGACCGACAGCGCCCGTTGATCGCATCTCAGCTCCACCCCCGCTTCCGCCAGCCTCACCGCCAGCGGCGGCAGGCATCGCGGTGCTGCTTCCGCGTGGACAAGCACTGTGTCCAGCGCGTTGCACACCGTCGGACGTTGCACCTTGGCGTTGAAGATGATGTCCGACGCCATACCCGTATCTGCCGACTCATCGACGTAGGTGTGGCAAACCCCCACGCCTCCGGTCACCACCGGCATCGTCGCCTTCTCTGCAACGGAGTTTATCAGCGCCGGGCCCCCCCTCGGCACCAGCAGGCTCACGTAGTCCTTCATCTGGAGCAGCTCGTCCACCAGGGCCCGGTCAGGATTATCAATGTACTGAACTGACTTCGGGTCCAGCCCCGCCTCCGACAACCCTCGGTGGATCAGCTTGACCAGCTCCACGTTGGACCGCACCGTTTCCTTCCCGCCCCGCAGGATGCAGGCGTTCCCCGATTTCATGCATAGCGCCGCGATGTCTATGGTGACGTTCGGGCGGCTTTCGTAGATGCTCGCGATGACCCCCAGCGGGACCCGCTTCTTCTCCAGGGACAACCCGTTCGGCAGCACCCTTGTTTCTATCGTCTCCCCCAGAGGGTCCGCCAGTTCCGCAATGTTGCGGACATCCTCCGCCATCGCGCTCAGTCTGTCCGGCGTCAGCAGCATCCTGTCCAGGAAGGCGGCGGAGATTCCATCCGCCTCCGCTTCCCGGTAGTCCTCGCCATTAGCCCCCAGCAGCCCGTCCCTGTCCTGTTCCAGCAATTCCGCCAGCCGGACCAGCGTCTTGTTGCGCGCTTCCGTCGGCGATCTGCCCAGGCCCCGGGCCGCTGCCTGCGCGGTCTTCCCCATGGCCCTGATAGTCGTGAGTCCCGCTTCGGTTGTCATGCGTTCGCGTTTCTCCGGAGTGTCGATTCCAGGATAACCCATCTGGTTCAAAGCAGGACCAGGTTGTTCCGGTGTACCACTTCCTGCCCATAGTGATAACCCAGCACCCCCGGTATATGGTCGGACCGCAGCCCGCTTATCCGAGCTATATCCTCCGATGAATAGTTCGCAATCCCGCAGGCAACCCGCTCCCCGTCTTCCCCGGATACATACACGATGTCCCCCCGGTGAAACTCTCCCGCCACTCGCTTGACTCCCGCCGGAAGCAGGCTTGCGCTCCGCTCTGCCAGGGCCTTCGCCGCCCCCGCGTCAACGATAACCTCCCCCCAGCCCGAGTCCAGCACCCGGCTCAGCATCCACCTCTTCCGGGCCTCCATCCGCGCCGTCACCGGCCGGAACCACGTCCCGATCTCGTCTCCCCTCAACGCCCTGGGAATCGCATCCTCTGCCCGCCCGTTGCACATCACCATGCCGATTCCGCCGGATGTGACCAGCTTGGCCGCCTCAATCTTCGTCGGCATTCCGCCCCGGGCCCAGGGGTTCTTGTGCCCACCGGCCATGGCCTCCACCGAAGCGTCCACCTGCTCCACCACGGTCAGAAGTTCGGCCTCCGGGTTGGTTCGCGGGTCAGCCGTAAACAGTCCCTCCGTGTCCGTGAGAATCACCAGCAGGTCTGCGTCAACCAATGCCGCCACCAGCGCCGACAGCCGGTCGTTATCACCGAAAACTTCGCCGATTTCATCCACCGCCACCACATCGTTTTCGTTGATGACCGGCACCACTCCCAGTTCCAGCAGAGCCATCAGCGTGTTCCGCACGTTCAGGTACGACAAACGATTGGAAAGGTCGTTGATTGTGAGGAGGGTCTGCGCGGTGCGGATGCCGTGTCCCGCGAACAGTTCCTGGTACGCGTTCATCAGCGGCCCCTGCCCTGCCGCCGCCAGCACCTGTCGGGTTATGATGTCCCGTCCGCCGCCCCCGGCCCTTTGCCGCAGCACCCCCCGTCCGGCTGCGATCGCTCCCGACGTCACCAGCAGGACTTCCACCCCCGGCACCTGGCTGACAACGGCCATCTGCCGCACCAGTTCGGCCATTGCCTTCCTGTCCAGCCGCTGTTCCGCAGTCTGGTCGGTCAGCACCCCGGTCCCGACTTTCACCACCACCCGGTGGATCTGGCGGAATTCCCGGATTGCGGATTGCTGGCTGGACGAACTGGCGGACAATGCCATTATTGTCAACGCTTTCCGTACTAGGGGGAACTCTTTGAGCGGCTGGGGGCGCCTGCCGAAATGCTGGAAAATTATAACACGGCTGCTCCCGGTCCCCCGCGCCCTCCTAACAGGAGGGTGTGACTAGAAGGAGTTGGAATCAGTTCCAGAAGGCTTCCCAGAGATTGTTGGCTCGCAGGGACCGCAAGGCCAGCATAGGGTTCACCGTCTCCTCCTTCCACCATGCCCCGGGCAACTTCAACCGGTCTTGAATCACCGAGCGATGCCCTCCCTCCACCGCACCGCTGCCGATGGGCAGACCCTCTCGGCGGGCGGCGGCATAGTCCAGCTGTTCCTGCCGGTTCTCCAGGTATCCCGCCAGCCGGTACAACGGATGCTCGACGTTTGCTCCCGACCGGTTCCGGCATTCGGCTATCACATCGGACACCTCGCCTTGGTCAATGCGGCTGGCCTGCACTCCGGCCCAAGTCCGGGCCGCTGCAGCGTCGTCCGGCGACAGGGCGGACGCCCCCTCATGCAGGTGCTCCAAAAGATGGTAGCGGTCCAGCAGAAAGCGCTGCCTGGGGAAGACCGATGCTACCTGTTGCGCAATCCAGGGCGCCCCGTCTCCCACCCCATGCACCCAAGTGTCGTCCCCATACCCGCTCTGGAGCGCCAGGGCAAACATCTGCTCTCCCGTCCGTTGCGGAGGGCCCATGGCTGCGGCGTAGCGCCGTTCCCCTCCGTCCAAGGTCTCCACCAGGCTCAGACGCACCTCCCGCCACTGGGTCC
>DAOUIZ010000006.1:0-12545 GCA_034423195.1 Dehalococcoidia bacterium | reverse complement strand
GATGGGACCGAGACAGACCAACAGCGAGCAGACCAATCAATCCGAAGGAGACGAGAAATGTCGGACCTGACCCAGACCGTATCGAACCTGGTGGGCATCCTGCTGGGCCTCGTCGGCGTGGTGGGGGTTGGCTATTTCATATACGGAGCCTACCTCTACCTGACCGCCTCGGGCGCCCCCAACCAGATGGAGCGGGGCAAGAGCGCCATGATGACCGCCCTGGCCGGCGTGGTGCTGGCGCTGGTGGCCTACGGCGTGGTGGAGCTGGTGATGAACGCCGTGGTGGGCAACCCGGTGGACCCCGGCGTCCCCAACCCGACCCCGGCGCCCGCCAAGAAGCCATAGGGAAAAGGAGAAGTCATGAGAGAACACGAGGTACCGACCCACGTGCAGGCCGAGGACAAGGTGCTGCTGTGGCTCACCTTCCCCCAGATAGTGGCGGTGGTGGCGGTTTGCGCCGTAGCCTACGGCGCGTACCGCTACTTCCCCTTCGGGCCGTCGGAGTTCCGGCTGGGCGTCGCCATCGTCATGGGCATCGCCGGCATTGCCCTGGCGGTGGGGAAGGTGGGAGGCCGTGGGCTGCCGCTGGTGGCCGCCGACCTCTTGAAGTTCAACCTGGGGGCCAGGCGCTACGCCGGTTCCCCCATCCAACTGGCCCGCAGCGAGGCCCCGCCCGTGCCCGAGGCCAAGCCCGACCCGCTGCGGCTGCTGGCCAGGAAGGCTGCCGGCGGCATCGGCAAGGCGGTGAAGGCGGCCAGGCGCAAGGGGCGGCCACCCTTCCGGCCTCATAGCTGGTTCGGCAAGCGGCGCGGTCCCCGGAACGGCAACGCTGCCAAACCCGACACCCGGGAGACCCAGGAGAGAAAGCCCTGGTACAAGATTTTGGCCGTGGCCGGTTTGCTGGTGCTGACCGTCATCGCCATTCCCGGCTCGGCCCTGGCCGACGACCCCGGCGAGCCTCCCTACGGCGACGCCTGGCGGCTGGGCGAAATCTACTTCGAGCCGCCGGACCCCGTGCCCGGACGCCGCATCTTCATCGAGCGGCTCACTGTGAGCGGTTACACCGCAACCATCAGGCTCCGTGCCGCCCACGACCTGGACCTGAAGGTGCGGGTCTTCGGCGGCAGGACGGGCCGGACCCTGAAGATGGGCGCCAACGCCGCGGTCCACTCCGGGGAGACCAAGACCTACAACCTGACCCTGGACGGCCCGTCGCCGTCATTCACCTTTTCCTGGACCGACTCCCTGGGTTTCTCCGGGGCGGTGTCCCTGAAGAGCCACCAGATTCCCTACCCGCTGCCGGAATACGACGGGGAGCTTTGCGACCTGGAGGTGGTGTCCCTGGAGTGGACGCCGGACAGCATCAGCGGCGTCATCGCCTCGGAGTGCATCGCCGAGACCAGGCAGGAGATTGACCTGCCGGTGTACGGCGGCCACTTCAGCCAGACGGTCCCGGCATTGCTTGACGCCGAGGTAACGGAAATCACGGGAACGTTGACCGTTGCCGCTGGTTCTCACCGGACCAGCGCGGCCTTTACTCCCAACGGCAAGACCCGGTTCACCCTGCCGGTCCCCGACCGCAAGGCCGCCCACGACCTGGAAATCACGGCGGACCTGGCGGCCACGCTGAACGTGCCGCTGCCCCCCATGTTGCAGACCGTCCACCATCCGGCCCGCACCGACGTGTACACCCGCCGGGTGAGGTGCAGTTGCGGCGAGAGCACGACGGTCAAGACGGTCACCATCCGCGTCCACCACCCGGAGCACGTGCGGGCCGTGGAGAACCAGCGCGCCCCGGTCACCCGCATCAGGCCCGAGTCGCTGCCCCTGGCGGACGGCCCCGTATCGAGTACGGGGCAGGCTCTGGGCGTGGGGGCTGACAGCCCCTTCCGGTATCTCACCGTGCCGCCGCCCAAGCCCCCACCGCCGCAGGCTGAGCAGACCGAGGTGGGGGATTCCTCCTGGTGGAGTTGGTGGCCGTGGTAGGGCGCATGGCGAACATCCTGCCAGCCTCGGTGGCGGCCCTGGCGTTGGTCGCCGCCGAGGCGCCGGAGGAAAAGAAGGAACTGCTGCTTGAAGCGATTGACGCCGTGCTGACAGGCATGGCCTACGCCGGGGCGGGCCTGTGCCTCTTCGCCATCGTCTGGGCCGGGTTCGTGCTGATGGCCGAGGGCGCCGAGGGGGATGGACGACGGGGCAAGGCCAGGAACGCCGTGGTGATGGCCGTCGTCGGCCTGGTGGTGGTGCTGCTGGCCAAGGCCATCGCCCTGCTGATCAGCGGCGGCCTGAGTCCCATCCTGCCCGGCGCGTAGCCAACACCATCCGATAGGAAAAGGAGGAAACGGAAATGAAGGCGACATTGCCGAACATCAAGAATCTGGCCCTCCGGGTCAGTAAACACCGGAACGACGATTCCGCAGACAACACCGGAGACATTACGAATGCGGCGGCCAACGCAGAACCCAAGCCGCCGCCGGACCTGAACCTGTTCTTCATGCTGTCCCACCTGGAACAGGACGGCCCGGTAAGGCTGGACGGGGTGAAGCTGGGGGTCTCGGAAGTGATGGGATTGGAACTGGACGAACCCAAGCTGGGGGCCTTCGCCGGTTCCCTGAACGCCCTGGACTTCCCGGTGCAGCTCCTGGTGCGCCAGCACCCGCCGGTGCTGCAAGGGTTGAGGAACACCCTGGAATTGGCCCAGCCGGAGGATTTGCCCCAGCAGACCCGGGAGGCCGCCGACTCGCTGGGGCGGTTGCTCGCCAACCTGGAGACCAGGGAAGGAATCCTGGACCGGCGGTTCTACGCCGTCTGCCAGCACAGCCGCATGGACGAACTCCACGGCCTGCTGGCAAGGGGCGGCCTGGGTGTCTTTCCCCTGGTGGGAGAGCCGTTGCGCCTGTTCTGGCTGTCGGCAACCCTGGGCGGTTCGCCGGTGGAGCGCGACGAGGAGGCCGAGCTGGAAGTCGAGGTCAACCGCCGCGACATCCGCATCGGTGAGACCCTGACCCGTTCCCTGCACCTGGGCAAGTGGCCGCGCTCACTGGCGCCGGGATTTCTACAAGGGCTGATGGCCACCGGCGCGCCCATGGACCTAGCCGTCCACCTGGGAGCGATACCGGCGGAGCAGGCGGCCCGCACCCTGGAGTGGCAAAAGGTACGCTTCGAGTCGGCGCAATCCCTGTCCTTCAAGCGGGGCCGCAGCCTGTCGCCGGAGGCGGAAATCGCCCTGGAGGACGTGAGCCGTTTACGCGACGAGGTGCAGCGGGGAAGGGAAAGGCTGTTCCACGCATCGTTGTCGGTGACTTTGCACGCCGACAATGCCGACACGCTCAAGGACCTGACCCAAAAGGCCCGCGCCCACTTCGCCGCCACCCTGGGCAAGCTGGACAACCTGGCCTTTCGCCAACGGGAGGGACTGCTGTCCACCTTGCCATTGGCGCTGAACGCCGTGGCGGTGTGGCGCACGCTGGACACGTCGTCGCTGGCGAGGCTGTTCCCCTTTTCCCCGCCGGACCTGGACACCAGGAGCGGCACGCTCTACGGCATTGATCTCAGGGCCTGCGCCCCGGTGGTCTACGACCCCTTTGACGGCACCCACCTGAACGCCAACACCGCCGTCCTAGCCCGCTCCGGCAGCGGCAAAAGTTTCGCCACCAAGCTGGGCGTGCTGAGGGGGTTGTGCCGGGGAGTGCGGGCCTACGTCATCGACCCCGAAGGCGAGTACGCCGACATGGCCCGCGCCGCCGGCGGCAGAGTGCTGTCCCCCGGCGTCCCAGGCCAGGGCATGAACCCCTTCGTCATCGACCGGGGCGACTCGGAAGAACTGCTCCAGCGCATCGGCAGCCTGCGGCGGTTGATTGAAGTGATGGTGGGGGAACGGCTGTCCGCCGAGCGGCGTTCCAGCCTGGACCACGCCCTGGCCTCCTACTACGCCCAGCGAAGGGAGCGCACCGGCTTCCGCGATTTCTATTCGTTTCTCGAAGCCGAGGCCGGAGACATCGCCCACCTGCTCAGGCCCTTCGCCACCGGCAGCCTGCGGGACCTGCTCTCCGACGAGGGCGACGACCTGCTGGCCCACGAAGCGCTGGTGACGGTGTTCGACCTCCACCTGCTGGAGCCGGAGTTGCGCCCCGCCGCCGCCATGGTGTGCACCGAGACGGTGTGGGCCGCCGCAGCCCAGGACCCCCGGCCCCGCCTGCTGGTGGTGGACGAAGTGTGGAGCATCATGCAGCACCCGGAGGGAGCGGCGTTCATGGTCAGCATGGCGAAACGCGCCCGCAAGCACCGCCTCGGCCTCCAGTTCATCACCCAGGACGTGCAGGACCTGCTCTCCGAGGACTCCTCCCGCACCATAACCGGCCACTCCGGCAGGGCGCTGCTCCAGAACGCCGCCTTCAAGTTGCTGTTGCAGCAGGACGCGGCGGCGGTGTCCACGGTGGGGGAAGCCTTCGACCTGCCGGTGGAACTGCAACGCTGGCTGTTGTCCTGTCCCCGGGGCGACGGGCTCCTGCTGGCCAGAGGCAACCGCTTCCCCATCCGCATCGAGGCCACCCCCGAGGAGACCGAGGTCATCGAGTGGCGGCCCGGTCCCAGACACTAGCCGGTAAGGGAACGGAAATACCCATACCAACACCCGTACCTATAACAGACGAAAGGAAGGACGATATGAACCTGAAACTGAACCCCAGGAAAATCCTGTTCGGCGACCGCCGCAAGGCCGGCACCCCGGCGCTGCTGGCGGTGACGCCGCCGCGCACCGGCGAGCGCACTCTGCTGGGCGTGGAGAACCTGCTCCAGTCCATCGCCGTCCCCGAGCCCTTCTCCCTGGAGATCGCCGGGGACGTGGACGGCGTGACCCTCATGGTCCGCTGCTGGGACGACCAGGTGGTGCGCAGCCAGGTCGCCGCCCACTACCCCCAGGCCCGAATCCGGGAGGTCTCGCCGGCAGATGACCCGCTGACCGTGGGGGAGGACGAGCAGGCCGGTTCCCTGACCCTGCGGGTGGACGGCCCGGAGTACGTGCCCTTGCGCACCTTCCGGGACGACGACCTGCTGGACCCGGGCTCCGACCCGCTGCTGGCGGTCATCGGCGCCCTGTCCAACCTGAGAGAGGGGGAGCGGGTGGTGGCCCGGCTGCTGCTGCGCTCTTTGGGTCCCGACTGGTCCCAGCGCCACCAGGCCCGCGCCCACAAACCGGCCGTCCCCGACAACCGCGAGCCCTCCTACACCTACCAGACCAAACCCCTGCAACTGGACGGCGTGACCATGGCCGTGCTGGGCGCGGGTGCCCTTGCGGCCCTCAGGGGCTACCTGTGGATACAGGACGGCGAGGTCTGGAAGGCGGCCCTGCTGGGTCTCGGTTCAGTCCTGGGTCTCACCGTGGCGGGCTGGGGCTGGTGGCGCTGGAAGCAGGCCAGGAACCGGGTCTACGACCCCATGCTGATACGGGAGAAGGTCTCCCGCATCGCCTTCGACGCCGAGTTGCAGGTCACCGCCATCATCCCCAGGACCACCCGCCTGCCCCGGGCCGGCGAACTGCTGACTCCGGTGGCCGCCGCCTACCGCCACTACGACCACCCCGCCGGGGCGGGGTTCAAGGTGGGGGACGTGCGGGACCCGCTGCCCGCCGTCAGCCTGCATCCCGCCGGGCCAGGTTTGTTCGGCAGGCGCAGCGTCCTGGGCGTCCGCGAGGTGGCCTGCCTGTGGCACCCGCCTGGAGCGGGAGACGAGACGCCGCTGGTGGAGCGTTCCGGCGCCCGGGGCCTGCTGCCCACGGCCCGGGGCGTGAAGGGCGGCGCCCTGGTGGGCGACACCACCGCCGGAGCGAAAAGGGAGGTCCGCTTCCCTGAGGACCTGCTGCGAAGGCACCACCTCTACGTGGCCCGCACCCGCATGGGCAAGTCCACCCTGATGCACCACATCGTCGCCCACAAGCTAAGGGAGAAGGCCGAGGGCCGGGACAACGACGCCATCGTGGTGGTGGACCCCCACGCCGACCTGGTGGCCGCCATCCTGGAGCAGGTGCCGGAATCGCTGGCGGACAAGGTGAGGCTGATCGACCTGGCCGAGGAGTCCCGCGCCCCCGGCATCAACCTGCTGGACACCCGCGTCTTCGCCGACCGGGACCGCACCGCCGATTCGGTGGTGCGGGTGGCGAAGGGATTGTGGGACCAGTGGGGTCCCCGGATGCAGTCCATCCTGGAGCACACGGTCAAGACCCTGCACGAGGCCAACGAGCACCCGGACACCGCCGCCGAGCAACAGCACACCATCCTGGACGGGCTGCGGCTCCTGTCCGACGAGCAGTTCCGGGCCGGCGTCCTGGCCCGGGTCTCCGACCCCTACATCCTGGAGTGGTGGGCGCGGGACTTTTCCTCCTGGCACCGCCAGTACCGGGCTGAGGCCCTGGCCCCGGTACAGACCAGGCTGTCCTACTACGCATCGTCCAAGAGGGCCCGGGCCATCCTGGGCCAGCCCCGCTCCACCATCGACCTGCGGGAGACCATCCGGGAGGGCGGCGTACTGCTGGTGTCCACCTCCCAGGGCACGGCGGGCCGGGACGTAGCGGCGCTGGTGGGGGCGTCGCTCCTCAACCTGGTGGACGCCGTGATCCGGGAGCAGGGGAGTTTGCCCTTCTCCCAGCGCCGGGGCGCGCTGGTGGTGGTGGACGAGATGCAGTCCATGCCCGGCGTGGATTACGAGTCCATGTTGTCGGAGCTGGGCAAGTTCGGCGCGTCATTCATCCTGGCCACCCAGAGCCTGGCCAAGCTGGACGACCTCTCCCCCACCATGCGGGACACTATCCTGGCCAACGTGGGCTGCCTGGCGGTGTTCCAGGTGTCGGGGGGCGACGCAAGGCAGCTGGTGTGGGAGCTGGGCAAGGAGCGGGTCACCGAGGACGACATCACGTCGCTGGACGTGCACCACTGCTACGTGCGGGCCACAGTGGGCACGGAGCGGATGCCCGCCTTCTCCATGCTGGTGCGCAAGCCCGACGGAGGCGACCCGGCGGTGGCCGGCCGCGTCCGCTCCGCCGTGGCCGCCTACACGCCCCCGGCGGGAAACACCCTCGGGGAGGCCGAAGGCGAGCGACGGGTGAGCGCCTACCGGCAGTTGCTGGCCGAGCGGCAGAACGGGAGCGGGAACGGCCAGCAACCGGCCAGCCAACCGGAGCGGCGGCAGCGCAACAGGCGGAACGGCGCTTCCCAGGAGGCCGAATAATGAGGCCCGCAGCGAGGGAGCGGGAACTGCTGCGGGCGCTGGCGGCCATGCCCTTTCTGGACCGGCTGGAACTGGCCGCCGTCGCCGGCTGCTCCCGGGGGGCGGTCTACGAGGCCGTGGCCCGGCTGGAGGACGGCGGTTTCGCCGCCTCCATCTCCCACGCCACCGGCCTGTTGCCGCATACGCGCAGGTTCTATCTGAACGCCGACGGGCTGCGACGGCTGGCCGGTCACGAGAATGTCGCCGTTCACGGCCTGCTCCGCAACCATCCGGTCTCGGCCCGCTGGCAGCGCAGCCTGCTGGAGCGGCTGGACGCCGTGGCCGTCATCTACCGCCTGGCGTCGTCCATAGCCGCCCTCCGGGAAACGGCAGCCTTCCGCTGGTACCGGGCGCATCCCCTGGACGCCGGATTCGCCCTGCCCGGCGGACGCTGTATCGGCATCCTCCGGCAGGGACACACCGCCGACCGCACCGGCTTCGCCAAGCGGCTCTGGCGGCTGGGCCAGGGACTCATTCCCGGCGTTGTCCTTATTCTCGCCCCCGACGAAATGCGCCTGCGCCACCTCCGGCAGCTGCTGTCCCGCTCCTCCGTGCCGGCGCTCCTGGCCTTGGAACGCTACGCGGCGCTGGCGGCACCGGGCCAACGCATCTGGCAGGCCCCGGCGGCCAACGCCCCCCTGGACCTGGCCTCGGCCGTAGACAGGCTGCGACCCGGCGGGGAGCTTCCCACAGAGCCGTTGCCGTCCAAACTTGCCCTGCCCGGCGCCGTCGCCCCGGACGACGCAGCTGCGCTGCCCGCCCGGCTCAAGCCCGCCGAAAAACGCGCGCTGGACCTGCTGGCCGACTGGCCCGGCATCCTGCAACGGGACCTGGCCGGGCTGCTGGCCGTCTCCGAGACCCGTGTTTCCCATCTCATGGAACCGTTGGAGATCTCCGGCCTCGTGGCCCGTGTTCCCGCCGCCGGGGGCCGGCTGGCCCTTACTGACGAAGGACTGGCGCTGCTGGCACGTAGGGACCGGGCCTCCGTGGGCGTGGCCCGCAGGCGGTGGAGCGTCGTTCCCTTGGATGAGGACGAACCCCCATCCTGGCGCAACCTCTCCGGCAGGCGGGTCCGGCAACTGCTCCGCAACCTGGAGCACACCGCCGCCGTCAATTCCTTTCTCGCAGCGCTGGTCCGGCAGTGCCGCGCCCTGGGCTGGGAGGTCTGCCAACTGGACCCGCCCCACCGGGCCGCCCGCAGGTTCCGTCACCAGGGAACCTGGCGCTCGATCAACCCCGACGCCTTCGGCCTCCTGCGGGAAGCCGGAGCGTCCCGCCCCTTCTTCCTGGAGTGGGAGCGCCGCGCCGTGAGGCCTGGAACCATGGCGGCCCGTCTCGCCCCCTACCTGCGCTACTACTCCACCCACCAGCCCACCGACGACCACGGCGCCAGTCCCCGGGTCCTGGTGGTCTTCGACGACGACATCGCCGCCGGCCACTTCCTGCTGGTGGCGATGGAGGAGATGGAACGCGCCCGCGTGTCCGTCCCCCTGCGGGTCTCCCACCGGGCGGCGGTGGCAAGGCTGGGGCCGCTGGGAGAAGCCTGGCGGTCCCCCGGCTCTTGGGAACCCGCCCGGCCATTCCCGTAACGAAAAGCAACCAAATCCCATAGGGAGGTGCAACGCCATGTGCCCAAACTTCAAGACACCGGGAGGCCCCTCGGGGCGTGGAGGGCGGACCGTTGTCCGGCTCGACGCGACGGCCTTATGGGACCGGCTGGGCCTGCTCAACCGCTCCCAGAAATGGCTGGCACGAGAGATCGGCGTCAGCCCAGGCTACATATCCATGCTGGTCAACGGGGAGCGGGCGCCGTCGGGACGCATCCGCAGCCGGATGCTCCGGGCCCTCGGTCTGGATGAGTTTCACCAGTTATTCAGATTGGAGGACAAAGATGACGACCCATAACCCCGAGCACCCCTTCCACGGGTGCCCGCTGTGCCACCAGAGCGGCGTGCTCCCCTGGGACTTCGCCGACCGCATCGTCCGGCTCAAGGAGGCCAGCGGCCTCACCTGGAGCGGCATGGCCCGAGCCCTGGGCGTGGACCGCAAGCAGCTGCGCCGCTGGCGCAGGAAGGGCGTGGAGCCCTGCGGCGGTGCCATGCTGGCCCTGGTCCGCTTCGCCCGCCCCATCAAGGGCGGCCTGGACATCCTGCTGGGCGAGGACCGGCAGGCCAATCACAACCATGAGGAAGAGGAGGACTAGACCCCGGTAGACGAACCGCCGGCGCCCGCCCTGTCCGCACGCGCCGGCGGCCCGTCCCCAGACCACTGACGAGGGGCCAGCGGCCCCGGGTCCAATGGCCGGAAAAGGCCGCTGCGATTATGCCAATGAGAGACGACAAAGGAAAGACGAAACCGGACATATCCGACGAACAGAGCGCCGTAGCCGATACCGACGGTCAGCAGGTGTCCTACACGCCGGAGCAGCGGCGGTTGCTGCGCAACGGGCTGCGCATCTGGGCCAGGGTCGCCATCCGCTCCTACCTGCGCAGCCAGGCGGAACGGGAACGGGCAGATGGGGATGGCGGCGGAGAATAGAGTCAATGAGCGCACTCCACAATTCGGACCGCTCCCGGCCTCGGCCGAGGGAGCGTGGTCCTCCGTAATGACCCTGAAGATGAGAGAGAAGGACCTCGACCTATATTGGGGCCAAGATGGGATTTGCATTGACGAGGCGCCGAGAATCAAGTTGTGTGCCGGTGTTCCGCTACTCGAAATCAATGGGTTTCTTCTCTTCCCTATCTTGATCATCCTGTTGGCCGATCTCCTTTCCTAGCGTGATCAAGAGAATCAACAGAGGGAGGACGGTTACTGCGGCCAATGGGGAATTCAAGGCAATGTGCCGAGTTGTATCCATCAATATAAACGCGGCTTGAATCACCGCTGGCTGAAATCCGGCTAACAAGGTTGCCACCCTGTTGCGCAGCAGAGTGCAAAATACCGCAACCATTAAGGACGAGATGAGCAGGGACTGGATGATGTCCTCTTGGTTCTGAACTAGAAATTTGATCCATGCCGGGTCGCCGTGTATAGGCCAGAACCTTGTAACGTATATGAACACCAGAGCGAGTATGAGCGGGGAAGCTCCAGCCAGCAGTGCTATCGAGCGCCTCTGGACCCTCGGGGGCTTCAGTTTCCTTCTCATGGTCTGAATCATCCAATCACCTTCGCTTTGGCGCGGCGAACCGGCCCTCCTCTCAGATTCCAGTTGAATCCTTCTCACTTTCCGGGAAATCGCACTATGAATATGTTCATTGAGGACTATGAATGCCACTCCTGCGGCTGCAAGTGAGACGCCGAAACTCCCCCAAGCCAAAGAGGAAGCCATTACCTCGTTAGTGGATGGGTCGATACTCTCAGATGCATTTCGGAGAATTGACGAGGTGGTGATGAACAGTAACGGCGGTGCCATCGCAGCCACCAGGATGTTGGAAGACAGGGTGAGACAAGCTCTTGACAGGCATTCGCCCCAACCGAATCCCGCCTGCTCGTGGAATTCCCGCTTGGTTTTCCATGCGCCATACCACCCTCCGGAAACTACCCACACCAAGAGCAATCCCAATACAAACGGTTGGTTCAAACCCCATCCAGGAAGCAACCCGGTAAACAACGCGGTTGTCGCCAATAACCATAGGACGATTAAGCCTATGTACAGAACCGTCAGGATCCGCCCTGCCGACCAGGTCATGGGCCAACCCCCTGCGGCTTCGCTTCTACGGTCGAGATTAACGTCAAAGACATACAAGTATGTTAGCACCGATGCGGAAAGGCCCTCGTTGAAAAACAAGGAGCAATCTACCATTCGGCGGAGCGGAAGCCGGCGCTGGTTGTCAATGCTCGCCGTTCGTTCCCGGCCACGGGTCCCTTGACAGGAAAGGCCGGATGTCCGATGATAGATAGTAAGACAACCGCATACACTCACAGGCAAAAAAAGAGACGCCATGCCTCCACGACGCATCTCCAGGACCATCACATTCTCCCTGCCCCCCGACATGTTCGAGCAGGTGCAGCGGGTCAGGGAGGAAGAGGGCCGCGACATGAGCGAACTGGTGCGCGAAGCCCTCCGATTGTACATGGAAGATAGGGAGCTACGCCGCCAGCAACGGCTGGAACGGCTGCGGTCCCGGATGGAGGGGCAGGACGAAACGACAGGAGGAAACACCGATGAATAACCTATACGACGCCACCCCCGTGGCCCTCTACGCCCGGGTGTCCAGCGACCGCCAGGACGTGGACCTCTCCGTGGCCGCCCAATTGCGCGCTCTGCGTGAGCACGCCGCCAGGAACGGCTACACCGTGGTCCGCGAGTTCGTGGACGAAGCCGAGAGCGGCCGCGTCGCCGACCGGCCCGAGTTCCGCAAGATGATCGACGAGGCCAGCAAGTCCCAGGCCCCTTTCCGCGAGATTCTGGTCTGGAAATTTTCCCGCTTCACCCGCAAGCGGGAGCACGCCGTCGCCTTCAAGTCCATGCTGCGCAGGAAAGGCATCCGCGTCGTCTCCATCACCGAGCACGCCGACGACACCCCCACCGGCAAGCTGATGGAGGCCATCATCGAGTCCGTGGACGAATTTTACAGCGAAAATCTTGCCACAGAAGTTTTGCGGGGGATGCGCGAGGCCGCTTCCCGGGGTTTCTGGGTCTCCAGCCACGCCCCCTTCGGCTACAACCGGGTCATGGTCCAGGACGGCCCCAAGAAGCGCCCCACCCTGGAGGTCAACCCCGATTCCTCCCGCATCGTGAAGCGCATTTTCGACCTGGCCGAGGCCGCCAAGGGCACCCAGGAGATCACCCGCATCCTCAACGGCGAGGGCATCGCCAGCCCCAGGGGCAAGCTCTGGGGCAAGACCAGCGTCCACGGCATTCTCACCAACGAGGCTTATACCGGCACTTTGGTATGGGGTGAAGGCGCCAAGGACAAGGGCGAGCCGGTAAGGGTGGAGAAAGCCTTCCCCGCCATCGTCACCAGGACCCAGTTCCGCAAGGTGAACCGGCAGATGCGCTCCCGCGCCCCCAAGGTCAGGAACCCCCGCAGGGTCGGAAGCTCCTACCTGCTCAGCGGCCTGGCCCGGTGCCAAGCCTGCGACTCGCCCCTCACCGGACGCTTCGCCAAGAGCGGCCAGTACGCCTACTACGTCTGTCCCACCAGCATCAAGGTCGGCAGGGACGCCTGTCCCACTCCCACCCTCAACGCCCGCCGCTTCGAGGAGCTGGTGGTCAACCGGATTCGCTCCAACATCCTCACCGAGGACAGCATCCGCGACCTGGTGAAGGTGGTGGAGTCGGA
>DAOUIZ010000005.1:0-6361 GCA_034423195.1 Dehalococcoidia bacterium | reverse complement strand
GATGGGACCGAGACAGACCAACAGCGAGCAGACCAATCAATCCGAAGGAGACGAGAAATGTCGGACCTGACCCAGACCGTATCGAACCTGGTGGGCATCCTGCTGGGCCTCGTTGGCGTGGTGGGCGTTGGTTATTTCATCTACGGCGCCTACCTGTACCTGACCGCCTCCGGGGCGCCCAACCAGATGGAGCGGGGCAAGAGCGCCATGATGACCGCCCTGGCCGGCGTCGTCCTGGCCCTGGTGGCCTACGGCGTGGTGGAGCTGGTGATGAACGCCGTGGTGGGCAACCCGGTGGACCCCGGCGTCCCCGACCCGACCCCGGCGCCCGCCAAGAAGCCATAGGGAAAAGGAGAAGTCATGAGAGAGCACGAGGTACCGACCCACGTGCAGGCCGAGGACAAGGTGCTGCTGTGGCTCACCTTCCCCCAGATTGTGGCGGTGGTGGCGGTGTGCGCCGTGAGCTACGGCGTCTACCGCTACTTCCCCTTCGGCCCCGAAGAGTTCCGGCTGGGCGTCGCCATCGTCATGGGCATCACCGGCATCGCCCTGGCGGTGGGGAAGGTGGGAGGCCGGGGGCTGCCGCTGGTGGCCGCCGACCTGCTGAAGTTCAACCTGGGGGCCAGGCGCTACGCCGGAGTCCCGGCACAACTGGCCCGCAGCGAACCGCCGCCAGTACCGGAAGCGAAGCCCGACCCGCTGCGGCTGCTGGTCAAGAAGGCCGCCGGTGGCATCGGCAAGGCGGTAAGAGCGGCCAAGCGCAAGGGGTGTCCTCCCTTCCGGCCCCACAGCTGGTTCGGCAAGCGGAGACCCAGGGGCGAGGAGAGGGCCAACGGCGGCAACGCCGCCAAGCCCAACACTAGAGAGACCCAGGAGAGAAAGCTCCCGCATCAAGTGCGGGGCAGGCCCTGGTACAAGCTGCTGGCCGTGGCGGGCTTGCTGGTCCTGACCGTCATCGCCGTTCCCGGCTCGGCCCTGGCCGACGACCCGGAGGACGAAGACCCGGGCTGGCGGCTGGACGAAATCTACTTCCAGCCGCCGGACCCGGTGCCGGGGCGCCGCATCTTCATCGAGGGGCTGGCCGTCTCCGGCAACACCGCAACCGTCAGCCTGCGGGCGGCCCACGACCTGGACCTGAAGGCGCGGGTCTTCGGCGGCAGAACCGGCAAAACCCTGAAGATGGGCGCCAACGCCGTGGTCCACTCCGGGGAGACCAAGACCTACAACCTGTCCCTGGACGGCCCGGCGCCGTCGTTCACCTTCTCGTGGACGGACTCCCTGGGCTTCTCCGGGGCGGTGTCCCTGAAGAGCGGCCAGATTCCCTATCCCCTGCCCGGCTACGACGGGGAGCTGTGCGACCTGGAAATGACCTCCGTCGAGTGGACGCCGGGGCAAATCAGCGGCGTCATCGCATCGGAGTGCATCAGCGATACCAGGCAGGAGATTGACCTGCCGGTCTACGGCGGCCACTTCAGCCAGTCGGTGCCCGCCCTGCTGGAAGCCGGCGTCACCGGCATCGCCGGAACGCTGGCCGTCGCCGCCGGCTCCCACACAACCAGCACGACATTCGTGCCCAACGGCGAGACC
This sequence comes from Dehalococcoidia bacterium, assembly GCA_034423195.1. GTDB lineage: Bacteria > Chloroflexota > Dehalococcoidia > Lucifugimonadales > UBA3495 > CATOSK01. The sequence goes on along the minus strand of DAOUIZ010000005.1, from coordinate 4,774 downwards.
CGGTTCACCCTGGCCGTCCCCGACCGGAAGGCCACCCACGGCCTGGAAATCACGGCGGAACTGGAGGCGACGCTGAACGTGCCGCTGCCGCCCATGCTCCAGACCGTCCACCACCCGGCCCGCACCGACGTTTACACCCGCCGTGTCACCTGCCGTTGCGGCGAGAGCACGACGGTCAAGACGGTCACCATCCGCGTCCACCACCCGGAGCACGTGCGAGCGGTGGAGAACCAGCGCGCGCCGGTGATCCGCACCCGCCCGGAATCACTGCCCCTGGCTGACGGCCTGGGCGTGGGAGCCGACAACCCCTTCCGGTACCTCACCGTGCCGCCGCCCAAGCCACCGCCGCCGAAGGCGGAACAGACCGAGGTGGGCGATTCCTCCTGGTGGAGCTGGTGGCCGTGGTAGGGCGCGTTACCAGCATCCTCCTGGCCTCGGTGGTGGCCCTGGCGTTGGTGGCCGCTGAGACGCCGGAGGAAAAGAAGCAGGCGATGCTGGACGCCATCGACAAGGTACTCAGCGGCATGGCCTACGCCGGGGCGGGCCTGTGCCTCTTCGCCATCGTCTGGGCCGGTTTCGTGCTGATGGCCGAGGGAGCGGAGGGGGAGGGACGCCGAGGCAGAGCCAGGAACGCCGTGATTATGGCAATAGTCGGCCTGGTGGTGGTGCTGCTGGCCAAGGCCATCTCTGCGGTCATCAGGAGCGGCATCGTCCCCATCATGCCCGGCGCGTAGGCAAACACCATCCATCAGGAGGAAAGAGGAAATGAAAGCGACATTGCCGAACATCAAGGCAATCGTCAACCGGAAGCCCGGAGGGGAAGCAGAGGAGTCAGTCCCCGAGCAACCCAAGCCGCCGCCGGACCTGAACCTGTTCTTCATGCTGTCCCACCTGGAACAGGACGGGCCGGTGCGGCTGGACGGGGTGAAGCTGGCGGTCAGCGAGGTCATGGGGCTGGAGCTGGATGAGCCCAAGCTGGGAGCCTTCGCCGGTTCCCTGAACGCCCTGGACTTTCCGGTGCAACTGCTGGTGCGCCAGCACCCGCCGGTCCTGCAAGGGCTGAGGAACACCCTGGAGTCGGCCCAGCCCGGGGACCTGCCCGACCAGACGAGGCAGGCTGCCGACAGCCTGCGACGGCTCCTGACCACATTGGAGACCCGCGAAGGCATCCTGGACCGGCGCTTCTATGCCGTCTGCGAGCACGGCCGCATGGACGAACTGCACGGGCTGCTGGCCAGAGGGGGGCTGGGTGTCTTTCCATTAACGGGAGAGCCTTTGCGCCTATTCTGGCTGTCCGCAACCCTGGGCGGTTCTCCCGTCGAGCGCGACGAGGACGCCGAGCTGGAAGTCGAGGTCAACCGACGCGACATCCGCGTCGGGGAACGGTTGACCCGCTCCCTGCACCTGGGCAAGTGGCCCCGGTCCCTGGCCCCCGGCTTCCTGCAGGGGCTGATGGCCACCGGAGCGCCGATGGACCTGTCGGTGCATTTGGGCGCCATTCCTGCCGAGCAGGCCGCCCGTACCCTGGAGTGGCAGAAGGTCAGGTTCGAGTCGGCGCAGTCGCTGTCCTTCAAGCGGGGCCGCTCCATGTCACCGGAGGCGGAGATCGCGCTGGAGGACGTGTCGCGGCTCAGAGACGAGGTGCAGCGGGGCCGGGAGCGGCTGTTTCACGCATCGCTGTCCGTTACGCTGCACGCCGACAATGCCGACACGCTGAAAGACCTGACCCAGAAGGCCCGGGCCCACTTCGCCGCCACCCTGGGCAAGCTGGACAACCTGGCCTTCCGGCAAAGGGAGGGACTGCTGTCCACGCTGCCGTTGGCGCTCAACGCCGTGGCGGTGTGGCGCACCCTGGACACGTCGTCGCTGGCGCGGCTGTTCCCCTTCTCGCCGCCGGACCTGGACACCCGCAGCGGCACCCTCTACGGAATCGACCTGCGGGCCTGCGCCCCAATCGTCTACGACCCTTTCGACGGCACCCACCTGAACGCCAACACCGCCGTCCTGGCCCGCTCCGGCTCCGGCAAGTCCTTCGCCACCAAGCTGGGCGTGCTGCGCGGCCTGTGCCGGGGAGTTCGGGCCTACGTCATCGACCCGGAAGGCGAGTACGCCGACATGGCCAGGGCAGCGGGTGGCAGGGTGCTGTCCCCCGGCGTTCCGGGCCAGGGCATGAATCCCTTCGTCATCGACCGGGGCGACAGCGAGGAACTGTTGCAACGCATCGGCAGTTTGCGCCGTCTCATCGAGGTGATGGTGGGGGAAAGGCTGTCCGCCGAGCGCCGGTCGTCCCTGGACCACGCCCTGGCCTCCTACTACGCCGAGAGGCGGGAGCGCACCGGCTTCCGCGATTTCTATTCCTTTCTCGAAACCGAGGCCGGCGACATCGCCCACCTGCTCAGGCCCTTCGCCACCGGCAGCCTCCGGCATCTCCTTTCCGACGAGGGCGACGACCTGCTGACCCACGAGGCGTTGGTGACCGTGTTCGACCTGCACCTGCTGGAACCGGAGCTTCGGCCCGCCGCCGCAATGGTTTGCACCGAGACGGTGTGGGCCGCCGCCGCCCAGGACCCCAGGCCCCGGCTGCTGGTGGTGGACGAGGTGTGGAGCATCATGCAGCACCCCGAGGGGGCGGCCTTCATGGTCAGCATGGCCAAGCGCGCCCGCAAGCACCGCCTCGGACTCCAGTTCATCACCCAGGACGTGCAGGACCTGCTATCCGAGGACTCCACCCGCACCATCACCGGCCATTCCGGTCGCGCCCTACTCCAGAACGCCGCCTTCAAGCTGCTGCTCCAGCAGGACGCAGCCGCCGTGTCCACCGTGGGGGAAGCCTTCGATCTGCCGGTGGAGCTGCAACGCTGGCTGCTGTCCTGTCCCCGGGGCGACGGCCTGCTGCTGGCTCGGGGCAACCGCTTCCCCATCCGCATCGAGGCCACGCCCGAGGAGACCGAGGTCATCGAGTGGCGGCCCGGCCCGCATAGCTGAACCCCAGCAATCCGATAGAGAAAGCGAGGCAACCTTTATGAATATCAGCGTCAAGAACATCCTGCTGGGCAACCGCCAGGCGAAGAAGCCCCCGGTGCTGCTGGCGGTGACGCCGCCCCGCACCGGCGAGCGCACCCTGCTGGGCGTGGAGAACCTGCTCCAGTCCATCGCCGTTCCCGAGCCCTTCTCCCTGGAACTGGCCGGAGACAGCAACGGCGTAGCCCTGATGGTCCGCTGCCAGGACGGCCAGGTGGTGCGCAGCCAGGTCTCGGCCCACTATCCCCAGGCCCGCATCCGGGAGGTGCCAACCGAGGAAGACCCGCTGGTGGTGAGGGAGGACGAGCAGGCCGGAACCATCGCCATGCGGGTGGACGGCCCGGAGTACGTGCCCCTGCGCACCTTCCGGGACGACGACCTGCTGGACCCCGGCTCCGATCCGCTGCTGGCCGTCATCGGGGCCCTGTCCCAACTGCGGGACGGGGAGCGCATAGTGGCCCGCCTGCTGCTGCGCTCCCTGGGTCCCGACTGGTCCCAGCGCCACCAGGCCCGCGCCCACCGGCCGGCCGTACCCGACAACCGGGAACCCTCCTACACCTACCAGACCAAACCCCTGCAACTGGACGGCGTGACCATGGCCGTGCTGGGCGTGGGAGCGCTGGCGGCCCTCCGGGGCTACCTGTGGGTGCAGGACGGCGAGGTCTGGAAGGCCGCCCTGCTGGGCCTTGGCTCCGTTCTCGGCCTGACCGTCGCCGGCTGGGGCTGGTGGCGCTGGAAGCAGGCCAGGAGCCGGGTCTACGATCCCATGTTGATCAGGGAGAAGGCCTCCCGCGTGGCCTTCGACGCCGAGTTGCAGCTGACCGCGGTGATCCCCGGCGGGGAGCGGCTGCCCAGGATAGGGGAACTGCTGACCCCCCTGGTGGCCGCCTACCGCCACTACGAGCATCCCGCCGGGGCGGGATTCAGGGTGGGCGACATCCAGGACCCGCCGCCCGCCGTCACCCTGCAACCCGCCGGGCCGGGGCTGTTCGGCCGGCGCAGCGTCCTGGGAGTGCGAGAGGCCGCCTGCCTGTGGCACCCGCCCGGGGAGGGCGACGAGACGCCATTGATGGAACGCTCCGGCTCAAGGGCGCTATTGCCCGCCGCCCGCAGCGTCAGCGGCGGGGCCTTGGTAGGGGACACCACGGCGGGAACCCAGCAGCCCATCCGCTTTCCCGAGGACCTGCTGCGCCGCCATCACCTCTACGTGGCCCGCACCCGCATGGGCAAGTCAACCCTGATGCACCACATCGTCAGTCACAAGCTGAAGGAAAAGGCCGAGGGGCGGGACAACGACGCCATCATCGTGGTGGACCCCCACGCCGACCTGGTGGCCGCCATCCTGGAACAGGTCCCCGAGTCCCTGGTGGACAGGGTGCGGCTGATAGACCTGGCCGACGAGAGCCGAACCCCCGGCGTCAACCTGCTGGACACCCGCGTCTTTGCCGACCGGGACCGCACCGCCGACTCGGTGGTGCGCGTCGCGAAGGGCCTGTGGGAGCAGTGGGGTCCCCGGATGCAGTCCATCCTGGAGCAGACGGTCAAGACCCTGCACGAGGCCAACGAGCACCCGGACACCGCCGACGACCGGCAGCACACCATCCTGGACGGGCTGCGGCTCCTGTCCGACGAAGCCTTCCGCAGTTCGGTGCTGGCGAAGGTGAGCGATCCCTACCTGCTGGAGTGGTGGGCCCGGGACTTCGGCAACTGGCACCGCCAGTACCGGGCCGAGGCCCTGGCCCCGGTGCAGACC
>DAOUIZ010000004.1:0-10399 GCA_034423195.1 Dehalococcoidia bacterium | reverse complement strand
AGCTGGTTCCCTCGACGCCGCTCCTCATCACCACACCTCACAACCTGTACCTCTGCCTCGCTTTACACCACGATTCTATCAGTACCCTAAATTTAGAATGCGTTGGCCCTGCCTCTGGCCTCTATTCCCATGATTCTAAACAAATCATGGTACTGTTCCTCTGTCATGCCCCCTAATCCCCTCCGCTGGCCTGCGGAGAAGGCTCCGGCGGGGCTTCCCGGCGGATGGATACCGGCACCCGCTGGAAGAGGGCCACCGCCGCTCCCGCCAGCACGATCCACACCACGATCATCGCCGCCGCCCGGAACCCCTGCTGGTAGTAGGGCTGGGCGTCCACCGCCGACATCATCTCCACCGTTGCAGGGAGGCTGATTCCCAGCACCATCGCCGCCAGCGTCGTGCCAACCGTGTGCCCCATCTGCCGCGTCGTCTCCAGCATCCCCGATGCGAAGCTCCGGTTCTCCGGCAGCGTGTTCATCACCAGCGCGTTGTAGGGGGATATGAACAGCGCCGTCCCCACCGATGCCGGCAGCAGCAGCATGGGCAGCCCCCATATCGGCACCCGCGCCGCGAACAGGGCGATCCCCGCAATCCCCGTCGCCACCAGCACCAGGGACAGCGGCCCCAGCCACCGGGGGTTGTAACGGTCGTAGATCAGGCCGGCCAGGGGAGGAATCCACAGCCCGAAGCTCTGGTGGCACAGCAGCACCGTGGACACGACTATGGGAGAGTACCCCAACCCTTCCTCCACCACTATCGGCACCAGCGTGAACACCGTCAGCATCGAAAGGTGGAAGGTCGTGTTGCTGAACAGCGCCATGGAAAAATACTTGCGCCGGAAGTACCGGAAGTCCAGGAAGGGCTCCCGGCTCATCGACTGCACCACGAAGAACATCCCGAACAGGGCCAAGGTCAGCAGGTGCATCGGAATGTGGTACCCCAGCGCCTCCGGCGTCGTGAACGACTCCGCCCCATCGTGCAGGTGCGACCCGGACAGCACGAACACCGCCAGCGTTGCCACCAGCAGCGCCGCGCTGGGATAGTTGATGTTGACCTCCGCCTGCTCTTCCGCTCTCTGCCTCTCCCGGTGCTTCAGGATGGGGTAGCTGAACCACAGGGCAACCAGGCCGATGACCACCGCCAGCACGAACACCAGCCGCCAGTCGAACCACTCCAGGAACACCCCGTACAGCACCACCCCCAGCAGTGTCCCGATGCGCGACGCCGTCACCGGAACGGCGAAGGCCCTCCCCCGCTCGTTGGGCTCGAACACCATAGCCAGCATCGCGTTCCCGTTGGCGGTAATCAGCGCACCGCCGAACCCGCCGATACCGCTCCATACGATGAGCTGGAGCAGGCTCTGGGACGTGGCCGCCAGCAAGTTGCCGGCGGTCATCACCAGCAGGCCGGTGAAGAAGACCTGGATGTGCCCGTACTTCTCCCCCAGCCGGGCCGCCAGGAAGACGGTGCTGCCCAGCACCAGCAGCCGGATGATCACCGACCAGGACGCATCGTCCACGTCCACGGCGAAGTAGTCCGCCACCGACGGGATGGTCAGGGTGATGGGAATGAAGGTGGCCTGGACCAGCAGGTGCCCGAAGGCCAGCGCGAACAGGGTAGCCTTCCGTTGCTCGGAGGACCCCAGCTCCTTGAAGTCGCCGACGAAGTTCAGCCGCCGGACAATCAGGGTCAGTGCGTACAAGGTTCAATCACCCACTTTCGGGAAGGTGCCGCCCCATGTTAACCCGCCCCATCCCGTTCCACAACCGGCGTTCCGGGAGGATCAATCCGTCCCCACCCCCGCGGCCGCCGGCGTCTCCCGCCGCTCCGGCCGCCTCGCCGTCGCCATCAGGACAACCGCCATCCCCTGCACCGCCGCCGAGAACAGGATGAGGATGGTGTAGCTCCCGGTCAGGTCGTAAACCACCGGCCCGACGATCTGCCCCAGTCCCAGCCCGCCGGCCTCGAAGGGACGCATCGCTCCGGCGATGGCCCCGTAGGAGTTGCGCCCGAAATAGTCGGCCAGCACCATGTAGAGCAGCACTTCCAGCGCGCTGTGGAACAGTCCCCAGAACACCCCGAAGGCATAGGCCGCAATCAGCGAGTCCACCCGCAGCAGCGCCAGCGTCGCCACCGCCGCCACCGCCATCGCCCCCACGATGCACCAGCGCGGCGTCAGCTTCCCCGCCACCTGCCCCCACACCAGGCTGCTCAACGCCAGGAAGGTGCTCACGCTCAGCACCCCCGCCGCCTGCGGAGTCGTCAGTCCCGCGAATTCGTGCAGGTAGGGGACCAGGCTGAAACCCAGGCCGGAACTCCCCGTCACGTTCAGAAACGCCACCATCGAGACCACCCAGAAGGCCCGGGTCCGCATGGCCTCCCGGGACGTCCAGCTCACCTCCGCTGCCGCCTGCACCGCCGTTCCGGCTGCCCGGCCGTGGCCGGCCCGTCCCGCCGGAGCAGCGCCGGATGCCCCGGGAGCGGACGAAGCCCGCGCCCCGTCGGGCAGCAGGCCGATATCCTCCGGCCTCCGCCGCATCACGATGAGCATGGGGATGGCCAGGAACAGGCTGAAGAACCCCAGGTATCGAAAGGCCGTCCGCCAGTCCGCCAGCAGGGCGATGACCGAGAAAGCCTGGATAATCAGCGCCCCGCTGATGGGACGGTAGACGCCAGTTATCGCCAGCGCGATATTCCGGCGGCGGTTGAAGAAGTTCACCGCCATCGTCCGGGGAACCACGCCGATCAGGAAAGGCTGGCTCACCGCCCGCCCGATGACCGCCGCCAGGAAGAACTGCCACGCGGTATGCACCCCGCCGATGGCCACCAGCGAAACTCCCAGGACGATCACCCCAATGGGCATCAGCCAGCGCGGCCCGTAACGGTCCGCCATCCGCCCGGCGAAGGGAGCGAAGACCCCCGACATCCACACGCCGCAGCTGGAGGCCAGGCCGATGCTGGTGCGGGGCCAGTTGGTATCCTCCAGGATGTAGCTCTGCACTCCTCCCAGCACCACTCCCGCCACTGCCGTCGCCACAAAGGCCCCGGTGCCGGAAAGACCGAGCACCAGCCAGCCGTAGTAGAAGGGGGTGTTGGGACGCCAGTTGAACAGCGTGGAGAAAGAGGAGGCCATAGGTCTGCCCTTATATCAGACCACCCCAGGTTGGACAAGAAGCCCCATTCTTTCAGGGGGTTTGGGGGATGCATCCCCCAACGCACCCCGTCCCTCTCGTGTTGACACACCCAATACCCCATGTTATGAACCCCCTGAACGGTAATCCCGCTGGTCCAGCCCCCACCCCCAACCCGCTAAAGGAGCCGCCCATGCTGGTAGTCGACGGACAGGTCCACATCTGGTCCCAGGGACTCCCCACCAACCCGGCCCACCGCCAGATAACCTCCTACTCCAAGGAAGACCTCCTCGCCGAGATGGACGCCGGAGGAGTCAACGCCGCCCTGATTCATCCCCCCGGGTGGGACCCCAACTCCGGGCAGGTCGCCCTCGACGCCGCCCGCGAGCATCCCAACCGCCTGGGCATCCTGGGCAACTTTCCATTGGACCGCCCCGAAAGCCGCGACCTGGTCCCGGCGTGGAAGGACCAGCCGGGGATGCTGGGCCTGCGCTTCACCTTCCAGCAGGCCCACCAGCAGACCTGGCTAACCGACGGCACCATGGACTGGCTCTGGCCCGCCGTGGCTGACGCCAACATCCCCGTCGCCTTGGCCGCCGGCAACTTCCTGCCCGCCGTCGGACAGGTGGCCGAGCGGCACCCCGGAGTCAAGCTCATCGTCGACCACTTCGGCCGGGCTGGGGGCGGCACCCAGACCGAGGGCGTCTGGGAAAGCCTCCCCCAGCTCCTGGAACTGGCCCGCCACCCCAACGTCGCCGTCAAGGCCACCGGCGGCCCCGGCTACTCCGGACAGCAATACCCCTTCGCCGACATCCACGACCACATCCGCCGGGTCTACGACGCCTTCGGCCCGGACCGCATGTTCTGGGGCACCGACATCACCCGGATGCCTTGCCCCTGGGCCCAGTGCGTCTCCCTCTTCACCGAGGAACTGGACTGGCTCCCCGAGGCCGACAAGGAGCTCATCATGGGCCGCGCCATCTGCAACTGGATCGGCTGGGACATTTCCGAGTAACGCCGCGTTCCGGCCAGCCGTCCCCCACCCACGGGGCGATCGGACGCTGATTAGACAAGTTACCTGCCAGCGCCCGCACCCAAGGCGGAGCCATTGGGAGTCCTCGGCACACCGGCCGGAGCGAGCGGGCGCTGATTAGACAAGTTACCTTGCAGCGCCCGCGAGCGTCACAGAAAGAGAGAAAAGATGAGGACCATCGACATTCACGCCCACCTGGCCCCCCAGTGCCTCTGGAACGCCCTCGACGGCGGCGGGGAATGGTACGGGATGCACTACCAGTCCGGCGACCGGGACACCCTCGTCACCCGCCCTGGAAGGGCCGGCCGCGTCTCCCCCAAGGCCAAATTCACGCCGGAGCAGCGCCTTGAGGACATGGACCAGTCCGGCACCGACGTCCAGGTCGTATCCATCCAGGCCCAGGTCATGGGATACCACCTGCCCGCCGACGCCGGGCTCTCCCACGCCCGCGAGTTCAACGACGAGGTCGCCGGCATGGCCCGCCAGTGGCCCGAGCGGTTCGCGGGGATGGCCACCCTGCCCATGCAGGACGTGGACGCCGCCATCGCCGAGCTGGACCGGGCGGTCAACACCCTGGGCCTGAAGGGAGCCGAGCTGGACACGGCGGTCAACGGCAAGAACTGGGACGAGCCCGAGTTCCTGCCCCTCTTCCAGGCCGCCGAGTCCATGGGCGCCGTCCTCTTCTACCATCCCCAGCCCCAGCACAACATGATGGTTGACCGCATCGAGCGGTACTCCCTGCCCAACAGCATCGGGGTACCCATGGAGGACGCCCTCATCACCGCCACCCTCATCCTCGGCGGCATCCTGGACAAGTGCCCCGACCTGAAGGTGTGCATCGCCCACGGCGGCGGTCCCGCCTGCGTCCTGATGAACCGCATCGACCGGGGATGGTCCGAGCGGCGGCAGGGACAGGTCATTGCCAACCCGCCCAGCACCTACCAGCGCAAGCTCTACTACGACTGCATCACCATGAGCGAGCCCGCCCTGCGCTTCCTCATCGACACCGTCGGCGCCGACCGGGTCGTCCTCGGCAGCGACTGGCCCTTCGTCACCTGGGACCCCTCCCCCGCCGGCTGGATCCAAAGCCTCCAGTCCCTCACCGCCGAGGAAAAAGAACTAATCCTGGGAAAGAATTTGGAGGGGTTGCTGGGGATTTAGTGACAGTTGCCGGTTGACTCTGCCGAAGAACAGCCCGACAATCTCCCGCAGGACTATTCCGATGCTGGCCATGTCCAGGTTATGTCCAAGTTAAGGAAGTGAAGCGTTGGACCAACCGGCCGTTCTTGAAGCAAGGAAATGGGAGACTTCTAAGTCAACTTTCGTGCATAACATGAGCCTCCCTGTTCATGGGTGGTTCCGTTTTCCCGCCGGTTTTTCCGCAGAATGGGTGGCTTCCGTCATACAGGACCGCAGGAGCGAGATTGGAAATCATGCTCTGCTAGACCCATTTGCGGGTGTGGGTACTGCGGTTATCAGCGGCGAGCAGGCAGGCTTTAAAGCCTACGGCATTGAAGCTCAGCATTTCATTGCCAGAGTGTCGCAAACCAAGCTGTTCTGGCGTAGCAGTTTCCAGGACTTCTCGGAAATGGGGCGGGCAGTGCTTGCCCTCGCCCAAGCGGACACTTCGGAAACTCCGGAATACCCGCCGTTAATCCGAAAGTGTTATACCGCCGAAACGACTCGCGACTTGTACCACCTCGTCTCCGCATGGCAGAAATTGGACGACGGGAGCGCTGCCGCGAAGTTGACTTGGCTCGCTATTGTGAGCATCTTGCGGGCCTGCTCATCGGCTGGCACCGCCCCATGGCAGTACGTCTTGCCCCGCAAGTCAAAAGCCAGGGTATTGGTGCCTTACGAAGCGTTCGGCCTCCAGTTACACCGGATGGCCGCTGACATGATGATCTGTCAGCAAGCAGGTTGTCCTCCACAGGGCGAGATTATCCTGGGTGATGCCCGGGTTTGCACCGGGATTGCGGACAATTCCATCGGCTTGGTAATTACATCTCCACCATATGCTAACAACTATGACTACGCGGACGCCACCCGGCTGGAAATGACGTTTCTTGGTGAAGTCGGTGGCTGGGGTGACCTGCACGAGACCGTAAGAAAGCCGCTAATTCGGTCGTGTTCGCAGCATGTGACAATAGAAAAGACTTCCGTTGTTCCCTTGCTAGACCATCTGTCGGACTCATCTTTTCACGCTGAAATCAGCCGAGTCTGTGAAAAGCTCTATGCGGAGCGCGGCTATCACGGCGGAAAAAAGGATTACCACGCCATGGTCGCGGCCTACTTCGCTGATATGATGGACGTATGGTCGTCATTACGTCGTGTCTGCGTTGACGGAGCGGAAGCCTGTTTTGTGATTGGGGATTCAGCCCCCTACGGTATCCATGTCCCGGTGGAGCGTTGGCTGGGTGAACTGGCCTTGCTTGCGGGTTTCAAGTCCTACAACTTTGAGAAAATCCGTGACCGGAACGTCAAGTGGAAGAATCGCAAGCACCGTATACCCTTGCAGGAAGGATTCTTGTGGGTTAAAGGGTAACTTGTGGCAGTATCTCCTTCCCACAAGTTTGGCCCAATAATCGGCGATTTGCTTGAGGATGCGATTTTCCCTTTGCTTGCAGACTTTGCCACCAAGCAAGGCTTGTACCTGGACAAGAGAGGCCCTCGGGCCTGCCGAAAAGGAGTCAAATGCTCTTGGGCTGACATGAATGGCAATAGCCACGACTTGGACTTCGTACTGGAACGGGGCGGATCCGATGACGTCAGAGGTGACCCCGCCGCGTTCATTGAAACCGCATGGCGACGCTATACGAGGCATTCCCGGAACAAGGCTCAGGAAATCCAAGGGGCGCTCGATCCACTAGGAGCGACCTTCGCGCAGTATCGTCCCCTCAAAGGGGCGATACTAGCCGGAGAGTTTACTGACGGCGCTATCAATCAACTGGAGTCTCTTGGCTTTGGGGTGCTCCTTTTCCCTTATCAAACCGTGATTGAGGCCTTTGTGGTCGCCGGTATCGACGCTTTCTTCGACGAGAACACCCCGGACCTGACTACCCAAGCTAAGGTTGACCAATGGGACGGCCTCACAGATACAACCAAAGCCGGAGTCCGGCAAGCCCTGCTGCAAACCAACCAAGAGCCGGTACGCCGCTTTATGGCTGCCTTGGAAACGGCAGTGGTCCGTAAGGTACAGAGGATAGTAGTCCTTCCCTTGCACGGGACATCCCTTGAATTTGGCACCGCTCAGGAAGCAACGGAAAGAATTCGCTTTTACGACGAAGCCGAGGCAATAACTGGATTCGCGCGCTATGAAATCCGGATCCATTTTACTAATGGGAACCAAATCACTGGTAAGTTCAACGACAAATACAGCGCTATCGAATTTTTGGACATTTACCAATAGCAGTGCCAAGCCCCACAGCACGGGTCAATGCGCACCCCTCCCCTCCCCCGTTCTGCTAAAATGCCTCCAACCCGCCCCCGACTTCAATCCAAGGAGGCTCCACCCATGCAGCTAGGCCTGTTCTACCAGATCCAGGTTCCCAAGCCCTGGAACGACCAGAGCGAGTCCAGGCGCTACCACGAAATGCTGGAAGAAGTGACCTACGCCGAGGAAATCGGCATGACCAGCGTCTGGTTCGTCGAGCACCACTTCCGCTCCGAATGGTCCCACTCCAGCGCCCCCGACATCACCCTCGCCGCCATCAGCCAGCGCACCGAGAAGATGCGCCTCGGCATCGCCGTTGTCCTCGTCCCGCTGCACCATCCCCTCAACATCGCCTCCCGCATGGCCACCCTGGACGTGGTCAGCAACGGCCGCGTGGACCTGGGCATCGGACGCTCCGGCTACCCCTACCAGATGCAGCCCTACGGCTCCGACCTCAAGGATGTTTCCGGGATGGTCGAGGAATACCTCAAGGTCATCCCCGGCGCCTGGACCGAAGAGGAGTTCTCCTTCGAGGGCGAGTACTACCACATCCCGCCCCGCGAAGTCATCCCCAAGCCTGTCCAGAAGCCCCATCCGCCCATCTGGCAGGCCTGCAGCCAGGACGACACCGCCCGCAAGGTGGGCGAGCAGGGCCTGGGCTGCCTGGCCCAGACCAGCGTCGGCCCCGAGCGCGCCGAGCAGATTATCCGCATCTACAAGGAGGCCATCAAGGACCCCCAGCCTGTGACCAAGCTGGTCTACGACCGGGTGGCCGGCAACACCGTCGCCCTCTGCGCCGAGAACCGCCAGAAGGCCCGCGAGCGCGGCGCCGAGCTCATCGACTGGTACCGCCACCAGCAACGCCTCCGCGACGCCAAGGTCTGGCAGGGCTACGACCCGAACAAGGTCCCCGAGGACTACAAGTGGCACTACCAGCGGTCCCAGGGAGACACCGTCCGCCGCGACGAGACATCCTCCATCGACCTGGTCAACGACGGCGGACGCTTCTGCATCGGCAACCCGGACGACTGCATCGAGTACATCGAGAAGTACGAGGCCATGGGCGTCGACGAGATGATGCCCCTCTTCCAGGTCGGCCCGGTCAGCCACGAAGAGGTCATGGAGTCCCTCCGCCTCTTCGGCAAGCACGTCGTCCCCCACTTCGCCGCCAAAGAGAAGAAGGCCGCCGCCGCCGGCAACTGACCCCCGCCCTTTCCGGCATCCCTCTGGAAAGACCAGGCCCCCGGAGATTTCCGGGGGCCTGGTCTTGTCTGACGGATACGACCTGTGGGAAAGGAACCTACCCGCTGTCCGCCACCGGCACCGGGGCTGCTTCAAAATTGGACTCCATATCAGCCACTACATCGGACACCAACACACGGATACCCGAAAGGGCTTCCTCCCGGGTAGGCGCAAGCCAGCTTAACAACGGGAACTCTAAGCACAGCCCGACAAATTCCTGGTCCTCTTCCGACCACATCACCTGGTAGGAATAGCTATGAACGTACATCTCGATACCCCTACGCAAACTCCCGCGTCACCACGTCCTCGTAGGCCTGGTGCTCCCGCACCAGCCCCGCCCCCATCAGCGCCTCCTGCAGCCGCTCGAACTCCGGCTGCTCCAGCGCCGGAGTCGCCGGCCACGTCCCCTGCTCCTTCAGCCTGCCCACCGACCCGGCCAGCAGCTCCGCCGGCGCGTCCGGGAAAAACTCGCCAATAGCGCCCGCAATCTCCACCGGCTCATTGGACTGTATCCATTCCAGCGCCCTGGAAAACCCCCGCGTGAACCTGTGCACCGTATCCCGCTGCCCGGACAAAAATTCACGGGTGGCCGCGAAGGAACTGTACGCCATGTGCCCGTTCACCGTTCCCAGCGCCACCGCCAGGTTCCCCACACCCTCGGCAACCAGTTGCCCCGCCGCCGGCTCCGGCAGGTGAATGAAGTCCGCCCTTCCCTCACGGAAGGCATCCACCGCCTCATCCAGCGACAGCCCCATCATCAAACTCAACTCCGCCGGATCAACCCCGTTGTTCCGCATCGCATACTGCAGCGACGCCCAGGGCATCGGCGAGAACCCCACCGGAATCACCGATGCTCCCCGCAGCGACTCCCAGGAAAACTCGTCCCGCGGCTCCCGTCCCAGGATGAAAAACCCGTCCCGCGCGTTTATCTCGGCGAAATGCAGCGGCGTCGTCTCCGCGCCCCAGTCCAGCGCGATGATGCACCGCATTATCCCGCTCTGCACGATGTCCGCCGCGCCGTTCTTCAAGGCGCTCAGCGGATGCGGAAATTTAGGCGGGCAGGTGGAGAAACTCACGTCCAGACCCTCCTCCCGCAAAAACCCTCCCGCCACCGACACCAGGATGGGCGTGTAGAACACCGTCCTGAACGTCTCCATCAGCCGCAAAGGAATTGGTCCCCCCTGTCCTGCCTGCATCTCGGCCCCCTCTTGAAAGTCGGGCGGACGTTGCACCCGCCGTGATGCGGTCATGGTAAGAACCGGCTGAACCAGTGTCAACGAATTCCGCCAGCCTCCCGGATGATTGCAAAGTGCCTCGGCTGCTCCTTTACATACAGCAACTTCAGCTCTCAACCTTCCCAATCCCGTCTTTCCCACCCGCTCTTTCCCGCGCAAGCGGAATCCAGGCCCCGGCGAACCCTTCCGGTTTGCCAAGGTCTTGCCCTCGCTGGTAGCGTTGCGAATTAGGTGGTTTGGTTTATCAGGCCCCGGATTTCCAACAGGGCCAGCAGGTTGTGGGGCGACCACACGGTGCCCGGCTTCTCCCTCCGCCGCAACTCCC
>DAOUIZ010000003.1:0-48973 GCA_034423195.1 Dehalococcoidia bacterium | reverse complement strand
AGCTGGTTCCCTCGACGCCGCTCCTCATCACCACACCTCACAACCTGTACCTCTGCCTCGCTTTACACCACGATTCTATCAGTACCCTAAATTTAGAATGCGTTGGCCCTGGGGGATGCAATCTGCGATTTACCTGTATCCGCTGGCCGGCCCCACCCGGGAACAATCCAAACCCTGTGGTGGGACTTCGCAATCGTCCTGCGGGCGTCCCGCCGCTCGTTTTGATGGCCGGGAATGCTGTGTTAAGATACCGTCGGCACCGGGATTGGGGCCAGGGACGCTTCCGGGACTCACGACGGGACCCACGACATGAACACAACTTCCCGCCTGGCGCCCCGTTTCCAACCGCAACCTCAGGAGGAATTGAAATGGCAGTAGAAGTAGGACAAGCCGCGCCCGACTTCACCCTCTACGACACCGACCGCAACCAGCGCAGCCTCTCCGAATTTCGGGGGAAGAACGTCGTCCTGGCATTCTTTCCGGGGGCGTTCACCGGTGCCTGCACCAACGAAATGTGCACCTTCCGGGACCAGCTCGGCCAGTACGAAGGGATGAACGCCCAGGTCATCGGAATCACCGTTGATCCGCCCTTCGCCCAGAAGGCCTGGTGCGACGCCAACAACGTCACCTACCCCTTCCTCAGCGACTACGCCCGCGAGGTCACCAACCTCTACGACCTGGCCTTCCCCAACCTGGCCGGCCTCCAGGGATACGTGGCCTGCAACCGTGCCGTTATCATCGTCGACGGCGAAGGCGTGGTCCGCTACACCTGGACCGCTCCCAGCCCGCCCACCGAGCCTGACTACGACGAGGTCCGCAGCGCCGTCGCCGCGCTCGGATAGGCTTTGGCGGACAGGCTCCGGCCCTTCCGCCGCCGCAGCCTGGACCTGACAACGCCGGGGATGGTTACCGACCGTCCCCGGTTTACCTGTCCCCCTCACCGGCGACCCGCCGGACGAATGTACCAGTCAACCCCGCAACGTCCACCCCAAGGCACACCCTGGCGTTGGGGGCCATTCCAGTGACTCCCCGGACATCCGCCACCGTCTGTCCCCGCGTCGCGGGGCCCTGGTAGTCCACCGTCACGTACATTTCCCGGGTCTCGAACCAGCCCGGATTGACCGCGTAGGCCACCGCCGGAACGTCGTTGTAACGCACCCCTTCCGGGTCGGACAGCATTCCCCTTCCCCGGTAATACCCCTGGAGGAAGGGCGTCGCGGCGGCCAGCAGACGGGCCCCGGGACTACCCGCTTCCCCCAACCTCTTCAACTGCTCCCCGGTGAATTCCACCCGGTCGCAAACATCCAGCCCAACCTGAACAATCGGCGCCCCCGACTGGTAGAGGATGGCTGCCGCCTCCGGGTCTTCGTAGAGATTGGCGGTCGCCACCGGCGAAACATTCCCCGGCACGAAGACCGCTCCGCCCATTACCACCACCTCTCCTACCTTCTCGGCCAGTTGCGGTTCCAGGGACAAGGCCAGGGCCACATTGGTCATCCGCCCCAACGCCAGCACGCTAATCTTGTTCTGAGGGTCGCCCCCTCCGTCGCCAATTTGGGCAACTTGTCTAAGGCTCCTTGGGGGCTCCATCTGAGGGTCGCCCCCTCCGTCGCCAATTTGGGTAACT
The DNA here is from genome assembly GCA_034423195.1 of Dehalococcoidia bacterium. Lineage (GTDB taxonomy): Bacteria > Chloroflexota > Dehalococcoidia > Lucifugimonadales > UBA3495 > CATOSK01. The sequence continues at coordinate 47,346 of DAOUIZ010000003.1, read as the reverse complement.
TGTCTAAGGCTCCTTGGTGGCTGCATCTGAGGGTCGCCCCCTCCGTCGCCAATTTGGGTAACTTGTCTAAGGCTCCTTGGTGGCTCCCCCGGCGCCTCCATGACCCGCCGGACAATCTCCACCGCCGCCGTCCCGGGTTCCGCCTCACCAACCGACGTCCCGGCAATCTCAACGGGCAGGTTGCCCAGCGCGTCCATTCCGTGCACCTGCGAAGCCCATCCCGGGGTTGGTTCCCGGAGCAGGGGACGGCCCGCCCCCTGGTATACCGGAATGTCCGGCCGCCCGGCTGCCGACAGGATCCGGAGGGCGTTGGCCGTGCAGACATCCACCGGCCCGTTCCCGAAGACCGTGGTCACCGCCTCCACGTTCAGCTCCGGGCTGGCCAGGGCGAACAGCAAGGCCGCCGCGTCGTCCACCCCGGGATCGCAGTCAATGATTACCCGCTTCATTTCTCCCGTCCGGTTGTTATTTTCTGAATCGCTCGGGCGGGCGCAAGGTTGGGTGGTGGTTCTCCGCCCGCCCTCCGCTCCGGTCTAAATCGCTCGGGCGGGCGCAAGGTTGGGTGGTGGTTCTCCGCCCGCCCTCCGCTCCACCGGCTCTCGCTCCGGCCGGTGGCCGGTTGTTTCCCGGATGCCGTCAAGCTAGAATCGAGCGTGATTATAAAGTCGGACCCGTCTTCGGGTAACCCACAACCGCGGTAAAGGAGCATCCATGGACACCTCCAACGTAAAGGCATTCATCTTCGACGTCTTCGGAACCGTCGTGGACTGGCGGGGCAGCATCATCGAGCAGTGCGAGAACTTCGGGCGGGTCAAGGGAATCGAGGCGGACTGGGGAGCTTTCGCCGACGCCTGGCGGGGGAAGTACCGTCCCTACATGAACAAGGTCCGCACCGGCGAGCTTCCCTGGACGAACCTGGATGCCCTGCACCGCATGAGCCTGGACGAGGTCCTTGACGAGTTCGAGATAACCGGCCTCAGCGAAGCCGAAAAGGACGAGGTCAACTTCTTCTGGCACTACCTCCACCCCTGGGCCGACTCGGTGCCGGGCCTGTACCGTCTCAAGAACAAGTACATCATCGCTCCCATGTCCAACGGCAACATCCGCCTGATGACCGACATGGCCAAGTTCGGCGGAATCCCCTGGGACTGCATCCTGGGAGCGGAGGTCGCCCAGCACTACAAGCCCGACCCGGAAAGCTACCTGACCGCGGTGAAGCTCCTGGGAATGGACCCGGAGCAGGTGGTGATGACCGCGGCCCACCAGCCCGACCTGCTGGCGGCCCAGAAGACGGGAGTTAAGACCGCCTTCATTCCCCGTCCCAGGGAGCATGGTCCCGACCGGACTCCGGACCCCACCCCCGATCCTTCCTTCAACGTGGTGGCATCCAGCTTCGTGGACCTGGCCGCCAAGGTCAACGCCTAGCCGCCGGGGAGCGCAGGACCGCGAGTCGACGCCATCCAGCCGTTCCGGGGACAGCCAAGGTTTATCCTTGGGGTCTGATGCCGCACGCCTCTGCCACCAGCTCGTAGGACCGCACCCGGTCCTCGAAGCGGTGGCAGATTGTGACGATGCTCAGGTCCCTGGTCTGGTAGTCCTCGGACAGGGCCTCCAGCCGCTCCCTGACCTGTTCCGGGCCGCCGTCGACGCAGTTGCGGGCGTACTGCTGGACGAAAGCCCGCTCGTTGGAAAGGTACTTGTAGTCCACCGCCTCGTCGGTCGGCGGGATACCTTTCGCCCTTCCAGTGACGGAGTAGAGCCTCGCCAAGTTGCGGCTTGAGGCCAGCCGCAACGCCTCCTCCTCTGTTTCCGCGCACAAGACGTGGACTCCGACGTTGACCAGCGGCTCGGACAAGGTTTCCGATGGCTGGAAATACTGGCGGTACCCTTCGACAATCGCCGGCCCTTCCTGGATGCCGTGCCCAAAGAAATGGGCGTAGGCGAAGGGCAACCCAAGCTGGGCGGCCATGTAGGCGCTCTCGTACCGGGACCCCAACAGCCACACCTGCGGAGCTGTATCCCCGGGCAGGGGCGTGGCCTGGACTTCAACGAAGGGGTGGTTTTCCTCCAGCTCGCCGGCCAGGTAGCCCAGCACGTCGTGTACCTGCTGGGGGAAACGCTCGATCCCCCGGGGAGGGCCGGGGAAGGCCAACGCCGCCGCCGTCAACTGGTCGCTTCCCGGCGCCCGCCCGATCCCCAAATCAATCCGCCCCGGATAGAGGGCATCGAGAATCCTGAAGTTCTCCGCCACTTTCAACGGGCTGTAATGGGACAGCATGACGCCGCCGCTGCCCACCCTGATCGTCTTGGTGCGGGCCGCGATCTGGCCGATCATCATTTCCGGGCTGGTGCCGGCGAAGTTGGGGAGGTTGTGGTGCTCCGCCACCCAGTAACGCTCATATCCCAACGCTTCGACGGCGACCGCCAACTCGATGGTCTCGTGCAACGCCTGTCCCGTGGTGCCGCCCTGGCGAATCGGGGACTGGTCCACAACGCTGAGAGTGAGCTTTCCCCTGGGGTCGCCGGACTCTGACCTGGGGGAGTTTGCCGGATCCGGGGATGACGGTTCGGATGACAAAGCGTTACCTCGGTGAAGGGTATTGGCCGGGTGACAGTCAGGCGTGACATTCGGGGCCATCGGCAAGTATACAGTCCCGGCCGCTCCCCAAGCCAAGGCTCACCTGGTCTTGAATGCCAAGCCGTTCGACAGCCTTTCCCACCGTGCGGGCAGCTTGCCGATGAGCGGAATTTGATGACAGTTGCTTGTCGCAATCAAGACATCCAACCTGTTACCATCTAGCGAGCGTCATGAGTACCGGCGCTGGAATCATCATCCAAACTAGGAGTTGAAGAACATGCCTGAATATTCCAAGTACGATCCGGGGACCTTCTGCTGGGTGGACCTGGCAACCACCGATGCCGCCGCCGCCAAGGAGTTCTACTGCCAGCTGATGGGGTGGGGCTTCGAGGACCGTCCCACCGACGCCGGCATTCCCTACACCATCTTGCAGAAGGGCGGGAAGAACGTCGCCGGCCTGTGGCAGATGGACGGCGGTATGCAGGAGCAGGGGGTTCCGCCCCACTGGAGCAGCTACGTGGCTGTCGAAGACGTTGATGACGTTCTCGCCAAGGTTGGCTCCGCCGGGGGCACAATCCTGATGGAAGCGGCGGACGTGATGGAGGAAGGCCGCATGGCCGTGGTGCAGGACAACACCGCGGCCCCCTTCGGCCTGTGGCAGCCCCGCAACCACATCGGAGCCGACCTGATGTACGAGCCCGGGGCGGTCGGCTGGAACGAATTGGCAACCACCGACGTTGCCGCGGCCTCAACCTTCTACGCCAGCGTCTTCGGCTGGAGCCGCCACGAAGCCGACATGGGCGGCGGCAAGACGTACAACGAAATCAAGATGGGCGAACAGCCGGTGGGCGGCATGATGAGCATTGACCCCGAGTGGGGCGAGGTACCCCCGCACTGGGACGTTTATCTTTGCGTCGACGACTGCGACGCCTCGGCTGCCACGGCTGCGTCCCTGGGCGGGACGGTGATAGTTCCTCCGACCTCGGTTTCCACTATCCGTTTCGCCCTGGTCCAAGACCCACAGGGGGCCTGCGTCGGGATTGTCCAGATGACCGGTCCGGGCAGCTAGGGGGAAGGCCGGGCCGGCCCATCGCAGCGGCGCCCGGAGGGGGGATATTCCCTATGCCGATGAAAACCGGGGAACATCATCAATAATTGTTGACAATTCCCGACCTTGTGGGTAAACTTTTGCTGCAATGAAAGCCACAACCCAAGTCCTCGTGACCAGCGCCTGCTTCTGTACTTGTCCCCCTACATAGGGGGCTGGCCTTTCACACCCAAAGCTAAGCCTAGCGCCCGCTGATGAATCGTATTCCGGCGGGCGTTTTATTTTGTCCAAGTCAAGAGGGGGGAGCCGTTGACAAGCCAAGCACAGCAGACCCAGCAACCCAGCCTTGAGGATATTCACCAGCGCAGCCTGTCCCTTACTGCGGATGCCCCGGGCATCATCCCCTTCATGGAGGATGAAATCCAGCGGTTCGAGGCCGAGTCGGCCAGCTACCAGTCCGGGGAGCAAGACAACCTGCAATTTACTCCCTTCCGGCTGAGGCAGGGAGTGTACGGCCAGCGCCAGGCCGACGTGCAGATGATCCGGGTCAAGATACCCGGCGGCATAGTGACCTCCGAAGCCCTGGACGCGTTGGGGGACATAGCCGACCGCTACGCTCCCCTGAAGAAGGGCCACATCACCACGCGGGAAAACGTCCAGTTCCACCACATTCCCCTTCCCGATTGCCCGGATGTGCTGCGTCTGCTCGGTTCCGTCGGACTGTCCACCCGCGAAGCCTGCGGGAATACCGTGCGCAACGTTGTCGGGCCGTCCACCGCGGGTGTTTGCGCCTGCGAAGTTTTCGATCCGACCCCATATTTGACGGCTTATGTGCGGTTCGGGGTCCGCCATCCCATAACCCAGGGGTTCCCCCGGAAGTTCAAGAGCGCCTTCACCGGCTGCGACAGCCACGACGCGGTGGCGGCGGCTATCCAGGACCTGACCTACGTGTCCCAGATCAGAGAAGTGGGGGGAGAAGAGGAGCGGGGGTTCAAGGTGTATGTCGGCGGCGGCACGTCCATCATGCCCCGGCTGGCCAAGCCTCTTTACGAGTTCATCCCGGTAAAAGACTACCTGCGCGTGGCGCTGGCCATCTGGACCGTTTTCAACAACGCCGACATGCTCCGCAAGAACCGGATGATGGCCCGCCTCAAGGTGCTCATCGACCGCATCGGTCTCGATGAGTTCCGTGACATGGTCGATGCCGAGCTGGAGAAAATCGGCCCCATCGACCCCACCCCGTACATGGCGGCCGAGGAAGTGCAGCGGGAAACGCCTCCCACCGCGCCAGCAGGCTCCAACGGTGCTTCCCAGGAAACCAGCGCCGAGTTCGAGCAGTGGAAGGATTCCAACACCGCCGCCCAGAAACAGGAGGGATACCGGGTAGTCCATGTGAAGCCGGTCCGGGGAGACTTGACCCCCGACCAGTTCCACGGGCTGGCCGGCATTGTCCGCCGCTACACGGGCGGGCGGGCACGGACGACCCAAGAGCAGAACCTGACCCTCCGATGGGTCCCGGAAGGCTACCTCCACGACGTTTGGGAGGGCCTGGACGCCCTGGGACTGGCCGAACCCAATGCCCACCACATTACCAACGTCGTTTCCTGCCCCGGCACCGACAGCTGCAAGCTGGGCATAACCTCTTCCATGGGCCTGGCCAGGGCCATCCGCACCGGGATGGAATCCTGGGATGATGACCTGCTCGAGGACAAGGGAGTCGGCGGAATCAGGATCAAGATGAGCGGGTGCCCCAACGGCTGCGGCCTGCACCACATCGCCAACATCGGCTTCCACGGCGCCGCGGTCAAGGGCCCGGACGGAGCGCAGATTCCCGCCTATGAGCTGTTCCTCGGCGGCAATTACGGGGACAACCGGGTCGAGGACTCCCGTATCGGGACGCGAATTCCCAAGGTCAAGGTCCCGGCCAAGATGGTGCCAGGGGTCGTGAAGGAGATCGCCGGCTACTACCGGCAGAACCGGAAGGACAAGGACGAGGGGTTCAACCAGTTCCTCGACCGCCTGGGAGTGGAAGAGTTGACCGCCGTCGCCGCCCGCGCCCAGGAGACCGTCGAATCCGCAGCGTCCGGGTCGGACATGTACATTGACTGGGAGCGCACTAACCTCTACAAGCTGGAGCGGGGCGAAGGCGAGTGCGCCGTCTAACCGGCGGAAAAGTCCGGTTTGAAGTCCGGGTCAGGCTGAGTTCCCATGGCCCCTTCCCTTAACGGCCGCGTCCTCGCTTTCGTCGAGGCCCGCATGCCCGATGAAATGGCGTCCCTGGTGAGGCGCCATGGCGGGGTGCCCTATTCCGCGCCCGCTTTGCAGGAGATTTATCTCCGGGACGATCCCCAGGTCCAGGAGCTGGTGAGCGACGTCTGCAGCAACGCGGTGCATACCATGGTGCTGCTGACGGGGGTCGGCACACGCGCCCTGGTTGAGACCGCGGCCTCCATGGGCTGCCAGGAAGAGTTCCTGGGGGCGCTGGAACGGTTGACGGTGGTGGCCCGGAGCCCCAAGCCGGCCCGAGTGCTCCGGCAGCACAAGATACACATTGACATCATGCCGCCGGAACCCTACACGTCGGAAGACCTGGTGCATTCCATGAGCGGACTGGACCTGTCCGGCAAACAGGTGGCGGTGCAGCGCTATGGCGGCCCCAGCTCATTCCTGACCCAGAACCTCCGGGAGCGGGGCGCCGAGGTACGGGAGGTCACCCTCTATACCTGGGGGCTGCCGGAGGACCGCACCCCGGTATTGCGCCTGATTGACGACCTGACCCAGGGGCAGATCCCGGGCCTGGCATTCACCAGCCAGCCCCAGGTGCCCAACCTGCTGACCATCGCCCGGGACGCCGGCAAGGAAGCCCAGCTCCTCAATGCCCTCAACGGGCCGGTGACCGTCGCCTCCGTTGGGCCGGTCTGCAGCCGCCGTTTAAGGGAGTTCGGGATCAATGTCGACGTGGAGCCCGACCACCCCCACATGGGGAACCTCGTGCTGGCGGTCGCGGAATACTGGGAAAGGCAGGAGCGGGCGGAATAAGGGCGTCACCGCTTCATTACGGATACCCCTAACGAAAAAGCCGGCGGAGTCGCCGGCTTTTCTCATCAGGTCGGTCCGGGGATCCTGGCCAGACCGGACGCTGTGAGGCTCACGCTAGTTTTTCAGCCACCGCTTGAATTTGTCCCAGTTGGTCGGCTCGGGTTCCAACGCCTTTCCCCGCCACCTCTTTTCCACATTGATGGAGCGGGGCTTGATGAAGAAGAGCAGGTAGGCAATCACCAGGAATCCCAGGCCAATCCATACCAGGGGCCTCACCACCGGGACCAGCAACCCGCTGGCCAACAGCACCAACCCGATTATAGCCAGCTTGCCCGGCTGCCAGAGGGAACGCCAGAACCCCCTGGACGAGTTCGGAGGATCGTAGGGAGGGGCTTCCTGGTGCGCCGCCACCGGTGCGTCGTCCAAGGGTTTTTCCGCACCGGGGCCGGATGGAGTGGCATCCCCCAATCCGCGCAGGATTTCTTCGATTTCTTCCTCGTATTTGTCCGGCATACACCCCCCGGGCTGCTGCTCCACACTTAGGCTAGACCAACGTCCGGCTACCGGCGTTAAACAATGCAATGTCGTGCGTCAACCGACGCAGCCCAATTATACTAAACGCCGGGTCAATGGCAAACCCGGATTCAGGAAAGGGACATCCTCCACCCTCAACCCGATGCCCGGCGGGTCATCCGGCCAATGGCTGACCTGCTCTCCTTCTCCGGCACAGTTAACCAAACGCCGGAGCACAGCCGAGGGTCCGGTCTCTCCATCAACCCTTGCCAGGTGGGCCGGACAACTGCGGCAGTCCGAAGAGCCGAATCCGGGCACGGGGGCGGTCACTCCGGGGCAATCGAGGGCCGCCATCGCCCATTCGCATTCCCGCCGCTCGGTCCCTTCAGCGTACCAGACCTGGACTATCGGAGATTTCACGGTCAGGCAGTCAACATGCCAGTGAAGTCTCTTGTCCTGCCGCAAGTGTCTCCGCAGGCGCGCTTCCAAGCCGTTCAGGGCACTGCCGAAATACAGCCAATAACCCTCTGGAAACGCAATATCCCCGAGGCGGCCCACCCGGACCCGCAGGGGCTGGGGGATTTTTATGACCAGCGCGTAAGTCCCTTGCAACAGCGGCCAACCTCATTCGTCTTGCTGGCGTCTTGCTGGCGTCTTGCCAGCGTCTTTCCGGGGTCTTGCCGGCTGATGGTCCCGCTGGCGGCCGCAATCCCGACAGCGGGGCCCGCCCCGGCTCCCGGATTTGGGCAGTATATACTTGGAGGGAACCGTTGGAATATACTTACGGGAATTCCCCCAACTCGAACGGAGACCTGGGCCCCCCGAGGGTAATGTCATGATGCTGAAGGACAGGCTGGAAGACGATATCCGCAACGCCATGCGCAGCAAGAATCGTGACCGGCTTGAAGCGCTCCGGTTCCTGAAGAGCCAGATTCAACTGACCGAAAAGGATCAGATGAAGGAACTCGATGAGGCGGGCGTGGTCGAGGTCGTCGCCAAGCAGGCCAAGGACCGGCGCGAAAGCATCCAGATGTTCCAGCAGGGCAACCGTCCCGACCTGGTGGACAAGGAATCCCTGGTGCTTTCGATTTTTGAAGAGTACCTCCCTCCGCAGATGCCCCAGGAGGAGATAGTCCAGGTCATCAAAGACGCCATTGAAGAGGTTGGGGCGGCTTCGCCGCAGGACCGGGGCAAGGTAATGGGGCGAATTATGCCTCAACTGCGGGGCAAGGCCGACGGAAGCGTGGTGAACGCCCTGGTCAGCGAAATCCTGGCGGACCTGGAAAAATAGCCAACCCTCCTTTCTGACTCTCCGGTCGGACTTTGCCATCAGACTTTCCTGCTGACCAAATGCGCTTCGGCATCGTTGTTTTCCCAGGCACCTGGAGTGCCACAGACTGCTACCACGCGGTGAGCGTGGTCCTGGGGCATGATGCGTCCTATGTCTGGCACCGGGACACCGACCTTTCGCCCTACGACGCCGTCATTGTCCCGGGAGGGTTTTCCTACGGTGACTACCTTCGGGCGGGGGCGATTGCCCGGTTCTCGCCCGCGGTCGCCGCGCTGCAGGATTTTGCCGCGGAGGGCCGTCCGGTCATCGGGATCTGCAACGGGTTTCAGATATTGTGCGAGGCGGGCCTTCTCCCGGGAGTCCTGAGGCGCAATGAACACATGGAGTACCGTTGCCAGTGGACGAACCTGCTGACCGAACGGGTAGACACTCCGTTTTCCTCCCAATGCCTTCCCCGCCAGGTGCTCAGCATCCCCGTTTCCCACGGCGAGGGCAACTACTACGCCGACGACGACACCATCGCCCGCCTGGAATCGGAGGGCCGGGTCCTCTTCCGGTATTGCGACGGGAGCGGCGACCGGGTCCCTGAGGCCAATCCCAACGGCTCGATCAACGGCATCGCCGGAATCGTGAACGAGGCGGGGAACGTGCTGGGCATGATGCCCCATCCCGAGCGCAGCTGCGAGGAACTGCTGGGCAGCACCGACGGCAACCTGATCTTTGAGTCAATGGCGGGTGCCGCCCGAACCGGCCCCAGATAACGCCGCCGCCGGATGATTGCCGTCGCGCTGGCCCTGCTGTCAGCTTTTGGGTTTGCCGCCAACGCTGTTACCGCCCGTATCGGGATGCAGGGTGTTCCACCGTTGCCCAGCGTGTTCATTTCCGGGGCAGCCAGCGCCGTGCCCACCCTGATCCTGGTGCTCGCCTTCGACCGTCCGGACCTGATGGCTCTCCCGCTGATCGCGTTTCCCTTCTTCCTTGGGCACGGAATCCTGACCTCGGTGGGCGGGCGAATTGAAGCCTATCTGTCCATCAACCTCATCGGAGCGTCCCGCTCCGCACCTTTCATCGGGACATCCGCCCTTTTTGCCGCCATCTTCGCCATAGTCTTCCTGGGGGAGGAACTCCACCCGCTGGTGGGCCTGGGCACCGTGTCAATCGTTTCGGGACTGGTCGTTTCCGGCGGCGAAGCCCTGTTCCGGCAGAACTGGCAAATCGACCGCCGCTCACTGATGGGTTACCTGACCGGGCTGGGAGCGGCCGCCTCCTTCGGCGGTTCCAACCTGGTAGCGAAGACTTTGACCCAGGAGTTTGGTTCCCCATTGGTGGTCGCCTTCTTCGCCATGTTCTTCGGGACCCTGGTCCTGGCCCCGGTTTCCACCCGCCAGGCCGTGGAAGGGCTGAAGAATTTTTCGGGCAACCTGGGCTACGTGGCGGTTTCGGGGCTGGCAACATCCGTTGGGGTCATTTCATTGTATTTTGCCCTGGAACGCGCCCCCGCCGTTGAGGTCGTGCCCATCGCATCCGTCAACCCCCTGATGACCCTGCTGATGGTGCATCTCTTCCTGAACCGCCTGGAAAGGGTTACAGCGTGGGTGCTGGTGGGAACGGTGGCGGCGGTGGGAGGGGTGATTCTGGTTATTGCCGGAAGCGCCCTTTGAGTCGGGGGAACCGGGAAACCCGGCTCGGAGGCGGCTATAATTCGTCCCATAAACCAGCCCGCCAGGCAAGAGCATCAGGATTATCGTAAATGCCAATCAGCCAGGAGATACTGGACGAAATCGCCCTCACCCAATCCGAGTACCAGAGCATCGTTGACCGCCTGGACCGGGAGCCCAACCCCGTGGAGCTGGGGATGTTCGGAGCCCTGTGGAGCGAACACTGCGGATACAAGCACTCCAGGCCGTTGCTGGGATTGTTCCCCAGCCGGTCCCCCCGGGTATTGTCCGAGTCCGGCTCCGAGAACGCCGGAGCGGTGGACATCGGCGACGGTCTGGCCGTGGTGTTCAAGGTGGAGTCCCACAACCACCCTTCGGCGGTGGAACCCCGGCAAGGAGCCGCCACCGGCGTCGGCGGGATCGTCCGGGATGTCCTGGCCATGGGAGCGCGGCCAATTGCCCTCCTGAACTCCCTCCGGTTCGGCCCCCTGGATGATTCCCACAACCGGCACCTGTTCCGGGGCGTGGTGGAGGGGATTTCGTGGTACGGCAACTGCATAGGGGTGCCGGACGTCGGAGGCGAGATTTACTTCGACGAGTCATATTCGGGCAACCCCCTGGTCAACGCGCTGTGCGTGGGCCTGGTGGAAAAGGACCGGGTGGCGAGCTCCCGGGCTGACACCGCGGGGGACGTCCTGCTCCTGGTGGGCGCGGAAACCGGGCGCGACGGGATCCACGGCGCTTCGGGGCTGGCGTCAAGGACATTCGAGGTGGAGACTGAACTGCGTCCAACCGTCCAGGTCGGCAATCCCTTCCTTGAGAAAATCCTGATCGAGGCCTGCCTGGAAGCGCTGTCCACCGGAGGGGTTTCGGGAATCCAGGACCTGGGGGCGGCGGGACTGACCAGCGCCGCCATCGAGTCGGTCGCCAGGGGAGGCCGCGGTCTGGACGTTGACCTTTCCCGGGTGCATCGCCGGGAGCCCGGAATGTCGCCCTACGAGGTCATGCTCTCCGAGTCGCAGGAACGGATGCTGCTGGTCGTTCAACCCGACCGGGTGGCCGAGGTTGGCGAGGTGTTCGACCGCTGGGACATTCCGTGGTCGGAGGTCGGCCGCGTCTCCCAGTCCCCATACGCCAGGGTGTCCGAAGGGCACGACCCGGTGGCCGACCTTCCCATCGCTCCCCTTACGGAAGCTCCCCGGTATGTGCTGGAAGGGAAACCATCGCGGGAACACCGGGACAGGCAACGGCTGGCTCTTCGGGACATTCCTCTCTCCGGCGAGTCCCCGGGAACCCTGCTGCTCCGCCTGCTGTCCTCCCCCAACATATCCAGCAAGCGGACCGTATATCGCCAGTACGACCACCAAGTGCAGACCAACACGGTAGCGGGACCGGGCAGCGACGCTGCCGTGCTGCGGGTCAAGGGCACCGGCCGGGCTATCGCGTTGGCCATCGACGGCAACGGGCGGTATTGCCGGCTTGACCCCTACCGGGGCGGGCAGATCGCCGTCGCCGAAGTTTGCCGCAACCTTTCCTGCGTGGGGGCCGAGCCGCTGGCCCTGACCGACTGCCTGAATTTCGGCAACCCGGAACGTCCCGAAATCTACTACCAACTGGAGCAGGCCATCCGGGGAATGGCGCGGGCCTGCCGGGTGCTGGAAGTTCCGGTCGTCAGCGGCAACGTCAGCCTGTACAACGAGAGCCAGGGACAGGCCATCCATCCCACGCCCATCGTGGGAGGCCTGGGACTATTGGAGGACTGCTCCCGCTACGCCGTTTCCGGGTTTCCCGCTGAAGGGTTGGCCGTCGTCCTGCTGGGCGCCGGCGGCTGGTCTGCCCGGGCGCGGGAGTTGGCGGGAAGCGAATATCTGCATGTGGTCCACGGATTGACAGCCGGAAGGCCGGGCATCAACCTGCAATTGGAAAAGGCGGTCCAGGGACTCTGCAGACGGTTGGTCCGGGAAGGAATCGTCCGCTCGGCTCACGATTGCTCCGACGGCGGCCTGGCCGTGGCGTTGGCGGAGAGCTGCATCCTGGGTTCCGTCGGGTTCATTGGGAGCGAGGCATGGTCAACGGCGCCCCCCCGCTGGGACACAGCGCTCTTTGGCGAGCGCCAGTCCCGCATCATCGTGTCCGTGGCAGCGCCGATGCTTCCCGACTTGCGGAGGTGTGCAGCGGACATGGGTGTGCCGGTAATGGAACTGGGCGTTACCGGCGGGGACCGGTTCAAGCTGGGCGAGTACGCAGACCTGCCGCTCGCCGGCGTGATTGACGCCTGGAGCAACGGGCTGGAGCGAGCACTGGCGGGCTGACCGGGGAACGCCGCTTGCGCTTTCCCCTCCTGCGTTGCCCGCGCCGTTGCGCCGAAAGGGGGGCATTAAGCCCATGCTATGCCCGTGTTATGATTGTGGCCAACCGTGCGACCGGCACCCGAATGGGTGCCTTCCAGCACTGGACCAAGTATCTGTACGGACAGGTTGATGCCTGAATCGCCTTTGCGGGTCCTGTTTCTCACTCCATATTTCCGCCCCTACCTGGGCGGGATTGAGCGGGCCATCGAGCAACTTTCCTTCGGGTTGATGGCCTCGGAGGACGTGGAGGCAGTCGCAGTCCTCACCACGAAATACGCTTTCCCCCGGGTTCCTCATCCCGAGTGGGGAGACCGGGACCTGACCCCCGAGGGCATCGGAATCTACCGGCTCAAGGGGTTTCCCCGAAAGTCCATTCCCCTGTATTCCGTCCCGCTGGTCTGGTTTTCTCCCCGCCAGGTGCGGCGGTTCCTGGAGGAGTTCGACCCCGACGTGGTCCACTTCGTGGGGGATGGATGGTTCTGGGGGCATTTCTGGAGCTGGTTCTGGTACCGGCGGCGGGCGCGGTTCGTCTTCACTCCCTCTTACCACACGCTCCCGTTGGTCCGGTGGTGGTTGCGTCCCATCAACGGGTTCATCTGCCGAAAGATGGACTCGGTAGTATCCCTGACCCAACAGGAAGCGCTGCAGGTCCGGCGGGACTACTGGGCTCCCGTCAAAAGCCAGTCCATCATCGGATGGGGGGCCTCCCCGATCAATGCCGTCGCGGAAGAGACCCGCAGTGACGACGTGATAAATATCCTCTGCGTCGGCCGCCTGGGAGAGCATAAGGGCCAGGGCTGGCTGCTAGACGTTTACCAACAGGCCCGGCAGAGCTTCACCCGTGCCTGCCGCCTGATCCTGGTGGGCCGCGATGAGGGCGGAGAGGCATCCCTGCGTGGCGCGGTCACCGCCGCCGGCCTGGACGGGGAAGTGGTGTTCACCGGAGAATTGAGCGACGAGGACCTGGCCCGCCAATATGGCGAAGCCGACATATTCGTCCTTTTCTCCCAATACGAAGCCTTCGGACTGGTCTACTTCGAGGCGATGATCGCCGGTGTTCCGGTCCTGACCCACGATGTAGGGGCCAACCGGGAGTTGCTGACCCGGGGTGCGGTGGTTGTCCCCAGGTTCGCGTTCAATGACGCCGCGGCAGAACTGGCCCGGCTGGTCAACGATTCCGAGCGCCGCTCCACCCTGGGGCAGGACGCCCGGAAATACGCCCTGTCCGAATTTACGTGGGAAGCCGTTTCCGGGAAGTACCTGGACCTGTACCGTAGAGCCGCCTGAACCGGCCGGAAAGGAGCAACAAATGGACCGACAACTGTTGGAAGAAGGCGCCCGCCGGATTTTGCTGACCAACCTGCGCCAGGGCGTAGCCGATTGGAACGGCAAGGAGTTCAGCTTCGTCGTGCCGTCGCTGCGGGGCTATCCGTTCCAATGGTTCTGGGACTCGTGCTTTCATGCCATCGCGTTGACCCATTTGGACCTCGCCCAGGCCAAGGCGGAACTGACCACCCTGATGAGCGGAGCCCTGCCCGACGGGTTCATTCCCCACATCATCTTCTGGGAAATGGAAAAGCAGCCCGACTTCCTGGCCCGCAACATCGTCGGAATGACCTCTCCATACTACAGCTCGACGATGCAGCCGCCCATCATCGCCTACGCGGTAGAGCGGGTGTACCGCGCCACGGGAGACGAGGACTTCAAGGCCATGGCGCTGCCGGTCCTGGTCGGGTTTTACCGCTGGCTGAGGGAGAACCGGGACCCCGATAATGACGGACTGTTGGCGGTGATCCAGCCGGAGGAGGCTGGAACGGACTGCTCTCCCAAATATGATGAAATCCTGGGCCTGGAGGAACTCAGCAACCAGGGATTCATCGCCGCGCTGAGCAAGGTGTATGCGGCCTACGAGCCGATGCGGGGAGATGACCGGGCCATTCTGGCGGCGGACCTCTTCCACGTTGAGGACGTTCTGGTCAACTCGATTTACGCCTTCGGGCTGCGTTCCCTCGTCCGCTTGCTGGGAGATGCCCCGGAAGCGGCGGAGTTCAGCCGGGACGCCGACCGCACGCTGGATGCGCTGCTGTCCAAATGCTGGGACGAAGAGGCCGGGGCCTTCTTCGACCTGGCGGGAGTGGCGGAAACGCCGGTTAAAGTGGTGACGATCAGCTCGTTGATGCCGCTGATCCTGGCCGACCTGCCGCGGCCCGTGGTGGAACGGTTGGTGGACCGCTGGGTTACTTCCGAGGACGACTTCTGGCTTCCCTACCCCCTGCCGTCGGTACCGGCATCAAACCCGAAGTTCATGCCGGGCAACCCGCGAGGATTCATCTGGAGGGGGCCAAGCTGGATCAACACCAACTGGTTCCTGTCCCACTCTCTGCGGGGTCATGGCTACGCAGAGTTGGCGGACACCATCGTGGCCAAGAGCCACGAGTGCATTGAGAAGTCCGGGTTCCGCGAGTACTACAACCCCTACACGGCGGAGGGGTTGGGCGCCAGCGACTTCGGCTGGTCCACTCTCATCCTGGACATGTGACGGGGAAAGCGGGCGGTCTAGGACACCGCGGCGGGCTCCGGTTCAGGAGCCGCGTTCCCGGTTTCCGGCGGGTCCTCCGGGGCGGGCAGGAACTCGCTGCCGGACTCCAGGGTTCCACCGGAACCGTTGGAGCCGGGCCACAGGGACTCCATCACATGCCCGACTATTTCGTTGTCCCGGTCCAGATTGAAAGTGCTCCGGCGGCGGGTACGGCCGGTCTCGGCGTCCTTGTCGGTGTGTTGGCCCCGCTTGAAGACCTCGCCGTTGCCCAACGCACGGAGGAGCCTGGTTATATAGGTGCGCGAGTGCATGGCCGACCAATGAGCGGAAATCTCGGGATGCTCCGCTTCCAGGCCGGCTTCCAGGGCCTGCTGGACTTCCTGGACCAGGAAATTGAAGGCTACATGGCTGATCCCTTCCTGGTGCTCCAGGGTATCCGCCATCACAATCAGGTCGATTACCCGTTCATGGTCCAGGCCGTCGCCGGGGCCCTCGGGGAGTTCCATGCCCTTCAATGCTTCCCTGGATGAGTCAGGCAACACGGGCCGTTGCGGTTGGACTTCGGGGAGGTCCTCTTGGTCAGGGATCCGCTCCACCGCTTCCTCCACCGCCTCGGCAACAGCCGGTTCAACGGCGGCTTGTTCCCCGGCGGCTCCGGGAGTCTCATCCTGGGAGCGGGAACGCCCGCCGCGCTGATTGCTGACGGGTTGAGACGGAGCTTCGGGCTCGGGAGATACCTCTTCTGGCGCGGCAGCTTGCTCTGATGGCGATTCCTTGTCTTCTGCACCATCCTGGTGGTTGTCGCCCAGCGCCTCGGGCGGGTCGGGTTCCTCGGCCAGCATCACCCAGTCCACCAGACCGACGGTTACCAGCTTCAGATTGCCTTCCTCGGTCACCCGCAGCATCATCTTCTTGAAGCCCGAAAAGCCCAGCTTCTTTTCGTCGAAACCGGGGATGTGGCGCATCAACCGCTGCTTCAGCGAAGTCAACAGGGGCATCCGGCCAGCCTGCCTTTCGGAGCGGACCAGGTCTTCGATAGCCCGGATCACCTCGGGCAACTGGTTCCGGCCAGGGCTGTTCAGACGGCCGGCGCTTCGCCCGTTGCTGACCGGGGCGGGTTCCGCCGGAGTCTCGGGATCAACGTCCACGTCGTAGAGGATCAACCCGTCCACCTGGTCGGCCAGGCGGCGGGATGTGCTCCAGGACACGCCGATGATGAAGACCCGCTTCCCCCTGGTGCGCAGGGTGTTGACGACGTGGATGAAGTCGGAGTCCCCGGAGACCAGGACGTAGGTGCCGATGTTGGGGTAGGAGTGGGCGCACTCGATGCAGTCGGCGGTCATCTTGACATCGACGCTGTTCTTCACCCGGGCGGTCCGGTAGGAGTCCGCGGGCGCTCCGGTCAATGGAAGCCGAGTGGGAACATAAACCGGATCAATTCCGGCGGCATAGAGGGCGGGAGGGTCGAGGATGAACTGGCTCGCTCCCCTCAGTTCGGGCGCCCGGGTCACCCAGTCAGCGTAGGCCTTGGCGACTACGACGCGCCCGTAGTTGGAGACCTCTTCCTTGAGCGCGGAAACGTTGGGGTGCCGGTGCCCGCCGGCGAGGCTGATCTTGAAGTTTTCCCAGTCGATGAAAAGCGCTACGTCGTCTTGTATCTGCGAATTGTTATCCATGCCTCGGTTGCGTCCCCATCACCATCGTTTCGATTTCAACTACGTTTTTCCTGTTTACGGGACGTTTTACGTTGATTGTGCCAAGAGTGTAAGCCCGCAGCAAAAATTAAGTCAAGGAAACACGGAGGAGGGAAGGGAGAAATGGACACCGCCGACACTTGGGAGTTTCCTAGTCGCCGCCAAACTGCCGCCTGTCCCGCACGACAAGCGTATGCTATCATCGATTCCTGCAATGAGACACCGGTCATGCAATCAACGGAGCGTGAGCCTGGAACCCGGATGCGTCTAGTCTTTGCCATGTTTTCGCTGGCCTTTCTGCTGGGCGCCGGGGCCGTTTCCGCCAACGGAAGGGCTACCCTGATCGCCGAGTTGGAGCAGGGGCCGTACCGGATAGACATCAGCATCCTGCCGGGAGCCCCGGTCGTCGCCAACACCCACGTCAGCATCCTGGTGCGCTCGGCAACCGATGAGCGGGTAGTAACCGACGCGAATGTTGACATTTCAGCGGTGGGCCCTCCCCAATCCACGCCTCTTGAATCAATACCCGCCCTGAACGATGCGGTGCCCCAGTTCTACGAGGCCAACCTTCCCTTTGACACGGAGGGGGACTGGGACGTAACCTTCAATGTACAGTCTTATCTTGGAGAGGAATCCGTCGCGATTCCCATGTACGTAAACCCGCCGGGCAGCAACATCAACTGGATTCTGCTGGCGGCGCTGGCAGTAGCCATCATTACGGTGGGGGTATGGACCTGGGACCGGATGTCCGGCAGGGGCCGCAAGGTGAGCAAGGATTGAGAGCGACGGGGCATAAGCCGCCGGCCTTGAACCACCGCCCGGGCTGCAACAGCGAAGCCACCCTGGTTGAACCCACCTTGGTTGACCGGGGCTGGGGATTTGTCGGAGCAGTCATGGTGCTGGTTGCGCTGGCCATGCCTTCCTTCGGGCCGGTGGTCGACCACCACTTCGCCGAGCGGCAATTCCACCACGGCCACTTGCTCATAGACGGCCTGAGCGCGGAACACGACCATCCGCTGGGGAACAGGCATCATCAACACCCCTCTGGGGCCGGCTCCGGCCGGAGCGGAGCCGATTATTTGCCCGGCATGGTCTTTCTGAACTCGGTTGACGGAAGTTCGCCTCCCGTTGTGCCGGTTTCCACCGCGGCCCAGGCATCGCCGGTCTACCCCGACTTGAACGGCGCGGCACTCCGCCCGCAGCGCACCCCGGACGACACCCCTCTAACCGAAGCGTTTCCTACCCTCCCCAAGCCGCCTCCCAAAGCCTAGCCATCCAGGCCGCGAGTTCCCGTAAGTCCGGCTCGGGTCAGGTTGCGGCCTGACTCTCTCCGAACTTGGGCTGTGGGACCTGGCCAGGCGTTGTCCCTTACAACATTGGATTGGCTCCCCGCCCTGATGATAATTGGGCGGTGAGGCTGAGGAGGTTCTCTTGGAGAAGCTGATTTGTCTGAAGAAATCGGCCGTGGTGGCGGCGTTGGCAGTGTGTGTCACCGTTTTGGCCGCCTGCGGTGGGACTGAACCGCAGGATGTGGAAATCGAAGTTTCCCTCCAGGGCAAGAAATTGTCCCCCGAAACGTTGCAGGTAGGTCAGGATGACAACGTTACCCTGAGAATCCAGAGCGACGCTCCCGGCTCGGTGCACCTGCACGGCTACGATATCGAGCAGGAAGTCTCGCCGGACGAGGTGGCGGAGTTCATCTTCGTGGCCGACGCCACCGGGCGCTACCGGATGACGTTCCATCCCGCATCGTCAGCGGGCGGCGGACACCATGACGGCGGGGGGCACGACATGCCGGTGGAGTCGGAAATGCCGGTGTCGGTTTCCATCACCGCCGAGCCCGATGAGGCCGGCGGCGTAAACGTCGGCATTGTGACCGAGGGCTGGAGGTGGGCGCCGGAGGAAGTCAACCTGGCGAACTCTTCCGGCGCCGGCCATGCCCACATCTATGTCGACGGAGTTAAGATCAACCGCGTATACGGGCCGGCCTACTACCTGGAAGGCCTGGAGCATGGCCAGCGCGAGATACGGGTGGCCCTCAACACCAACGCCCACGAGGCCATTATCTACAATGGCGACCTCGCCGAAGACACCGTCATGGTCATGGCCGGAGGCTCCTCCCCCGCTTCGATGAGCGACCATGACCCGGACCCGGTGGCCGCTGCCGAGGCCATGTCCCTGGAGATAGTCCCCCACGCCGACCCCCTGGGGGGATATAACCTGCAGGTCGTGCCCGGCGGGTTCGAGTTCACCCCGGAGAACGCCGGGGGAGACGAGGTTTCCGGCCAGGGGTTTGCCCTGGTGACCATTGACGGCGAGCACCACGCCCGGATGTACACGCCGTGGCTGAAACTTCCCGGCCTGGAAGCGGGAATGCGTGAGATTGGGGTTTCCCTGGTCAGCAACCAGGGACGTCCCTACACTTGGGACGGGAACCCGGTGCAGGCATCCCAGGCGGTCCATGCCGGGGCGAAGGATGCCTCGGGCGGCACGATGGCCCAGGGTTCGATGGCCCAGGGTTCAATGGAAATGTCGCCGGGCGATTCCATGGGCGGGGGCGGCTCCGGCGGCGCTATGGACCACAGCTCGATGGATATGGGCGCCGGCGACGCGATGGCGATGGCAGCGGAGGAGGAGTACGACATAGGCTTCGTCGAGGTGCAGCCCAGGTAACGGAGGACCGGCGCGACAGGCCCGCAACGGTTGGCGTTTTGCTGCGTCCCGGGAGGCTGGGGTATGTTCAAGGGTAGATTCCTGATTGTTACGGTGGCGGCCGCGATAGCGGCCGTCGCCTTGCAGCTATTGCCGGGAGTTGCGGGGACGGCCCACGCCCACGGGATCGGGGACCGCTACGACCTGCCCCTGCCGTTGTCCTTCTTCGCCGTGGGCGGGGGAGCGGCGGTGGTGGTTTCATTCGTCATAGTAGGATGGTTGCTCCGGGGGGATTCCCGGCCCATCGGATACCCCCGGTTCAACTTGTTCCGTTTTGGCTGGATAGAGTTTGTATTGAGCGGCCCATTCCTGTGGCCGCTCAAGGCGCTGTCCGTTTTCCTGCTGCTGCTGGTCATCGCCACTGCAACCTCAGGCAGCGCCCGGGCCGTGGACAACTTCAGTCCCACGTTCATCTGGGTCATCTGGTGGGTGGGCCTGGGTTTCTTCGTCGCTGCCCTGGGTAACCTGTGGGCGCTGGTCAACCCCTGGAAGGTCGCCTACTCCGCCGCCGAAAGTCTCTACCAACTGGTCCGTCCCGGCGAGGCGATGCACCTGGGAATCGATTATCCGCAGCGGTGGGCCATGTGGCCGGCGGTCGTATTGTTCCTGGTGTTCGCCTGGATTGAGAACGCCTTTGCGGAAAGCTCGAATCCCCGGGACCTGGCCTGGATGGTCATTGCCTATAGCGTGATTACCTGGGCCGGAATGTTCACCTTCGGCAAGCACCAGTGGCTGCGCCACGGGGAAGTATTCTCGGTGATTTTCAGCCTGTTCGCCCGTTTTTCCGTGACCGAGGTGCGGGTCCCATCCTCGGAAGACTGCGGCGAATGCACTGCGGGCGATTGCCGCAACCAGGACGGCGACTGCGTGGACTGCTACGAGTGCTTCGAGTACGCCGAGGAACGGGAGTTCAACCTCCGGCCTCCGGGGGTTGGTCTGGGCAACCTGTCTTGCGTCACTCCCAGCCTCGTGGCCCTGGTGATGTTGCTGCTGGCGTCGGTGACCTTTGACGGGTTCAGCGCCACTCCCGAGTGGATCGCAGTCCAGGGAGAGGTCATCACCGCCTTCCCCGAGCTGACCAACAAGTTCCTGAACGGGGTTACGATAGCCAACACCCTGGGATTTTTCGCGTTCCCCCTGGGATTTTTCGCCATTTACCGGGGCGCCTGTCTCCTGATGGTCCGGGTCTGCGGCGGCGAACCCCCGACGGCGGGAATGCTGGTGGCGGCCTATGTTTTCTCGTTGATACCCATCGCCCTGGCCTACCATTACGCCCACTTCCTCAGCTACCTGCTAATCCAGGGACAGCTGATAATTCCCCTGGCATCCGACCCTTTCGGAGTGGGGTGGGACCTGTTCGGGACGGCGGAGTACATGATCAACATCCGGGTAACCAACGCCCGGTTCATCTGGTTCTTCTCGGTGGCGGCCATCGTCGTCGGACACATGGCGGCGGTCTACCTGGCCCACGTGCGGGCGATGCGCCTCTACGACAACCCGGCGATGGTGCTGAGGAGCCAGTTCCCCATGCTGGGGTTGATGGTCCTCTACACCGTCGTCAGCCTTTGGATCGTGTCCCGTCCCATCACCGAGTAGCGGCGCAGCGGTGCGGAACGGCGTACAATAGCCGCCACACTGACCACTCAGGAGCGTTCAGATGCCGGAGCGTGAAGGCAGACTCGAAGGTAAGGTAGCAATCGTCACCGGGGCCGGTTCCAGCGGCCCGGGGGTGGGCAACGGCAAGGCAGCCGCCGTTCTCTTCGCCCGGGAGGGAGCCAGGGTGCTGCTGGTTGACGCCGTGCTGGAGCGGGCGGAAGAAACCCTGTCCATGATCGCAGGGGAAGGGGGTGAAGCTTCCTGTCTCCAGGCCAACGTCATCGACGCCGGGGACTGCGCCCGCATGGTGGACGCCGCCGTGGAGCGGTACGGCCGGCTGGATATCCTGGACAACAATGTGGGGATTTCCCGCCGGGGCACCGTGGTTGAGGTGTCCGAGGAGGACTGGGACCACGTGATGGCCGTGAACGTCAAGAGCATCGTCCTGTCCAGCAAGTACGCCATCCCCAGGATGATTGAGAGCGGCGACGGCGGGTGCATCATCAACATCTCATCCATCGCGGGGCTGCGGGCCCACAGTAGCACTCCGTACACCGCTTCCAAGGCGGCGGTAATCGGGTTGACCATGTCCATGGCCGCGGACCACGGCCCCGACGGGATCCGGGTGAACTGCATTGCCCCGGGGCTGGTCTACTCCCCCATGGTCGCGCCGCGCATGGATGACGACCTGCGGCGCATCCGCCAGAACGCCTCCCCGCTGCGGACGGAGGGCGACTCGTGGGACATCGGATACGCGGCCCTCTACCTCGCCAGCGACGAGGCCCGCTGGGTCAACGGGGTTACGCTGCCGGTGGATGCGGGACTGACCGCGGTTTCGCCGGTAACCTACCAGACCCTGGCCCAGCAGCAGTACCAGCAGCCTGCCTAGCGGGAACGCCGGTCTAGTCCAGCCCGACCAGCTCGATCTCGAAGGTCAGGTCCTGGCCGGCCAGCGGATGGTTGGCGTCCATCTTGACCGTGGTGTCGTCGAATCCCACCACGGTTACATTCACCGGCCGTCCCTGGTTCTGGCCCTGAAGCTGCATCCCCACTTCCAGGGGAATGTTGGACGGGAGGTCCGACCGGGGTATCTCGAAAACGGCTTCGTCATGCCGGGGCCCATAGGCCTGGTCAACCGGAATGTTCAAGGTCCTGGAATCCCCCAGCGCCATGCCCATTACGCCCTGCTCGAAGCCGGGGATTACCTGTCCTTCCCCTAAAACAAACTCCAGGGGCTCTCGGCCGTCCGAGGAATCGAAGACCGTGCCATCGCCCAGGGTTCCCGTATAGTGAATTTGGACCTTGCTGCCGGTTTGAGCCGTTGTCATCGTGCCTTCCTTTACGGGTTGCCGGTTAGTGTCTCCCAGGGGTTGGGTTCCGGCGGTCCGGTCCAAAACTCGTATGGCGGTTTCGCTCAATGGAACAGGAGCCCGCCGTTTACGTTGTACGCCTGTCCGGTGATGAAGTTCGCCTCCTCAGACGCGAGGAAGGCCACCATGTTGGCCACGTCTTCCGACTCCGCGATGCGGCCCAGCGGAGTGGATTCCCCCGCCTGCTGCACAATCTGCGCCCGGAATTCCTCCTGGGTCATCCCCCTTGCCTGGGCCTGGGAACGTTCCCAGTAGCTCATGCGGTCGGTGTTTATGGGACCGGGGCATACCGAGTTGACGGTGATCCCGTAGGGTGCCAGGTCCATCGCCGAAGCCTGGGTCAATCCCAGCACCGCAAACTTGGAACTGGAATAAGCGGCGCCGGTTGCGCTGGCCTGCTTCGACGCATTGGAGGAGATGTTGATGATTCGTCCCCCATTCCCCTGGCGGATCATCTCCCTGCCCGCGAACTTGGTGCATAGGAACACCGCCGTGGTGTTGATGTCGAGGAAATGGTGCCAGACTTCCTCCTCAAGTTCAGTGACCGGCACCTTGTCCCGGCCGATGATGGCCCGGGCGTTGTTGACCAGGATGTCGATGTGCCCGAAGTGGGCGACGGCGTCGCTCACCATTTCCTGGATCTGATCGCTGTGACCCAGGTCGGCATACAGGGGCAGGCACTCCTGTCCCAGCTCCCTGACCTCGTCGGCCACGCTCTGAATGCTGTTCCACTCCATCCGCACTTCGGCGGGCGGGAGATCATCGGCTTCCCGGCGGACGTCACTGATCACCAGGTCGGCGCCGTTTGCCGCCAGTTTCAGGGCAGTGGCCCGCCCAACGCCGCGCATTCCGCCCGCGCCGGTGACCAATGCAACCTTTCCTTCAAGTCCAGCCATGCTCCTCCTCGTGAGGTATTCCCAGGATAACAACCTGTGGGAATGACCAGTGGGCAGCTACCAGGCTCTCTCCAGGACTTCCAGCACCTGTTCCTCGGAGTTTATGGGAATGGGATTGTTCCGTCCCGCTCCGTCGCGGAGGGTCAGGGCGGCAATTTCCCCGAAGTCCTCTTTCGGGATTTCCAGGTCCCGCAGGCGGTGGGGCATTCCCAGTTCCATGATGAACTCGTCCACCACCTGGGCGGCGGCCTGCGCGGCAGCCTCGTCGCTCATCCCCCGAATGTCTATGCCCGCCGCCCGGGCCAGCAACGCCTGCTTGTGGGATGATGCCGGACGGTTGTACTCCATAACCCAGGGCTGGGTCACGCAGGAGGTGTAACCGTGCCCGACGTTGTACTTGACCCCGATGACGTGCCCCAGCCCGTGGCTAAGTCCGGACCCGACGGTGGTGCAGCCCATCATCGACATCCATGCCGCCATGAGGCATTGCAGGCGCGCCTGGTGGTCATGGAACCGATCAGCGGACTTGGCCAGGTTGTTGAAAAGCAGCTCGGCAGCCATCAACGACGTGGCATCCACGGCGGGCTGGCTGCCCCGGCAGTAGAGTCTTTCGATGCAATGGTCCATGGCCTTGACGCCGGTGGAGAGCCAGAGCCAGTCCGGCGTGCCCATGGTCAGGTCGGGGTCCAGGACAATCAGGTCGGCGTACAGGCGCGGGTTCCGCACTCGTATCTTATGGTTTGCCTGGTCGTCGAGAATGTTGCCCCCACCCTGGTTGAACTCCCCGGCGGAAAGAGTCGTGGGCAGGGATACCTGGAAAGGCAGGCTCTTGCCGGTGAGGTCCGGCTCCAGCATCCCGCCGAATTCGTGGCCCAACTCCCTCAGACGTTCTTCGGAGAGGATACCGTCAGCCATCATCACGGCGATCATGCGGGCGGCGTCGGAGATGGTGCTGCCGCCCACCCCGACCAGCGTGTCGGCCTCCGCTTCCAGGGCGAGTTTGGCGGCGTCTACCGCCGTGGACAGCGGGGCGCGCTGGGTCAACCCGCTGTAAACTCCGACGCAGGCATCCCCCAGGCACTCCTGCGTCCGGCGGACGGCGTCCGTCTGCTCGGCCACGCTGCGCCCGGACAGAATGAGGGCCCGCCGGCCTCCCAGGTCCCGTATCTCGCGAGACAGATCGCCCAGCTTGCCCCGTCCGAAAATGACGCGGGACGGCACCGGCGGGCGGTACTCTCCCTGAAGCTCGGTTGCGGTGACCATTGGCAGACCTCCTCGGCGGTGGATGGGCCTTGCAGGAAAAAGCTGGGCGGATTATATCAATCAACCCGCCGCTGGACGAATGTTCGCGGCTTTAGCCCGCCCGGTGCAACCGCTCCATTTCGGCGGCGAACCAGAGGGCCAGACTGCCGCTGCGGTCGTCAAACCCGTTGACCGCCGGCCGGTGCAGGTACTCCTGGACGGTCTCCTGGACTCCAGTGCTGATGCAGGCATCCACAACGTCGCCATTGGGATCGACGCGCTCCTTTACCCCGCGCCAGGCCAGGTCCAGCATCGCCCGGTAATCGGATTCCAGCCAGTCCCGCCGCAGTCCCCGGGCCAGGGCGTACCCGATCATGGCGGTGGAGGTAAATTCCCCGTAGGAACCGGGGAAGTCCAGGATTTGCGGGAAGACCCCGCTCTCCAGTTGGATTCCGCGCAGGGCTTCCAGGTGACGCCGGTGCATGTCCAGCAGTTCCTTCCGGCGGGGATGCCCGTCCGGCAGGTAGGTCAGCGCCTCGGCGAATCCCAGGGCCGCGAACCCGTTGCCGCGGCTCCAGAAGAAAGGGACGGACCGGGCGTGCCAGAACAGGCCGTTCTCCTGTTGCACGGCTGAATCCGCCAGGAAGGAAGCCAGCAAGTCCGCATACCGTTCCTCTCCGGTCAGCCGGAAGGCGCGGCCCAGGACGGCGGCGGCCATGAACATATCCTCCACCCGGAAGTCCGGGTCGGCTGAAACCGGCGCTTGCCCTTCACCCCTGGGCTGGTACTTGTCGGCGGCAGCGATCAACAGATCCCGTGCCCGCTGGTCCCCCGTGGCGCGGAACACATCATAAGCCCAAACCAGGCCCGCCAGGAGCGAACCGCCCGGTTCTCCTTCCAGGGGGTTCGCCGCTCCTGAAAGGAAGGGTTCGGTGACGGAGGCCAAATCCCGGGTCGCGTTGCGGGCGTTGCCGGCCAGGGCGGCAACCTGGATTCGCCCACTGATGCCAACTCCCTGGGTGTAGACGACTGGATCAAGCTTGTGGCCATAGACTGTTTCGAGGACACTCGCCACCTGGAGGGGTTGCCGGGCCCGCCTGCCCTCGAGCTCATTCATGGCGGGGCCGGGTTCCCAGCGGCGCGCTTGCATTACCGACTCCCACAAGCGGTTCACCTCTGCCTGCAGACCGGCTTCATTCGTGGTCAGGCGCAGAGCGGGAATGGGTCCCAATCCGAGAGGCGAGTTGGTCCCCAGGCCTGCTGCCAGGGACCCATCGTCCTGCATCGGGGTGGCCCCGACGGAAAATGGCAGCAGACCGACGGCGTCGTTTGCTTCCCATCGGACCGCATCCCCCAGGCGTATCTCCAGGACCAGGTGCGGCGCCTGGTAGCAGACCCACCGCCACAGGTAGCGGGCTTCGGGGGCGGTTGCGTCAAAGTAGTACCCGTCCTCCGGGGGGTAGAGTCCGGGGCCGGAGAGGTCGCGGGCGGGATCGTCAATACCGGAGATGCCGTCGGTATTCGCTTCGGGAGCGGCGTTGACCGCGATTTTAACGCCGAGACGGTCCCGGTCCTGGGCAAAGAGACGGACGGCTTCGACACACAACGCCGCATCGCGGGGGTCGCCGGACAACCCTCCGACCAGGACCACCTTCACCCGTCCCTGCGCAATGCGGTAGGTCCCCGGTTCCTCCAGGACGGGAATGCTCCGAAAGGACCGGGTCACTCCACAGGCAGCGGCCCGCCACAGGTCCGGGTATTCGAGAGCGAGGGATTCGACGGCTGAAACTGCGGGCTGACCATTGTTAGACATCCTTGTACCCTCCCGGCACGTATTGTACGGTAGAGGCTGGGCAAAACTCCAACGGGCCGCGCCATCGGCCGGTCAAGACAGGAAAAGAATATGTTGAAGCGAGCAGGGATAACGGTGGGCGCAATCGTGCTGGTTATCGCGGGAGCCGTGGGATGGTGGCTTCTCTCGCCACTGTTCATCAGCGAGACCGTAAACGAGGACTTCCCCTTCAGTGCCAGCGCCCAAGTGCCCGAGTCCATGACCCCGCAGCAGGTGGAAATGGTCATGGAAGGGATGTCAATGGTAGAGCAGCCGGTGGAAGAGGCCATGCCCGCGATGGAGGCCCAGTCCGGCCCCACGGCGGTCAAGACCGGGGCTTTTCGGGATGCCGACAGCTTCCACAAGGGCGAAGGGACGGCTACGGTCTACACGGTTGGTGAAGACCAGCATGTGCTGCGGCTGGAAGACTTCGAGGTGACCAACGGCCCCGACCTCCGCGTCCTGCTGGTCAACCACCCCGACCCGCAGAACCGGGAGGATGTCCAGAGCGGAAGCGGGTACATCGAGGTAGGTTCCCTAAAGGGGAATATCGGCAACCAGAACTACGAGATTCCCGCCGGGACTGACATCAGCGCCGCATCCAGCGTGGTCATTTACTGCCGCCCCTTCCATGTGGTGTTCAGCGTAGCGCCGCTTCAGGAGGCCGGCTAGGAACCCAATCGTTCCTCTCCAGCCGTCAGACCGTTCCGCCCTCGATGGCTCCGATGAAGTCCTCGATGGCGGAGTTGACGTCGGCGGGACGTTCCACCATGGGGAAATGGCCGGCGTTGTCCAGTTTCAGGTAACGTGAGCCGGGGACGGCCTGGTGGATTTCCAGTTCGTACTCCGGCGGTTTCCCCGGATCGTCGACGCCGCGGACCAGCAGCAGGGGAGCCTTCAGGGTGGCGATCCGGTCGCTGACGTCAAAGGCGTCAATGGTTGTCAGGTCCCGGTGCTGGGAAATTGGGCCAACCTCGTCGTGACGCTTGAGCAGCCGTTCCCGCAGGTCCGGCTCGATGAACATCATCGAGTGGCCCATGGCGTCCTTCCACTGCCGGTAAACGTCCGCGTCCTTGGCAGCCTCCAGGCGGAACTCCAGCGAACCGGGCGCCCGCTCCTTGGACCGCATCGCGACGGTCATCAGCGCCAGCCCCTTGACCTCGCCCGGATAGTCCAGTCCGTACTGGAGAGCGATGCAGGCTCCCAGGGTGAACCCGCACAGCACCAGGTCCTGGTTCATGCCCTGAGCCCAGAGCCACCCTCGAAGCCACTCGGTGTAGCGCGCCACGTCCGGGCAGGGCTCGCCGGACAGGTGCCCCGGCAGATTGGGAGCAACGCTGCCGGGAAAGTGTTCCAATTGGTGGACGTAAGAATCGGCGCACCCTCCTGCGCCCGGGCCATGGATGAAGACCAGTTGGGTCATGGAAATCGCTCCGCTGTTATATTAAATCGGCCAGGGGACCTTCCCGGCGGTCAGTGACGCTGGCGGCACCACTCTTCATAGTCAGGAACTTCCTCCCCCACGACCCACAGGAAGTGGAAGGTCCCGGCGTCGCCCATGTACTTGAACTGCTTCCTGATATCCTTGATGGCTGCCTCGAAGTCCCCGTGGGAGCGCAGGTAGGCTTGGAAACCGCCGTGCTTCTCGGAGAGCTCGATCATCTTTCGGGCGTTGTGGACCACGGCGGCCAGCTTCCGGCGGCTGCGGATAATCCGGCTGTCTTCGGTGAGGCGGTCCAGGTCGTCGTCCGTCAGCTCGGCCACGGTCTCCAGGTCGAACCCATGCAGGGCTTCCTGGGTGCCGGGCCACTTGGACTCCACCACCTTCCAGGACAAGCCGGACTGGAAGACCGACTTGCTCATCACGTCCAGGTATTCGCTTTCCGTCTTCGGTTCGATGCGCTGGGGAATTTCCATAGTTCACCTTCCGTGCCGGTGATGCCGGAGCAGGACTTGGCGCCGGGTATGTTAGCATGACCTGTGCCGTTGGCGGCGGGTTGGAAAACAACACCGCCGGCGGAAATCCCTTTGGAGTTTGTGTCAAAGATGAGTGATTCCGGCCAGCCAGGGCATCCCGAAATGCCAGTGCGGGTAGAACCGAAGACGATGATACCGATGCGGGACGGGGTCCGGCTGGCCGCCACAATTTTACACCCGGCCGGCCAGGGGGAACCACAAACCCAGCCCAGGCCCGCCCTGCTCCAACGTACTCCCTACGGCCGGGAGGCCGCAGCGCGCCTGGAAGAAGCCCGGTTCTTCGCCCAGCGGGGATACGTGACGGTGGTGCAGGACTGCCGGGGCCGCTACGACTCGGAAGGCGGCTTTTCCAAGTACGTTGACGAGGGACCGGACGGCTACGACACGGTGGAGTGGATCGCCCGTCAGCCGTGGAGCAACGGAAAGGTCGGGACCTACGGCCTGTCCTACGCGGCGCACACCCAGGCCGCGCTGGCCTGCCTGGACCCGCCCCACCTGTCCTGCATGTGGCTGGATTGCGGAGGGTTTTCCAGCGCGTTCCACACCGGCTGCCGCAACGGGGGAGCCTTCGAGCTCCGCCAGGTGACGTGGGCGTTCCGCGAAGCCCTGGAAAGTCCCGAAGTGAGGAGCGATCCGGTCAAGCGGGCCGCGATGGAAGCCCAGAACATCCACGACTGGTTCCGGCGAATGCCCTGGAAGCGGGGGCACAATCCGTTGCAGTGGACGCCGGACTACGAGGACTACCTGCTGGAAATCTGGACCCACGAGACCCTCGACGATTACTGGCGGCAATGCGGACTGTGCGCCGAGGCTTTCTACTCCCAGCTGTCCGACGTTCCGCAGGTGCATCTGGGCGGCTGGTACGACACCTATTCGCTGAGCACCACCGCCAACTTCGCGGCCCTGTCCGGGATGAAGCAGGGGCCGGTGTCCCTCATCATGGGACCCTGGACCCACGGGGCGCGCTCGCTATCCTATTCGGGCAACGCCGGCTTCGGTCCAGACGCGGCGGTGGACGGCAGCCTGGCCGCCGACTACAACCACCTTCGGCTGAAGTTCTTCGACCACTGGCTGAAGGGAGACCAAAACGGTTGGGACACCGAGCCCCCGGTCCGGTACTTTGCGATGGGCGGCGGCTCGGGAGGGCGCAACCCGGACGGGCGGCTGGACCACGGCGGCCGGTGGCGCTCGGCGGAGCAATGGCCGCCGTCCCAGTCCCCGGCCGTCCCCTTTTTCCTGCGGGAGGGAGGCGGGCTTTCCACCGCGTCTCCCGGCTCCTCCGGGGGCAGCAGCCGTTACCTCTTCGACCCGTCCCACCCGGTGCCCACCATCGGGGGCAACCTCTCCTCCGGCCTGCCCATCATGGAGCCGGGCGGCTTCGACCAGCGGGAGGCGCCCGAGTTCTACGGCTCCCGTCCGCCCTACCTGCCCCTGGCGTCCCGGCCGGACGTGCTGGTCTTCCAGACGGAGCCGCTGGAGGATGACGTGGAAGCAACCGGGCCGGTCAGCGTCCGGCTGTGGGTTTCGTCGACGGCGGTGGATACGGATTTCACGGCCAAGCTGGTGGATGTGTACCCGCCTTCGGAGGATTACCCGGAGGGGTATGCGCTGAACCTGACCGACGGCGTGCTGCGGGCCAGGTTCCGCGATTCATGGGAACGGCCGGAACTGCTGGAGCCGGGAAAGGTGTACGCAGTCGAGATTGAGCTGTATCCCACCAGCAACCGCTTCGTGAGAGGGCATCGCATCCGGCTGGACATTTCTTCCAGCAACTTTCCGCGGCTGGACGTGAACGGGAACACCGGGGAGAATCCGGCCCTGTCCCAGGTCAAGGTGAAGGCGGAGAACGCCATCTACCACGACGCCGAGCGCCCGTCCCAGCTGCTGCTGCCCGTGGTGGACAATAGACAGGACACCCTGGCCGGATAACCGGAAGGCCCCGCCGTCTCGCGGGGACCGGGGGCCGGGGTGACGCAAGGGTAGCTGAAATGGAAAACGGACCGGGAGATTTCCCGGTCCGTTCGGTTTGTCCAGCAAGTCAAGCCGAGAGGGCTACTCGTCGAACCACCAGAGGTTGGCGAAGGTGTGCTTGTCGAACCGGGGCTCTTCAAATCCGCGCAGCTTGGGGTTGATGCCGTAGATGGCGAACAGGTCGAACATCGGCAGGATGTAGACGTTCTCCCTTTGCCAGTCGGCGATTTCCTCAAGAGCTATCCGGCGGTCCTCGCCGTCCAGGGTGCGGGCCGTCCTCAGCTGCTCCTCCATTTCAGGAACGCAGACGGTGGAGCGGCCGGACTCGCAGAGCAGGTGGCGGTTGATCAGCTTGGCGTAGTCCATAATCTCGTAGCCGAAGCCGATGCCGTCCAGGATCTGTCCGACGCCGACACCGCCGGCACAAGTGGGCGGAACCGCCTCGGTGGCTCCCTGCCAACCCACCTGGGTACCGCCGGCACCCTCAATACCAAGGCCGCAGCGGCCCATCTGGGTGCGGATGGAGACCTCCACGAACTGGGCCTTGGCGTTGATGCCCGCTTCCCTCATGAACAGGACCATGGACTCGATCAACTCGTCGTTCTTGGCAATCCGGGCATTCCTGCTGGTGATGGTGATTTCCGCTTCGCAATCGTCCCGGGAGTTGGACAGGCCGCAGATGTAGCCGATCTGCTCGAGGAGCATCCGCGACTTTTCCGGGTCATATTCGTAGGGGCGAATGTTCTCTTCGGTGATGCCGAGGACGCCGGGCGCGCCGTGGTTGCCGCGGCAGGTGGTGGCCCCCTGGTAGAGGTTATCCACGATGGCCGGGCAGTCTATTGAGTGGACCACGGCCTGGCGCATCTCCTTGATCTTCAGCCAGGGGTCCCAGATGGCGTCGATGCGGAACTGGGCGATTTCGGCGGTGCCGCCGGTGACGAACCGCTCCGGCCCCAGTTCTTCGGCGTCTGACAGGGTCAGCAGGAAGGCCCAGTCCGCTTCCCCGGCTTGGATCATGGCGTTCCGGACCCCGGGTTCCTGGCGCCACTGCCACTCGATTTCGTTAAGAATCGGCGCCGCGTACTCGGGAGTTTCCGGGGCGGGAACGAAGTCCTCAAACTTCTCGGTGATGATGTTCTGGCCCCGGTTCCAGGTGACAACCTGGAACGGCCCGGCCCCGATGCCGTCGGTAATGGAGTTCAGCTGGTCAACCGTTTCAACGTCCCGCAGGGGCGCGGGAGAGTTGGTCTTGGAAAGGTTCAGGCCGCGGGGGAACAGGGGGCAGTTTTCGCCGCAGTTGACCTGGGCGGTCAGCTCGTCGATGGGCTCGACGCTATACGGTCCGGTGTGGGCGAAGGCGCCCTGCCCGAATTCCTGCACGCCGGTAATCCTGGCGTAAACCTGCCAGGCTTCGGCATTCCAGGCCTCGCCGTCGTGGAAGGTGACGCCGGGGCGGAGCTTGTACTCCCACTGGTCGGGGGCGGTCTGCTTCCAGCTCTCAATCAGCGAGGTGGGCGCGACTTCCAGAGTGTTCTTGTCCAGGTGGCCGACGTAGGCGTTGATGGTGTCGGTGAACTGGCCGGTGTGGGCGTCCGCGGTAAGCATGAAGAAGAGGACTTCCGGCTCGGTGGCGATCACCGCGACGGCCTTGTCCTTGGCGGTCTTGGGAGTGTCGCCCATTGCTTCGGCGGGCGCCGTTTCAGCCATCGCCACCGGAGTGGGCTGTGCCGCTGCGGGCGCCGGGGCAGAACCACTGGACCCGGAATCCGAGCTGGCAGCCGGGGCAGGCGCCGATCCCGACCCGGTATCGGAACTGGCCGGGGCCGCCGGTGCGGCGGGGGCAGCGGCGCCGGAGTCGGTCTGGGAGCCGGATGTTGACTCCTCGGCGGTCCCGCAGGCGACCAGCGCCGCCAGCATCAGGAACAAGCTGACAAAGATTAATGCTTTCAGTTTGGGGATAACCACAGGCATTTTACCTAACCTCCTCCGGTGTATTGATGGTGCCTTCGGTGGCTCTCGTTCACGCCCCCATGTCCCCTAGCTGGAGGCCATGGTTGCGTGTACCGGCGCTTCTCCGGATCCGCCCGGAGGGCTTAATTTGCGTAAGTATGCCCGCTAATTCCCAAAAGTCAAGCCTGACAGAGAGGCTCGGAACGCGCCCGGACCGGAGCGGAAAAGGATGCAACACCCGGTGCGCCAGTCCACCCCGGCCGTGTATGCTCCCGGCAAGGCGCAAAACCGCCAGGGTGGAATTGCGGCGGCAAAAACATTAGGATAGTGAGCAATTTTGCTGGCCGGTTTACGGCAGGAAAGGCGGGGCAATGATGCTTGTCCGATGGTTGACGTTGGCGGTGATGATAACCCTGCTGGGTCCGGTCCTGGCGTGCGGTGAAGCGGCCGCGCCGACGGTGCCCGCGGACGCCGAACCGAGGATAATCGATTGGGAAATCGGCCCCAAGGGGGGACTGGGCGGCCCCGGCGCGTTCATCACCCAGCACGTTTGGGAACCCAGGGAACTGGAGGTCCCGGTCAACTACCCCTTCATCATTCGCTTCGTGCCGCGGGACAATACCAAGGACACCATTGCCTTCGGCAAGCGCATCAAGGAAGCCACCGGGTTGGAGCTGCCTGACTTGACCGTGCAGGACGGGCAGCCCGTGGACTCGCCGGTGCTGCTCATCTCCGAGCACGGCGGCACCTTCGACATATTCAGCCGGAATTTCCGGGGCACCGGCGGTTACGGGGCGCTGATTACGCCGCCCGAACCCCAGTAACGGGGATGGGACGCGGGAACTCGACTCCCGCGTCCTCAGTGCCTTACTTGATCAGGCGGCGGGTCATGAGCCGGGTGGCGAAGAACATGGACACCGCCCAGAAGGCCGCAATTTCCCCGACCCAGGCCAGCATCCACCAGGTCAGGTCTCCCGTCATCAACCCCCTGACCAGCTCCACCGCGGGGGTCAGCGGCAGCGCCCACGCTGCCCATTGCACGACCGGGGGCAGCTGGTCCACCGGAAAGAAGACCCCGCTCACCCAGAACATGGGAAGAATGAACAGCGTGAAGAAGCTGTTGATCGCCCCGATGGTCTGAACGGTGGCCGTTACCACCATGGCGATGGCGGCGAACATCACCCCGATCATCAACGCCGCCGGAAGGGCGAGAACGGCCCAGGGGGAATGGACCAGGCCGAACGCAGTTGCGGTGGCCAGGACGCAGGCCGCCGACAGCAGACCCCGGGTGGCGGACCAGAAGACCTCTCCCATCACTATGTCCGCCGGGCCCAGCGGCGTGTAGAGCACCGCCTCGTAGATGTTGTGGGCCTCCATGCGCAGGTAGGCGCCGTAGGTGCTGTCGAAGATGGAATGCCACATGGCGTAGCTGGCGACCACGCCGGGGGCCAGGAAGGCGGCGTAGGTAAGCCCGTCCACGTCCCGGATATAGGCTCCCAGGCCGTACCCCAGCGCAATCAGCATCACCAGCGGCTCCACCGCTATCCCGCCGGTCTCCACCTTCCAGGCCCGGAAGAAGGCGTCCCGGTTGCGCTGCCAGACGCGGAATCCTCCCCACAACACGGTGGTTTGAAGAGTAGCTAGGGCCGTGGTCATCCTTCCCTCAGTCCCCTTCCGGTAAGCCGCAGGAATACGTCCTCCAGGTTGCCGGGGCGGGTGGTGACCGGGCGGCTTCCCAGGTCCAGGCCCGGCGGAATGCCGGCGCCGTTCCGGTGATAAACGATGATGGAGTCTCCCCAGTGGTCCAGTTCCGCGCCGGCGACGGACAGGGCCTGTTCGAGGGATTCCCGCTCGTGGTGCTCCACGCGCACCTCGGTCACCTGCGACCCGACGTGCCGTTCAATCAGCTCGCCGGGGGAACCTTCCACCAGCACCTTGCCGTTGTCGATGATGATGAGGCGGTCACAGAGGTACGACGTTTCGGCCATGTAGTGGGTGGTCAGCAATATGGTGATGCCCTCATCCCTGAGTTCGCCGAGCTTGTCCCAGACCATCAAGCGCGACTGGGGGTCCAGTCCCGTGGTCGGTTCGTCCAGCAGCAGAATGCGGGGGCGGTGGAGCAGCACCCGGGCGATGAGAAGCCGTCGGCGCATTCCGCCGGACAGCTCATCCGGGGTGTTGGCGGCCCGGTCGTCAAGACTGAAAAACTCCAGGACTTCGTGGGCCCGACGCAGGGTTTCCCGGGCGGGCAGGTTGAAGTAGCGCCCATAGCAGACCAGATTTTGTAGGACGGTCAGGTCTCCGTCCAGGCTGTCGGCTTGCGAAACGACCCCCAGGATGGACTTGATTGCCCTTTGTTGCCGCCTCACGTCTTTTCCATCGACCCAGAGCTGGCCGCCGGTCAGCGGGGACGTGCAGTTAATCATCCTGATGGTGGTGGTCTTGCCCGCTCCGTTGGGGCCCAGCAGCCCGAAGCACTCCCCGGGACGAATCTCGAAGCTGACCCCATCCACGGCGGTGAAGGTGCCGTAGCGTTTCGTGAGGTCCAAGGCCCTTACTGCCGGGGGCGGGGCCTGCTCCTGCCCCTGGGCTGTGGGCTGCACGTTGGAAGCCGTCACGGTTCGGCCCGCACTGCCCCGGGAAACTCGGGCATGACTTTCCGGGCGAATAGTTCCAGGCCACGGGTGGGAGCCGGGTCGGGGAAGATGAGGAACAGGTACCGGATGCCGGCGTCCACGTAGCCGCGGATCCGCTCGGCGCAGCGTTCCGGGGTGCCCACGATCGCGTTGGACAGGGACGCCCTCAGCTCTCCGGCGGTCACGTTCTGTCTCGCGGCGGTTTCCCGTATCAATTGGTCAAGCTCGGCCTCATCCTCCCCGATGAACACGCGGGTGTTGTGGGTCACCTCTATCTCGCTGAAATCGCGGCCAACTTCCCGGCAGTGTCGGGCCAGCACGTCGAGCTTGGCCCGGTGTTCATCCAGGGTCATTTCCGAGCCGATGTTGCAGATATCGGCGTGACGGGCCACCGCCCGCAGCAGGTGCCGCTCACCGTGGCCTCCGATGAGGATGGGAGGACGGGGCTGCTGGACGGGCTTGGGTTCGCAGGAAGCGCCACGGAGGGAGTAGTGCGTCCCTTCGTAGTCCACGGCGGACTCGGTCCAGAGGCGCTTGATTGCCTCCACCGATTCCTCCAGCACCGCCACCCGTTGCGCGGTGGAGGGGAAGGGAATGCCGGCGGCAAGGTGGTCCCGCCGTCCGCCGCCCGCGCCGATGCCAAGCTCCAGCCGCCCGCCGCTGATGACGTCCAGGGTGGCGGCCATGTTGGCCAGCAGGACGGGATGGCGGTACAGGTTGGCCAGGACCATCGGAATAAAGCGGAGCCGCTGCGTCCCGGCGGCCAGCGCGGAAAGGGTGGTCCAGCATTCCAGGGTTGGAATGTTGATCAGGTCGTAGAGGCTGGCGGAATGGTATCCCAGCCTGTCCGCATCCTGCCAGATGCGCCGCAGTTCCGGGTAGGAATAGCCGCCCTGGTGGACGCGGACACAGAATTTTACGTCAGGGGTCATAAAGATGATGGCGCTGTGGAATTAAGAACAGGGATGGCAAAGCCCCGGAGGAGGCCATTCCGGGGCTGGATGTTCGGGAAGGTCCTGGACAGATGGCCCGGAGAGCCTAGTCGGCGGCCACCGGGGCCTTGCGGAAGGCGGGAATGACCTCCTTGCCGAACAGCTCGATGGAGCCCATGACCTTGTCGTGGGGGATGGTCTCGGTCTGCATGATGAGCATGACCTGGTCAACGCCGATGTCCTCGTACATCTTCACGGTCTTGATGCAGCTTTCCGGGTCGCCCGCGATGATCACTCCCCGGTCGGCCAGGGTGTTGGCGTCCAGCTGGGCGACGGCGGCCCGCGCCGCGCCGGGGCCGGAGTCCAGCGAAATGCCGGCCTGGGCCGCCTGCTCCTGGTGGGCCTCGTCGGACTGCCGCAGCCAGCGGCCGAAGTCGGCCTGCAGGTGGTCGGGAACGCCGCCCCAGGCTTCCAGCAGCTCCTCGTAGGCGTTGATGCGTCCCTCGATGTAGGGCTTGTCCGGCCCGAAGAAGGTCTTCATGGACTCGGCGGCCAGCTCCCGGGCTTCCTGGTTGTCCTTGCCGCAGAAGGCATGGACGTTGTTCCCCCAGAAGTCGTTGACGAAAGCGCCCACCGGGTCCGCGTCCTTGATGGCGTCCCGGTAGACCTTGACGTGCTCCTTGAGGATTTCCGTCGCATAAGAGGCGGAGGACAGCACGCCGATGCCCATCTGAGCCGCCAGGCGGAAGCTCTCCTGCTGGGTGCAGGCCAGGTACATGCGGGGATGGGGCTTCTGGAAGGGCTTGGGCAGCACCCGCCGGGCGGGGACGCTCCAGTGTTCGCCCTCGTAGGAATATTCCCCTTCGGACTGCCAGATTTCCGGCAGCATCCGGATGGACTCGTTCCAGCGGGAGCGGGTGTCGCGGGGGTCGATGCCCAGGCCAATCTGCTCGTAGGCGTTGGACCGGCCGGTGCCAAACTCGACCCTTCCGTCGGTGAGCTGGTCCACCATGGCCACCCGCTCCGCGACGCGGACCGGGTGGTGGTAGGGGAGGATGCAGACGCCGAATCCGATCCTAATCTGCTTGGTGATCCGGCTGAGGGCGCCGAACATTACCTCGGGGCAGGGCGATCCGGAGAAGCCGGTCAGGAAGTGGTGCTCGACGAACCACAGGTTGTCGAAGCCGACCTGGTCGGCGAGCTCGCACTGCTCCAGAGTCTCCTTATATAGGGCATTCCAGTCGATTTCCGTGCCGTTGTACGGCCTCTGCATCTCATAGAGGATTCCAAACTGCATATCGCATCTCCTGGCGCCAATCGGGCGTAGATGTGGACTATGGTTCCCGCCAGTATAACCCACCAGTCCGGCTTCCGCACCAGCGGGAGCGCCCTTGACCAAAGCGCCCGCCGCCGGGAGAATACCGGTGCCGACAATACACGGGGACGGAGATTCCGTCCCCCTCAGGAGATGAACAGCATGGCAACTATCCTGCGGGTCTATTCCGGCGACGACGGCAAGTCCCACGTCGAGGAGATGGAGCTGGATATGCAGCCCTTCGTGGACACCGAAGGCTCCTACGGCGAGGGAACCCCCATGCAGGAAGGCGGGATTACCTTCCGGGTGGCCCCGGTGGGATACGTGCTGGAGTGGCACTGCGCTCCCCGGCGCCAGTACACCATCACCCTGTCCGGCCGGGCGGAGATCGAGGTGGGCGACGGGACGGTCAAGCAGGTGGGCCCAGGAGGCGTGCTCCTGGCCGAGGACCTGACCGGGGAGGGACACATCACCCGGGTCGTCGGCGACGAGCCCAGGTTCTTCGCGGTCGTCCCCCTGGGGGACTAGCCCCGGGCCGACCTCAAACCCGCTGAGGGAGCCGAATCAACTAGGCCCCCTATTCTCGGCGGGGGTTGCGGGGGCTGCCGGCGTTGCGTCCCTTCGCCGGTAGAGCTCAACCGGACGCCAGACCAGCGGGGTCAGGACAATCACCGGCAGCATCAGCAGCAGGCCAACCCCGGCGTTTAGCCCGATGGCCAGGGAGATGCTGAAGGCCTGCGCTATCGCCCCGATCTCAACTCCGCCCACCAGGTGGCCCAGCCCGTTGACCAGCCCCTGGGAGCCCATGATCCTGCCCCGCATCTCCGCAGGGGAGGAAAGCAGCAGGATGGTGCTCTGCATGGTGCTGAATCCGGCCTGTCCCACCCCGGCGCTGAGCAGGAGCAGGAAGGAGACCAGGAACCAGGGCGACCACGCCACCGCCGCGACGCCGGTACCCACGATGAGGGCCCCGAAGACGAAGTAGCGGCCGTGGAAGGTGTAGTTGCGGCGGGCGGCGATTATGAGCGCCCCGATGAAAGTGCCGATGCCCTCCGCCGACCCCAGCAGTCCTCCCAGCGCCGGCCCGACCTTCAGAACGTCGGTAGCGATGACCGGGATGAAATACTGCAGCGGAAGCACCATCGCGTTCATCACCAGGGAGATGGTCAGCACCCCCAGGACGAACTTGTTGGTGAAGGAGTGACCGATACCGGACTTGATGCCCTGCAGGAACGCCGTATCCCGGGCCACCGCCACGCCGGCATTGGCCGGCAGGCGCATCCTGAAGATAAAGGCCAGGGCCGCCAGGTCGAGGACGACGAGCACGGCGAAGGGCCCGATGAACTTGAAGCTGGAAGCGGCGTAGGACAACCCCCCGGAGACGAAGTCGAAGTTGAAGGCGGCGATGAGCAGTCCGCCGGTCAGAGGCCCGATGATCTTGCCGCCGTTGTTGGTCAGGGTCTCCAGGGACATCGCATGGGCGATGCGGTCCTCCCCCGCCAGGTCGAACAGCGCGGCGCGGCGGGTGGGGTCGTCCAGCACCTTGGCGGTCCCCTGGCACAGGATGGCCAGGAACACATGCCAGGGCCGGATGACGTCCATCAGGAGCAGGGCCAGCAGGCAGGCGGCGACCACCAGGTAGAACACGTGGATTCCGGCCAGGATCCGCCAGCGGTCCAGGCGGTCCGCCAGCATTCCGGC
Source organism: Dehalococcoidia bacterium (assembly GCA_034423195.1). GTDB lineage: Bacteria > Chloroflexota > Dehalococcoidia > Lucifugimonadales > UBA3495 > CATOSK01. Next base: position 8,506 of record DAOUIZ010000003.1, on the reverse strand, counting down.
CACCAGGGACAGGGGAGGCCGGGGGCCGTTGAGGAAAACCGAGATGAGTCCCACCTGGAACGCTGAGTCGGTGAGCTCCAGGATGAGGTACCCGAGGACGATGAGCTCCATCCGCCGGGCGATTTCATGAATCCAGCGGGCCGCCCACAGGTACCGGAAGTCCCGGCTCTGCAGCACCACCAGGACCGGAGTATCGGAAAATGCTCGCAAAGGGTTATCCCCTGGGGAATCCCGGCTGGCCTGGGGTGGGCAAACGGCGGAACCGCACGGAGCCTGCAAGGAGCCTTAGACAAGTTACCTACCCCGACGACGGAGCAGGCGACCCTTAGAACAAAATAGGAAAGGGGGAGACGGCTTCCGCCAGCCGGGTCAGGCGGCAACGATACGCCGGGCCAGACCGGGAAGTCAAACCCCGGCGCCGTGGGGAAAGGGTTTGAGGCTCAACAACAATAACCCCTGTCCATAACGAACAGGGGTTGACCGGGCAGGAACCTTCGACGGCTGAAACTGCCGCCTACAACACCGGCTACGACACCTGCGGTATTACCTCTTCGTTGAACAGGTGCAGCGAGTTGAGCTGGCGCTCCAGGGGGATCTGGTTGCCGTAGTTGATTTCGTAGATGAGCAGGTCCGCCCCCAGGGTTTCCTTCAGGCGGTCCAGCTTTTCGGAGACGGTCTCCACGGTGCCGTAGGCAACCTTGTCCCTGAACCAGTCCTCGTAGCTCATTCCCAGGATTCGCTCTGACTCGGCGGCCCAATCGCCGGTGGTGTGGCCGTAGTCGGCGTAGCTGCCCACCCGCTTCCCCAGCCGCGTGGCGGAGAACATGGCGCTGTCGGCGGGCTCGGAGAAGGCAAGCTCTTCGGTCTCAGCGACGTAGACCGGAATCCTCACTCCCACGTGCCCTTCGCCCGGGTGTCCCGCTTTCTGCCACGCTTCCCGGTATTGCCGGACCGGCTCGGCCAGCTCCTCCAGGGTGAAGACCCGGGAGGGGTTGACGATGATGGGGAACCCCAGGGCCCCGGTTATCGGGAAGGACTCGGCGGAGGTGACGCCGACGTGGACCGGAGGGTGGGGCTGCTGGTAAGGCTTGGGGTGGACTTCCAGCTCGCTGTAGCTGAAAAATTCGCCGTCGAAGGAGAAGGGCTCCTGCCCCCACGCCTTCACCAGCACCTCCAGCGACTCCTCGAAGCGGCCCCGGGACTCGCCATAGGGAACGTTGAACCCCTCGTGGACGTTGGGGAAGGTCCCCCGTCCCACACCCAGCTCCACCCGTCCCTCGCTGATGTGGTCAATGGTGGCGATTTCTTCCGCGAAGCGCACCGGATTGCCCAAGGGCAGGCACACCACGCCCAACCCGATGCGGATCTTCTCGGTCCGCGCCGCCAGGGCGCTGGCAATCGTGATCGGGGCGGAGAGGACCCGGGTCGCGTTGAAGTGGTACTCGGCCAGCCAGACGGACTCGACCCCCAGGTCCTCCGCCGTGTCCACCAGCGAGAAGGATTCCTTGAATGCGTCCGTCGGAGTCATGCCCTCGCTGATGGGAAACTCCAAAAACAGCCCATATTCCATGTGTCGAGTCTCCGTCCGCGTCGTCTTGTAGAATTCATCAGGCCCACGCCGCCTGACGGGGCTGGGCCCGATTACTGTTCCGCTGTGTTTGCCTGCCTCCCGCAGCCGGGGCTAGTCGGAAACGGTGCTGAACTCCGGCAGCTTCCCCCAGCGCGGGCTGTCCGCGTAGTGGGGCACATCCACCCGGTTGCCGCCGGCGTCTTCCAGGCCCAGCGGATGGTGTACCAGCTCGATCATGTTTCCGTCGGGGTCGTGGACGTAGGTGTAGTGGCCGCCGCTGTAGTCCCGCTTGCCCCAGGCGTTCCCCGGGTCTCGGGCGCCCGGGTGGGTGGTGTATGCCACTTCCAGCCGGTCCAGGTTGGCGATGCACTCGTCCCAGTCGTCTATCTCCACGGCGAAGTGGACCGAGGGAACGGGCGTGGGGTTGGGGTGGTCGGTGGTGTGGATTTCACCGTTGCCGATGCGAAGCTGGAGCTGCCGCTGGTTGGCGACGGGGCCCCGGTCCAGGAACTCGGCGCCCAGCACCTTCTCGTACCACTCCCGGGTGCGCTCCCGGTTGCTGATCTGGATGTTGATGTGCTGGATCAAGGTAACTCGCGACACGGCATAACCTCCGTTTAGTGTTGATTGGAGTGACCGAAGGGATGCGGAGCGGCGGGGCATGTTCGCGATGCGAAGCCATCTCAAGATAGTGGGTACACAGGCAGCGCAATCGCATGAAATCTGACTGGGTCCTTTCACCCCTCTTCCCGTCATTCCCGCGCAGGCGGGAATCCAGACCCCCGTCGTCTATAACCCGCAGTATCGTGTTGACCGTTCACTGGCAGTTTGGCAAAACTCGCATTTGCAAGATACCACCATGCAGGTGCCGCAGCTTGGCACCTATATACCACGATGTCAACTGTTTCCTTAAGTAAGTTCCTGGCTGTCCATTCCTCACTTTATCCAGTGGGTGACTTTATCGTGATCGTCAATTGGGTCTTCAAGAACCCAGATGCGATTGCTCTGTCTGGCGGAGTCTCAAAGGCTGCCGGGGTCAGGGGAAAAGCTGCTCTCCGGTCTCGGCATCGACAACGGTGATGGCGCTGACCGGGCAGTTTTCCGCGGCCTCCAGCACCGTCTCCTCCGGGTCGCCCGCCGGGTCGATTACGTAGGACTGGCGGTCATCGTTCAACCCGAAGGTGCTGGTCGCGAAGGTCTCGCACATGGCGTTGCCGACGCAGATGTTGTAGTCAACGGTGATGTTCAGCTTTCTGGGCATGACGCTGCCTCCCTAGTCCCAGATGACCGGCAGGGACTTCAGAGAACGGAAGGTGATGCTGGGCTGGTACTCCAGGTCCTCCAGCGGGACCTGCGAATGGAGCATCGGGAGACGTTCCGCCAGCGCCTTCAGGGCTTCCTGTCCCTCCAGCCGGGCCAGGGTCGCTCCCAGGCAGTGGTGGATGCCCGAACCGAAGGCCACGTGGGGGTTGGGGTAGCGGCCGATGTCGAAGGTGTCCGGGTCAGGGAACATCTTGTCGTCCCGGTTGGCGGAGGTGATGAACCAGCGCATCCGGTCGTCTTTGCGGATGAGCTTGTCCTTCATTTCAACGTCTTCGCCGGCAATCCGCTGGATTGACCGCACCGGCGGATCGTACCGGAGACATTCCTCCGTGGCCCGGATCATGCGCCCTTCCGGGTCTTCCTGGAACAGCCGCCACTGGTCCGGGTGCTCGATAAAGGCCCGCGTGCCGTTGCAGATCAGGTTGATGGTGGTCTCGTGGCCGGCCAGCAGCAGCAGGATGGCGTTGGCGATGACCTCGTCCCGGGTGTAGACCCCGTCACGCTCCCCGCGGGCCAGCACCGACAGCAGGTCGTCCTGCGGGTCGGCCACGCGCTCGGCCACGATGGGAGACAGGTAATCAATGAGGCCCTGGATCCCGTCAGCCAGCGGCTGCATCCGGTCCATCTCGCCCCGGCCAAGGAACAGCAGCTTTTCGGCCAGGGAGCGGATGAAGGGACGGTCCTGGTTGGGCATGCCCATCATCTGGGCGATTACCAGGAGGGGCAGCGGGACGGCGAAGTCCTTCATCGCGTCCATGCTGCCGGTCTCCTCGGCCTCGTCCAGCAGCACCTTGACGGCTTCCTGCACCATGGGCCGCCACAGCTCCATGGCCTTGGGGGTGAAATACCCGTGGACGACCTTCCGCATCTCCATGTGCTCGGGCCGGTCGTGCTGGATGAACCAGTCCTGGAAGAACTCCCTGACATACTGGTACAGGCCCAGGTCGGACTCGTCAATCTCCGGGTAGGGCGGCCTGGGGTCCCGCTTCCACCATTCCGATGAAAAGAACTCCGGGTGGCGGGCCACCCAGACCAGGTCCTCGTAGGTGCTCACCACCCACAGCTCGTACTTCTCGTTCCAGTGGACCGGGTCCTCGTTCCGCAGCCGCTCGAAATAGGGGTAGGGATGGTTCACGACCTCCGGGGAAAAAAGGTCGTCGCTTATTGCCGTAACCATAACAACAAACGCCCTCCGAATTTTGTTGTGGAAAGGCCCTACGGTTCCGGCTTACCGCCACAGCAATCCGCCACCGTATCAGTACCCGGCAGTCTACCAGCCCCCCCGCACCGGGTCAATGCGGGCGGGCTGCGGCACCAGCGATATCGCACGAAGTCTGACTCGGTCTTTTCACCCCTCCTCCCGTCATTACCGCGCAGGCGGGAATCCAGACCCCCGTCGTCCATTCCACGCAATGTCGTGTTGACCATTCACTGGAAATTTGACCAAACTGGCACTCATACATTTGCCCTGTTGCAATGACACTTGGCCCTTGCCAACCCTGGTGCCCCTTCATTACGATTGGTTTAATGCCGTTATTGGAGCGCTGGAATTGCATCCCTTACCTGCTCGACCCGGTATGCTCCCGTCACCATCCCCAATCACCAAATGCGGCAGAATGTAGCAAAATGCGGCACTTGAAAATCCTCCCCGCCTCCAAAACGCCCAATATCATGATAACGGCCGCCTGAATGGGACAGAATAGGACAAAACGGGACAGTTTTTTTATCTTGTTCCGTGCCCTCCCGCTTCGGCCCTGTCTCAATCCGGCCAGGCCCGTTGTCAGCGCCCGGACAACCGCCCCGGTTTGACAAAGGCTTCCCCACGCTAGTAGCATCCTTAAACGTCAACGGGACATAACCGCAGCCGCATGAGCCGCATGGCGGTCCCTTATAGAGTGCGGTTCCTTTAGAATTGCAGTTATGAGACTGGACCCCCTCCACGCCTGCCGCCGGTTATCCCGGTGCGGCCAACCTAACCAACCTTTGAGGACAAGCCGATGATTCGCGGTTTCAGCGCTTCCTATGCCGGTCACGTGGTCGACGACAATCTTGGTCTCCAGGGCACTCCCGCCAACGACCGCTGGTACACCAACGACCAGCTCGCCGAGGCCCTGAACTGGGCGGTGGATATCGCCCAGCACCTGGACAACCTGGGTTACGAAGAGTTCTGGATGGCGGAGCACCACTTCCAGCCCGAGGGATACGAGTGCATCCCCAACCTGGTTATGATGGGCCTGTACCTCGCCACCCAGACCAAGAGCCTCAAGTTCGGCTGCGGGTTCAACATCGCCCCCATGTGGCACCCCCTCCGCCTGGCCGAAGACTTCGCCATGGCCGACATCCTCTCCAACGGCCGCGTGATTTTCGGCGTGGGGCGCGGGTATCACTCCCGGGAAGTCGAGACTTTCGGCGCGCCCATGCTGGACGGCGACGCCAACCGGGAGCTGTTCGAGGAGCAGGTCGAAATCATCCAGAAGGCGTTCAACGAGGACTCCTTCTCCTACCACGGCAAGCATTTCCAGATTCCCGCCCGTGTGCCCTACCGGGGATACGAGCTGGAGAAGATTACCCTAGTTCCCAAGCCGACCCATCCCGTGGAAATCTGGCAGCCCCTGGTCAGCGGCAACCCCAAGGGCGTCGACTTCATGGCCCGCGTCGGGATCAAGGCCCTCATCGCCAACACGCCCGAACCCGCCCTCAGCGAGCGCATCACCATGTACCAGGAAGCCGCCGCCAACCACGGCCGCGACCTGAAGAAGGGCGAGGACATCGCCCTCGGCTACCGCTTCTTCATCGCCGAGACCCAGGAAAAGGCCATCGAGCAGGCCCGCCCCTACTTCGAGGAGGCCATGAAATTCGCCGCTCCCCTGGGCCTGATGCGCCTGGACCCGGAGCAGATAGAAGCCGTCGCCTATCCTGGCCGGGCCCGGGGCGTCGAGCTTCCCACCCTGGAGTCCGCCGTTGCCAGCAAGGCCTGGCTCTGCGGCCCGCCCGAGCTGATTATCGACCACCTGAAGAGCGTCGAAGAGGAGTTCCCGGGAGTGGACCGGATCAACCTGGGGTCGGTCATGGGGATGCCCCTCAACGTCTTCAAGGACCAGCTCACCAAGTTTGCCGAAGGGGTCATGCCCGCCTTCAGCAGCTAGTCCCACCTCCGGCACTACTACCAACAGCAAGACGGCGCCCCGGACCGGGGCGCCGTCCCATTTTTTACCAGTTTATTGAACAGGGCGGGTGAACAGAGCAGGGGCGGAGCTAACCGGCGTCCGGTGGGCCTTCTTCCCAAAGGGTCGGCGTCCCGTAATCCGGGCGGGTCAGGTGATGCCAGGTCCACACTCCCCGCATCCCCTGGAGGAAGATGTAAGCGGGGAATACCTGGAGGATGGCGAACTTCACGATTTCGCCGTAACTGCCCAGTCCGATGGCGCCCGCCGCTATCCAGAAGATGCGGCTGCCCCAGAAATAGACCAGCAGCGTTGCCGCCGCCGGTCTGCCCCGGCGCATCACTCCGTAGGAAAGGAACGCCACCACGCCGACTTCCACCACGGCCATGATGAACAGGGTCAGGGACAGGCGCTCTTCGGCTTCCGGGGCCAGGCTCCAGATTCCGGCAATCACCCCGACGAAGCTCCAGCCAGCCCACAGGTACCCCAGCAGCCAACCGTTGCGAATGCGCTTGCGGGCCCGCTCCAGGTCCTTGCCCACCAGCAGGGCGGCCAATACTTCCCCGAAGCCGTTCATGCCGCTAAGGCACCAGGGGGGGCGGGCATGAATCGACGGGAGACACGCTTTCCAAACCGGAGCAGAGGTTGATAGAAGGGGAAATGGGGAGGTGAGGGTATCGGGGGAGGTTCAGTCCCGGACGGGGATCCGCCCCCAAACGATGGCACCGCCGTCAGCCACCAGGCCCCGCTCCTGGGCCAGGGCCCGGATGTCCAGCAAGGTCGCGTTGACCTCGTTGGTCAGCATAACCCAGTCCGGCTCTTCCGGCAGCCAGTACGGCGAGTTGATCCGCACCACGAGATTCTCGGCGGCGTTGAGGTAGATGCCGAACTTGTCCATTTGCTGCATGTTTCTGCTCGATTCCTGCCGGACTTGCCCGAAGGCCCTATGACACGACCGGCTCCCGCAAGATGGTCTCATCCCGGCTGGCGCCGGTGGAGACGATTTGAATACGGCAACCCACCAGCTCTTCTATCCGTTTCATGTAGGCGACGGCGGCTGCGGGGAGCTGCTCCATGCTGGTGGCGCCGGCGGTCGGCGCGTCCCAACCGGGCAATTCTTCAAAGACGGGTTCGCACTGGGCCAACCGGCTGGTGTTGGACGGGAAACGGTCCAGGTCCTGCCCATCCACCCGGTACCCAACGCATATCTTGACCGAGGGGAATCCGTCCAGGATGTCGAGCCGGGTCAGCACCAGTCCGGTGAACCCGTTGACCTGCACACTGTAACGGCCCGCCACCGCATCGAACCAGCCAACCCGCCGGGCCCTCCCGGTGGTGGTTCCGTACTCCTGGGCCTTCTCTCGCAGGTAGTCGGCTTCCGCTCCTTCCAGCTCGGAAGGCATCGGGCCGCTCCCGACCCTGGTGGAGTAGGCCTTGAAAACTCCGAGAACGCCCGCAATGCTCTGAGGGCTCAATCCGAGGCCGGTGCAGGCGCCGCCGATGGAGGGGGACGAAGACGTGACAAAGGGATAGGAGCCGTGGTCCACATCGAGCAGGGTGCCCTGGGCGCCTTCGAGCAGGACCTTCTTTCCCTGGTCCATCATGTCCTGGACGAGCTGTTCGGTGGGCCGGACGTGGGGGGCCATCCACCCGGACCATTCCTCGCACTTGGCCAGTATCTCAGCCGGCTTGACCTTCTCCGCGCCGTATACCTGGGAAAAGAGCTTGTTCTTGAAGGCCAGGGCCTGCTCCAACTTGGGGGCCAGGGTATCCATCTCCAGCACGTCGCCGACCCGGATGCCGACCCGGCCGACCTTGTCCACGTAAGTTGGGCCGACTCCCTGCCCGGTGGTCCCGATGGCTCCAGCGCCCTTGGCTTCCTCCTCGAGGCGGTCCTGGATGATGTGGTAGGGCATGATGACATGGGCGCGTTCGCTAATCAGCACGTTGCTGACGTCGATGCCCCGCGCCGCCAGGCCATCCATCTCGCCGCGCATCACGTCAGGATTGACGACAACGCCGTTGCCGATTATCCCGTAAACCCCGGGCCAGCAGATTCCCGAGGGGATCAGGTGCAGCTCGAACTTCCCCTTCTGGTTTACGACCGTGTGTCCTGCGTTGTTTCCTCCGGCGTACCGAACGACCGCATCGACGTCTCCGGCAAGATAATCGATTATCTTGCCCTTTCCTTCATCCCCCCATTGAGCGCCGATCACGGCGAATGCCGGCATTACAGCCTCCGAACCATTTATGCACACAAAAGCTGTCCGGCCTTGGCCGGACGGAACAGCAGTATAACAAATGCCGTTGCCGAAGGAAATAGACCGGCTGCACCGGGGTAGCGTTGCGAATTAGGTGGTTTGGTTTATCAGGCCCCGGATTTCCAACAGGGCCAGCAGGTTGTGGGGCGACCACACGGTGCCCGGCTTCTCCCTCCGCCGCAACTCCC
>DAOUIZ010000002.1:0-109548 GCA_034423195.1 Dehalococcoidia bacterium | reverse complement strand
AGCCGAAGTGGCGGCGCAGGGTGGTCAGGTAGCCGGGCAGGTACAGGTACAGGGGGTTTTGCATGTCGTCCCTGGGAGGAAAAGCCGGGAAGGTGCCGGATTCCGCCACGGTCATGGTCTGGCGAGTCAGCTTGCTGGTCATTGTTTCCGTCCTTGCGGGGCGGGAGGTAAGGTCATTATACGGGGGAACTGTTGGTTCATGTTAATAATTCGGGGACGCAACCCGGCATCACCTGCCCGCCCGCGCCCGCAGCTCGGTGGAGGAGATGTCCACCCGGAAATCGGATTCGGGAATCTCCCGGAACAGGGGGGCAAACCCGGCGGGGATGGGCACGTCGCCAAGTCCGTGGAAGGTCCCATCCTGCGCCCGCCCGGCGACCAGGAAGCGGCTTCCCCACGACCACATATCGGCCAGCGCCCCCAGCATTGCCTCCTCGCTGCCGCCGTAGTAGCGGGGATGAACGATGCGGACGGCCGTGTCCCATCCGATGACGAAGGATGCCCCGGGAAACAGCCGGGCCTTGCCGTGGAAGGTCGGCTGCGAGGTCAGCGCCACCGTGCCATTTCCCCGGAACTGCTCCAGGCGGGCCATGATTTCCGTCTCCGCCAGGGGAGGCTTGTCCACGTTGAACACCGAGATTTCGTAAGCCACCGGCTTCCCCGTCATGCGGGGCGCGGTGTCAGCCAGCTCGGTGTGCCCCCGGTGCAACGGCTGGAAGGAACCGGGGAATAATACGCCGCTGAACCCCTCCTCCGGCGCCATCGTCCCGTCGGGATGCACCAGGACGTGGCTGACTTCTCCCGCCAGCAGTTGGGCTATGGGGGAAGGATGGGGAACGGCGCTGTACCGGGGAGTCTCCCGGTCGGTCAGTTCCAGGGGGAGGACATCCTCAATCCTGCTGGCCCGGGCCAGCAGGTTCACCACCATCCGGCTGCACAGGTCTTCCTCGCCGGGCCGGTCCCGCGCCCCTTTTTCCAGGACCAGGTCGGACAGCCATACCTGGGATTGGTCCCAGGCGGCGATGAAGCAGCGGTGGTCGCCGCGCTTGGGCCGGTTGGTCACCAGGGTCGCCGTGCAGGCCAGGCCCACGGCGGGGGAGTCGTCCTCCCGGAGCGCCAACGCCCGCCGGTACGCGGCCCGGGCCATGCTCCGGGCCGTCTCCTCGGAAACGTACTGCTCCGGCTCGCTGCCGAGGAAATCAATCATGGACAGCCGGCCGTAGGGCACCAGCGTTTCCAGCAGGGTGTTCGATGCCCCGGCCACACCCAATAACCAGGCCAGCGCCTGGCTGCCGGCCCCGGCCACGGCGATGACCGACTTGTGGGGCGTGGCGTGGATCTTCTCGATGAGGGCGGTGGTATCGTTCATGGCGTTGTCCGGTCCTGGGCTGGGGATTGCTGGTTGTCGGGGCCAATCTGCCGGGAGGATTCCAGTTTATCCAGTAGCCGCCGGGAAAACTCCACCTGCCGGGCCGCCTTCTCGTCCCATTCCGCGTTCCAGGCATCCGGGATGCGGCGGCGGGCGTCCGGCCACCAGAGGGGTTGGGCCTCGCCGGTGGTGTCTCCGGCCAGCACGTCGGCCAGGTAGACGGTCATGTCACCGCCGTCCATCGCGTTGACCACCCGGCAGTCCAGGTATCCCCAGCACTCCTCCAGGATGGGGCTGCCGGATTCTCCCAGGTGGTATGGAACGCCGTCCAGTTTGGCCGCGTCACGGCCCGACCGGAAACCCAGGGAGCGCAGCAGGCCGAGCTGGTTGGGCCCGAGAAAGTTCAGGGCAAATGCGCCGCTGCGGTGAATCAACGCCCAGCTATGGTTCACCTTGTATATCTGCACCACCACCCGCGGACGGTCCGGCACCACCGAGGCGGCGTTGACGGTGACGGCTATCTGGGCATTGGCCCGTCCTTCCCAGCAGCTTGTGACGGCCGCCACCGGCGACCAGAGGTGGCGCATCATGGGCGCGATGCGGCTGGGGTCGATGGTTGGGGCGATGCCTCGCAGGCTGCCGTCGGCGTGTTGGCTGGCGTCGGACACGGGCAGACCCGGTTCTCTGGAGAAGCTGAGTGTGCGGGGAGTGTAACACCGCTCCCCCAGGCGGTCTATCGGCGGTGACCTGGCCGCCGGATCACCAGTCCGGCGAGTGGTCCTCCACGCCGTTGTTGGTCAGCCGCCGTTGGTTGGACCCGTCGGCGTCCATCACCAGTATCTCGCCCTGCTCGTAGACGAAGGACACGAAGGCGATGCGCTTGCCGTCGGGAGACCAGACCGGGGACTCGTCCACCGCATCGTTGAAGGTGAGACGCCGCGGTTTCTCTCCGTCCGCCCTCATCACGTAAATCTCCGGGTTGCCGTCCCGGTCGGAAACGAAGGCGATGGACTTGCTGTCGGGGGCCCAGACCGGGGAGTGGTCCGACGAGCTTCTGACGGCCAGGGGTATCTCCCGGACCCCCTGCCGCCACGAGCCGCCCTTGTCGGGAGCTATGGCGTGGATGTCCTCGTTGCCCTTTCCCTCCCGGACGAATACTATGCGGCCCCCGTCGGGCGACCACCTGGGGTCCCGGTCCCGGCTGTTGGTGAGGCGGACCTGGTCCACTCCCTGGGCGTTGCGCAGCCACAGACCGGGCTCCGCGTCCTCTCCCTTCCCGGACCCGCTGGCGGAAAACACCAGCCACGCCCCGTCCGGATGCCAGTCTCCCAGCCGCTCGTCCAGCTCGTTGACCGTAACCTGCTGGACTATTCGGAGGTCGCTGTCCCTTCCCGTACCGACGGCGTAGATCTCCGAGGAACCGCTCTTCGGCGACACGAAGGCCAGCGCGTCGCTCTCGGGCGACCACACCGGCGGATAGTCCACCCCGGCGTTGAGAACCAGCGCGCCCGGAGTGTCCTCCTCCCGCTCATACAGGAAAACGCTGGAACCCCGGTCCTCATTCCGCAGGAACGACACCGTGGACCCGTCGGGAGACCACCTCGGGAAAGAATCGGAGACGCCGTGGTTTGTAACCCGGGTCGCCTCGCCGTTCTCCGGGTCCAGCAGGAACAGATTGCCCTGCCCGTCTTCCTGGGAAACGAACACAATGGGCTGCGTCCCCCCGAAGAAGCACCCGGTCATCAGCAGCGCCGCCCCCGCCACCGCCAGTCTCCGCAGCCATTTCACCGCAAACTTGACCATCGCCCTCACCCCATCCCAACGGATTGACTGCCCAACGGATTGACTGCCATCAACGGGCAATCGGAGTCGTCGGCTTCACATTCGTTCCCTGGGGTCCATTATATCGAGGGGATTGGGGCCGGATTCACTGGTTATGACAACGGGATTCCCTTGTTTTGGTGACGCCTCGCCCACCCCGCGTTCTCCTCCCCCGTCATCCGTCCCCACAGCGCCGTGTTGACCGTTAACTGGCAGTTGGACTAACCCTGCACTCCGGCGATTGCACTGCCCAGTGACATTTGCCCGTTGACACCCACTCCTGAACTCGATAGCGTTGATTACGTGCACCGCATCATCCTGCAATCTCCTTCCCTTGGTCTGGCCGGTTCGCCGCCCGGCCATCCCGCGCCCGCCGGAACCCTTCCGGCGCCTCCTTAGGACTTGGGAATGTCCCAAAAATGTCTCACTTTGTCTCATAATGTCCCAATCTCTGTCCCGGAATGTCCCGCCCATGGCGCAAAAAGGTGCCCAATTGACGCGAAAATCCCGTGGTTTCAGGAATCTTTGAGCACGAAACGGCCCAAATGTCCCACAAAGTAAAATTTTCTTCTCGGTTCTCGTGGGATGGCCCCGCCCGGGCCGGATTCGCCTTGACAACCCATAGGGCCTTCTTTAGCATCACCTAAGCCATGCCGCCGCCTGGCCGGCGGTTTCCGTGCCATATTTCCACGCTGGAGGCATCCCATGAAAGCCCTGGTTGGAGCAGCCCTGATCGACGGGTCGGGCGGGCCGGTGGTCAATGACAGCGCCGTCCTCATCGACGAGGACCGCATCGTCGAGGCCGGACCCCGGGCTGCGGTGACAATGCCCCCGGACGTGGAGATCATCGACGTTGCCGGCATGACCGTGATGCCTGGATTGATCGACTGCCACGACCACCTGGCTTCCAAGGGCTACGACCTGGCCAGCCGCTGGGACCTCAACGACCCCATTTCCCTGGGGCACCTCCGCACCGCCTATGTCATGGCCGAGACCCTGGCCGCCGGATACACCTGCGTCCGCGACGCCGGTGGGCTGGACGCCGGGTTCAAGATGGCCGTCGAGGAAGGTCTGTATCCCGGCCCCAGGCTGGTCAACTCCATCAACATCATCTCCCCCACCGGCGGCCTCTCCGACCGGCGCAGCGGCTCCGGCCACAGCCACTCCCACGGCGACCCCCGGATGCCGTCCGGCGTCGCCGACGGACCCGAGGGAGTGCGGGCCAAGGTGCGCGAGATGGTGCGGGTCGGCGCCGACGTAATCAAGTTCGCCACCACCGGCGGGGCCAGCTCCCGCCCCGGGCACGGCCCCATGGACGTGGAGTTCACCCCCGCCGAGGTTGCCGCCCTCATCGACGAGGCCCGCATCCTGGGACGCAACACCATGTGCCACGCCGTGGGCGGCCCCGGTCTCCGCGTCGCTGTCGAGGCCGGCGCCGGTTCCATCGAGCACGGCTGCTACCTGGCCGATGACCCCGACCTAATCAAGATGATGGCCGACAAGGGCATCTTCCTGGTGCCCACCTTCGAGGTCTACGAGTTCCACTCCACCGTCAGCGCCCCCCACATGCAGGTGAGGGCCCGGGCGCTGCGCGAGGTCCACATCGAGACCATGCACCAGGCCCTGGCCGCCGGTGTCAAGGTCGTGGCCGGAACCGACGCCGGGGGCTTCGTCCACGGGGACAACGCCCGCGAGATTGAGCTTCTGGTGGAAAAGGGCATGTCCCCCATGCAGGCCATCCAGGCCGCCACCGGATGGGCCGCCGAGTGCTGCGGCCTGGGCAATGAGACCGGCACCATCGCCGCCGGCAAGTACGCCGACCTGCTGGTCCTCGACGGAAACCCGCTGAGCGACATGAGCGTCCTGCGGGACCATGAGAGGTTGATGATGGTGATGAAGGGCGGTTCGGCCTACATCGACCAGCTTCCCGTCGGACAGCCCCTGCCGGCCTGATTCCGGCCCCGGGTGTCGCCTCGGCCGTGGAATCTTGCGGGGAGCGGCGGCTGGCCGCTTCCCTATCCTTGATGCGCTTGTGACCAACCCAAGATGCAGTTCCATGTCCTGACCCTGTTCCCCGATGCGCTGGCCGGCCCCCTGGAGCAGAGCATCCTTGGGCGGGCGCTCCAGCGGGGTCTGATTTCCGTTGAACTGACCGACATCCGCAGCTTCACGCACGACAACCACGGCACCGCCGACGACTACCAGTTCGGCGGCGGCTCCGGGATGGTGATGAAGCCGGAGCCCATCTTCGAGGCCGTCGAGTCCATCCTGGAGCGTTACCCCGGTGAAGAACGGCGGGAGACCCCGGTGGTGTTGACCTCTCCCCAGGGAGAGCCTTTCAACCAGTCCGTTGCGGATGAGCTGTCCCAGGCGCAGGCGGTGGTCCTGGTTTGCGGGCACTACGCCGGGGTGGACCACCGGGTGCTCCAGGGAGTCGTCACCCGCGAAATCAGCATCGGAGACTACGTGCTCAGCGGCGGGGAGCCGGCGGCCCTCGTCATCATTGACGCCGTGGCCCGCTGCATCGAGGGCGTGGTCGGCTCCCACGAGAACGTCCTGGAGGACTCCATCACATCCGGCCTGCTGCAGCACCCCCTCTACACCCGCCCGGCGGAGTATCGGGGCATGACGGTGCCCGACGTGCTCCGCTCGGGCAACCACGCCGAGATTGACCGCTGGCGCCGGGAGCAGTCTCTCCGCCTCACCCTGCGGCGGCGGCCCGACCTCCTGGAAAAAGCCTCCCTGACCGACGCCGACTGCAAGTTCCTGCGGACGCTGGGTTGGGCCTCTCCCGGCCCTCCGGCGGTTGATGGCCCTGGCCGGGGGGAATGAGCGCCGTGTCCCCTTCCCGTTTCAGGTTCCACGCCACCGTGCGGGTCCGATGGATGGAGTGCGATGCCCAGGGGATCGTGTTCAACGGGGCCTACCTGGGTTACCTGGAAGTCGCCCAGGCGGAGTATTTCCGCAACCTGGGCTTCAGCATCTACCGCATCGCCCAGAACGGCTACTTCGACAGCGCCGTGGTCAAGACCACCCTCGAGTTCAAGTCCCCGGCTCGGGTGGATGACATCCTGGAGCTCCACACCCGCGTCGCCCGCATCGGCAACACCAGCCTGGTCCTGGAGGTGGAGATTCGCCGTGAGGACACGGAGCAGCCTCTCAGCACCATCGAGGCCATTTACGTCGGCTTCGACGCCGGCACCCTCCAGACCCGCCCGGTCCCGGACGCAATCCGCGCCTTGGTGGACCACTTCGAGGATACGGGCGAAGTCCTTCCCATCGATAACTTTCCCAAGTTGCACGAAGCGGCCCGCTGACAGGCAATAGGGTCTGGAAAAGGGGGAGCGGCCCGTCCGCCGGGGTTGAGGGGAGACGCCGGGCGGCCTAGACCATGAAGACCGGGGAATCGTCCCGGTTGGTGCGGGTTTCTCCTGCGATGCCTTCCCTCATGTAGCGGGGAAGATTGAACATGGCGGCGTGGGTCTCGGTGTCGTAGAAGCGGAGGGGTTTGCTGAGGCGTTGGGAAGCTGCGGCGTCAATATCCGCCGGGGCTTCCAGCCTGGCATCGGTGGCCAGGTTGAATCCCCACGGGATGTGGAAAGCGGGCACATGGACCTGCCAGGGCACGGTGTGTTGGAAAACGCCCTTCAGCGTGTGGTGAATGGTGGTGAAGCACTCTTCCAGGGCCAGCAGTCCCGAGGGACCCGATTGGGTGACGAGAATCCCGCCCGGGTTCAGCCTGGCCTTGGCAATGCGGTAATACTCCTCGGTGTAGAGCAGGTAGGCCGTGCCTCCTTCGAGCGGATCGACCAGGTCCATGATCATCACGTCGAAGGTCTGGCCGCACTCCTCAAGGTAAGCCCGGGCATCCCGGTGCAGCAGTTCAAGGCGCGGGTCGTCGAAGCTTCCCTGGTGGTGCTGGGGTAAATAGTGGCGGCACAAGTCCACCACCTCCTCATCCAGGTCCAGCATGGTCACCTTCTCCACGGAGCGGTGGGCCAGCGCTTCGCGCAGGGTGCCGCCCTCGCCACCACCGCCGATGAACACCGTCCGCGGGTTGGGGTGCATCAGCATGGCTGGATGTACCAGGGATTCATGATAGATGTGCTCGTCCTTTTCGGTGGACTGGGTCTTGCCGTCCAGCACGAGGCTTCGTCCGAAGACCTCGGATTCCACAACCTCGATGGCCTGATACTTTGTCCGCCCCGAGTAGAGCACTTCCTGGACCCGCAGCATGATTGCCAGGTCGGGAAACACCGTTTCCAGGTACCACTTGCCGGTAATGTCGTCCATTGCGTTCCGGGTTCCCGCCTAGCCCACCACTACCTTGTCCAGCAGGCCCCGTTCCACCTCGATGATGTCCTGCTCCTTGGACTCCAGCAGTTCAATCAGGATCTCGGCGGCGTCGCGAGGCTGGAAGGACGAGCCGCAGGTGAATATGTCTGCGGCGGCGTAGCAGTATTCCGGCCAGGTGTGGATGGATATGTGGGACTCGGCGATGGCGAGGATTCCGGTCACGCCCTGTGGGCTGAACTGGTGGAAGGACTCTCCCACCACGTGGGCGCCCAGGTCCTCAGCGGCCCGCCACAGCGAGTGGCGTATATGCTCAACGTTGTCGAGCAGCCTGGGGTTGCATTCCTTGAGTTCCAGAAGTACGTGCTTACCTAGTACATTCAATCACCCGCCCTCCGTTTCATATCGGGATGAATCCCCCGCCGCCGGTTGCAGCGGCCGGGGGCTTTGGCAAACAACAATTTTATAGGCAGCGGGACGCTAGGGCAATACCCGTCAACCGGCGGGCGCAGCCCCGCGATTGGTGGGGTCTGGGCCGGGACCCGGTTTTGCTGTCCGCCGCAGGGCCCACATTCCCCTGGAAACCCTCACCCCTTCCGGGGCGAAACGGCCAACCCGCATCCCCTTTGTTGACACCCCCGAAACCCCCTTCCTATACTAGCCTCAACCGCCGCCCCCCAGGGGGCGCCCCGTCCGGCCCGAACACTCCTGCATGTCCTGTCTGATTATCACCTTCTCCTCCCGGCTGGCCGGATCGGCTTCCTTCTCACCTCCGGGTCGCCGACGGAGCCCCCAAGGAGCCCTAGAGGGTGTGTGACAATTGAGTTTTCACCCCCTTCCTAACCTTCCTCCCTCAAGGGGGAAGGGATTTTTGAGATAGTCTCTTGGTAACGAAACGTTGACCATCTAGCGAGGGACCGTGTGCGGCATAGTCGGATACGTAGGGACCAAGCCCGCCTGGCCGATCATCCTCCAGGGGCTGGAGCGGCTGGAGTACCGCGGGTACGATAGCGCCGGCGTCGCCATCAGCGATGAAGACGGCGACCTCCAGTTCCGCAAGACCGTCGGCAAGGTGGTGGGCCTCACCGCCGATCCCCTCGTGGAGATTCCCCAGGGCTACGCCGGCCTGGGACACACCCGCTGGGCCACCCACGGGGACGCCTCCGACGCCAACTGCCATCCCCATACCGGCTGCTACCAGGACCTCGCCATCGTCCACAACGGCATCGTCGAGAACTATCTCGAACTGAAGCAGTACCTCCTGGATGGGGGACACCACTTCACCTCGGAAACCGACACCGAGGTCATCGCCCACCTCGTTGAGGAAGGACTCAACCAGGGCCTCCCCCTGGAGGATGCCTTCGGACGGATGGGCGGCCTGCTCCGCGGCTCTCAGGCCGTGGCCGTCATGAAACAGGGAGACGCCGCCAAGATCTGCGCCATGCGTCTCGGTCACGCCGGCGGCATCCTGGTCGCCCACCGGGACGGCGAGACCATCGTCGCCAGCGACCTGCCCGCCATCCTGCCGCTGTTCCGCCTGGACATGCCCACCGGCGATGTGGGGTTCCTCGATTCCGGCGAGATGGCCGTCATTACCCCCGACGGAGTCCGCTACCAGGACCTCCAGGGATTGCCCCTGCACAAGGAGCTGCGCCGGGTCAACTCCGAGGACGTCATCGTCGACAAGGGTGGCCATCGCCACTTCATGCTCAAGGAGATCATGGAGCAGCCCCAAGCCGTGGCCTCCGCCATGCGCGGCCGGGTGGATTTCAGCCAGGGACGGGTCATGCTCCCGGAAGTACCCTATTCCCAGGCTGAAATCCGGGGCCTGAGCCGGGTCATGCTCATCGGCTGCGGCACCAGCCTCCACGCCGCCCAGGTCGGACGCTTCCTCATGGAGCGTTTGGCCGGCCTGCCCGCCGAATTCGAGAGCGCCTCCGAATTTCGCTACCGGGGCGCACCCATCGACCCCAACACCCTTTATGTGTCGGTGGCCCAGTCCGGCGAGACCGCCGACACCGTGGCGGCCATGCAGGAGATCAGGGACGGCGGCGGCCGCATGCTGACCATCTGCAACGTCGCGGGCACCCAGACAACCCGCCTGGCCGACGCCACCCTCTACATGCACTGCGGCCTGGAAATCGGCGTCGCCAGCACCAAGACCTTCATTGCCTCCCTCACCATCCTCAACCTGCTGGCGGTCTACCTGGGACAGGCCCGCGGCTTCCTTTCCGATGCCGACACCCGGGTCCTGGTCGACGAATTGGCCCGCTGCCCGGCCCTCATTGGGAGCCTGCTGTCCGATGTGTCCCGCTACCGGAAACTGGCCCTCCGCTTCAACTCCTACCGCAACTTCATGTTCCTCGGGCGCGGCATCAGCTACCCCGTCGCCTCCGAAGGCGCCCTGAAGCTCAAGGAGATAACCTACATCCACGCCGAGGGGTATCCCGCCGGGGAAATGAAGCACGGCCCCATCGCCCTGGTTGACGAAAAGATGGCCACCCTCGTGCTGGCCCCCGACGACTCCCTGTTCGAGAAGATGCTCAGCAACGTCAAGGAGGTCCGCGCCCGCCATGGCGTCATCCTGGGTATCGCCACGGAAGGCGACGACCGGCTGAGTGGCGAGGTGGATGAGGTTCTCTACATCCCCCCAGTCTCCGAGCACCTCACCCCGCTGCTCGCCACTATCCCCATGCAGTTGCTGGCCTACGAAATCGCCGTCCTGCGCGGCTGCGACGTGGACCAGCCCCGCAACCTGGCCAAGTCCGTCACCGTGGAATAGGCCCCCTGTCGGGGCCTGCGCCGCCGCCCTCGCCCCCGCAAAAACCCTCTTCCCGTCCCGTCTTCTTGCCGGATGGCTCTGGTCTCCCTTTTGGCCCGTTCGGAAAACTGGGGAGTATTTCCCAGCAAACGTATTGCAGTCCCCCCGGCAAGGTGCAATGATTGCTGTGAACACTTACCGCTGAACGCCCCTGTACCCCCCAGGACGCGCCCAGCCTTGGAAAGGCGAACCCCAATGCTCCTCCGCATGACCTACCCCGAAGTCTCCGCGTCCGATTACTTGGCCTTGCTTTCCCCGCAGCTTCGAGAAGATTTCGAACACCTGGTACACCAGATCAGGAACCTGCGCTTCGTCCACGTCAACAGCACCGCCATCGGAGGCGGGGTCGCCGAGGTCCTCCAGTCCCTCGTCCCGTTGATGAACTCCCTGGGTGTTGAAACCGAGCGCGTGGTCATCAACCCGGCCGACCCGCCCTTCTTCCAGGTCACCAAGAAGCTGCACAACCTTCTTCAGGGCGCCGATGGAGACCTCACCCCCGGGGAATTCGGCCTCTATATGGACACTCTCGCCCGGGTTGCCCGCGACATCGAGTCCCGCCAGTTGGACGCTGATGTCTGGTTCCTTCACGACCCCCAGCTTCTGCCCCTTGCCCAACTGCTTCCCAAGCGGGGCGGCGAGACCCGTCTGTGGGTGTGCCACATCGACCTGACCGCTCCCAACCGGGAGGTTATGGACCGGCTGCTTCCCCTGACCGCCGCCTACGATGGACTGGTCTTTTCCCTGGACTCCTACATCCCCGCCGGGTTGGATTCCAATACTCCCGTGTATGTTGCCCCGCCGGCCATAGATCCGCTGACGTCCAAGAACGCCCCCATGACCGATGCGGAAGCAAACGCCATCGTCTCCGCCATGGGTATCGACCCGGACCGCCCGCTGGTCACCCAGGTATCCCGCTTCGACTTCTGGAAGGATCCCTGGGGAGTCATCGACGCTTACCGCATCGCCCGCCAGTCCGTGCCCGGACTCCAGTTGGCCCTCCTCGGAATCAGCCAGGCCTCCGACGACCCCGAGGCCACGGAGGTTGTAAACCGGGTGGCGGACCACGCCGCCGGCGACCCCGACATCCACCTGTATTTCCAGCCCGACGGCCTGCCCGACACCATCGACCGCATCGTCAACGCCTTCCAGGCTGCCTCCCTGGTCGTGATGCAGAAGTCCCTCCGCGAGGGATTCGGCCTCACCGTGGCCGAGGCCATGTGGAAGGGCACCCCCCTGATTGGCGGCGATGTCGGCGGCATCCGCATCCAGGTGGAGGACGGCGTCAACGGCTACCTGGTAGGTTCTCCCGAAGAATGTGCGGAGCGTATGGTTTCGTTGCTGCTCGACCCGTCCCTGCGGGAGCGGATCGGCTCCGCCGCCCGCAACAGCGTACGCGACAAATACCTCCTGCCCCGTCTCGCTCTGGACTACCTCCGGGCGGCGGCCGCCGTTGCCCCAGTCGGATTGCTTGGCAACGGCCACCAGCCCGGAATCAACAACTTCACCGCCCTGGAGAACCTTGGCGTCTGATTCTTTCCCGGCTTGCCGCTCTCGGGGGGATGCGGTACAGTTTCCTTCGTTGCCGGCTCGGGAAGGTCCCCGCCTTCCATTCAGGAGCAGCAAGTTAGTTTCGGGGGGTGTAGGCAATGGCCAAGACTACCGTGGTCGTAATGGTGGACGGGTTTGATCCGGAATACGCGCAGCACTGTCCCACCCCCAACCTGGACCGCATCGCCGGCGAGGGCTTCCTGGTGTCCGGCAAGGCCATGATGCCCACCGTGACCAACGTCAACAACACCTCCCTTGTCACCGCCAGCTATCCCGACGCCCACGGCATCGTTTCCAACTTCTGGCGGGACCGTACCGGCGGCGAGGACGTTTACATGGAGTCCGGCGAGTACGTCGCCGCCGAGACCATGTTCCAGCGGGCCACCCGCCTGGGAGCCCGGTCGCTGCTGGTGTCATCCAAGGACAAGCTTCGCAAGCTCCTCGGCGACGGCCCCACCCTCTGCTTCTCCTCGGAGCAGCCCCTCGGCTGGGTCGTGGACCAGGTGGGAACGCCCCCGCCCATATACTCCCTCGAAGTCAACAGCTGGATCGTGGACGCCGCCCGCGCCGTCCTGGCCCGGGAAAGCTACGACCTCGTCTACCTGACCACCACCGACTATGCCATGCACACCTATGGCCCCGAGCACCCCGAAGCGTCCCGCCATCTCTCCCTCCTGGACGAGGCCATCGGCAAGCTCATGGAGAGCCTCCCGGACGTGGAATTCCTGCTCACCGCCGACCACGGCATGTCTTCCAAGAGCCGCATGATTCACCTGCCCGACGTGCTGCGGGAACACGGCATAGCGGCCCAGGCCGTCCCCATCATCAAGGACCTCTACACCGTTCATCACTCCAATCTCGGGGGGTGCATCTACGTCTACGTAGATGCCGCTGACACCAATGCCGCCCTGGAAGTCCTCTGCAACACCGACGGCGTGGATGCCGCCTATCCCCGCTCTGAAGCCGCCGCCAGGTTCCGGTTGATGGAGGACCGCATCGGAGACATCATGGTCCTGGGCGGCCCCGAAGTGGTCTTCGGCGACCCGGCTGAAGTGGACTTCCCGGCGGGCCTGCGCTCCCACGGATCCCTTTACGAGGATGACGTACCCATCCTCGGCTGCGGCGGTTCCTACGACGGCTTCGAGTTCCGGGAAAACCGGGACGTGGGACGCTACGTCTTCGAACGCATCCTCGTATGACCGGCTCCTTCCTGCCATGAACCCCGTCACCGTCTACGCCCCCGCCACCACCGCCAACCTGGGCCCCGGCTTCGACTGCCTGGGAATGGCTCTGGACCTGTGGAACCGTCTTGACGTGACCACGCCTGCCAGCGGGCAGGAATCCGCGGTCGTCGAAGTCTCCGGCGAGGGCGAGGGGGAACTGCCCGCCGACGAGACCAACCTGGTTTACCGGGCCATGCGGTTCCTCTTCGACGAAGCCGGGCTGGACCCGCCGCCGCTCCACCTCCGCTGCGAAAACCGCATCCCCCTCAGCCGCGGCCTCGGAAGCAGCGCCGCCGCCATCGCCGGTGGGCTGGTTGCGGCCAACCACCTGTGCGGGGAACCCTTCAATCCCAACGAGCTCTTGGAAATGGCGGCCACCATCGAGGGCCATCCCGACAACGTCGCCGCCGCCGTCCTGGGCGGCCTGCGCCTCGTGGTGGGCGAGGAACAGCAACTGTACACCGTGCCAATCGATGTCCCGGGAGACATCCAGGCTGTTCTCCTCGTCCCCGACGTGCGAATCAGCACCGAGGACGCCCGCCGGGTCCTCCCCGACCGCGTAACCGTTGCCGACGCCGTCTACAACATGGGGCGGGTCGGACTGCTGGTGGCGGGAATGGCTACCAACCACCCCGAATACCTTTCCGTCGCTACCGAGGACCGGCTCCACCAGCCCCACCGCCAGGCCATCTTCCCTCCCATGAAGCTCATATTCCGCGCGGCCCGCGACGCCGGCGCCCTCGGAGTCTTTCTCTCCGGCAGCGGCTCCACCATCATGGCGCTCACCCGGGGCCGGGAAATGACCGTCACCTACGAAATGTTTGAAGCAGCCAGGATCACCGGCGTCGAGTGCAAACTTCTTGTCGTTTCCCCCACGCCAAAGGGAGCACACCTGGCAGCCCTGCCAGAATAAGCCTATCCACAGCTTAAGCAGCCTCCGCCAAGTAGATGTAAAATGAACGATAGACCCAGAATCCTGAGGGATGTGTTGATGCTCTTGGTTGGGGCTGGAGTGGTAGCCTTCTTTAGCATACTGGTCGCTTACCCGGCAGTGCTGGCCAACTCCAGGGAAAACACCGCCCGCATCGAGGCTAACCAACGGCAAATAGAACTGCTGCTGGAAGCCCACCAGTTGCGACATGAAACGCCATCTCCAAACGGAGGTTCAGGACGATGAGCGGTATATTCCTGTCTATCGGCGGGATCATGTTCGGCATCCCCATGATTGTGATGTTGGCCGTCGCGATATTCCTGGGGGAGGTGCCCGGCCAAATGCTGTTCGTGGGCGGCTGGAGCATGGCGCTGGGGGTGGTCACTGCGGGCATCGGCGCAGCCCTGTCCCTTCTCAGCGGACAGAACAATTAACCTGGGCCTAACCCACCCGACCATGCCCCAGGATGGGGCATAATAGAAACTGCCAGACCGGAAGGATAGGATGCCGGCAAAATGACTACCGTAACCCCTTTGCCCGAACCGGGCGACCAGACCGTTGAAGACCGAAAGGCAATCAGCCGCCGGTTTGTGCAACACGCTTGGCAGGAATTGGCCAAGGGGAATCGGCTTCAGGCGGGAGAAAAAGCGTGGGGAGCGGTCGCCCAATATCTGAAGATTATCGGGCAAGACAGGGAGTGGAATCACGGTTCCCATCGTCAGCTTGAATATATCGGCCGGCAAATCAGTGCCGAGTTCCCTGATTATGCGTCCCCCGAGTTCACCAATTCTCTGTCTGACGCGTATCACAAGGGGCATGAGAACTTCTATGACAACCGGCGGAACGCCCTGGAAATACGCGAGACCATCGAAGGCGTTGAGGGAGCGCTGCCGGTATTGGAAGCCATTGTCAACGAGCCTCCACGGCACTTCAAGATCAGCTCCAACAGCCAGCGCCGGCGGCTGATCGAACTCACCGACAACCAGGAATTGAAAGTCGGAGACGAATCTCCAGTGGGATTCTCCAACCGTCATGAACGCTTTTATGCCGCCTGACCCTGCCCCCGCCTGTTTGGCGTGGTTCCCCCTTGGGCCCGCCCCATGACCCTGCTGGTCCACAAGTACGGCGGCAGCTCCGTCGCCGACGCCGCGCGGATCCTCAACGTCGCCCGCCGCATCTGCCGGGACCGGGATGGTGGAGCCGACATCGTCGCCGTCGTATCCGCCATGGGCGACACCACCGACGAGCTCATCGAGCTGGCCAACACGGTTTCCCCCAATCCCGATCCAAGGGAGCTGGACCTCCTGCTCTCCACCGGGGAATTGGTGTCCTGCACCCTGTTGACCATGGCCCTGCGCTCCCTGGGTTACCAGGCCATCAGCCTCAGCGGCTCCCAGGCCGGCATCCACACCGACACCATGTACGGACGGGCCCGCATCAGCCGCGTCGACCCGGACCGGGTCAAAACCGAACTGTCCCGCGGCCGCATCGCCGTCGTGGCCGGTTTCCAGGGCATCACCGAGGACCTGGACATAACCACCCTGGGAAGGGGCGGCTCCGACACCACCGCCGTTGCCCTTGCCGCCGCCCTGAACGCCGACCGGTGCGACATCTACACCGACGTGGAGGGCATCTACACCGCCGACCCCCGCATCGTCCCCGAGGCCCGCAAGATGCGCGAAATCGGCTACATGGAGATGCTGGAGCTGGCCAGCTACGGGGCCAAGATGCACCCCCGGTCCATCGAGCTCGGCGCGGCCTACCGGGTCCCCATCTACGTTGCATCCAGCCTCGTCGACGCGTCCGGCACCCTGATTCATCAAGTCCCCGACCAGCTTCCCGACGGTGAGCATTCCATGGAAGACCGAGTAAAGGTAACCGGCATCGCCAGCCAGTCCAACGTCGCCAAGATAACCGTCCGTTCCGTGCCCGACCGCCCCGGGGTGGCCGCCGCCCTGTTCGAGCCCCTGGCCGCTGTGGGAATCAGCGTCGACACCATCGTTCAGAATACCAGCGTCGAACGCTACACCGACATCAGCTTTACCGTGACCCGCGACGACCTGCCGCTGGCCCTGCGGGAGGTCGAGGAACTCATCCCCTCTCTTGGCGCTTCCGGCGTCGTCAGCGATGACACCCTGGCCTCCGTCAGCGTCGTCGGCTCCGGGATGCAGAACACCCCCGGCTATGCCTCGCGGATGTTCCGGTTTCTGGCCGACGGCAACGTCAACATCGACATGATCACCACTTCGGAGATCCGCATCTCCTGCATCGTCAGGGAAAGCGATGCCGCCGAGGCCGTCCGGCTGCTGCACCGGGGCTTCCAACTGGACCGCGAGGACGGCTGATCCCGGGAGGATGGCCGATCCGGGGAGGCTCCCCGATATTCCGTGACTGAGCCCTTCCTTTCCGTAATCATCCCGGCCTACAACGAAGAACTCATCATCGCCGACACCCTGCGCCGGACGGTGGAGTTCCTCGCCGCCCGCGATTACACCTGGGAAGTAATCGTCGCCGACGACGGCAGCGCCGACTCCACCGCCGCCGAGGTAAACGCCTTCGCAGATTCCCATCCCAACGTGCGCCTCCTGGGCCTGCCCCACGCCGGGAAAGGCCGCGCCGTCAGGATGGGAATGTTGTCGGCGGCCGGGGCCTACCGGTTCATGTGCGACGCCGACCTTTCCATGCCCATCGAGCAGGTCGAGCGTTTCCTGCCGCCCCAACTGGAAGGGGTTGACGTGGCCGCCGGCTCCCGGCAGGCCCCCGGCGCCCGCCGCACCGGGGAGTCCCCGGCCCGGGTCTTCACCAGCCGGGTCTTCAACGCCCTGGTCCGCCTGCTGGCGGTCCGGGGAATCTCCGATACCCAGTGCGGATTCAAGTGCTTCCGGGGAGAGGTTGTGCCGGCCCTGTTCGACCGCCCCAACCTGGACGGGTTCGCCTTCGACGTAGAGCTCCTGGCTATCGCTGCCCGGTCCGGCTTGCGGATCCGGGAAGTGCCCATCGACTGGCATCACCGGCAGGCCAGCACGTTGAAGCCCTTCCCCGACTCCCTCATCATGGCCCGCGACCTCCTCCGCATCCGCTGGCGGGCCCTCACCGGCCACTACCGGTAGGCGCCTTAGCGGAAACATTCCGCATCATATCCCCTGTTTTCCGTCAGAAACCCCGCCCGGGCGCGGCAGGCCAGAGAATCTCCGGGTACACCCGCCCGTCTTGAACTAGTCGCCATTCCGAAACAACGGCTGAAAACAGGGTGGATCAGCGCCATCCTGCGGCGCCAACAAGTTGGTTTCTTCCGGGTGCGATTGCCCCAAAATGGCATCCAAAATGCCTTGACCCTACGTAACCATTCACTGTAATTATTTACCGCAAACTGGGCAGACCTGCCGCCGGCGGGCCGGCCCGGGTCTGAATTGCGTCGGGCAGGCGCTTGGGATTGGAGTGGATGGTTATGGAGCTGGAGACACGAAGCCCCCAGGAGGCCTGGGACAAGTTGCCTGCCCCGGCGACGGAGGGAAAGACCCTCGGCACCAGCCGGGCAAAGACCACCAGGGAATTGAGCAGGGAAGCCATATCCCTGGCGTTGGAAGGAGACTGGGAAAAAGCCGCCGTCCTGAACCGGGTCATCCTTGACGTCACGCCCAACGACGTCGAGACGATGAACCGGCTCGGCAAGGCCCTTATGGAGTCGGACCAGTACGGGGAAGCCCGCGAGGTCCTCACCCGGGTCGTCGAAGCCGCTCCCTACAACAACATCGCCAGGAAGAACCTTGCCCGCCTCGACCAGTTGGAAGAGGCTCCCTCCCCGGCCAGGAGCGGTCCCAAGGGGGTCGGCGCCGCCCGGTCATTCATCGAAGAAAGCGGCAAGTCCGGCGCCACCGTCCTGCAAAAACCGGGGTCGGCCCGCGCCGCAGCCCCGGGGGACACGGTGGACCTGGTAATCGAGGGGAGCGGTCTCTGCGTCTACCGACGCGGCGAGGAGTACCTGGGCCGGGTCGAACCCAAGCTGGCCCGGCGGCTGGTCCGGCTCATGCAGGCCGGCAACCGCTACGAGGCCGCCGTGATTGGGGTCAAGGACGAGGGAACGTCCATTATCATCCGGGAGACCTTCCGCCACCCCAGCCTGCAGAGGGTCTGCTCCTTCCCCTCCCGGGTCAGGGACGACCCCCGCATGTACCTCCGGGAAAATGTCCTCCGCTACCTGGACGACACCGGGCTCGACGACGACGAAGACGGCCTGGTGGACCCGGGCGCTCCCGACGACGGCTCCGAGTGGGACGAGTAAGGCCGGAGCTAGTTGACCCGCTACCCGGGCAGCCGGTGCTGTCCGGCGCCCCGGGCCAGCGCGTCCAGCTTGACCGCCACCCGTGACCGGAAGGGCCGCACCCGGTTTTCCTCGGCGGTCAGTCCCAGGGTGACGACGAACATCACGTCCTTGCCGTCCGAGTGGGGGGAGAAGAACTCCACCACCTCGTCGTCGAAGAAGGTGATGCCGCTGGCGCCCATCCCCAGCGCATAGGACGCCAGGTACAGCCTGCCGCCCAGGATCCCGGCTTCCAGCTGCGCCGCCCGGTACCCCCGGTTGCGGAACCGCCCCATCACCCGGTCCAGGTCGGCCATGATAAACGCCACGGCGGAGGCGTCCGCGCTCAACGCCTGCTCAAAGCACAGGTGCCCCGACTCCTCCCGGAAATTGCCTTCCCGGACCAGGTGCAGTTCGTCTTCACCGGGCGAGTAGAAGTAGGCGCCGGAAGGAATGCCCTCCACCGCGTTCACGATGAGATAGGTGTCCACCAACGACGGGCTGTCCTCTCCCGCGAAATCAGAAGGGACTCCCCTGGTGGCGTGGTGCAGCATCGCTCCGAACCTGTCCGCTGGGATTGCCTCCCGCCGGTAGCGCCGGGTGGACCCCCGGGAAGTGACCACCGTTCCCAGGCCCATGCCGCTGCCGTCGACCGGCGGTTCGCTCCCCAGCGGGAACCGCCGTGCCGCCGGCTGCGGGACTGGCGCGGGAGCCTGTCCCTTCCAATCCGAAGCTGCCTCCGGGCTGCCGAGCAGCGTGGAGGCGTGGGTTTCCCGCACGTCCGGGTACGCCACCTCGTCGGCAAACACCAGGGACTCGTTCCCTTCTAGGTCTCCCGGCTCTGCCTCGTCTCCTCTCCCGCTTGCCGCACTGCCCGCGCCGAGGGATACCAGGAATAGGCTCGCTTCGTTCCGCCCGTCCGCACCCACCAGCCGGTCCACGTCGGAGTCGGAAAACCCGGCTGTCACCTTCCCCGGCAGTCCTGATGCCGCGGCCGAAGCCAGCAGATTCGCTCCCACCGTCCCCGCGTCCCAGTGGCAGTAGCGGTAACCCCGGCTCCGGTACTTCCACGAGCTGCGCCAGAAAATCGTCGTGAACACGATTGTCGCCGGAGCGGCTCCCACGGACTCATCGCCGCCCGCGGCTTCGGCCAGATGCTGCCGGTAGTCGCCGTCCCTCAGCTTCCGCAGGCCGAAGGACTCGGGGGCGAAGTGGTACAGCCCCGCATCCAGCCCGTCCAGCGGCCCGCAGACGACGTAGGCTTCCGTGGGATACAGAGCTCCCGCCGATGCCGCCGCCCGGTAGTGGACCTCCCCAGCCGTCCGCAGCCAGGCTTTCCGTATTACGCCGCAGGAGTGGTACAGCAGCCGGGCCAGTCCCTTCAGGCCCAGACGTCCCCCGCCGGGTGCCAACTCTCCCGCCACCGACGGCAGCGCCGGCGCGGCCAGGGCCAGGTCATCGGCCGGATCGTCGGATGGAAGGGGAATAACCGGGAGGTTGGGGTACGACTTGTAAAGCGGAGGCTTGTTCCGCAGGTTGATGTAGGTCAGCTTGGTAGCCTCGTGGAACTGGCGGGCGGATGCACCGTTGTGGTTGGGCACGAAAAATCCCTCCAAAAATCCATCCGGGACCGACGGTTGGGGGACTATTCCCGCCGCCGGACAATTTCCACGGCGGCGTACTCGATAACCGAGCCCTTCACCGGCGGCAGGGGTTTCTTGACGGTCACCTGGACGGACTCGACCGGAAAGCTGTCCAGCACCTGCCGGGCTATGGCGCCGGCCAGCGCCTCCAGCAGGTTCTTCGACTCGCCCTCAACCACCTGCTTGACCTGGCGGTAGATGTGGGTGTAGCTCACCGTGTCCGCCAGGTGGTCCGTCATTCCCGGCCTGGTCAGGTCCAGCTCGGCGGACAGGTCCACGACATAGGGCTGCCCCAGGGCCTTCTCCTCGGTGTTGACGCCGTGGTACCCGTAGAACTGCATCCCTTTCAGGATGATCCGGTCGCCCGCCATCGGAAGGTGACTAGCCCCCCGCCTGCTCGATGGCCTCAACCATCGCCAGCAGGTTCTGGGCCCGCTTCACCACCGGAACGTCCACCATCTTACCGTCCAGGGAAAGCGAACCCCGTCCCGCCGCCTCAGCTTCCTCCCACGCCGCCACCACCTGCCTGGCGTACTCCACGTCGTCGGGGTGCGGACTGAACGTCCGGTTGATGGCGTCAATCTGCGACGGATGAATGGCAAACTTTCCTGTATATCCCAGCCTCCGGGCCACGGCTGCGTCCCGTTCCAGCCCCTCCGGGTTGCGAAACGCCACGTAGGGACTGTCCAGCGACGCAACTCCGGCGGCCCGGGCGGCGATGGCGGTCATGGAGCGCGGCACGTACACCTCCTCGCCGTCGTCCGTCCGCTGCACCCCCATGTCGTTGGTGTAGTCCTCCGCGCCAAAGGCGATGGCCACCACCCGCGGAGAGGCCAGCGCCATCTCCCGTGCGTCCATTACCGCCTTCGCGCTCTCAATCCACGGGATGACCTTGATGGAACCCGGTTCCAGACCGGCGGAAGCCTCCAGCGGGCCGATGATCCGGTCGATTTCCTGCAGGTCCCACACCGACTCCGTCTTGCCCACGCTGAACCCGTAAAGCCCCGGACCCATCACCGCCGCCATCTCATCCCGGGTCAGCCCCGTATCCAGCGCATTGCACCGCACCATCACCTTCCGCCCGGGCTGCATCAGGCGGGGCGTCCAGGACTGCGCCACCCCGCGGGCGTTCACCTTCTCCCCCGGAGGCACCGAGTCCTCCAGGTCCACCATAATCACGTCGGCGGCGAACCCAGTGGCCCGCTCCAGCATATTCTCCCGGTTCCCGGGGACAAAGATGAGGCTGCGCAGTAGTTCCAAGATTCTCTCCTAAAGCAGGAAAGGCGGGTGAAACTCGGAGCTTGGTACCCGCTCAATCCGTTGAAGGACTGGGTTAACCCTGAATCGCAAATTCTCCAACAATTCGTAACCGATGAGCATGGTAGTGGAGGGTACCGCGAGGGCACCAAAAATTCTCCCCATCAGTTCACCCCGAGCGAAGTAAGTGTCGACTTCAACTGGACCGGTGGCACTGATTAGCTCGACCCGCCCTCCGGTGGGGCTAAGGCCTAGTTCTCGTATTTGTTCTATCGGCAGAGCCAGATACGTGGAGCCAGTATCAACGAGGAACGTATATTCGCGAGTTTCGTTCTCCCCGTAAATCCTTGCCCGAACTTGGGTCACGCCCATGTGTAATCCTTCCTGCACGTCATTCTTCCGGCCCTTCACCCATACCCTACTCCATATCCCCCCAGGTCTCGCCCCACTTGGCGTCCACCTTCAGGGTCACGTCCAGCTCCATGGCCGCCGGCATCTCGTCGAACACCACCGCCTTCAACCCGTCCATCTCCTCCTGCGGAACCTCGAAGACCAGCTCGTCATGCACCTGGAGCAACATTTTGGACCGCATCTGCTCCCGCTGCAGCCGGTCATGCACCCGGATCATGGCGATCTTCATGATGTCCGCCGCCGTCCCCTGGATCGGCATATTGATTGCCATCCGCTCTGCCGCCGACCGGACGTTGAAGTTGGATGAGTGAATCTCCGGGATGTACCGCCGCCTGCCCAGCAGCGTCTCCGCGTAGTTGGTCTCCCGGGTCTGCGCCTTCACCCGGTCCAGGTACTCAGATATCCCCGGGTACTTGGAAAAGTAGGTGCCGATGAAGTTGGCCCCTTCCTCCCGGCTGAACCCGGTCTGCTGGGATATGCCGTGGGCCGACAGCCCGTAGATGACCCCGAAGTTCAGCACCTTGGCGATGCGCCGCATCTCGCCGTCCACCTCGTTGATGGGCACCTCGAACATCTGCGACGCCGTCGCGGAGTGGATGTCCTCTCCCCGCTTGAACGCCTCCAGCAGCCCCGGGTCCTGGGACATGTGGGCCAGCACCCGCAGCTCAATCTGGGAGTAGTCTGCGGAGAACAGCAGCCGCTCCGGCGCATCCTCGGCGATGAACGCCCGGCGCACCTGCCGTCCCAGCTCAGTCCGAACCGGAATGTTCTGCAGGTTGGGGTCGCTGCTGGATACCCGCCCCGTGGCCGACCCGGTCTGGTGGTAGCTGGTGTGGATCCGTCCCGTCCGGGGATTGATCATCTCCGGCAGGGCGTCCACGTAGGTGGACTTCAGCTTGGCGACCTGCCGGTACTCCAGTATCTTGTCCACCACCGGGTGCAGCCCCTTCAGACCCTCCAGAGAGTTGGCGTCGGTGGAGTAGCCTGTCTTGGTGCGCTTGGTCTTGGGCAGGCCCAGCTCGTTGAAGAGCAGGTCGCTCAGTTCCTTCGGCGAATTGATCTTCACCGTGTGGCCGATGGACTCGTAGAGGTCCACTTCGGCCTGCTTCATCTGCTCGTTCAGGTTCCGGGACATCTCGTGGAGGGCCCCTTCCTCCACCTTGATCCCCTGCCGCTGCATATCCACGAACACCGGCACCAGCGGCATTTCCATGTCCGTCAGCAGGTGGGTCAACCCCTGCTTCTCCAGCTGGTCCTCCAGGACGGCCCGCAGGCGGGCGGTCATGTCCGCATCCGCCGCCGCGTAGGGAGTGGCGTCCTCGATGGGCACCTGGTCGAAGGTTATCTGCTTCCGGCCCGTGCCGATAAGCTGGGTTATGGGGGTCATTTCCAGCCCCAGGGTGTCCTGGGTCAACTGCTTCAGGCCCAGGATGCTCTTTCCCAGCAGGTGGGCGGCGACCATAGTGTCGCAGTCCACGTTGCGGCAGTTGATGCCATAGTTCGCCAGCATCATCATGTCGTAGTTGGCGTTGTGCCCGCACTTCCGCAGGTCTTCCGACTCCATCAGCGGCCGCACCTGGGACAGCACCTCCTCCAGCGGCAGTTGCTCTCCCTCTTTGTGCCCCACCGGAACGTACCACGCCTTGCCATCCCCGTGGGCAAAGCTCAATCCCACCAGCTCCGCGACCATCGGATTGGTGCTGGTCGTCTCCGTGTCGAAGGCAAAGCTCCCCGCCTCCCTCAGCTCGGACAACATCTCGTCCAGATGTTCCTGCGTAACGACCGTGTGGTAGTCCCCGGCAGGAACCGGCGGAGCGGTTTCCGCTGCTCCTGCCCCAGCGTCCATCGAGTTACCCCTGGCGGCGCCCGTTCCCGCCGGGATACGCGGGATTACGCTGTGGAACTCAATCTCGGTCATCAGGTTCACAACCGCCTGCCGGTCAAAGTTTCCGAACCGGCACCGGGCCTGGTCCAGCTCCACCGGGGCCTCCCGGGAAATGGTCATCAGCTCCCGGTTGATAAACGCCCGCTCCCGGTTTTCTTCCAGCGACTGCCGGACGCTGGGAGGCTTGACCTCTTCCAGGTGTTCGTAGATGGCCTCCAAAGTCGGGTACGCCGTCAGCAGCCCAATCGCCCGCTTCTCGCCCACCCTCGCCACGCCGGGAATGTTGTCGGAGCTGTCTCCCAGCAGGGCCTTGAAGTCCGGCTGCTGGGATGCCGTCAGCCCCCCGTAGCGCGCTTCCAGTTCCGCCTCGTTGTAGACCTTCCGCTCCTGTATGCTGGAAGCCAGGTCCACCCTAACCCGGGGCGACACCAGTTGGAAGGTGTCCCGGTCCCCGGTGAGGATGACCACGTTGATTTCCTGCTCCTCGGCCAGCCGGCACAGCGTCCCGATTATGTCGTCCGCCTCGAACCCTTCCGTCTCGAAAACAGGAACGCCGAAGGCCGCCATCAAATCCTTGACCCGCTGGAACTGGGGCCGCAGCTCCGGCGGCGATGGCGGACGCTGCGCCTTGTAGTCCTCGAACTGCACGTGCCGGAAGGTGGGGGCGGATGTATCAAAGGCAATGGCGCAGTGCGTCGGGTTCCAGTCCTGCAACGCCCGCAGGAAGACGTTGGTGAACCCGTAGACCCCGGTCACATCCTCCCCGGTCCCTGAAATCGTCAGGTTCCGCTGCACCGAAATCGCCCGGAAGGATCGGTGCACCATCGCGTGCCCGTCCATCAGCATCAGCAACGGCTGCTGCTCCGAGGGGAAAAGTGCCAGGTTGCCTTCCTGCGCTTTCGCCATCTTCGGCACCTCCGGGTCCCGATTTAACATACCGGAAAATTTATGCAGTCTTGGGGCCTTACTTGACTTCCAGGTACTTTTCGTCCAATTCGTGCCAGTGCAACGCGTGGGATTCCACCAGGCCGGCAACGTGCTGGTCGTTGCGAACGCTGGCCACAGTGGCCACTGCCCGCCGCCCGGTGAACCGGGTGAGAAGCTCTGCGTTGCGGAGGGCCCGGTCCGAGTCCCGGCGGTCTGCGGTGAAGGAAATTTCCACAGGAATGTACACCGTTTCGGAATCTTGGACCGCTTCGATGACCAAATCTGCGGCTCGGAAACTCCGCAGTTCGTTGGTGGTCAGGCGGCCCGCCGCTTGCCGGTAGATTCTATCCAGTTCTAATTGAGTAAGGGTCCTTACGTACTCCATTTCCAAGTCGGCGGCAATGATCCCGGCCGACTCCCGCCCCACCGACCGGGCATGACCGCCCTTGACCGTTGAAATGTCCCCCTCCATCCGGTCGAATCTGGCTGTAACGTTGCGGTTGAATGCTTCCTGCCGCTCGATGAACTGATCCACCCCGTCGAATCTGGCATCCACCTCGTCAAATCTGGCAACAACGTTGCGGTTGAACTCTTCCTGCCGCTGGTTGAACTCTTCCTGCCGCTCAACGAATTGCTCCATGCGGACCTCGAACTTTTCCATCCGGTCCTTGAATTCATTGAACTGGATCGGCAGTTTCAGCAGCTCATCCCCCAATATCTGGGCGCGGACTGCATCTTTCCACTCCGGGTTCTCCCGCAGCGCTCGAAGGAAATCTTCCTGGTTGTTGATGGTTGTCATGCCGGTTCTTCTCCCGCCGCAATTTTAGGCGGGGAGGTCTCTGGGTACAAGTAAGCCCGCGTCACCCGTCCCTGGATGTGTGGGGCGTTCATTGCCATTCTACAACACCGTCTCCTCACCCTGCCCCTGGCTGGATCAAGCCCGGTGGCTTTCCAGCGCAACCCGCATCAATTCCCAACCACCGTCGGATTGGTTCTTATCCCAGCGTCCCCATGCTAAAATGACCCCGCGCGAAACGGCTGGCCGGTGTCCAACCCCGGCCCAATCAGCCTCACGGGAACGGCCATGCCCCTCTACGAATACCGGTGCCACGACTGCGGCGGCCTCAGCACCATCCTCGTCTACAGCTGGTCCAGCGAGTCCGACCGCGCCTGCCGCCACTGCGAAGGCGCCAACCTGGTCAAGCTGGTATCCGGCTTCACCATGCGCCGGTCGTGGGGCGACAGCCTGAACTGGGCTCCCAGCGGGGAAACCTTGGGCGACGTCAACGAGGATGACCCCCACAGCATCAACCGCCACATGGGACGCATCAAGAGCGAAATGGGCGGGCAGGTCACCCAGGACTTCAACGACATGCGCCGGGAATGGACCGCACCGCCATCGTCTCATAGCCATGACCACGGACACAGCCACGGTCATTCCCACCCGCATTAGCGCCATGCCGATCTACGAGTACCGCTGCAACGGCTGCGGGCAGATTTCCTCCTTCTTCCTGCGCTCCATCAACTCCCCACTGGAACCCTCCTGTTCTCACTGCCAGGGAAGGGACATGCAGCGCCGCATGTCCTACTTCGCCATGGGAAAGACCGGGCAGGGCGTACAGGAACGTCTGTCCGGCCCCGGCATCTCCCCCCAGGAGTATTACAGCGACCCCCGCAATATCGGCCGGAACGTCGAGGACACCTTCCGCCGCCATGGCATGGACATGCCCCCCTCAGTGCGCGAGTCCATCGACTCCGCCCGCCAGGGAAACCTTCCTCCAGGAGTGGAATAGTGGCCCAGATCCAGGGAGCCAACTACGCCTTCTACGCCGCCGTCGCCCCCATCCTCAATGGCATCGCCGATCTCGAGGATGGCCCTGCGGTTGACCCGGAGTTGCTGGACCGGGTTGCCGACGCAACCAGCCGCCTCATCCAGCAGCCTCCCCCTTACCGCTCCGAGGCTTCGGAGGCTTCCCCCGTGGAACTGGCCCAGGTCATTGCCGGAATCGACGCCGCCCAGACCCTCCGCGCCGCCCTGTCCGGCCTCAGCGCCGACGATGCGGAAACCCTGGACCAGTTCGGCCGCCTTCTCGACGAGTTGCGGGCCGATTTGGGAGCGCAGTTGAGGCAGGACCAGGCGGACCGCATCCGCGGCCTCTACGTCATCATCGACCCCCAGGTGACCGGCGGCCGCGACCCTCTCACCATTGCGGAAGCGGCCCTGCAGGGCGGGGCTGCGATGCTCCAGCTTCGCGACAAGCTGAGGGACAAGGGGCAGGCCCTTCCCCTGGCCCGGGATCTCCAGCGGTTGTGCGAGGCCCACAATGCCCTGCTCATCATCAACGACCACCTGGACCTCGCCGCTGCCGTCGGCTCCGGCGGAGCGCACGTTGGACAGACCGACCTTCCTGTCGCAGAAGCGCGGAAGGTCCTCTCTCCCCAGCAGGTCCTGGGACGCTCCAACCGGGAGTTTGAGCAGATGGTCCAGTCGGCAGAAATGGGCGCCGACCACCTGGCCTTCGGCCCCATCTACATGACCGACACCAAGTCCATCGTGCGCAACCCCCAGGGGCCGGAGCGCCTGCGCCAGGCCAGGGCCGTCTCCAACCTTCCCCTGGTTGCCATCGGCGGCATCAACGCCCAGAACGTCGGCCCGGTCATCGACGCCGGCGCCGATGCCGTCTGCGTCACCGCCGCCGTCGGAGCCGCCCCCGAACCGGAAGCCGCCGCCAACCAGATCGTCGAAGCCATCAGGCAGGCCGGAGGAAAAGTCTAGTGTCTTCCCAGTCCAACCCGGATTTCTCCGGCATCGTCGCCAACTGCATCGAGCATCTATCCGAAAGGCACCAGGCCCGGGAGCAGGCTTTGTCCGTCTCCCGGGAGGTAATCCGCCTGTCCGCCAACGCCATCCGCGCCGTCCACCGGGACCAGTATGAGGATGCCCAGGGCCTCATCGACCAGGCCGCCCGGCGTCTTGGCGACACCGGTTCCATCAGGCGGGACAACCCGGAAATCTACTATGCCGGATTCCTCGCCGACGCCCGCAAGGAGTTCACCGAGGCCAACGTCACCCTCGCCGTCATTTCCGGGAAGTCTGTGCCCAGCCCCGGGGAATTGAACGTGGATGCCGCCGACTATCTGAACGGCATTGCGGAAGTTATCGGCGAGTTGCGCCGCTACATCCTCGACGCCCTCCGCCGCGACGCCGTGGACCGTTGCGAAGACCTGATGCTGGTCATGGACGAAATCTACGGGATGCTGGTTACCGTCGACTTCCCCGAGGCCGTCACCAGCGGCCTCCGCCGCAGCACCGACGCGATGCGCGGCGTCCTGGAACGCACCCGCGGCGACCTCACCATCTCCCTCCGCCAGCGCCGCCTGGAAAACCAGCTCGCCGCTTGGGAAAAAACCATCGAGTGAAATCGTCCATCGGTGTCGCCTCACCCCCTCAACCATGAACAACTCCATACATCCAGGGGGTTTGGGGGATGAATCCCCCAACGTACCCCATCCCCCGGATATCCTCCTGGAAACTCCTCCGGCATTTCCAGTTTCAGCCTCTCCGGTAACCCAGCCCCCGGCCTCTTGAGGAGAACATCCCATGCCCGAAATGCGTATCACCTTCCTCGGCACCGGCGCCGGCAACTGCATCTACCGCAGCCACACGGCTATCTGCCTGGACTGTCCCGATGGGACCCGCCTCCTCCTTGACGCTTCTTCGGGGAACTCCGTCGTGCGGAACGGCGCCCAGTTGGGACTGTATGCCCGGGACTTCCACCACGTCCTCCTCTCCCACCAGCACGGCGACCACATGGGAGGGCTCCCCGACCTCCAGGGCATCCGCACCATGGCCGGCCCCGGCATTGACCCCCTCCAGGTCTACTCCTCCGAACCCACCCTCCGGAAGCTGGAAGCCCTCTTCCGCGCCACCAGCGTCACCCACTCCATCAACCAGGACGGGGTGGACACCGCCCAGGGCCAGCCCGTCGTCCGCTGGACCCCGGTCGAAGACTCCCACCGGATAGCCATCAGCCCCGAGGTGGAGGCGTGGGCCTTCCCCGTTGACCACATCCCGGGAGCGATGGGCTGGGCCGTCTCCGCTTCCGGCATCACCCTCGTTTTTTCCGGCGACACCCGCTTTTGCCCTCGCGTCGCCGAGGCCGCCCAGGGAGCCGACGTTCTCATCCACGAAGTCCTCAGCACCGACGCCGACCGGGAAGGCGCCCGCAGCCGGGGGCACACCACCGCCGCCGAGGCCGCCCAAATCGCCGCCGAAGCGGGCGTCCGGCGCCTGATAATTACCCATCTCGACTCCCCCTTCCACCTGGACCAGCGGCCTCTCATCAACGAGGCCCGCTCCATTTACCAAGGCCCCATCTCCGCCGCCAACGACCTGTCCCAGTTTACTGTCAGTTGCCCGTAGCGCGGCATCCCTCCTCTCCTGTATAGTCCGGCCGGACAGGAACGTATGTTCCAAACGCAAGTGGGGAGGATGTCAAATGTTGGCAGTCGCGCAAAGCTGCGCCGTTGTCGGTCTCGAGGGATACATCGTCCAGGTCGAGGTGGATGTTTCCCCGGGCCTGCCCAAGTTCCACGTCGTCGGGTTGCCCGATGCCGCCGTACAGGAGTCCCGGGAGCGGGTCCGTGCCGCCCTTCGCAACAGCGGCTGCGAGTTCCCCATGCGGAGGATCGCCGCCAACCTCGCCCCCGCCGACCTGAAGAAGGCTGGACCGGCCTACGACCTTCCCATCGCCGTCGCCATCCTCCTCAGCACCGGGACCATCGACCTGCCCTCCGAGTCTTCCATATTCCTTGGCGAATTATCCATGGACGGCAGCCTGCGCCACACCAACGGCATTCTGCCCATGGTGTCCGTTGCCCGCGACCAGGGATTCTCCGCCGTCTACGTGCCCTTCGTCGACGCCCAGGAAGCCGCCCTCGTGGACGGCATCCGCGTCTACCCGGTTCCAACCCTTGCCGCCCTGGTGGCGCACCTGCATGGAGAGCTGACCATCGCCCCGGCCATCGGGAGCATGGCCAACGCCGTGGTCAAGGGCCAGACCCACAGCGGCCCCGACCTGGCCCACGTCAAGGGACAGGAGCACGCCAAGCGTGCCCTGGAGGTGGCCGCCGCCGGATTCCACAACCTTCTCTTCAACGGCCCGCCCGGCAGCGGAAAGACCATGCTCGCCCGCTCCCTGCCGTCCATCCTTCCCCGCATGAGCCCCGGGGAGTCCCTGGACGTCACCAAGATTTACAGCATCGACGGCGCCCTGCCCTCCGAGTCGCCGTTGATTTCCGAGCGTCCCTTCCGGTCGCCCCACTACACCATCTCCAACGCCGGACTGGTGGGAGGCGGCCGCACTCTCCGCCCCGGCGAGATAACCATGAGCCATCGGGGGGTCCTGTTCCTCGACGAGCTTCCCGAGTTCAACCACAACGCCCTGGAGTCCCTGCGGCAACCCCTGGAGGACAAGGTTGTGACCATCAGCCGGGTCACCGGCAGCGTCACCTATCCCGCCAGTTTCATGCTGGTGGGCGCCCAGAATCCCTGCCCCTGCGGCTACTACACCCACCCCAAGCATGAATGCACCTGCGGCCCCTCCGCCGTGGCCCGCTACCAGAGGCGAATCAGCGGCCCCCTGATGGACCGCTTCGACATCTTCGTGGAAGTGCCTCCGGTGGAGTACGAAAAGCTGGTCAGCGAGGATTGGGCGGAGGACTCCGGCGCGGTCCGGGAACGGGTCGAGCGGGTCAGGAACATACAGCGGGACCGCTTTGAGACAGCCGGCTTCTGGTGCAACTCGGAAATGGGGCCGTCCCAGGTCTGGGAGCACTGCCGCCTGGAACCCGCCGCCCGGGACCTGCTCCAGGCCGCCACCCGTCAGCTTGGCATGTCGGCCCGCGCCTTCCACCGCATCCTCAAGGTGTCCCGCACCATCGCGGACATGGCCGGAGAGGAAAACGTCGCCGTCGCCCACCTGGCCGAGGCCCTCCAGTACCGCTCCCGCGGCGTGTCGTGACACTTGCCAGCCTTTCCCGCCCCGGCTATCATAGGGCGCATGGAGCAGCCCCGCGTCAAATACTCCTTCGGACCTGTGTCCAGCATCGAAGCCGAGACCTTTGGCGAGCCGGGCAAGCGCACCTTCCGGCTGGTTACCGCTTCCGGAGCAGCCCGCTCCTACATCTGGCTGGAAAAGGAACAGCTCTTCCAGCTCGGCGTCCACCTGCAGGAAGCCATCCGCACCCTCTCCGACGAGGACCGCCAGAAGGCCAGCAGCCCCAGCGAGCCCGCCTGGGAGGGCGGCGAGGAGTCCGTGGAGTTCCGGGCCCGGCGGATGATTCTCAAGTACGACGTAGCCGCCAACTCCTTCAACCTGGAAGCCTATGAGGGTGGAGACGCCGAAGCCGGCGAGGACGATCAGGAAGGGTCTTCAGTGGGGTTCTGGATGTCCCCCGACCAGGCCGACAAGCTCTACCAGGAAGCCCTCCGAATCTGCGCCGCCGGACGCCCGCCCTGCTTCCTCTGCGGAATGCCCATCAACCCCGACGGGCACGTCTGCCCCCGGGCCAACGGCCACGCCGTCCTGGAAAGCGGTTAGCCGGCCCTCATCGGGCGGCCAGGCATCGGTTGACCTTCCCATGCCGAGCGTCCATCGGTGAGCTTCGACCAGTCCACTCACGAATTCCTCTCCCAGGGCGAGTTCCTGTCGTGCGAACTCACCCCGGATGGCTCCAACTACACCTTCCTCTCCCGGATTCGCCTCGGCGAGCGGGAAGGGTTCGCCATCTACAAGCCCCGCGATGGCGAGGTGCCCCTCTGGGACTTCCCCTCCGGCACCCTCTACAAGCGGGAATACGCCGCCTACCTGCTTAGCGAAATCCTCGGCTGGGACTTCATACCCCTCACCATCATCCGCGACGGCCCCTACGGTATCGGATCAGTCCAGCACTTCATCGAGCACAACCCCCGCGAGAACTACTACACCCTCGGCGACGCCCACCACGACGTCCTGCGGATGATCGCCTGCTACGACCTCGTCGCCAACAACACCGACCGCAAGGCCGGACACATAATCATGGGCAACGACGGCAAGCTCTGGGGCATAGACCAGGGCCTCACCTTCCACGCCGACACCAAGATCCGCACCTGCATCTGGGACTTCTGCGGCGAGCCCATCCCCGAGCGGCACCTGGCGTCCCTCCGCGAGTTCGCCTACCAGATGCCCACTCCCACGCCGCGCCTGCAGGAACTCCTGGACCTGCTGCGCCCCGAGGAAATCGTCTCCCTGGGGGCGCGTCTCGAATGGGTGCTGCGGGAAAAGGTCTACCCGGGAACTCCCCAGCGCCGCCGTCGCCGCGGCTGACCCTGGCTGAGGACTGGCCGCTACTCCCCGGCCAGCAGCGAGTAGTCGAACTCCTCCAGGCTGTCCACTATCAGGTCCGCCCGGGAAAT
The DNA here is from genome assembly GCA_034423195.1 of Dehalococcoidia bacterium. GTDB lineage: Bacteria > Chloroflexota > Dehalococcoidia > Lucifugimonadales > UBA3495 > CATOSK01. The sequence continues at coordinate 77,663 of DAOUIZ010000002.1, read as the reverse complement.
GTCCAGGTTCCGCGTGAAATGCGTGCGGACCGCGATGGTGAAGGCCCCCGAGCTGGCCGCCGCCTCAATCCCGATGGGCGAGTCCTCGATGGCGATGCACGACCCCGCCGCCAGCCCCAGGCTTTCCGCCGCCTTCAGGTAGATTTCGGGGTCGGGTTTGCCGTTCACCACGTCGTTCCCTCCCAGCACCGCGTGGAACCGCCCCTGCAGGCCGATGGCTTCCAGCTTCATCTCCACCCAGTCTCTCCGGGATGAGGATGCCACCGCCTTGGGCAGCCCCCGTCGCTCGCACTCCTCCACCAGCCGCTTGACCCCCGGCTGCGGGACCAGGTCATGGAACAGCACCTCCCGCACCACCTCATCGTATCGCTCGATGTACGACTCGATGCTGTCCGGCAGGCGCCGTATCTTCTTCAGTTCCTCCCAGGTCCCCTCCACCGTCGTCCCCAGCAGGTGCTCCTCGTTCTCGTCCTCTGAGACGGGATCGTTCCCCGTCTCCGTCACGATGCGGTTGATCGCCCGCAGGAACAGCGGCTCGCTGTCCACCAGCACCCCGTCCATGTCGAAAAGAATCCCCTGGTACTCGCCCATTGACCTGCTCCAATCTCCTGTCCGTCAGTCTGATACTTGGCCGTCTTCAACTTGGTCGTCTTCAACGAGGAAGCACGAAGACGCCTTGAACACCGCCCAGAGCTCCTGCCCCGGATGGATTCCCATCTCCGTCAGCGAGCTTCCCGTGATATGGCATTGTAAAGCCACCCCGCCGCAGTCCAGCGTCACCTGGTAACCGGGAGGGCGCAGTTCCACCCCGGTCACCGTCCCCAAGGCCTGGTTCCGCGCCGACGAGCTTGCCAGCCGTTCCGTCGCCAGGATTACGTCCGACGCCCGCAGTCCCACCGTGACCGCCTCCCCCTCTCCGAAATCGCTGATCGGCGCTTCCAGCCGGAACGGTCTTACGGATTCATCCGCCCCGTCCCGGACAACGCACTCCATGGTACCATCCCGCGGGTTCCGCGCCGCCACCATCATCGGCAGGACGTTCTCCACCCCCACCAGCCGCGCCAGCCGGCCCTGGCCCGGCTGCCCCAGCACTTCCAGCGGCTCCCCCCGTGCCAGCGTCCGCCCCCCGTCGATTACCTGCACCGTATCCCCCAACGCCAGCGCCTCCTCCCGGTCGTGGGTCACCATGATGACCGGAATGTTCGCCCGCGCCAGGACGGCCCGGATCTCCCCCCGCAGCGTCCGCCGCAGCTCACCGTCCAGCGACGAGAACGGCTCGTCCAGGAGCAGCGCCGCCGGATCGACCGCCAGCGCCCGGGCCAGCGCCACCCGCTGCGCCTGTCCTCCCGACAACTCCCACGTCCGGCGCTCCGCCAGGTCCGCCAGCCGGAGCGAGTCCAGCAGCGCGCCTACGGCTTCCCGGCGTTCATCCGCGGGTCTCCCTTGCAGCCCGTAGCCGATGTTGTCCCGGACCGTCAGGTGGGGAAACAGGTGGTACTCCTGCGTCATGTACCCCACCCGTCTCTTGTGCGGCGGCGCCCAAGTCCCGGACGCGCTCTCGTAGACCAGTTGACGCCCGACCTCGATCCGGCCCCGGTCGGGACGCGCCAGCCCCGCAATGGCCCGCAGTGTGGTCGTCTTGCCCGCCCCCGACGGACCGAACAGCACCAGGACCTCCCCGGGACTCGTTTCCCACGAGGTCTCCAGGACAAAGTCCCCCAGCCGGCACTCCACCCATCCGGTCGTCATGGCCGGCCCTGCCAGTTCCGCCGCGCCGCCAACCCCAGCGCCACCAGCACTAGCGCCGACCCGGCCAGCAGCATCGCCGACAACGCCAGCGCCGATCCCAGGTCGCTCTCCAGCGCCGTCAGGATGGCCAGCGGCATGGTCTGCGTCCTCCCCGGCAGGTTGCCCGCGAACATGATGGTCGCCCCGAACTCCGAGATGGCCCTCGCCCACGCCAGGGACAGCCCTCCCAGCAGCGACGGCGCTGCCAGCGGCAGCGTCAGCCGCCAGAACGTCCGCCACGGCGATACCCCTAGTGTCCTCGAAATGTCCTCGAAGTCGTCCGGCACGGCCTGGAATCCCAGCTTGGCCGACCGGATGTAAAAAGGGGCCGCCACGAACACCTGCGCGAATACCACCGCCGTCGTTGTGAAGGGCAGGTCTATCCCCGCCGCCGCCAGTGGACCCCCCAGGATTCCCTGCCTTCCGAAGGCCATCAGCATCGCCAGCCCCACCACCACGGGCGGCAGCACGATGGGAAGCTCCACCAGCACGTCCACCACCCGCACCATGCGGGACTCGCTCCGCGCCAGGAACAGCGCAAAGGGAGTCCCGAACGCCACCATCACAGCCACGCTGATTGCGCTGGTCTGCAGCGACAACCGCAGCGCCTGCATGGTCAGCGGACTGGTCAAACTGTCCCCGAAGCTGTCCTGCTGCGCCGCCTTGATCAGCAAACCCAGCACCGGCACCCCGACGAAGGCGACGTAAACCAGGGTCGCCGACAGGCCGGCGGGCGCCCATAGCGTTGATGAAGACGGAACCCTGGCCCTCATCCTGGACTGGAGATTGGACCGGAGGTCTCTCCCGGCGCGGCCTCCGTACCCTGTACCTCTACCGCCATTCCCGGGATCGGGACGAAACCGTGCCTTGCCAGGGTGCCCTGCCCCGGCCCGGAAAGCAGGTATTCAACAAACCGGGACGCTGCTTCCGGCTCCCGTCCGTCCTTGAGCAGGACCACCGGATACCGGGCCGCGACGTTGGCCTCGGCCGGCAACGGCGCCACCCGCACCGAAGGAGCGATATCCGGCGAGACCGCGTCGGTGTGGTACACCACTCCCATGTCCGCGTCTCCCAGGGCCACCTTTTGCGCCACCCGGCGCACGTTGGGCTCCTCCGACACCACGTTGGCCGTCACCCGCCCTGCGAAATCTTCGGGAAAACCCGGCTCCGACTCCAGGTTGGCCAGCATTTCCCGCGTGTATCTCCCCACCGGCACCGTCTCATGGGCCAGGACGACCCGCATCCCCGGATAGCCCAGGCTGCGCGCATCCCCGCTTCCTTCCGTCGTCCTTGATACGATTACCGCCAGCCGGTTCAGCGCGAAATCCACCGGCTCTCCCCGGGACAGAGCGCCCTCGACGATTGCCTTCGCGTGTTCCCGGTCCGCCGGAGCGAACAGGTCCGCCTTCGCCCCATGTTCCAGTTGCGCCCGCAGCCGTTGGCTCCCCGCCAGATTCAGGACTACCTCCACACCCGGGTTCTCCGCCTCAAAATCCTCCGCGATCTCCCGGAAGGCGTCCGCCAGCGACGCCGCCGCGAACACCACCAGCTCCACCCGCTCCCCCGCCGAGGCGGCGCCGGAGCATCCGGCTCCCGCCAGCAGCACCAGCGCGACCGCCAATCCCAGGGCGAAAACCGGACTCATCGGACTGCATCGACCCATAATCCCGCAAACAACGGCGTTAAATATACCGGAGGCCCCGCCCGCGGGGAAGGGGCTGCCGCGCCCGCCCCGTCAACTCAACTTGACGGCTTCCCGGCCCTGGGGTCTAATGGTTCACGCTGGCGGCAGGCGAATCGTCCCGCCGCCGCGCCAACAACAGGAAAGTCCCGTATCCGGTCAACGAGAGGTGATTAGAAATGGCTCTGGTTCGATGTGTTACTGAGATGGGGATGGGTGTTGACGTCCACGGCTTGGACTACACTTCCGCCGCTCAACGCGCGGTCTTCGACGCCATCCACCACAGCAGCCTGGGATTTCAGAGGCTGATCGGCAAGACCGCCGATGAAATGCGGGTCGACGTCACCATCGGCGTTCCCCAGCCCGATAAGGTCGACGGCGACGCCGTCCTGTCCGTCCTGCCCCACGGCACCGGATACATCAACGTCGTCCCCGGGGGCCTCGAAGTCCTCAACGACGGCGGCGATGACGGCACCCTCATCGCCAACGCCATCATCATCGTCAGCTTCGACGACGGCAACTAGCCGGACCTACATAGAACTATCCGGTCCCCTGCAGGCAAACCGGCCCCAAACCAAAAGCCCCGGAGCATTCCGGGGCTTTAACGGTCTTGCCGGATAAAGTGTCAGGAACGCTCTAGTGTTCCTGCGGCGCACGGGTGGCGAACACCTTCGTGCCCTTCTTGAAGATGCACCGGCGGATGTTGTTCTCCAGCTCCGTGGGGTCGGTGACCGCTGGGTAGCGGGACCGGGCCTCGTCGCTCCTCAGGTATTCGTACACCCCGTTCAGGACTTCCTCCTCGGAATCACCCCTCACGATGGTCCGGTCGCGGGAGTCGGACAGGAAGTTGCTTACCCTGGCGTAGTAGATGTCCGGCATATTCTCCTCCTCCATTCATCTGGCAAAAACCCGCCTGAAGGCCGAGCCTGCCCTAAATGCGCCCCCATTATACGACATTTTTCCCCGTCTGCCACCCGCCAATTTCTCCTGAGAGTTCTGCATTTCCAATGACAAGGGGGTGGCGCATGCAGCGCGTCATGTTTCGTACGGCTAGGTGTTCTGGCCCTGCTGTTGGAACAAGCTGTTGAGTCTCGTGATTGCCGGGCTGCCCAGCCTTTCCAGCACTAGTTGGCAGATTCGCAGGTCAGGAGACAATCTGCACTCGTACGGGCCGTTGTTCAGTATTTCCAGGCGCAATTGACCTTCAAAAGTTGCGTGAACCGTCGGGGCAGTCTGGTGGATGGATATCCCCAGCCTGGCGAATGAACTGCGGCCTTCTATCCGGCCCGACAGATAGTTGGGAAGCTTGACCCGCTCCTTGGTGTAGGCTAGTACGAACTGTCCGGGCATCAGTGAGAAGGTCTCACCAGCCGGAACTGTCCGCTCCTCTCCGTATGCTTCAGCTATTGCTTCCACATTTTCTATCTTCGCCAGGTCGATTGCCATTGATACGCCCGCCGGGGGTGGGGGGTTGAAGACCGTAAAATTATCGCTGAGCCGCAGGTCTACTGCGGAAGGGCTGACCTGATCTGCCACAATGGGCGGTGTAAATTGCAGTCTCCCGCTGCCTATCTCCATCCAGATTTCGTGGTCACTGAGAACCATTGGCCGTAACCCAGTCGTGGAACGACAACAGAGAATCCTTCTCCGAATCCAAAACCAGGATCCTGGAACTGGAGGTAAGAGTTTCCGCGGGAATGTCTACCAGGACGCCCTGGTCAACGTCGGCGATGATGAACGCGTGAAGTTGTTTGTCGGAGGGGTTAACATGCCGGCTTGGGACGAAGGACGTAAAATGCCCCCCCTTGGTCTCGAACTGCACTATGCACTCACTCGATTGAGGCAATAGCTTTACGTTCTGGCAATTCACTAGGACGGGCTCCGGCTCAACTCTCCATCGAGGGATTTGTACCACGGCCTCGCCACCTCCTGAAGAAAGATCGTCTTCGGTCAGCCATTGGCAAATTCTTTATTGCGTGTGGAAAGTACCCGAACAAAGCTGTACAGTCAAGCCTTGCTTGACAGTTGCGCCGGAGTTTTTGGAACGGTATGTCTCCCCGCTCCACCTCCAGGGGGCAAGCCATTATGCCAAGGCGGAGAAGATGGGCAGATGATATAACGAGCTATCGCGGTTAGAAATTTATCCGTCCCCTACCCCTCCGGCGCCCCCCAGCCCCCGCCCCCCGGGGTGCGGATGCTCAGAATGTCCCCAGCCTCCACGTCCAGCGTCTCCTTCCCAGCCAGCTGCACCTCTTCTACCCCGCCCCGGAACAGCACATTCTCCCCCGGCTCCCCGTGGTGTCCCCCGTGGTGCCCCGGCGGAGCGAACCTCCGCCGCTCCGACAGCACCGTCACCCGCGCCGGACTCAAAAACTCCACGTCCCGCACCAGCCCGTCGCCCCCGTTGTGCTGCCCCTGCCCGCCGGACCCCCGCCTTAGTGCGTACCGCTTCAGCCGCAGCGGGAAGGCGAACTCCATCGCCTCCACCGGAGTGTTGCTCGTGTTGGTCATGTGCGTGTGAATGCCGGAAATCCCGTCTTTCTCGGGCCGCGCCCCCATCCCACCGCCGATGGTCTCGTAGTAGACGAAGGGCTTGTCCCGCGCCAGGTCGTGCCCCCCGATGAGCAGGTTGTTCATCGTCCCCTGGCTCGCCGCCGGAATCAGCTCCGGCAGCGCCTGCGCGAAGGCCGCCAGCAGCACGTCCGTAATCCTCTGGGAAGTCTCCACGTTCCCTCCGGCCACGCCCCGCTGCGGCTGCGGATTCACCAGCGTCCCCACCGGCGTCACAATCTCCACCGGGCGCAAGCATCCCTGGTTGGCCGGAGCGTCGTCCCCCACGATGCACCGGATGGCGTACAGCGACGCCGACACCGTCACCGCCTGCGGAGCGTTGATGCACCCCGGCCGCTGCGGCGACGTTCCCGTGAAGTCGATCTTCAGCCCGTCACCGGCCACCGTGATTGTGACTTCGATGGGCACCGGCTCCTCGGTCAGCCCGTCGTCGTCCATGTAATCAAGGACGTGGTACGACCCGTCGGGAATGTCCTCGATTGCCCGCCGCGTCACCCGCTCCGAGTAGTCCAGTAGCGCCCCCATGTGCTCCAGCGTCTCCCCTACCCCGTAGGACTCGGCCACTTCCTGCAGCCGTTTCTCCCCCACCCGTATGGACGCGATCTGCGCCGCCAAATCCCCCTTCCGCTCCTCCGGCGTCCGCGAGTTCCGGCAGATGACCTGGATAACCTCCTGGTTCAGCCTCCCCGCCCGCGCCAGCTTGATGGGAGGCAGCACCAGCCCCTCCTGGTAAAGCTCCGTGGACAGCGGCAGCGACCCCGGCGTCATCCCCCCCACATCCGCGTGATGCCCCCGGTTGGACACGAACCCCACCAACCGCCGCTCGTCCCCCTTCCCGGTATAGACCGGCGCCACCAGCGTAATGTCCGGCAGGTGCGTCCCCCCCAGGTACGGGTCATTCAGGATGACCATATCCCCCGGCCGCAGCGACTGCGGGAAGGTGTCCAGCGCCGCCTGCACCGACGCCGGCATCGCCCCCAGGTGGACCGGCTGGTGCGCCGCCTGCGCCACCATCTGCCCCGCCGGATCGAAGATAGCGCAGGAAAAGTCCCGCCGTTCCTTGATGTTCGGCGAGTACGAGGTCCGCTGTAGCGCCACGCCCATCTCCTCGGAAACCGAGATGAACATGTTCTTGAATACTTCCAGGCTTATCGCGTCAACCGCCATCAAACTCTCCCGCCAGCCCCTTCAGGATATCCCCGCCGGATTCTTTCCAGCCTTCTCCCCGGAACGCCCCTACCAGGGAATAAAACTCGGTGCTCATGTACTCCCGGCTCTTCTCTTCCGGCAACTGTGCAAACGGCCCGTTCGGATCAATCTGCGTCCGGTGACAGTTCAGGGACTCGATCTTCGTGTCCACCGCCGCCCTCACGTCCACCGTCGTCGTTACCTCGTCGTCCGGCGTCCCCAGCGAATCAACGTCCATGCTGGCAAACGGCGGACTGATCCCCAGGTCCAGCATCTCCTGCCACATCCGCCGGAAAAAGCTCCGCGGAAACGCCGCGTAGTACAGCGCCCCCTTCCCGGACTCTTCCCGCCGCCACTCCTCCCACGCCCGCGTCGTGTGCCGGCAGATCGCCTTGTGGTCCGGGTGCCCGTACCCCCCCGTCGGATCGTGGGTCATCACCAGGTCCGGCTCAACCTCCCGCATAACCGCCGCCACTTGGGAAACCACCACGTCATCCGGCGCCTGATGCAGCGAGTTCGGATGCTGGTTGTCCGCCGTTCCCACCATCCCCGAGTCCCGGTAGTTCAGGAACCGGATGTCTGCCACGCCCGTCACCGCCATCGCCCGCCGCAACTCGCCCTGCCGCACCCGCCAGAGAGTCTCCGGCGTCGCCAGGCTCGGATCGCTGATCTCCCCCACGTCCCCGTTGGTCGCGCACACCAGCGTAATCGACACCCCCAGCGACGACAGCATCGCCAGTGCCCCCCCGCTCCCGAACCCCTCGTCGTCGGGATGCGCAAAAACCGCCAGAACCTTAAGTTTTGAGAACCGCATCGTCATAGCAATCAATGCCTTCTGTCTCTCGGTAGCAGCCGGACAATCCGTCCCAGTCGCTTCATCCATCCAACCCCATATATCCAGGGGGTTTGGGGGATTCATCCCCCAACGTAACCCCGTCCCCCGTCGTCACCCCACCGGCTCCAAAACCAGGTTCCCGAAAGCATCCACCGACCCGCCCCAGCCCGGCGGAACCACAATCGTCGAGTCCAGTTGCAGCAGCAGTGCCGGCCCCATAATCTCATTCCCCGGCGCCAGCTTTTCCCGCTCGTACAGGTTGCTCCGAAGGCTCCCCTCCGGGAACACCACCGCCTCTCTCCCCACCACCGCGCCGGATGCGTCCGCCGGACCCAGCGGCTGCGGCTCCGCCCGCGGCTTCTCCACCGCCAGTTCCAGCTTCAACCGAAGGTTCACCACCTCCACCGCCTCGCTCCGGTCCGCGTACCCGAACCGCTGCATGTGCGCCCGGTAGAAGCTGTTGCCAATCGTCCGGTGCAGGTCGGACGGATGCCCGCCCTGCGAGGATCTGAGGAGGTTCGGACAGTCCACCGTCAGTTCGAACGACTGCCCCACGTACCGCACGTCCAGGAAACGCCGCGCCGTCATCCGCTCCGCCGGCAGGCCCTCCCCCCGCAGCTCGGCCCGCGCCCCGGTCTCCATCCCGTGGAACTCCTCCTCCAGCCGGTCCCGGTCCAGGTCATCCCCCCGTAGCATCACCGTCCGCGAGTAGTCCTTCACCACGTCCGCCACCGCCACTCCCAGCGCCGACAGAATGCCCGGATGCGTTGGGACCAGCACCCTCGGAATCCCCAGCGCCGCCGCCAGTTCGCAGCTGTGCATCGGCCCGGCCCCGCCGAAGGGCACCAGCGTAAACCGCCTCGGATCGTACCCCCGCTCCAGCGAAATCGCCCGGATCGCCCGCTCCATGTTGGCGTTCACCACCCGGACAATCCCCAGCGCCGCCGTCTCCACGTCCGACCCGATCTGCGCCGCCAGCCCGCCCAGCAACTCCCTTGCCCGTTCCAGGTCCAGCCGCATCCGTCCCCCCAGGAACCGGTCCGCCCGGATGCGTCCCAGCGCCAGGTTGGCGTCCGTCACCGTCACCTGCTCCCCCTTGCCGTAGCAGGCCGGCCCGGGATCGGCCCCCGCCGACTGCGGCCCCACCACCAGCGCGCCCCCGGAATCGACCCGAGCGATGGAACCTCCGCCGGCCCCGACGGTGTGAATCTCGATCATCGGCACGCTTATCGGGTACCCGCCCAGGTTGGCCGACGTCGTCTCCTTGATCCTGCCCGGGCACAGCGAAACGTCCGTGGACGTGCCCCCCATGTCCAGCGTGATGATGTCGGGATACCCGGCCTGCACCCCGGTATGGAACGCCCCCACCACGCCCCCGGCCGGCCCGCTCAGGATCGTCCGCACCGGCTGATTGGCGGCCAACCGCGCCGTGATGCTCCCTCCCGACGACTGCATGACCCGCAGGCTCTCCCCCAGGGATTCCTCCAGTTGCCCCAGGTAGCGGGCCATCACCGGCCCCACGTAGGAATTCACCACCACCGTGCTCGTCCGCTCGTACTCCCGGAACTCCGGCAAGACCTCGCTGGACAGGGAAATAAAAGGAGGGTTGGGCAGCCGCTTCAGCGCCTCCAGCGTCATCCGCTCGTGTACCGGATTCAGAAAGGAAAACAGGAAGGACACCGCCACCCCGTCAACCTCCGCCTCCTCAATCAAGGCCGCCAGCGATTCCAGCGACTCCGCCGTCAGGTCCTCCAGGATGTTCCCGTCGTGCTCCACCCGCTCCGGCAGCCCGAACCGCAGCTCCCAGGGAGCCAGCGCCGGAGGGCGGTCCATGTTCAGGTTGTACAGCTCCGCCCGGCTCTGCCGCCCAATCTCCAGCACGTCCTCGAACCCCAGCGTCGTCACCAGGGCTGTCCTGCCCCCCTTGCCTTCCAGCAGCGCGTTGGTCGCCACCGTCGTCCCGTGGACGAAGTCCGCTCCCTCCACCCCCACGTCTGCCACCCCCCGCGTCACCCCCTCCGAAGGGTCTCCCGGAGTCGAAGGCAGTTTGTGAATCCGCAGCTGCCCGTCCGTCAAAACGGCAACGTCGGTAAACGTCCCCCCAACGTCAATCCCCACCACCGTTCGGCTCATGCGTAAATTCCTTTCAACCGTTCACCCCCCACCCGGAAACAATGTATAACCCCCACCCCCGTCATTCTCGCGACGGAGCCGCCCAGCGCTCTTAGACAAGTTGCCTGTAAAGGGCGCGAAAGCGGCGACCTTTCAATCAAGGGACCCAGGCCCCGGTAAGTCCTTCCCACAAATAACCCGGCAACCCAGCACACCCTCAGCCCTCCACCGCCGCATCCAAAGCGGTCTGGTACACCCTAAAGTCCCCGGCGGAAAAGCACACGAAAACTACCTCTCGCGGCAGTGGATTGCTCTCCAGGAACGCCAACGTCTCCGCCACGGCAATCCGCGTCGCCCGTTCCTTGGGAAACCCGTACACCCCGGTGCTTATCGCCGGAAACGCAATGCTTCCTATCCCCTTTTCCGACGCCAGTCCCAGCGAATTGCGGTAGCACTGCCCCAGCAATTCATCCTCGCCGTGGCCGCCGCCCTGCCACACCGGCCCCACCGTGTGGATAACCCACCGTGCCGGAAGGTTGTATCCCCGCGTAATCCGCGCCTCTCCGGTGGGGCATCCTCCCAGCTTCCGGCACTCCTCCAGCAGTTCGGGGCCCGCCGCGCGGTGGATCGCACCGTCCACGCCCCCGCCGCCCAGCAGCGACTCATTGGCCGCGTTGACGATGGCGTCCACGTCCACACCCGTAATGTCCCCCTGAACAATCCGTACCCGCATCATCAATCAGTATCCAACCCCTCGCAAACACCCCCGGAACAGGGGGTTTGGGGGATGAATCCCCCCAACGTAATCTTCCTACTCCTCCAGCGCAATCCGCAGCCGCTTGTTGATCCGCCCCTTGCTCTCGTGGCCCACCACCCGGATGCGGCCCACCTCCGAGGTGTTGGCCACGTGCGTCCCGCCGTCCGCCTGCAGGTCCAGCCCCGAAATATCAATCGTCCGCACCTCGGCAATCGACGGAGGCAGCAGGTTCACCTTCGTCCGTATCAGGTCGGGATGCTGGTCCGCCTCCGCCCGCACCAGGTTGCCCACGTGCACTGGCCGTCCCGCTGCTATTTCCGCGTTGGCCTTCTCCTCCATCTCGTGGGCGAACTCCGCGCTCATGTTCTCCAGCTCGAAGTCCATCCGCGCCGTCCCCGGCTGCATATCCCCGCCCGTCACCTTCGCCCCGTAGTCCCGCCAGACCACGCCGCACAGGATGTGCAGCGCCGTGTGCGTCCGCATCAGCAGGTACCGCCGCTCCCAGTCAATCTTCCCCGTGACCGCCGCCCCTGCTTCCGGCAGCGGCCCGTCAATGCGGTGGACAATCTTCCCGTCGGAACGTCCCACCCGCGTCACCGGATACTCCTGCCCGCCGGAAACCAGCACCCCCGTATCGAAGGGCTGCCCCCCACCCCCGATGTAGAACGCCGTCGAGTCCAGCACCACCCCGTCCTCCGTGGTTTCCACCACCGTGGCCTCGAACTCCTTCAGATAGCTGTCCCCGTGAAAAAGAAGCTCCGTCATCGTCCTTCCCGCTCGCTCCGATTAGTGCCTCGGCCCAGTCCGCCCGCCCCCGTCAAAGCCGGCCCATTATAGCAAACCCCCGCCATCGCCTTTCCTGCCACCCCGACCCATACCATCCCGGGGGTCTGGGGGATTCATCCCCCAGCGTCTCCCGTCACCTGCCCCTCAGGACACCACCATGCAGATGGAAAACCACCATGATGCAGGTGCAAAATCATCGCCATGCAGGTGGAGAGAACGCCGCGATGCAAACCCCAAAGACCCGTTCATTTCTCCCCGTCCCTCGCCGACGCGCCGACTGCTGACATTTCCCCCCTTGCCAACCCCGCCGCCGCCTCTCTACTATGGATACATCAAGCGGCCCAGGGGCCTTGGACAAGTTGCCTCCATTGGCCCCGAAAGCCGCGACTATCAACCAACGCCCTCCGGACAACCCTCTCCTACGGTGTTGCCCCGTCTACCCCTCGTAAATGCAGCAGAATGTAGCAGAATGCGCCAGAAATTTTTCTCTCCCGCCCGGAGAGATTCCCATTGGAAAGTTGTATCCAGGTGACGGGAAACCTATAATACCCCGGCTTACGAAGCCCCCAAGCGCCTGCCCCTGCGAAGGCAGGGGAGCCTTGGACAAGTAACCCGAATTGGCGACGGAGGGGGCAACTTTTAGAATGATACTTGGCGGTCTCCGATGAAGCTTTCCTGCCTGCAAGAAAACCTGAGTAGGGGCCTGGCCCTGGTCGGAAGGGCTGTCGCCACCCGGTCCGCCTTGCCCGTCACCCAGAACGTCCTGCTCAGCACCGAACAGTCCATGCTCAAGCTCTCGGCGACCAACCTGGAAATCGCCATCACCACCTGGATCGGCGCCAGCATCGAGGAGGAAGGCTCCATCGCCGTTCCCGCTCGTCTCCTGGGCGAGTTCGTCGGCTCCCTTCCCAGCGAGCGCATCGACCTCGAACTGCCCGCCGGTAGCGGACTGCTTCAGGTCACCTGCGGGCGCAACGACTCCCACATCAACGGCACCGATGCCAGCGAGTTCCCCCCCATCCCCACCGTTGACGACGGCGTGGCCGCCAAGATTCATCCCCAGACCCTCCGCAGCGCCATCTCCCGGGTCACCTTCGCCGCCGCCACCGAGGAGTCCCGGCCCATCCTCACCGGCGTCGAGGTCAAGCTGGAGGAAGACCACTTCACCCTCGCCGCCGCAGACGGGTTCCGCCTCGCCGTCCAGCATGGCGCTCTGGCCGAACCCGTCGAGTCTCCCGTCGAGGTCATCGTTCCCGCCCGCACCCTCAACGAGCTGTCCCGCATCCTCGGCGAAGGCGACGACCCGGTCGAGGTGATGATGACTCCCGCCCGGGGACAGGTCCTCTTCCGCACCCAGGGCGTCGAGCTGGTCTCCCAGCTTCTCCAGGGGGCCTTCCCCAACTACGAGCAGCTAATCCCCCAGTCCTTCTCCACCCGGGCGGTCTTCGACCTGCCCAACCTCCTCCGCGCCACCCGCAGCGCCGCCATCTTCGCCCGCGACGGCAGCAACATCATCCGCCTCCAGATGGAACCCAACGCCGATGACGGAGGCTCCGGCCGCGCCATCGTCTCGGCCAAGTCCGAGTCCGTCGGCGACAACCAGGACGAGGTCGACGCCGTGCTACTGGAAGGGTCGGAGTCCAAGATCGCCTTCAACAGCCGATACCTCCAGGACGTCCTCCAGGTCTTCGAGCGGGGACAGGTCGCCTTGGAAACCTCCACTCCCTCCAGCCCCGGCGTCTTCAAACCCCCCGAGGGCGACGACTACGTCCACGTAGTCATGCCCATGTTTGTCCAATGGTAGCCGCCGCCCGGCCCCGAACAAAGGGGGCTTGGGGGATGAATCCTCCAACGTATCCCCGCGCTCAAACCGTCCCCAGCCTATCCCGGACGAACCGCGCCGCCAACCCCACCGCTTCCTCCACCGTCTCGTAGGACTCCACCGCCATCGCCGGATGGCCCGAAATCATCGCCGACAGTCGCCTCCCCTGGCCCGGCCGGAACAGGCAGATGACCGGCTTTCCCAGCATCTCCGCCCGCCCGATCTCGTAGCCCACCCCCAGGGACGGAACGGTCACCTCCGCCACCACCGCGTCCGCCTCATCCAGCCAGCCCATGTCCCGCCGGTAGATCTCGGCGTCCGACGGGCCGTCGTCCCCCGCATCCGTCAGCTCCGGGCTCCCCACGTGCTCCGTCAGCACCGGCCCCAGCTCCAGCAAGCCCCGGATCAGTTGCTGGTAGACTTCCTGGTCCTCCCGCCCCGCCCGAATCGAACCCGCAAAATAAATCTTCATGGCCGCCCCTCTCTCAATTGGTCTATCCGAGTATACCCGTGGCTCCCCCGTTTCCCCTTTCAGCGTATAATGCGGCCATCAACCGACATGCGGAGCCGCCCAGGGCGCCTTAGACAAGTTACCTAGCTTGTGCGCCCGAAAGCGGCGACGCTTAGAACGGAGCCACCCGGCGCCTTAGACAAGTTGCCTTGATTGGCGGCGAAAGGTGGCGACCCTTAGAACGGAGGTGTCCCCGTGGCCTACAACATGTACGTAGCCCTCCAGGACGACGACAAGATTCTCATAATGGACATGGACCAGGATACCGGCGCGCTGCAGCCCAAGGGGGAAGTCCCCGTATCCGGCGGCCCCTCGGCTCTGGCGCTCAACCCCGACCGCAACCGCCTCTACGTCGGGCACCGCAACAGCAACCAGTTGTCCACCTTCAGCGTCGACTCCTCGGATGGCTCCCTGTCCCTGCTGTCCACCATCCCCCTCCAGGAATCTCCCACCTACCTGTCCACCGACCGGCGCGGCCGCTTCCTCCTGTCCTCCCACTACCAGGGCGCCCGGGTCGGCGTCCACGCCATCGGCGATGACGGCGCCGCCGTCGAACCGCCCATCGAGTGGATAACCACCAACAACGGCGCCCACTCCATCCTTGTCGACCGCTCCAACCGCTTCGCCTTCGTCCCCCACATCGCCCGCATCGCCGACAACGTCATGAACCCTCCCGGCGACGCCCTCGGCCCCAACGTCATCTACCAGTTCAAGTTCGACCAGGATACCGGCAGCCTCACCCCCAACGAACCGGCCATCCTAGAGCTGACCGAGTTCCTCGGCCCCCGCCACTACTGCTTCCATCCCACCCTGGACATCGCCTACTTCTCCGACGAGCAGGGCAGCAGCGTCACCAGCTACGCCATGGACCCGGACTCGGGCGCCCTCTCCGCCATCCAGACCGTCAGCAGCCTCCCGGAAGGGACCAGCGTCCGCAACACCTGCTCCATGATCCAGATAACCGCCGACGGAAAGCTGCTCCTCGTCCCCAACCGGGGCCACAACTCCATCGCCAGCTTCACCGTTGACGCCGCCGGCCGCCTCACCCCGGCGGGCCGCGCCTCGACGGAACAGGTCCCCAGCGCCTTCAGCCTCGACCCCCAGGGAAAGTTCGTCTACGCCGCCGGCTCCGAGTCGGGACGCCTCGCCTCCTACCAGCTCAACGGCGAAACCGGCGAGCTCACCCCCGGGCAGGTCTACGACGTGGGCGCCCGACCCATGTGGGTCCTCATCACCCCGTAACCTACCCTGGCCCGCTGCCCTGAAGGGGATGGCTTTCTCAGCCATCCCCAAGTCAGCACGGAGAGGAAGATATGGCCACCCAGACCCGCACCGGCGTCCTCGTAGACTGGATAAGCTCCACCGGGTACTCCGACCTCCCGGCGGCGGTGCGGGATAAAGCCCGCCTCGCCCTTTACGACGGTCTTGGCAGCATCCTGGCCTGCTCCATGCTTCCGGTGGCCCACCGCCTCAACCGGTTCGTCGCCGTCTCCGGCAGCGGTGAGGATTGCACCGTAATCGGCTTCCCCCGGCGCGCGTCGGTCCACAGCGCCGCCTTGGTCAACGGCACCCTCGGCCACGCCGACGAGGTGGACCCCATCGACGACTTCAGCACCCGGGGCAGCCACGTTTTCGCCGGATGCGTTGGCGCCGCCATGACCGCCGGCCAACTCGCCGGCGCTTCCGGTCAGCAGGCCCTTCGCGCCGTCGTCCTCGGATACGAGGTCTCCAAGCGGGTCCACTCCGTCGCCGCCCGCGTCCAGCGGGAGACCGGCCGCAGCGTTAGCCCCTTCGACGAGGGCAACACCATGGGCGCCGCCGTTTCCGCCGGTGTCGTCCTCGGATTGTCCAGAGATGAGATGGACTCCTGCCTCACCCTGGCGGCCCACCTGTCCGGCGGAATCACCGCCTGGCACCGGGAGACCGGCCACATGACCAAGTCCTTCACCCGCGGCGGCATCGGCGCCCAGAACGGGGTCACCGCCGCCCTCATGGCCAAGGCCGGATACGACACGCCCCGCGACATCTTCGACGGCGCCAACGGGTTCTTCCACAGCTACCTTGGCATCGAGGACCCCGGCCCTGAGTTCGTTGACCGCCTCGGTGATGATTATTACTTCCTCGGCCTAATGTTCAAGCGGAACAGCACCGGCGCGGGCCTCCAGGCCCCCCGCCAGGCCATCCGCGAGCTGATGGAGGAGCACGGCCTCACCGCCGCCGACATCGAGGACGTGCTCATTGGAATGCGACCCTTCGACATCAACAGCTATTTCACCGGCCAGCGGCACCCCGCCGACTGCGGCGACGCCTTGGCCATTGCCATCATCTACCCGGGGATGGGATTCAAGGAGGCCCATCAGGAACAGCACGGCGCCGGGCCGGAAGTCCGCGCCATGCGCCGGCGCATCCGCGTCGAGCCCCGCGAGGACTGGGTGGACCCCCGCCTCCGCTGGCACACGCTGGTGACAATTACCACCCGCGACGGGCGCAAAGTATCGAAGGAAACCGACTACCGCCCCATGACCGAGGACGACCTCGACGCCAAGTTCTCCTACCTCGTCGGCCTCCGCGCCGGAGAACAAAAAGCCGCCGAGTTGGCGGCGGTGCTCAAGAACGTGGAGTCAGCTGCGGATGTGGGTCCGGTAATGACTCAGCTGCAACTCCCGGAGGCCCGCATCGAGGACTTGTAACGTCCGGGAAAATTGCCTGCTTACCGGCACTGGAAGGGAACGCCCACCCGCCCAGCTACCTCCGGCAGGTCGTCCTCTTCGGTAATGTCCCGGTCAAAGACTCGCACCGGCGAGTTCCCCGCCAGGTCCTCCAGCACCGGCTCCACTATCAGGTGGTGCGTCCCCGTCTGCCACGGCATCGCCGGACGGAACACCCAGCTTCCTTCTCCCGGGCCGACAACCGGCTCTCCCGCCAACGCCTCCCCCTCCGGCCCCTTGACCCACAGGCTGTGCTGCAGGAGGGCCTGGTCCAACGGACGCTCAAACCCCACCAGAAGCGGGGTCCCGGACCCCGCTGGCGGCGCTCCCACCTTCCACCCCGTCGGATTGACCCGCTGCCGGATAGCCGGTCCCACCCCGTAGACCCGCTCCGCCCCTTCCCCCAGAGGCTTCCCCTGCGCATCCCTGAAAGCGGGGGCAATGGTCAACCGGAAGGGCACTCCCTCCGTCAGCGGATAGCCCGCCTCCAAGTTGGGGGCCAGCCCCCGCTTGATGCGCCCCGGGTCCAGCAGCAGCGTCAACCGTCGCCGCTCCCGGTCCCACAGCTCCGGCTCCATCGGCAGGAAAACCCCTTCCAGCGGCTCCCCGTCCTCTGCCCGGCATACCCGGATCGCCCGGTCGCCCCATCCCTCGCTCATCGGCTCGGAAAAGTGGACGTAAATCTTCAGCAGGTTCAGCGGCACCTCGTCCACGTCGGGATAGACCGCCATTACCCGCGCCGTCGGGACCGTCTCTCTCTCCGGTCGCCGCACCCGCCAGGTCTCCGGCTGCTCCGGGGCATCCCGGAACAGGGCCAGCGAGTACTCCATCCCGTCCACGAAGGGAAAACGCGGCACGAACCACACCGCTTCCCCCTCCACCTCGAACCGCCCCGCCGCCGCCGGCACTCCCGGGATGCCGTCTCCTCTCCCCAGCGCCTCGGAAGGAAAAAGGGCCAGACGGAGGCTCATTTCGCCCCCGTCCGGCCCCCGCAGCGCTTCCAGCTCTGCGCCGGTCCAGCCGGTTATCATCAGAGTGGTGCGGCCGTTGCGGTCGCACCACTCCAGAGTCAAACGTCTGCTCTGGGTCACAACTCCGCTACCGCGTAGGTGTGCAGGTGGGACTTCCCGTCCTCGTCCTGCTGCAGCATCAGCACGCCGCTGCCGTTCAGGCGAGCCATCTTCTTGACGCCCGGGTGGGGCAGCAACTGCCGGGGCACGCCGTTGGGAGGAGTCACCGGGTTGGCCGGGCTGCTGTCCATGTCCCGGTTCGGCTCCGTCAACCCGCCCTGCCCGTCAATGTCGGCGCAGGCAACCTTGATGAGCGGGTGCCGGTCGTTGCACACCAGCAGGTACTCCCCCCCGTCGTGCTCGTAGGAAATCAGGTCCAGCGGCTTGTTGTGCGCTCCCAGCTCCGCCACCGTCTTCCCATGGACGTGCTTGTTCGCCTCGAAGTCTCCCAGCGAGAACTGCACCACCGGAGTGCAGGTGTAGCTTGCCAGGATGCTCCGGTTCCCCTGGTAGGGCACGAAGGCCCGGATGGGGGCCGCCGTTTCGTACTGTCCGTGGGATACGTGGAAGATTTCCAGCGAGTTGGACTTGTTGCCTCCGTTGAAGGGGAAGGGAATCCGCCGCAGCGTGGACGAGAACTCCTCGTTGGAGGTCCCCGCCACCATCAGCAGCCCGTCCACGTAGGACATGTCGGTGATGGTCACCGTCCGCAGCTTCTCCCGGGAGACCAGCCGCGGGTCGTCCGGGTCCGCCGCGTCCTCAATCACCGTCCCCGAGTAGGGAATGCCCTCCCAGGCCACGTCGGAAATCTCTCCGTTGGTGTCCACCCGGGCGATCACCGGCACCGCGTCATCGCCGCTGCCCCGCATCACCGAGAGATAAACGCAGTTGGACGTGGGGTGGACCGCCATGTCCTTGATCTGCACGTCTTCCCTGGCGCAGCCCAGGTAGGCCGCCAGCGAGGCGTCCAGGTTTTCCAGGTTCACCGGAGCGGCTCCGCCGGACTCCCCGGAGTCGCCGGGATCAATGGCGTAGATCGCCGCGCCGGCGTTGTCGCCCACGAACAGGATGCCTTCCGGCCCGAAGGCTAGTGAGCCGACCGATTTGATCGCGGGTGTGCCGACCGACAATCCGAATTCTTCCAATGCCGTGGCTGTTCTGAAATCGACCATCGCTTCCTCCTCTGCGCCGGTGGTTTCAAACCGGCTGGGTATTGGGTATTTTCCGCCGGATTCGCGGCAGATGGAGCGCCCGCTCCGGTTGACGCCAGTTTAGCACCGTCTCCCGGCCTGCGCCACTGCTCTCCGGGTCAGGGGAAATTGCAAAACTCTCGTCTTGGGTCTCCGTCGTGTGGCTGGATGTCCTGGGCGGCGTTGGCTGTTTCGGGCTGTTTCGGAATGCGGCGCGGCTAGTACCGCTTGGCTACTACCGGTATCAGCTCATTGTTCACCGGGTCCACGGCAAGCAGAGCGTCTTCCAGGGTGATTGCGCCCAGCAGGCTGGGTTCTCCCTCCTCGGCGAATATCACTGTGGTGATGAACTGCATGTCTTCCAGCCTGATGGCGGTCTGTCCTATATCCACCGCCTCCAGGCTGCCGTCGGCCAGCCTGGCCTGTTCTGTTCTACCGACCGGCACTCCCAGGGCCTGCAGGATTCCCCGGGGCAGGGCCGTGTAGGTGGACCCTGTGTCCACTTCCACCTCTACTCTCTGGAAATTCCGGCCTTGCGGGTCTCCCACTTCTATTGTTGTGATAATTGTTCCCACTCCACATCGTCCTGCGCCTGTATTTCTCCCACCTACGTCATGCGCCGCACGTCCGAGAAGGCTATGAAGGCGTAGATGGTCAGCACCAGGGCCAGGATCCCCACTCCCAGCACCACCAGGTTGGCCGGCCAGAACTCGGCCAGCAGCCCCAGCGTCATGCTCGCCAGCGGCGTAATGCCGTGGTCCAGGTGATAGATGGACATGACCCGGCCCCGCAGCGCGTCCGGCACCGTGCTCTGCAGCAGGGTGTTGTTGTTAATCTTGAACACCAGCCGGAAGAACCCGAACCCGAACATCGCCGCCAGCGACACCCACAGCCACGTCGACGCTCCCAGCAATATCGCGCTTCCCGCCAGGAACACCAGCGCCAGCAGTCCGTAGGAACCCTTCCGGAACGACCCTCCCAGCGATGCGAAGGCCATCGTTGCGATAATCCCCCCGATCCCCGTCGCCAGCACCAGGAATCCGTATACCTCCGAGCCCCGGCCCAGCACCAGGGCCGAAATCACCGGCATGATGTGGATGATGGGGGCGATCAGGATGTCCGAGATGCAGGCCACCAGCAGCAGCCGCAACACCCTCTGCTCCGTTACTACATACCCGAACCCCTGCTTTAGGTTGGCCCACATCGAGGAATGGCTGGCCGTCGCCTCCTCCCGGTAGGGCAGCGCTATCGGCACTACCGCCAGCACCATGAAGATGTAGAACACTCCCTCGATATAGAAGTTGACCGCCGGGCCCAGCCAGGCAATCAGCACCCCGCCCAGCCCGGGACTGACCACCCGCGCCACGTTCCCCGAGATGGAGTTCAGGGCAATGGCGTTCCACAGGTCCTCCCGCGGCACCGTGTTGGCCACCATCGCCTGCCGCACCGGTTGGATGAACGAGTGCAGTATCCCGGTGATGGCCGAGAAGACCAGGGCGTAAAACACCCCCAGCCCGCCCACCACGTGCCCGGCATGGACCGCTACGGCGAAGGCCAGCACCACCACCGCGATGGCGCTCTGGAAGACCAGCACCATCTTCCGGCGGTCAATCCGGTCGGCGATGACCCCCGCCCACGGTCCCACCACCAGGAACGGTATCGAGCGCATCCCCGACGCGATTCCCACCATGAAGGGCGACTCCGAAATCTCCCACACCACCCAGGGAATGGTGATCATCTGGAACCACACCGCCGAGGCGTTGCAGAGGTTGCTCAACCACAGCAGGAGAAAGTCCCGGTGGCGCAGGGATGTGAAGGTCTGGAATCGGGCCCTTCGCCGGGGTCTCGCCCGGCGCGGCGGCGTGGCAGGCTGACTTCCGGTGGAAGTGGGTCCCGTGCTGCGAGGTTCAGGTGTAGACGTTTGCTGTGCCTCCCGGTTACCGCGGGTTGCCATGGCCGCCGAGTCGGACCCCACCTTTGCGGTTTCCGCGCCGGACAGGTTGACAACCGGCATTATAGCCCCAAATGGCCGCGCCGTTTTGGGTGTCAGGTTTCCGTCAACCTTCAGTCCGCTTGTGCCGGTGACTTTATGGTATGCTCCACCAGCAACTTCCCCGTTCCGACGGTATATCCATCCCGACCTGCGAGGACGGCACAGCATGAGCACCTATCGCTGGTATCACCAGGCCAAGGCGCGGGTCGAGCAGTTCATCCCTGACTTGGACGCCGAGCTCGAGGTGGACGTGGAGGAAACTTCGATCACCCCCAATGACGGCGGCGATGCCTACGACACCTTCGTCCTCATCTTTTCCCACCCCTCCAATCCCTACCTCAACTGGTCCATGGAAGTCGAACCCGACGAGGACTTCATCAACAACCAGTTGGAGGAAGTCGTCCGGCGCATCTACTTCCAGCGCGTCGAGTGACGGATTGGCCCGCCGTCTCGTCTCCCCGGTACTGCCCCAACCAGTCCACCCGGCGCCCGCCCCGGCGAATTTTCAACCGATTCTCAACTGAAGGAATGACGAAATGCAGAACCAACCCGGAAGGTTGAGCGGCAAGGTAGCCATCGTCACCGGAGCCGGCGCAACCGGCAGCGGCGACTTCGTTGGCATCGGACAGGCCACCTCCATCCTCTTCGCTCGCCAGGGCGCCAGTGTCCTGCTGGTGGACCGGGACCAGGCCAACGCCGATATCACCCTCGCCACCATCCGCGAGGAGGGCGGCGAGGCGTCGGTCTTTCTCGGCGATGTCACCAGCAACGACGACTGCCGCGAAATGGCCGAGGCCGCCGTCTCCCAATACGGTCAGATTAACGTCCTCATCAACAACGTCGGCATCAGCGGCCCCGGCCGCGTGACGGACGTCGACGAGGACTTCTGGGACACCGTCATTGACGTCAACCTCAAGAGCGTCATGCTCACCAGCAGGCACGCCATCCCCCGGATGGTCGAAGCCGGCGGCGGGTCCATCGTCAACCTCTCCTCCATCGTCGGCCTCCGCGCCGGCAGCTTCGGCGCCAGCCACCCCTACGCCGCTTCCAAGGGCGGCATCATCGGCCTCAGCAACTCCATGGCCGTCCACTACGGAAGGGACAACGTCCGGGTTAACTGCATCGCCCCCGGGCACGTCCGCTCCCCGATGGTCGCCCGCCACGCGTCGGAGGAGCAGCTCAATCTTCGCCGCCGGGCCGGCCCCCTGGGGATTGAAGGCACCGCCTGGGATGTTGCCTACGCCGCCCTGTTCCTCGCCTCCGACGAGGCCCGCTGGGTCTCCGGCGTTACCCTGCCCGTCGACGCCGGTTTGCTGGCCGCCACTCCCCTGGCCATGTTCCCCCACCTTACCGGCGAGGAGTAGGCGGAGTGGAAGTCCTTTTCGGAGCCGCGGCGGCAGCCGTCATGGTGGCGGCCGGTATTTCCCTGTCCCGCTGGTTCAGGAAAAACCGGACAGGCTCAGGAAAGGCGATCCAGGACTCCTCCGCCCCAGTCCCGTCCCCGTCAGGACGGCCCCGCCGCAAGATGGGACAGTTCCAGGCCGAGGTCATCCGCTACACCTACATGTAACAACAGTCCATAGGAAGCCTTGCCCCGACAATTCACGCGGGACGGAGATGACGAATGTTTATTCCTCCAACACCCAATAATCCGGACGAACACCTCATGCACGAAAGGTCCCGGCAAGCTGAACAAGACTCAATCAACAATCAGGCACAAAGCGGGAGGGGCCGCAGAACGTTGACCACGGGCGATATCCTGGTGTTTTCGGGAGTAGCGATTGTAGCTACTCTTGCCATCCTGTTATTCTTCGTTGTCTATTGGTAACCCGGTCCCAACCCTCTGTCGCGGAGACGCGGCGATCCAACACCCGCGGATGCACCCCTCGTTCCAGGCTAATTCCTACTATCTAAGGGCAGAACATGGCTGAACAATCAAAAGTCGCAATCGTTACCGGGGCCGGCACCGGCATCGGCGCCGCCGCTTCTCTGGCCCTCGCCGCCGAGGGCTACTCCGTGACCCTGGCCGGACGCCGCGCCCAGCTATTGGAGGAAACCATCGCCCAGGCTGGTGACGCCGCATCCCGGATGCTGGCCGTCTCAACGGATGTGGGCAAGCCCGAATCCGTTGCTGCCCTCTTCGCCGCCACCGTGGAAAAGTTCGGCCGGGTGGACCTGCTCTTCAACAACGCCGGCATCAGTGCGCCGCCCATCCCGCTGGAAGACCTGACCTACCAGCAGTGGCAGGCCGTTGTCGACGTCAACATCACCGGCGCTTTCCTCTGCACCCAGGAAGCTTTCCGGGTGATGAAGGACCAGGAACCCCGGGGCGGCCGCATCATCAACAACGGCTCTGTTTCCGCCTACGTGCCCCGCCCCAACTCCGCTCCCTACACCGCCACCAAGCACGCCATGACCGGCCTTACCCGCTCCACCTCCCTCGACGGACGCAAGTACGACATCGCCTGCGGCCAGATAGACATCGGCAACGCCGACACCGACATGGCCGCCGTCTTCAAGACCGGCGTTCCCCAGCCCTACGGCGAAATCGCCGTCGAGCCCACCATGGACGTGGACAATGTCTCCCGCGCCGTGGTCTACATGGCCGGCCTTCCCCTCGATGCCAACGTCCAGTTCATGACCGTCATGGCCACCAAGATGCCCTTCATCGGACGGGGCTGACCCTCTCGCTCAACCGCTCCAACCCTCCTGCACGAGGTGACTTCCATGCTGGTAGACCTGATTAGCGTGACCACGGAAGACGGCGTAACCCTGGACGGCATCTTCTGCGAGCCGGATTCCTCCGCCACTCCTCCAGGCCCCGTGGACGGCGTCCTCCTGATTCACGGCAGCGGCGGCAACTTCTACCGCCAGTCCACCCGCGTCATGGCCGAAGACCTGCGCCGCCGGGGGTACCCCTGCCTTGCCCTGAACACCAAGGGCCACGACACCGTCTGGGTCGACACTTCCGACGGTGGTTACTACGGCAACGCCCTCGAAATCCTCGACAACAGCCGCCTCGACCTCCGCGCCGGGGTCGACTACCTCTGGGAAAAGGGCTGCCGGCGTATCGCTCTCGTGGGACACAGCATGGGAGCCGTCAAGGTCGGGTACTACGCCGCCACCGAGGACGACCCCCGCGTTGCCACCGTCATCCCCGTCTCCCCGGTGCGCCTTTCCTACTCCTACTACATGGAGTCCGAAGCCGCCGGCGAGTTCCAGGAAAACATCCGCCGCGCCGACGAAATGGAAGCCGAGGACCGCGCTCTCGACCTCTTCCGGGTCAACTTTCCCATCCCCCAGATGTTCAGCGCCGCCTCCTACTTGGACAAGCACGGCCCCGCCGAACGTTACAACCTGGTCACCCTCGCTCCCCGCATCCGCATCCCCATGCTCGTCGTCGCCGGAGAATTGGAGACCCACGTCCGCCTGCGCGACTGTCCCCGCGACATGGTCACCGCCGCCGTCAACTGCCCCCGCGCCGAGTACATCACCGTCCCCGGCGGCAACCACGCCCTCACCAACCGCCCCGCCGAAGCCGCTGAGGCTGTCCTAAACTGGCTCGCTTCCCTGGAACCCCAGCCCGCGACGGTATAGGTGCGCAGGGTGCTATCCCTCCCCGGAAAAGACTAGCCCCATCCTTTCAGTGCGAAAGGATGGGGCCAGAAACTCCTGTATGCCTTCAGGGCAATTTCATCCTGGGGAGTCGTCGGACAATCCGTTCAAGGTGAATCCCCAATCCTTAAATTCAGGGGGTTTGGGGGATGAATCCCCCAAAGTACCCGGTTACCCCGGCGGTCCTCCTCTCGAGAGAAGCCCCCTACTTGAAGTACGGGATCACATGCCGCGCGAACAGCTTTATCGAGTCCATGATCCGCGAGTGGGCCAGGTTGCCCATCTGCATGAAGCACAGGATCTGGTCCACCCCAGCCTCCTCATACTTCTTCAGCACCTCGATGACGGTATCGGGACTCCCCATCGCGAAAGCCCCGGATGCAATGTGGTCCTCCGCCGTCTTGTTGACCCGCTCCTCCTGCACCGCTGACACCGCGAACTGGTAGGAGCTGGGCACCTGCCTTCCCTGCCACGGCTGGTATAGCTCTTCGGCCTTGTTGACGAACCACTCCCCTTCCGGGGCCGCCACCCGCCGCGCCTCCTCATCGTCTTCTGCGACGTGGACCATGCACAGCGCCGCCACCTGGTCGTTGACGAACTGGCCCACCGGATTCGCGTGCTTCACCGCCTCCCGGTACGCCGCCACCCGCTCCTCCATCTGCCCATAGCCGCCCAGGTTGAAGCAAAGCACCCCCAGCCCCATCTCACCGGCGGAGCGGAAGCTGTCCGGCTGGCTGCACGCCACCCACATCGGCGGGTGCGGCTTCTGCACCGGCTTGGGAATCACCGACCGCGGCGGGATGGTGTAGAACTGCCCCTCGTGGGAGAAAGTTTCCTCCGTCCACATCCGGGGGATCATGCGGACGGCCTCTTCCCACTGGGCCCGGGTGTCCTCCGGGTTCACCTCGAACCCGTCCATCTCGATGAGCGTGGTCGACCGCCCCGTCCCCAGGTCCATCCGCCCGTCGCTGAGGATGTCCAGCACCGCCGCCCGTTCCGCCACCCGCACCGGATGGTTGTACTGCCCCGGCAACAGCGCCACCGCGTGGCCGATGCGGATGCGCTTCGTCCGCTGCGATATCGCCCCGTACAGCACCTCCGGCGCCGAGCAGTGGGAAAACTCCCTCAGGAAGTGGTGCTCCACCGTCCAGAAGTAGTCGAACCCCATCTCGTCGGCCAGGTCCACCTGCGCCAGCACCTGCTTGTACCGTTCCTGCTCAATACCGGGATGGTGGGGCTCCGGCACCTGGATTTCGTACATCAGGCCGAACTTCATAACTCTGCCTCCCGGTTTTCCCGCCCGAGCGGTGATGGAATGCCGGGGATGCCTCTGTGGGTACCTCTAAAGGGCTATCCCTGGAACTCGATCCCCGCTCCCACGATCTCAATCTGCATGGAGCGGATGGTCGGGGATCCGTAGTCGAAGGTAACGCCGACCACGATGTTCAGCCCCTTCTCCACCTCGGGAGTTCCGGGAATCTCAAACCGACCGTCCAGGTGATTTCCCTTCAGGTCGACGTCCATGTGTTCGGCGATGCGCTTCTCGCCGTCGTAGACGATGACTTCCTTCACCGCCGCGAACTGCTGGGTGCGGAAACTCACCAGCGCCGCCTCCGCCTTCACCTTCGTCCCGTTGGTCACCGTCGGCGTCGGGACCGGAAAATGTACCCAGGTGTTCTGCCCTTCCGCCCCTTCAATGCGGACAAAGGGACCGGTGTGCCGCACGTTGGTCAGGCGGCCGGGGTACTCCACCTGCATGGTGGAGCCGTGGACCCATGATGTGAATGAATTGCCAGCCATTTGCTCACTCCCCAGTTGCAATCAATATCGGTTTGCGTCAATGCCGTTGGATGCCCCTCCCCAGACTAGGTTTGAAGGAAAGACAGCAGCGAGTCGACGAACATCTCCGGGTCCTCGATCTGGGGGATGTGCCCCAGACCGGGCAGGACAGTCTTGCTGGCGTTGACGATGTTGTTGTGCAGTAGTTCCTCCCCGTCCCGCAGCCGGTCGTGCTCGCCGTACATCACCAGCGTTGAGCTGGCCTTGACCATCGGCAGCCGGGACATGATGTCGTAGGAAGCCAGCGACTCCATCAGGTTCTTCACCCACACGCCGGCCTGGGCGCGGGTCTCGTTGGTGGCGTCCACCCACTCCTGCCTGGGCTCGGCGAAGGTGGTCTGCTCCTTCATCTGCTCCAGAGTGCGGGGCTTGGAAAGGCCGTTCTCGTCGAAGTTGGCGGCGCCTTCCGCCAGCCTCGCCGCCGCCGTCCGCGGGTCCCAAACCGGACACCCGACCAGGGCCAGCTTGTCCAGCCGCTCCGGGTAGCTCGCCGCCATCTCCGTGGCCAGACAGGCTCCCACCGAGTTCCCCACGTAGTGCCCCCGGTGAATGTTCATCAGCTGGCAGGCATGGTCCAGCGCCCGCGCGTAGTCGGGAATGTTGAAGTGGCGGTTCGGCTTGTCCGACTCGCCGTGCCCCAGCATGTCGAAGGCATAGCAAGTGAAATGCTGGCTCAGCGCGTCGATGACCGTGTGCCACGCCCAGGTCGATGTCCCCAGGGGATGCAGCATCACCAGGGGATAGCCGCTCCCCTGCTTCACGAAGTGCATGTTCCCTTCCGGAGTGGGAACTGAATCCGTAAGGTCGCGTCGTACAAACATAGGTCCCTCCCTCATGTGTCTGGGTGGTAAATGGTGTCGTTGAAGGCCTGGAAAACGGTTTTGCGGCCGCCGTGGAATCGGGTCTGTCTCACCGTCATCCCGCCCCCGGCGTTTGGCGCAATCCTACCCACTGCGCCAATTCGTGTCAATTGACGGAGCCGCTCGATGCCCCTTGTTGACCAGTCGGCTGCCCGCTACAATTGCCTTGTTGCAGCAATCTGCTCGCCGACGGGGCGTCCGCAGTTTCATAGGAACCCGTCCAGCACAAAGGACCCTTTTTGGCAGCCCTGTTTTTCGACACTCACCGAGCCGTTAAGAGCCTCGAAGAAGCCGGATTCGAAGAGTCCCAAGCCGAGGCTGTGGTCGAAATGGTGGGCAGCGCCGTCGGCGAAAACGTTGCCACCTCCTCCGACCTCCGCTCCTTTGAGGAACGGTCCACGGTTCGGATGGACGCCTTCGAGGAGCGCATCACCACCCGGCTTGACGCCTTTGAAGAGCATACCACGGTCCGTATGGATGCCTTCGAAGAGCGCATCACCGCCCGGATGGACGCTTTCGAAGAGCGCATCGAAACCCGGCTTGACGCCTTTGAACAGAATACCACCGCCCGGATGGATGCCTTCGAAGGGCGTATCGAAACTCGGTTTAACGCCTTCGAGCAGCAGATGGCATCCGAGATCAGGGCTCTCGAGGCGCGGACCCAAGCTGAAATGAAGTCCCTGGAACAGCGCATGACCATCAAGCTGGGAGCCATGGTCTTTGCCGGCGTTGGCATCATCATCGCCTTCATGGCCTTTTTCTCTTAGCCCGGCCGCCTCTTTCCCGCCGCACCCGCTGGCCGCATTTCCGGCTAATCCCGTGCAATCGCCTGAGTCGGCTGCACTCTTGGGTTTTGACTCCCGGGTTTTGATCGAATTCATCCCCCGTACAGCCGGTTCAGGTTCCCGTACCTCCCCGGGTCCAGGTCCCTCCCGCTCAACCCCGGAAAGTCCGGCGCGTACCGGTGCGCCCGGAACATCGCGTTGGTCATGTCTCCCGGGTTCCCGCCGGCCACCCGTCCTCCGGGCGCGTAGAACGGATTGACGTACTCCCACACAATCTGCCCCGCCGGAGTCACCTCGAAAGCCCGCCCCGGCGCTCCCTCGCAGACCAGCGTGTTCCCGTTGGGCAGCCGGTCCGCGCTGCTGATGTTGGGGCTGTGGAAGGAAATCGGCGGGTCTCCCCGGTACTCCCACTCGATAGCGTTGGTACTGGGATTCACCTCCAGCACCCGCGAATACGTCGACCGGGGACGGTGCCCGCCATTGTCGAACAGCAGCACGTTCCCGTTCTCCAGCTGGGTCGGATGGTGCTGGTGGTAGATCTCCCCTGGCCCCCACTTCCACCGGAAACGCCCGTCGCTCCGGTCCACAATCCCCACCGTGCTGGTCAGCCGGAAGCTGATGATTATATGACCGTCCGGCGTCAGGTTCACCGAGTTCCCGTGGGTCCACTCCCGCCGCTCCTCCAGCGGGCAGATTACGTCCTCCTCCACGTCCAGGTGTTCCCACGACCGCCACTCGTTCAGGACGGAACCGTCGGGAGCCACCTCCTTCACCACGTCCCCGAACATCCGCTCCGGTTCCTCTTCGCCGCGCATCCCGCCCTGCACCCGGGCGGTTAGCTCGGCGGAGATTAACTCAAACTCCAGCGACAGCGTGTTCCCGTTGGGCAGCCGCTGGTAGTCGTGATGCACCATCGGATTCCGGTAGCTCCACACCTCGTTCCCATCCCAGTCCAGCTCCACCAGCGCCCCCGACGACCCCCCGATCCGTTCTGCCCCGCCCGCGTCCTCCGCAGGACCGGTTCTCACCAGCAGCGTCCCGTAGGGCAGCAGCTTCGCGTACTCGATCCCCTCGGAAAAGTCCCAGCGATGGCACACCCGCCCTTCCATATCCAGCAGGTTAGCCCACTTCCCCCCGACGTTGGTCGTCAGCGTATACCCCCGGAAACAGTGCTGCGGGGCATAGTAAATCAACCCATTCTTGTGATGCTGCGACCAGCCCATGAAGGCCCCCTTTCGCGAATTGCCAAGTGGCAGCGATTTGGTTTCAACGTCGCGCGGGTTATTGCAGCAGTACCTGAAACTGCTCCGGGTCTTGGCCAAATTTGGCAAGCAATTGGCTGCAACGCAGAGCAATAGACTTCGGTTCCCACTGAAGTTCAATGTGGAAACCATTGGAGAGTCTTGCGTTTTTGGTAGTGAATGTTCGCCCATTTGGGTGCATGGGGTGTGAGTTGATTAAGTATCGCCTGTCCATATTTCCAACGGCAACAGGACATTTGTCCGAAGTCAGATAACCCTCTCTTACCAACCAGTCAGCGGTTTCTTTGAGGAGGCTAGCCCAACTGTATACGGGTATTTCGTTTCCCTTCACGTCTCGAATTCTCAATGGCTTAGATGGCGGGGACTTATCTGGCTTCTTTTGGAACCATTCGACTACATCAGTTAAACTTACCCATCCGGCCAAATTCACTGGAGCAGGGCTAGGGTTTTGCGCTATCGTCCTTCGCGTCGGTGCTTCCCGGCGGCCCGTTGTTCGCGGAAGCAACCCGGCTTGCATGGATTGGTCATCCAGCGCCCGCAGGACACGCTCTTTGGCGTTGTTGTAGATGACACGTCGATCGGGAACTATCGCTTCCAATTTCTCCAGTTCGGCTTTCCAGTCTGAAAGCTCTTGATGGAGACCGGCTTCCCAATCGGGGAATAGACGGTATTCTTCCAACTGACTTTTGGGACGTCCTTCTTCCGGTAATGCGGCGATATGAACCTTGAACGATTGGAGCAGGCTTTCGCTGTCTAACTCCGATTCTCTATCGGAAATCCGGGAGCGCAACTCACGCTTTTGTCCTTCGGTCGCGCTGCTAACTCGTCTCAGTTCCTCTTCCAGCAGATTCCACAAGGCAGCGTCCAGGTCCGGCTCCATATCAGTCAACCTCCGCAGTTCATCGGTAATAGGCAATTGCGCCTCAATGTGGGCGTCGAAGTGACAAAGGTCGCATACGAGTTCGTGCATCTCGCCGCAGTGATTTTCGTATTTCCAGCGTTCCCAGCCGCGCCACCTGCCGCAGCGCAGGCAATCCTTGCCGAAGGGCGTCTGGCAAAAGCCGCAGAAATGGCTTCCCGCCGGCGAAACGGCGTCGCATTTCTCGCACCGGATGACTGGAGCGTCGCCGCTAGGGTCGTTGCCGCGAGGCGATAAGGTCCACTCCCGGTTTTCCTCCGGCATCCCGTGAGTTTCGGCGTTGCCGGCAAGGTCTAGGACCAGACAACTGCCGCCGTCGGCTTTGGGCCGCAAACCGCGCCCCACCATTTGCAGATACAGCGCTAGGCTCATCGTGGGCCGGGTGATTACCACGCAGGAAGCGTCGGGAAGGTCAAAACCTTCAGTGGCGACCGCGACGTTGACCAGGACGCGGAGGGTCCCTTTGCTGAAGGACTCGATGGCCTCGGTCCGTTCCTGGTGCGGCGTGTTACTCAGCATTACAGCGGCGGGGATGCCAGCCTCATTGAATACCGCCGTCAGGTTGCGCGCGTGGTCTTGGGAAATGGCGTACACGATGGTCTGGCGTTCCGCGGCGTGGAACCGCCAGAAACGCAATGCGCCCGCGGTCAGGACATCGGGGCGCTCCCGGTTGGCTTGCTCGATTCCGGATTCGAAGTATTCTCCGATGACATTTTTCGCCCCGCCGCGTATAACTTCTTCCGGCTTTGGTATAAGGACGCGGGCTCGGCACAACCAGCCTCCGGCTTGAAGCTCGCTGACTTGGGGACCGGGCAGCAGTTTCTTGAATAGGTGGTTGAACCCCTCGGCCTTCGACAGCCGCCAAGGGGTTGCGGTAAGGCCCATAACCTGCCCCGGCCACTGGTTTATCGCCCGCTCCCAACCGTCGGCGGTGGCATGATGCGCTTCGTCTATCACCAGCAGGTCTGCACTATCGTACTTGTCCCAGATTAGCATCTGGTTGGTTCGCCTGCCGACGGTCTGCGCCATCAGTATCACTACGCCGTTTGAAATGAACGGCGCGTCGTCACCCGGCCGCCAGGCCGGGTTGATGGCGGATACTCCGGCATCGGCCAGCATTTGACGAGTCTGTTCGACTAATTCGGTGCGGTGGGTGAGCCAAACAGCCTTGCGTCCGTCGCGCAGCCAGCGTCTTAACAGTGCCCCGGCGACATGAGTCTTGCCCCCTCCGGTGGGCAATTGCAGCATCACCCGAGCCTCGGAAGGTTGCAAAGCAACTTCCGCCACCTCCAATAGCCGTTGTTGGTAATCGCGCAGTCCCGTCACTTCCGGTCCTTGTCCGATATATCTGGCTCCCCGGCGATTATACTTCCACAGTCAAAGCCCGGCTCGACTATGGTTGCCTCAGGCAGCCTTGCAATTCGGGTGACGTCTTCCTGCGTCCAGGACCGTCCTGCCTTTGGATACTCCCGAGCGTGAATAGTTGCTCCTCCAACTATAATTTGCCTACCTTCCCGTGTGCTGCTATAATGCTTGCATTACGGAATCATTATTTCGTACTACCAATTTCAGGCAATTTCCTTCGCAGTTTGCTGGTTTACTAACCTCGATTCTTGTTAATTGAGAAGGATTTGATCAGCATATCGCCCTGTTGCCTCGTTTGAATTCATAGCTGGTATGGGCGCAATGTTGCGGAAAAAGTCGCCGGTACCGGGCTGAGGCTCCGGTTGCCATCCGGCGGCAAAGACCAGCGGACCCACAGGAGTTTCTATGCCGTTACACTTAATGCCAGGGGAAACCGTGGCGTGGACCAGCACAGTCGGGCGAAATGTCGCAGCATGGCGTGATGATGACGACGCCTACGTTACCGTGACCTCCCACCGGCTGGCCCTGACCTACTCCGGGGGCGGGTACTCGGGCTCGGAATACCTTCCGTTGGATAAAATCGATTCGGTGACTCAATCGAGTACCCGGAAGGATTTCACCAGGGGTTGGGCAATCGCACTTGTCCTCGGGCTGATAGCCTGCGTCATTCCGGGCCTTATCGTCCTCCTCGTGTGGTTCTTGTCGCGGGATAACACGCTGGTGTTTACCGCCGGTGGCGGGCGGATGGTAATGTACAGCGATAGGCTGCTTGGGGGCGCCAGTGGCCAGCTCGAGTTGATCGATACAGTTGAAGGGGCCCGCCAGGCTCTTCTTCGCCAGCCCCCGCCGTCGGCCCCGGTCCGGGTCACGTTGAACCCCTGATCAAGCGAGGTACCCCAGTTATGAACATGGATAACCTGAATAGAACCGCCGACCAGCTGGCCGAGTTGGTCGGCGGCTATAACCGGACGACCTTGTTCGGCGGACTGGCAGCCAGTTTCCTGGGCGGCAGCTTCCTCGGCGCCCTGTTCGGGTGGTTGTTCTTCGCGCTCCTGCTGCTAATTTCCCTGATTGTTGGCGGAGTTGTGGGCTTCATGCTACTTCGCTCCGCTGGAGGACTCGCCGGCTTGCGCGGCCAGGGCGCCGCCCAGACCGGCCCCGGCTATTCCCCATCGCCTCCCCCACCCTCGCCTGCCCCCCAGCAGGCGGCCCCGCCGCCTCCGGTCCCATCCTCGCCCCAGCCCCAGCAGGCTCCCCCAGCACCACCGCCTCCCCCGGCTGCGCCTGCGCCCCCTGAACTCAGCGACCTGGAGCGGCAGATTATGGAACGCCTGGCGCAGTCCGACGGCAATCTGTCCATCAGCGGCCTTGCCGGTGAGCTGGGCGTGTCCGGCGAGACCATCCAGCAAACGGTGGAAGGTCTGGTCAGCCGGGGAGTCATCGCCCTCGGCTAACCCGTCCCGTCCCCTCTATGCGGGTGGACGTCAATATCCGCCCACCGCCCGCTATGCCTGGCCTCCACCAACTCTCTCCCTCGAAACACCGCCTCATAAAGGGGGTCTGGGGGATGCATCCCCCAGAGTACCCGTAACCCCGCGTCTTTCCCCCACAACCGGAAAACCCCGGCCCTCTCCTTCCCCATTTGCCACCCGTCCCGTCCGTGGTTACAATGCCCCAATTGCGGATGGTGGGTTTGTCGGAACCTCTTCCCGACGACTTCCGGCCCGGCACAACCACCCCCCGTCCTGATTCCCAATGCGACCGGAGCCGCCCAGCGAGCTTTAGACAAGTTACCGAAATAGCGCGAGCGAAAGCGGCGACCCTTACCGGAGCCGCCCAGCGAGCTTTAGACAAGTTACCGAAATAGCGCGAGCGAAAGCGGCGACCCTTAGAGGATTAAGGTTGAATATCGACCTGTCGGCCCGGATGAACTCCCTGCGTGAGCAGTACCACTACGCCTGGCTCGTCGTCGGGATGGGCACCATGCTCCGCGTCACCGCCAACTTCGTCAGCCAGGCCTTCGCCGTCATCCTCGTCGTCCTCCAGACCGACTTCGCCTGGGGCGTCACCGCCATCGTGCTCGCCCAGGTCTTCCGCAGCGTTGCCAGCGCCCTCCTCTCCCCCGTCTCCGGCTGGGTCGGCGACCGCTACGGAGCGCGTCCCTCCCTCTTCGTCGCCGCCGCCTTATATGTCGCCGGAATGCTCCTCCTCAGCACCGTCAAGGAACTCTGGCAGCTCTACATCTACTACAGCCTGCTCCTCGGACTGGCCCAGGCCCTCTTCTCCGTAAACATCCCCACCACCGTCGCCGCCTGGTTCAAGAAGAAGCTCGGCGTCGCCGTCGGAATCCAGCAGTCCATCGGGGGCATGGGCGCTTCCGTCACCGCCCCGGCTCTCGCCCTGCTGGTCTCCCTCACCGGATGGCAGGTCGGCTTCTGGATCATCGCCGCTGTCGGAGGCGCCATCCTCTTTGGCCTGCTTTTCTTCTTCCACAGCGAGCCCGCCGACCGGGGGATGAAGCCCCTGGGCGCCACCGAAGACGAACCGGCCCCCGTTCCCGTCGACGCCGCCACCGCCAAGCTGCGCAGCAAGGTCTTCCTCCAGCACGCCCGCCGCACCCGAGCCTTCTGGAACCTCCCCTTCATCCACTTCCTCGGCTGCATGGGGCACGCCATCGTCATCTGGCACGTCGTCTTCTTCGCCACCGAGCAGGGACTGTCCCTCGCCGCCGCCGCCTGGATCGTCACCATCTACACCATGGCCAGCGTCAGCAGCCGCCTCTTCATCCCCATCCTGGCCGACCGCTGGGGCGCCAAGGCCACCATGGTCCTCCCCTACTTCCTCCAGGGCGTCACGGTGATCATGCTCTTCTGGGCCCAGGCGGCGTGGGAGTTCTATCTATTCGCCGTCCTCTTCGGCATCGGCTTCGGCGGAGAGATGTCGGCCTTCCTCATCGCCAACCGCCAGTACTACGGGATGGGCCCCGTGCGCTCCATCTTCGGCTTCCAGCACCTCGGCTCCGGCTTCGGCATGGCCGCCGGAGGACTCGTCGGCGGCGTTGTCTACGACTTCAGGAACGGCGAAGTCCCCATGCGCTTCCTCGGCTTCATCGACGTGGGCGGCGGCTCCTATGATCTGGCCTGGATAATCTCCATTGCCGCCAGTCTCGCCGGAGTGGTCTTCATCCTGTTGCTGGAGTCCTCATCCCGCGTTCTCATACCCAACTGGGAAGACTCCCTCCCCCGCGAGGCCCAGACCACCCCCGCCGCGTCCTGAACACGCCAGCCTGGTACTCACCCTACGGAAACCACTTGAATATCCCTTCCCTCTCAATGATGGAAGAGCCCGCCCCCGCGAAGGAACGTCACCCCCGCGGAGGCGGGGGCAGGATGGGGGTGATGATTGGGACACCGGAACCAACAAGCGTCCCGGCCAGTCCTACCCCCCAACCCCTGCCGGCTCCCTCGGCGTAGCCTCCACCGGAGCCAGCGGCGGTTTCGCCGCCAGCGCCAGGATCCCCGCCAGGAAAACCGACACCGCGAAGAACGTGAACGGAATCTGGTAGCTGTCGAAATAGTCGAACATGAAGCCAGCGATCACCGGCCCCAGCGCCTGCCCCCCCACCTGCGCCGACATCGTCACCCCCCGTATCGTCCCCAGGTTCTGCCGCCCGTAGTAGTCCGCCCACACCAGCCTTATCAGCAGGTGCAGCCCGCCAACGCCGAACCCCACTCCCGCCGCGGAGACTATCTCCGGCAGGATCCAATCGCTCATCACCGTTCCCGCCGCGGCAAGAGCCACCACGAACGACGCTCCCATCATCAGCACCCGTATGGGAACCTTCCGGGCCAGGGCGGCCCAGAAGAGGCTGGCCGGCATCTGCGCCAGGGCGAAGGTGCTTGCGCTCATCGCCGCCAGCCGCGGGTCAATCCCCTGGTTGATGTAGTGGGACACCTGGTGCAGGCTCACCCCCGCCTGGACCATCATCCCCGCCCCCGAAAACGCGGCCAGGATCCAGAAAGCCCGCGTCCTTAACGCCTGCCCCAGCGTGAAGTTAATCTCGGCGAAGGTGCCCCCACTCCCCCGCCTCTGGGCCTCTTGCCCCCCGTTGCCGCCGGATTCTTCCCGCGCCGGCGCCGGGTCCGGTTCCAGCCCCATGTCCTCCGGACGCCGCGCCACCAGCAGCAGCGACGGCAGCACCCCCAGCGCAAAGGTCAGTATCCCCAGGGTGATCCACGCCGCCCGCCAGTCAAACCCGGTGATGATTAGCTGCATCGCCCAGGGGACAATCGCCAGTCCTGCCCCCTTGGCGATATGGTCCACCGCCAGCCCCATCGGCCGCCTCCGGATGAACCAGTTGCTCACCGCCGTGGGCAGCCCCATCTCCATCGGCCCGGTGAAGATCATTCGCCCCGGGACGTAGAGGAAGTAAAACGCCAGGGGATGGGTAACAAATGCCAGCCCTATGGCCAGCGCCCCCGTAGCGAAGGAACCAGCCCCCAGGATGACCCCTGCCCCGTACTTGTCCAGCCAACGCCCCACGATGGGAGAGACGAACACCGCCACCAGCCCGCCCACGCTCACCGCTCCCGAAAACATCCCCACCGACCACCCCAGGGATTGGGTCATCGGCACGACGAACACCGAGAGGGTCGCCACCGCCATCACCGTCCGGGTGGACAGGCTCACCGCCACCCCGTTCCCCAGGATCATCCACCCGTAGTAGAAGGGAAGCGCGTGGGCCAGCCTCGCCCGCAACGCCGTGGCGTTTGTCATGCTACGAACCTCGGGATTGGAAACTCAAAATGGGAAAGGCGCCTTGCGACGCCGTCTCGCGCTGGTTTCCGCGACGGTTCCGCCGATTACAGATCAAAGGTCCGGCCGTTCCAGTTCCAGGCCCAGCCGCACCTTCCCAAACTGCTCCGCCGGGGCGTCCCACGCCAGCGAGACGTGGTGGGCCGCCGCATGCACGTCCCGGTAGAACCGTTGCAGCGGATGGGACTCGAACAGCGCCCGTCCGCCCGAGGCTGCGAACACCCGGTCAATGGCCTGGACGCTCAGCCTGGCGATGTAAGCCTGGTTCCGCCGGTACTTTGCCCGCTCCTCCAGCGAAAACTCCTCGCTGGCCCGCGCCTTCCCGAAGATTTCCGCGCAGTCGTGCTTCAGGAGAGCTTCTGCCGCCCGCAGCTCGGCGTCCGACTCGGCCAGCCGCAGTTGCAGCCCCGCCGAGTCGGTGAACTTTCCGCCCGTGCGCCCGGACACCTGCCCCTGGATATTCTCCGCGAACGCCTCCACCCCTCCCTGCGCCATCCCCAGTACCGACGCCGCCAGCGTATACGACAGGATGCTCCTCATCGGAATCCGGTAGTTGGGAGTGTCGTGGATTTTCCGCCCGGGAGTGGTGCCCTCCCGCACGTCCTCCATGGACACCGCCCGGTGCCTGGGTACGAACGCCCCGTCCACCACGATGTCCTTGCTCCCCGACCCCTTCAAACCCACCACAAACCAGTTGTCGTCGATCCGGTAATCGGCTCTCGGCAGCATCAGCAGCGCCGGCCCCTCCGGTGCGTTGCCGATGGGCATCACCCACGTCGCCGGGTCGCACCCGCTGGAGAAGTCCCACCGGCCCGAGACCCGGTATCCCCAATCTGCCGCTTCCACTACGCCGCGAGCCGGATTGAACGACGTGGACGACAGCGTGTCCGGGCCGTCCGCCCAGTATTCTTCCTGCGCCTCCAAAGGAAACATCCCCACCAGCCAGTTATGGCTGGACCAGATGGCATAGCACCACCCGGTTGACCCGCAGGCCCGGGACAACTCCATTCCCAACTCGAACGTAACGTCGAAGTCCAGCCCCATCCCGCCGAACCGCTCCGGCTGCGCCGCACGGATCAGCCCGCTGCCCACCAGCGCCTCCACCACGTCCGGAGACACCTGCCGCAGCCGCTCATTGGCCTCGGCCCGCTCCAGCACCATCGGAAGCAGGTCCCTGGCCCGCTCCAGCAGTTCAGCCCGGGCTATCGCCGCTTCTACCATCCCGTCCCTTGCCAGCCGGCGTCCGGGGAAGCGTCCTCTAAACCGTCCGCCCTCCGCAGGGCAGGCGACCGTTCCACTACGTCCCGATCCATCCCGACTCGGTGATGTCGATAACCTGGTCGTCCGGGCCCCGGTACTTCAGCTCGTAGTAGGACACCGCGTTGGCCCCTTCCGAATGGACCATGTCGATCCGCTGGTTGGTGGCCGTCGCCCCGTTCTCCTCCAGCTTCGCGCACATCTCGTCCAGGTCCTCCACCACGAACCCCAAGTGGTCGATGCCCGCGTATCCCGCCGCGTCCCGGGGACTCTCACCAACCGGATTCTCGTTGGCCTTCAGAATCGCCAGGTTGATGTACCCGTCGGAAAGGTAGTATCCGGCCCGTGCCAGCCCCACCTCTTCCAGACCGAACACTTCCTTGTAGAACGCCGCCGTCTTGGCCGGGTCCGCCGTCCTGATTGCCACATGCTTGATTCTCGGCATCTCGTCTCCTCCTGCATTCTTTAGCCGAAGCGGGTGAATGCTGCTATTAGCGTTGCAACCGCGCCGCTCAACGTCGTTCCGATTATCCCAAATCCCAGCCACACCAGCTTGTCCATTTTGGATTCCAGCCGGTCCAGGCGAGCGTTGGTCTGGCGTTGGCCTTCAACCAGTTCCCCAATGGTCCGGGACGTGGCGACCATGGTGGCGTTGATTTGACGTTGGCCCTCGATTAGTTCCCCGATAGTCTGCTCTGCGCTTACCATAGTTCCCCCTGTCCCCCATTCTTTCCGGTCATGCCGCGCTCGCCCGCAGCGTATCAGGCCAATTCCGGTCGAAAAGCAAGGTGGCGTCCGGCAACCGTAGTTTACCGTCCATCCCGGGGATTTGCACCCACGGCAACGGTAGCGCTGCGTTATAGGTGGTTTCTTTCCCGGCCCGTCTCTCCCATCACGCCCACGAAGAGCCTGTCCCCGCGTAGGAACGTCACCCCCACGCAGGCGGGGGCGAGGGCGGGCATCCTGACCCCCGTTAATCCTCTATCCAAAACCGGAGGCGAAGCGCCCCTCCTCTTCCAGGGGGTTTGGGGGATGCATCCCCCAACGCAACCCCAATCGGACCCTCCTGCTGACAGTTGCCTCTTTCCATCCCCACCCCGTTCCCGGTACCATGGATCTTGGGATCCTACCAGGTTCACACATCCCCAGGCCGCCGGCGCAAATGGGACAGTTTGGGACAAATTAGGACAGAAAATTTCCCTCCCCTCATCCCCGGCCCATCGTTCCTGCTTACCCGTTAAGGTATACTCCCCCCCAATCCATCGGAGCCTTTCCAGAAGCAAAGGAGTCGCCATGACCACCGCAACGCAGGAAATCAGGAACATGCGCCTCATATCCCACCACGACCTCAACGGGTTCGGGAACATTGGCGAGGGAATGCACATCCACCAGACCCGCGATGGTCGCCGCATCCTCTACCTTGCCCACGAGAGCGCCCCCAAGGACATCACCAGCGTCGACGTCACCGACATCGCCAACCCCCGCGTCATGGTCCAGACCGAGCAGCAATACCCCTACATGCGCTCCAACTCCCTGTCCATCGTCGGCGACACGATGCTCGTCGCCTACCAGTCCCTTGAGCCGGGTCAACCGGGAACGGGAATGGGGGTCTACGACATCAGCAACGTCGAGGAGCCCCGCCAGGTCGGATTCCTCGACACCTCCGGCCCCTACTCCCGCGGCTGTCATTGCCTCTGGTGGGTGGACGGCAACTACGCCCACCTCTCCACCGGCGCCGCCGACTTCCAGCCCCGCGACCAGAAGGACGACCAGTTCTACATGATCGTGGATGTCTCCGACCCCACCAGCCCGGTGGAAGCCGGCCGCTGGTGGTTCCCCGGCACCCGGGAGGGCGATGACGCCCCGCCGGTCGCCCGCCATCCCCAGTTCGACTCCGGCCACCGCCTCCACAACGCCAACGTCTATCCCGAGCGCCCCGACCGGGCCTGGTGCGCCTACATGGACTCCGGCGTGGTCATCCTCGACATATCCGACGTCTCCAACCCGCAGATGATCAGCCACATCAACTACGCGCCGCCCTTCCCCGGCTTCACCCACACCGTCGTCCCCCTCTTCGACCGCGACCTCATGGTCGTCACCCAGGAGGCCGTGCGGTTGAACGGCGAGGACTACCCCAAGCTCATCTGGATGATGGACATCCGCGACGAGACCAACCCTGTAATCATCAGCACCTTCCCGATGGCCGACACCAACGACTTCTTCCAGCGGCCGGGCCGCTTCGGCGCCCACAACATCTACGAGAACCAGCCCGGCCCCACCTGCTACCACTCCGACAACCTCATCTACGGGACCTTCTTCAACGGCGGCATCCGTGTTTTCGACACCAGCGACCCCTTCCGCCCCGAGGAAGTCGCCTACTTCGTCCCCGAGTTGGTTGAAGGCGCCCCCTCCGTCGGCATCAACGACGTTTACGTCGACGAAAACGGCATCATGTACGTAGTAGACCGCCTCAAGGGCGGCCTCTACATCCTCGAACTGACCATCTAATTTCAGGGGTTCGGGGGACACATCCCCCGACGTAACCCCAACAAGAGGAGATCGGCCGTCACCCCGCCGGCCGGTGTACCGCCACGGTCTCGGCGAACCGGCGGGCGGCGGCCACCGTCTCATCGTCATCCCCGCCGTCGCCCATGACGCATACAATCGCCCACAGCCCCTCCCGGGACTCCCGGGCGGCCCGGTTGACCAGCTCCTCCCGGTTGCCGTCGTGCATGGTCAACCGGACCCCGCGCACCAGGTGGCCCACGGCGGCCAGCGCCTCCGCCGCCCCGGCCACGTAGTCCGCCATGTTCAGCATATCCCTGACCTGGGTTGACAGGCGGGACGGGTCGCCGTCGCCCAGGGCCGCGACGTTCAGCGCCCGCTCCTGTGAGCGAAAGGCAGCGATGAATTGTCGGGTGAGATCGATCTGGCGGGCGTGGCTGGACTCGTGCCCCGCCGAACGCTCCAGCAGTTCCAGGAGGGTCAGGCTAGGGAAGGAGTTTGCCGGATTGGCCGGCGTTGCCGGGCGGGACAGTTGCTCCGGCGTCAGTCCCGCCAGAAGGCTCCGCAAACGCCGGTGGGTGGACTCTTGCTGCTCCCGCTCCTGCCGGAAATGCTCCTCCCGGCTGGAGAAGGGAGGCAGCATATCCATCTCCCCCCGGGCAATCCTCTCCAGGGCGTCAACGTAACGCTCCGAGTCCAGGTGGAGCAGCACGTCCCGCACCGACCACCGCTGGCCCAGGAACGCCTCCTCGGCCTCCAGCCCATCCAGCGACTTCAGCAATATCTCGTGGCCTTCATCCAGCCGTGCCAGGGCAGCGTCGCGGCGTTGCATGATCGACTCTCGTTCCTCCGGACTCAAGCGCACCTCCAGGAAAATCGGGGTTGGCACTGGGAGTCTACATCAAATTCGGGCGGGCTGGGATCTCGATTCTCCCCCCGGACCCGGTGACCGCAGACCCCGGGGCCGGGCGCAGCCGCCGGAAACAATTTATACTGGCTGCACTGCCCGGCACATTCCGGCAACGGGAGGACCATAGATGCTTGCTCAGAAAGGCATTATCCAGACCGTCCTGGGAAACGGTGAAGAGGGCTGGGAAGGCGATGGCGGTCCCGCACTGGAGGCCGCCTGCCAGCTGCCCTACGCCTGCGAGTTTGACCCCCAGGGCAACATGATCGTGTGCATGGGGCGGCAGCACCGCATCCGCCGGATGGACGCCCGCACCGGCATCATCACCCTGATCGCAGGCAACGGTGAGGCCGGCTACTCCGGCGATGGCGGTCCGGCCCTGGACGCCGTCATCAACCAGCCCTACGGCCTGGCCGTGGACCGGAACGGCGACATGTACTTCTCCCAGCGGTTCGACCCAGCAGTCAGGAAGATCGACGGCCGCACCGGCATCATCTCCACCGTGGCCGGCACCGGAGAGTTCGGATACAGTGGGGACGGCGGCCCCGGGAACGAAGCCATGCTCCGGGAGCCCAACGATCTCTACCTGGACGGGAAGGGCGGCTTGTTGATTGCCGACATCCAGGACCAGCGCCTCCGCCGGGTGGACCTGTCCACCGGCATTATCAACACCTTTGCCGGAACCGGGGAGAAGTCCCGTGAGGGGGACGGCAGACCGGCCAACGAAGCCTGTCTGATGGGTCCAAGGGCGGTCTGCATGGACAGCCAGGGGAACATATACGTCGCCGAAAGAGAGGGAAACGGGGTCCGTCAGATTACCCCTGACGGCATTTTAACCACGGTAGCCGGGTCCGATGCTGTCTTCGGCTACACAGGCGACGGTGGCCCGGCCCTGGCGGCCGCCTGGGGCGCGCCCAAGGCGATGCGCTGCGACCTGAACGATAACGTTATTGTTGTCGACACCGAGAACTGCGCCGTGCGGCGAATCGACGCCCGCACCGGCGTCGTCACCACCATCGCCGGAGGACGTGAGGGCGGTGGGGGCGACGGAGGGCCGGCTGTTGATGCGGGACTATCCCGCGCTCACGGTTGCGGCATCAACGCCGATG
Source organism: Dehalococcoidia bacterium (assembly GCA_034423195.1). Taxonomy (GTDB): domain Bacteria; phylum Chloroflexota; class Dehalococcoidia; order Lucifugimonadales; family UBA3495; genus CATOSK01. The sequence continues at coordinate 35,473 of DAOUIZ010000002.1, read as the reverse complement.
GCAACCTCTTCATCGCCGACACCCACAACCACCGGGTCCGGGTGGTTGGCCTGTAGCGGCGGCCCTGTTGACCCGGCATCGGCCGATGCCGGCGGCCCGCTCGCCAATCATCCTCGTGGCGACGTTGGTATTGCCCCAAGACGGAGCTGCCCAGGGCGCGTTAGACAAGTTGCCCCAGTTCGCGCCCGAAAGCGGCGACCCTTGGAACTGACGGTTGCCCGGTTGCGCATCGCTTTCGGCTGGCATACGCTGGGTTGACGGACTATCCACCCCGTCGTCCAGATGTGATGGAAGGAAGAGGGAGACTAGAGGTACATGGTAGAGACTGGAACATCATTGACGGATTCGGAAGTGCGGGGCCGGTTGGACCGGCTGCTCTCCACTATCCGCAGCGCCGACGCCCGGCAGGTCGGCTATCCCACCAACCAGCGGTTCGATTACTCCCCCCTGCTGCCGTTCATGGACTATTCCCTGAACAATGTCGGAGACCCGTTCCACGACAGCAACTATTGGGCCAACACCCACGAGTTCGAGCGGGAGGTCATCGCTTATTTCGCCCGGCTGTTGCGCATCCCCCCGGAAGAGGCCTGGGGATACGTCACGTCCGGCGGGACCGAGGGCAACATGTACGGGCTGTACCTGGCCCGGGAACTGTTTCCCACCGCCATGTTCTACTTCTCGGAGGACACTCACTACAGCGTCCTGAAGAACGTGCGCGTGCTCAACGCCAGGTACATAATGATCAAGCGCCAGGAGAACGGCGAGATCGACTACAGCGACCTGCAGGACATGATCCGGGTTAACCGGGACGTGCCGGCCGTCATTATGGCCAACGTGGGGACCACGATGCGCGGCGCCGTGGACGACATCCCCAGAATCAGGGACATTCTGGAGAACCTGGCGGTCACCAGTTCATACATCCATGCCGACGCGGCGCTGAGCGGCATGATTCTGCCCTTCGTCTCTGAACCCCAGCCTTTCGGGTTCGACGCGGGAATTGACAGCATCTCGGTCAGCGGCCACAAGCTGATTGGCTCTCCGCTGCCCTGCGGGGTCGTGCTCACCCGCCGGCCCTACGTCGAGCGGGTCGGCCGGGCCGTGGAATACGTGGGCGTCCAGGATACGACCTTGTCCGGGTCCCGCAACAGCATCACTCCGTTGATGCTGTGGTACGCCCTTGCCCGCTACGGGGATGAGGGTATCCGGGAGCTGGTGACCAATATGCTGGACACGGCGGAATACGCGGTGGGGCAGTTCAACCGCCGGGGCATCAGGGCATGGCGGCACCCGAACTCGGTCACGGTGGTATTCCCCAAACCCCCGGCGGAGGTGTTCCAGAAGTGGCAGATAGCTCCCGAGGGAGACGAAGCCCACATCATTACCATGCCCCATGTGACCCGGGAGATGATCGACGAACTGGTAAATGATTGCGCGGCCGGAGATCAAGAATGAAGGGCCGGACAGATCCGGGCCAATGGATCCGGGATTGAATGGAGGAACGAATTGGACCAACTGAAACGTATTGTGGTGTTGGTGGACAACGAGGTGGGCGTCCTTGCCGGCATAACTAAGGTGCTGGCTGATGGAGGAATCAACCTGGAAGCCCTCAGCACCGAAATGAGCGGCGACCAGGGATCGGTGGCGCTGACCACCAACGACGTGGACCATGCCTTGGCCCTGCTCAACCAGGCGGGTTATAAGGCGGTGAGCGACGACGCTGTGGTGCTGCGCCTGCGGGACGAACCGGGGGCCCTGGCAGCGGTGGCGGACGACCTCAAAAAGGCCGGCGTAAACATCCAGAGCCTGCACATCCTGGGCCGTCGGGAGGGATATGCGACGGTTGCCTTGACCACCGACGACCGGGAGCGCACTCAGGCAGCCATCCGGAGCGCAACCATAATCTGACCCGGCGGGTTTCGCTCGAGGAAGGCGCTGGCGAACCCGCGGGAACACCCGGTGCGGGCTACCAGGACTTCAGTACGGGCAGCACTTCGGCCGCGAAAAGCCTCAGGCCCCGCTCGGCAACGGAGAACGGCGTGCCCCCGAAGCGGAAGCTGACCGTCAGTTGGAAGTCCCCCAGCAGAGCCTTGCGTTCCTCCAGGCCGCGGAGAATCCGGTCCGGCGTGCCCCAGCTGGCCGCCTTCATGAATCCTTCCACCGCCCCTTCCAGGCCTGCCGAGCGGGCGATTTCTGCCTTCTGCTGGTAGGCGTTGTAGCCCCGCAATGACTTGAAGTGATCGCCGAGGAACTCGTAGTGGTAGAAGTTGCTCTCGACAAACTTGCCCTGGTACTGGCGGGCTTCTTCCTCGCACTGGTCAAGGTCGGTGCCGCAGACCACGAACTCGTTGAGCATCAGGCTGGGCGGTTCCGTGCCGTGGAATTCCTTGTGCAGGGCGCGGCCCTTCTCGATCCCCGGCATACGCATTTCCCACGGGCGGTCGGCGAACATGACGATGTGGGCGCCCAGCTTGGCCGCCGACAGGACTGACTCGTCGCTGGCGGCGACGGCGTAGATGCGCCCGTCGAAGGAATGCTGGGGACGGGGCCGGATTTCCGTTCTGGGCTGCTGGTAGTATGGCCCGTTTCCCTCGATGAACCCCGTCCTCAGCGCCTCGACAATCATCGGAGCCGCCTCGTCGAACCGGTCCCGGGACTCTTCCATGTTGATGCCGAAGGCCTCGAATTCCCGCTTTGCCAGGCCCCGTCCGAACCCCAGGCGGAGTCGGCCGTTGCTCAGGAGATCGAGCACGGCCGCGTTTTCCGCCACCCGCAGCGGGTTGTGCCAGGGCAGGATCACGGCTGCCGTCCCCACGTCGATGCTGGGATGCCTGGCTGCGACGTGAGTCAGCACCTGGAGATTGTCCGGCACGAAGGAATAGTCGTTGAAATGGTGCTCGGTGGACCAGATGCAGTCGAACCCGGAGTCGGCGGCAATCTCAGCCAGGCGCAGTTCCTCCTCCCACATCTGGCCGTCCGAGCCCTCGTCCCAGCCGTAGCTGGAGAAGATCATCATCATTCCCACGTCCATGGGACAACTCCTTTTCTGTTCTAAGGGTCGCGCCCTCCGTCGCCGGTTAAGGTAACTTGTCTAAGGCTCCCCGGCCTTCGCTCGGGGCAGGCTCTTGGGCGCTCCGTTTTTTCCGGTTTTCGCGCCGCGGAAACTCCTAGAAGCTGGGCCTGGAAGCGTAGGGCGTCAGTTGGAGCTCGTGGGTCCAGCAGGACTTGTCCTGGGTGTGGAGATAGTAGAATGCCTCGGCGATGCTGACCGGGTTGACCAGCAGGTCCGGGTTCTGCTGGGCCCGGTCGGTGGCCCGTGTCCCCGGCGAATCAATGGTGCCGTCGATGACCACGTTGGCGACATGCACGCCGTACTCGGAATATTCTTCCGTCAACGCCTGTGCCAGCGTCCGCATCATCACCCGGGGATAGTATAGAGACTGTCCGGTGTACCGCTTCCGGCCCCGCAGCGAGGAAGCGTTGTTCGAGATCAGTATCGACCCGGAACCCCGCTCCCGCATGGCGGGCAGCACCTCCTGGGCTACCAGAAAGGGGCCGCTGCTGGAGATGTGCTGCGCCGTCTCGAAAATCTCAAAGGGGATGTGTTCCAGCAGTTCCTTTTCCGGCGGCAGGTCCCTGCCTTCAAGGTACCCGGCATTGTAGACCAGAACGTCCGGGGCGCCGGCCTCTTCCCGGATCTGGGCGAAGGCGTTCGATATGGAGTCCCGGGACGCCAGGTCCAATTCGACAATCATGCATTCTCCGCCCTGTTCCCCGATGGCCGCGGCCAGCGGTGAAGCGTTGGCTGCGGTGCGGGTGGTCAGCACGGTGTAAAAGCCTTCCTGGGCGAACTTCTGGGAGATGGCTCCGCCCACGCCCCAGCGTACGCCGACCGGCAGCTCGCTGTCGTCCAGGGTCCGTCCGTGGGCCAACTGGGTGTTCCGTCCGTCGGACTGCCATTTGGATGTCGCCCCTATGACGACGGCGACCGGTTTCCGCTGCGTGTTCATATCAGGCTCCTTTCGGGAAGTTTTCGATGTTGCGTGATCGCGGGGGTGTTCGGTACGTCTGCGGCCGCCACCTGCCGCTATCCCGGCGGTCCCTCTGCAATCAACGGGACAGAGTAAGGGACGCTGTGTCAAGAGGTACTGTACTACAAATCCCGGGTTGGCGGTGATATTGGGCTTTCTCTAAGGGTCCCGCCCTCCGTCGTCAATTGCGGTAACTTGTCCAAGACTCCTTGGGCGCTCCGTGTCCTCAACCAGAATCTTCCCCCTGCCCCCTCGTCAACAGCGAATCGCTTCCTTCCAGCCCGGACATACCTCCGCTGGGTGCCCGAATGTGCGGAAATTTTGGACATTCCATATAATCGAAGCATCGTTTGAGGAGTTTGAGAGATGTCCGTAGTCCTTCCATTCCGCGGCTGCCGTTACAATCCCGGCCTGGTGGCCGACCTGGGTTCCACCCTGTGTCCACCCTACGACATGATCGGCCCGGCGTTGAAGGAGTCGCTGGAGAAACTCAGCCCCTACAACGCTGTCCACCTGGAGGGCGGCGAACAACCCGACCCCGTGGACCCGGAGGCAGGGTACCGGGCCGCCGCCGCAACGTTCCAACAGTGGCTGGCGGACGGGGTGCTGCGGCGGGAACCGGAGGCCCGCTTCTACCTGATGCGCCACTCCTACCCCTGGCAGGGAGGGAGCCGGAGCCACCTCGCCCTCTTCGGCGGAGTGCGGGTGGAGGAGTACGACCGGATGGTGGTGCTGCCCCACGAGTTCACCCGGGAACCGGCGGTCTTGGACCGGGTGGCGCTGCTCGATTTTTGCCGGGCCCAGTTCAGCCCAATCATGACGCTTTACCGCGACGGGGAAGGAGAGTTGCGCTCCGTCTACCGGGAGGTGATGTCCCAAACCCCGGTCCTGGACGCACACGACCACAGCGGGGACGCCGTTACCCTCTGGGAAATTGCCGGCCCAGGTGAGCAGGATAGGATCACCCGATTTTTTGCCGATCGTCCCCTGTTCCTGGCGGATGGGCACCACCGGTACGAGGCCGCTCTTCGCCACGGAAGGCAGCAGTCCCGCGCCGGAATCGCGGCCGAAACCCCGGCCCACGAGTACGTCATGATGGCCTTGGTCGAATTTGATGATCCCGGGCTGATGCTGCTCCCCTACCACCGCACCTTGGGGGGAATGTCTCCCGAACAACTCTCGGAGGTAAGGGACAACCTGGACGAGCTTTTCGAGGTCCAGCCGGTCCATTTGGACGAGGAAGGGACACCAAAACTGCTGGAGCAGGTGAACTTCCTGGGCAAAGACGGTCACGCTCTCGCCATGATCGGGCCCCAGCCGGGGGAGGCGTACCTGATGATGCTCCGTCCGGGGATTGACTGGCAGGCCTGGGGCAGTCTGGCCGTGTCGGAAGCCTGGGTCCTGGATGAAAAGGCCCTGAAGCCGGTCTTGGGCGAAACTGTCACTCGGTACGTCGACTATATCCACGACGCCGACGAGGCGGTGCAACAGGTCAACGACGGAGCGCAGCAGCTGGCCTTCCTGCTCAAGCCCTTCCCGCTGGACGCCTTCGAGGAGATCGTCGGCGCGGGGCAGAGGCTGCCCTCCAAGTCCACCTTCTTCTACCCCAAGCTTCCCACGGGACTGGTAATCAACCAGCTCGAAGGATCGCTTTAGGCACTGGAACACCTGGGATAGCGTCCGCCAGCGGGGTTGACGACACAGGCGGGGAGCCAACGCCTTGCCTGGAAACTATCTCAAGATCTTCCCATGTGGCCCCGTCGAAGAACCATTCGCTGGGAAGGGCCCCGGGAAGGTTTGAGATAGTTTCTTCCGCAAAACCCCGCCCCATGACAGTTGGCCATTGACACCCCCGGTGCCGGAACACTAACGTTGCAAGGGAAGACAATTAGTGCGGGGAATTGGTACGGGCAGGAAGCTGGTACGGAGGGAAATTCGGAGGACATTCAGTCATCCCATGTTGCCAGGCCTTGAGCTTGGAGTCCTGCTGGGTCTCCCGGTTCCCAACAGGCGGACGCCGCCGGAGCTTTCAACCAGGGAAATGTCCCTTTTCCCACGCTCAAATGCCCCAAAAATGTCTCGAAATGTCTCAACCTGTCGCAAACCGTGTCCCGGAGTGCCCCAAAACCGCCCCGGATTGGCCCCAATTTGGCCCGAATGTCCCATGGGTCCGCGGGGTTTTGAGCACGAAACCGCCCAAATGTCCCACAATACCCCATTTTTGCAATTTTTCCTTAAAAGGGCCTGTGGACAAGTCCCATCCCCCACCTAGACAGGGCAAGAGCCTGCCCCGAGCGAAGGCTGGTGAGTCTTGGACAAGCCTGCCCCCGCGTAGGCGGGGGTTGCCCAACTTGGCGACGGACCGCGCGACCCTTGGAGCCGTTTTGACCCAGTCTGTTGGCGCCCGCCACCTCCGCTTCCCTACTAAACCGGGAAGCAGGTGCTATAATGCCCGTTGCGCCGGGGCTGAAGCCCCGGTTTAGACTGGCAAGTATCCCGGAGGAACCGTGAGACTCCCGAGGCAAAACCTGAGGACCCCCGGCCCCACGCCCATACCCGAAGATATCGTGGAAGCGATGTCGGAACCGATGATCAACCACCGAGGGCCCGAGTTCCTCGACTTGATTACCGAGTCAACCCGCCTGCTGAAGCAGGTGTTCATGACCCAGAACGACGTCTTCGTTCTCACTTCCTCCGGTACCGGGTCGCTGGAAGCCGCGCTGGTCAACACCCTTTCCCCGGGAGACAAGGTGCTGGGCGTATCCGCGGGCGCCTTTGGCGACCGTTTCTGCGACATAGCCGACGCCTATTACGCCGACCTGAAGCGAATCGAAGTGGAGTGGGGTAAACCCATAGATCCCGACATCATCCGGCGGGAACTGCGGGATGACCCGGAGATCAAGGCCGTGATGATCACCCACAACGAGACCTCGACGGGCGTGACCCATGACCTGGAGTCGATAGCCGATGTCGCCAAGAACGAGTTCGGCAAGCTGATCCTGGTGGACGCCGTCAGCAGCCTGGGTTGCATTCCTCTCCCGGTGGACGGCTGGAACTGCGACATGGTGGGCACTGCCTCGCAGAAGGGGTTCATGATTCCCCCTGGGCTGGCCTTCATCAGCGTCAGCGGCGACGCCTGGGAGGCCAACCGCACCTCCACCATGCCCAAGTTCTACTTCGACGTCGCCGAGGCGAAGAAGTACCTGGAGAGCGGGCAAACTCCCTGGACGCCCAACCTGTCCGCTATCTACGGCCTGCGGCTGGCTTTGGACAAGATGATGGATGAGGGAGTGGAGAACATTTTCGCCCGCCATCACGACATCGCCCAATACACTCGCGACGCCGTCGAAGACCTGGGGCTGGAGTTGTTCTGCACTGATCCGGCGCGGGCGTCGGACACGGTCACGGCCATCAAGATGCCGGAGAACATCGACGGCTCCCGCCTGATGAACATCATGCGCACCGAGGAAGATGTGGTCCTGGCGGGCGGGCAGGGAAAACTGGTGGGCCATATCTTCCGTATTGGACACTTGGGCTGGGTTTCCCGGGAAGACATCGAAGAGGTCATCGAAGCCCTGAAGCGCACTCTTCCCCGGGTCGGCTTCAGCGCCTCTTAGCAGTCCCCAACCCGCGGCGGGACGGCGTGTCCCGCCCACACCAAACATTCCGTCCAGCCGTCCTGTGGGCCCGGCCGGAAAAGAGGTGCAGCGAATGTCCATGTCCCAGCTTCAGCAGACCATGGCCACCCTGCGGTTGGGCCTGGCGGAAATCCGCAACAAGGAGCAGCAACTGGACTCGATGATCGCCCAGTTCCGGACCCAGTTGCGGCGTTTGCCCCGCCAGGTGGTCTACGGGCGGACCCCTCTGGACTCCTCCCTGTCCGCCATGGGCGAGATAGAAGAACGGCTGACCGACGCCGAGGCGGTCCGGCGGCGTCTGCTGACCATCAAGAAAGCGGCCCTGGATGAGCTGGCGGCCCTGGAGTCCGTGAAGCAGGTGGACGACGCCAAGGCCAGGCTGGCGGGACTGCGGCGGCAGTTGGCGTCCGACGGCGAGGATGAGGAGACGCTGGCCGAGATGCGCCGCCTGCAGCAATTCATCGCCGAGCACAGCAAGCGTGCCGAGGCCGCCATCACGGAAAGCTACCAGGCCCGGGTGGAAGCCAGCCAGTCCGACAGCCCAGAGCGGCGGTAGGGGCCTGAACGCCCTCCCGGAACGGGCGTGACCTTTGCTATAATCGCTGCATGACCTCCCAGCCCAGCCTGTTCCAGGGACTCAATGACGCCCAGCGTGAGGCGGTGGAAACCGTAGACGGGCCGCTGCTCATCGTCGCCGGCCCGGGGAGCGGCAAGACCCGGGTCATCACCCACCGCATCGCTTACCTCGTTGGAAAACGCGACATCCATCCCTCTCGGATCGCTGCGGTTACATTTACCAATAAAGCGGCCCGAGAGATGCAAAACCGTCTTTTCGGTAAAAGTGAACGTGATCCTGCCGCTCCCTTATTGGCGGGTTTCTGGCCACAACGCGGGGCGTTCGCTGGTAGTACCTTCCACGCCTTCTGCGGCCGGATGCTGCGCCGGCACGGCGAGATGATCGGCGTCAACCGCAACTACTCCATCTATGACTCCGATGACCAGATTGCCCTCATCAAGCAGGCGGAGCAGATGGCTTCCAAGGACCCCCAACGTTTCCCGCCGCGCACCATCCAGTCCATTATTTCCCGGGCCAAGAGCGTGCTGATGAACTCCCAGGCCCTGGAACGTGCTGCCGGGGACTACTTCGAGAAGACCGCCGCGGAGGTGTACTACTACTACGAGGAACTGCTGGGCCGCAACAATGCGGTGGACTTCGACGACCTGTTGCTCAAGGCCGTCCAACTGCTGGAGAACAATGGAGAAATACGGGAGCTGTACCAGCGGCAATACCCGTTCCTGATGATTGACGAGTTCCAGGATACCAACGTGGCCCAGTACCAGCTTTCCCGGCTGCTCACCGGGCCGTCCCAGAACATCTGCGTGGTGGGCGACCCGGACCAGTCCATCTACTCGTGGCGCAACGCCGACATCCGCAACATCCTCAGCTTCCAGTCGGATTACCCCAGTGCCAGAGTGATTGCCCTGGAGCAGAACTACCGCTCCACCGGGGCGATCCTGTCCGCCGCCAAGAGCCTGATAGCGTCCAACCGGATGCGGTTGGACAAGGACCTTTACACGGCAAAAGGGGAGGGCGACCCTCTGGTGGTCCACGAAGCTTACGACGAGGAGGAAGAGGCAGCCTTCGTCATATCCGAAGTGGAAAATTTGGTGCGGAGCAAGGGCTTCAACCCCGGCGACTGCGCGGTGATGTACCGGGTCAACGCCCAGTCGCGGGCGCTGGAGGAAGCCTGTCTGCACCTGGGGGTCAAGTACCGGCTGGTCGGCGGCGTCCGCTTCTATCAGAGAAGGGAGATCAAGGACCTGCTGGCCTATCTCCACCTGCTCCAGAATCCCCGGGACGAGATCAACCTGAGCCGGGTGGTCAACGTGCCGCCCCGGGGCATCGGCGCCAAGACGATGCAGACCCTCCTGGAATGGGCACAGAAACAGGAAGTTCCCCTGTACGCCGCCATGCAGCAGGTGGCCGCCGCCAAAAATGCCGGACAGAAGTCTCCCGTCCCGCTGGCGTCCCGCGCGGTCAACTCCATATCGGCTTTCGTATCAGTGGCGGAGCGGTTGATGGCGCTCGCCCAGTCGGTTCCGGTGGTGCAGCTCATCGACCTGACCCTCCAGGAATCGGGACTGGACCGGCACGTCCGGGAAAGCGACGACTCTCCCGAAGAGCGGTGGGAGAACGTGCTGGCCCTGCGGGAGCTTGCCCAGGAGTTCAACGCCGAGGACCCCCCTGACGGACTGGCCAGCTTCCTGGAGCGGGTCGCTCTGGTTGCCGAGGTGGATAGCTTCGAGGAGTCGGAGGATTCTTTGACCCTGATTACCCTGCACCAGGCCAAGGGGCTGGAGTTTCCGGTGGTGTTCATGGTGGGTATGGAGGAGGGGCTGCTTCCCCACAGCCGTTCAATGGAGAGCGAGTCCGAGTTGGAGGAGGAACGGCGGCTGTGCTACGTGGGCATCACCCGGGCCCAGCAACGCCTCTACTTGCTGCGGGCCTTCCGCCGGGGCTTCATGAGCTTCCGCGGACCAACCATGGCGTCCCGTTTCCTGACCGAGATTCCCGCAGCCAGCATCGCCGCAGCATCCGATGACTCCTCTGGGCCTCACCGGGTCACTACAACCCGGTCCTCCCGGGTGGTGACCAACGACCAGTGGCGTCCCGCCGCGATGGCCGCGCCGGCGCCGGCCCGTCCGCACCTGTCCGTGGGTGATTCGGTGCGCCACAACACCTTCGGCGAAGGGGTAGTGCTGGATTTGACCGCATCCAACGGCGACGTAGAGGTAACTGTGGAGTTTGCCGGCGGCCTGGGCACCAAGCGCCTGCTGCTGAGCTTTGCGCCCTTGGAGGTCATCAAGGGTTAGCCAGGGAGCGGCTCCCTGCGCCTCCCCTGACTTGCCCTATGCGCGACCTTGCCTTCCGCATCACCAAGTCCCACGCCTTCGAGTACTTCATCATCGGCCTCATCATCGTCAATGGGGTGATTTTGGGGCTGGAGACCTTCCCCAGCATCTCCGCTTCCTACGGGCAGTGGTTCAACCTGGGGCAGGACCTGATTCTGGGCGTGTTCATCGTCGAAGCGGCGCTGAAAATGTTCGCGGTTTCGCCGAGAGTCCACCGCTATTTCACCAACGGCTGGAACCTCTTCGACTTCACTATCATCGTGGCGTCTCTCATACCCTCCACCGGCGGTTTCGCGGTGGTGGCCCGGCTGGCCCGGCTGATGCGGATCCTGAGGCTGATTTCCGCCGTCCCGGAACTGCGGCTGATTGTGGCGACCCTGGTCAAGTCCATCCCCAGTATGCTGAACATCGTCGCGCTGATGAGCCTGGTGGTATACATCTACGCCATCGTCGGCTTCCAGATGTTCCACGAGCACGACCCGGTCCACTGGCGTAACCTGGGGATTTCCCTGCTGTCCCTTTTCCGGGTGGTGACCCTGGAGGACTGGACCGACATCATGTACAAGGCTATGGAGCTGCACCCGCTGGCGTGGCTCTACTTCGTCAGCTTCGTCGTCCTGGGCACTTTCGTGGTCATCAATATGTTCATCGCGGTGGTAATCAACAACCTGGACGAAGCCAAGCAGGAGCGGCTGGCCCAGCTGGAGGCGCCCCAGTACCGGGACACCCTGCTGGAAGAGATCCGATCCACCCAGGAGTCCTTGGCCAGGTTGGAGGACCAGTTGCGCCGGAGACGGGAGACACAGCCGCCCGACGCCACCCGTAACGAGGAAGACGGCTGAAGCCGTCCTTTCCCGAAACCCATCAACCAACGGAGGACGCCGTGTCCGAGGAACTGGTAGTGAAAATTGCCGAAACCGGGGAGGAACGGGAGGGAGCCGTCGCCGTACGGATGCGGGTGTTTGTCGAAGAGCAGCAGATACCGGCGGAAGAAGAGTTGGACGACGCCGACAGCACTGCGCTCCACGCCGTAGCGGTGGACAAGGCCAAGATCGTCGGAACAGGGAGGCTCATTGACCTGGGGGATGGGAAGGGGCAAATCGGGCGGATGGCCGTGGATCAGGATTACCGCCGCCGGGGAACGGGTGGGCTGATACTACTCTTCCTGGAGGAGCAGGGCAGGGCTCGGGGGATGACGTCGTTCGTCCTGCACGCCCAGGAATACGTCAAGAGCTTTTACGCAGGCCACGGTTACATGGAGCATGGGGACGTCTTCCTGGAGGTGGACATTCCCCACGTGGAGATGTGGAAGGGGGGTTAGGGAGGAGCGGGGTCGGTTCCGGCGGCCCCTCCCCGTTGTGGGCGGCTACGCCGCCACGGCCTCGACGCCCTCTATTACCCGAACTTCCATCTTGGCGATGTGGCTGGTGGGGATGTCGGCGAGGGCGGTGCGCTCGGGGGAGGCGAAGTACTCGGCCTCCTTGGCGGGTATTTCGTCCAAGTTGTCAAACCGGCGCACCCAGATGAACTCGGTCCGGTCGGCGTTGACCCAGGAGTTCTGGACGGGAATACCAAGCCGGTCATGGAGGGGGCGGATGTGCTCGTTGAACAGCTTCAACCAGGAGTCCATCATCCCCCGGTTGATGGTGTAGATGCGCAATTGGTAGACCATTTCCTGTTCTCCTATCTGGCGTTCGCCGAAACGTTGGTTGGGATTGGGCAAGCATGGGCTAGAATCGGCAATCCACGGAGAGCTCTCCGCAGGTGTCGCGGATGTAGTCCACAACCTCGGGATGCAGGGGAATGCCGTCCCGCCGGCGGATGACTTCCATCTCTGCCTCGGGCTGACCGGCCACCATAACCCGGTCGTGGCCGGGGGCCGGCTTGGTGCTCTTCATCATCCCCAGCCACTCGTCCATGTTTTCTTTGAAGTGGTCGGGGTCGTCGAAGCCGGCGATGTTGTACGCTGCAACGTAGTGCCCGAAATTGGGACGCCCCGGGACGGCACCGTAGCCGAAGCCGGTGAGGACTCCGGCGAGAATGTCCACGACGCAGGAAAGGCCGTACCCCTTGTGGGAACCCAGTTCGCGGGTGGCTCCCATGGGGAGCAGGTGGTAGACCTCGGGGACATCCATCTCCTCCATGATGGGGACGCCGTCCTCGGTGGCCAGCCAGCCCGGCTCCAGCTTGGCGCCCAGGCGGCGGGCGATCTCGATCTTGTTCTGGGCTACCGAGCTGGTAGCGGCGTCGAACACAAAGGGATGGTCATTCTTGGCAGGCACCGCAATGGCGATGGGATTAGTACCCAAGCGGGGCTCGGCTCCGAAGGTGGGGAGGGTCCGCGGCGGGCAACTGGTCATGCAGACCCCGATCATGTCATGCTCCAGGGCCAGCATGGCATGGTAGGAAGCCATGCCCAAATGGCGGGCGTTGCCGATGGTCACCATGCCGACGCCCACCTCGGAGGCTTTGCGGATGGCAAGCTGCATGGCCTTGGGGGTGGTGATGGTGCCAAGGCCCCGGTCCGAGTCCATGCTGGCCGTCGCTGGAGTCTCGCGGACAATGCGCAAATCAGGCCGGGGGTTGATCTGTCCGCTGGTGTAGCCGTTGACGTAGCTGCGGAGCATATTGGACACGCCGTGACTGTCGACGCCTCGCAGGTCGGCCAGCACCAGGGCGTCGGCTCCAACCTCGGCATCCGGTTCGGGCACGCCCATTTTCTCGAAAATACCGGCCACAGTGGCCTTCAGGTCATCGCCGTGGACCTGGATCGCTTCTTCCTGGCTGACTCGGAATTGGGGCAGCAAGAGGGACCTCCATCTTGTAAATCGGCCGTGGTTATCTGTTTCCGACGGGTGCGGGAATGCCGGATCACGGCTTGAGGGGAAGTATAACATTGGGGGTGGGAAACGGGCACCGGGACGGCACGAACAAAAGCACTGGGGTGGCGGCCGAGCCTAGAACCGCCTTATCCGAAAAACCAACTCGCTGCCGCCTTGTTATAATCCAACCATCTTCCCCTCCCGAAAGGGAACGACCGAGGAATCATGCAAGCCAATCAAGACCGAGCCCTGGACATTCTAGCCCGGTTGGGCGGCCATCCCGCCACCGCGTTCTACGAGGCGGGGGTGGCCGGAGAGGTGAAGGCAATCCTGGACGAGAGCCATGTGGAGTGGTCTACCGACGGTTACGGAAACATCGTCGCGCTGGTGCCGGGTCAGGACTCAATAGCGGAGGATCTTCCTCCGGTGGCCTTTGTGGCCCACATGGATCATCCTGGGTTTGAGGCCGTGTCACGGGAGGGGGATTACCTGGTAGGAAAGGCAGCGGGAGGAGTGCCCGCCGGCAGCTTTGCCGCCGGGATCCCGCTCCAGGTGGTGACTTCATCGGGCGAACGGTGGGCTGCGGTAACCGCAGGTCCTCACGGGGACTCCGCGGACCGGCAGGTGTTAATCCGTATGGAGGGTCACCAACCCGCCGAGGTTGACCTGCCCTGCTCGGTGGTGTTCGACCTGGCGGACTTCACCCTGGACGAAGGGATCATCCGGATGCGCGCCCTGGACGACCTGGCGGGATGCGCCAGCACGTTGTCCGCACTGGCCGTGCTGGCCCAGGAGCCGCCGCAGGGACCAGTCTACGGGGTCTTCACCCGCGCCGAGGAGGTGGGACTGGTGGGAGCGCGGCTGATGGCCGAGGCTGGGACTCTCCCCAAGGAAACGCTGGTGGTGTCTCTGGAGTCCAGCCGCACCCTTCCCGGGGCGGAAATCGGGGGAGGTCCGGTCATCCGCGTGGGGGATGCCGGCTCTACCTTCAACGCCGAAGCCGAGTCGGTGCTCATCAGGGCAAGGGAAATCCTCCTGGAACGTTCGCCGGAGTTCAGGGTGCAGCGGCAGTTGATGAGCGGCGGGGTCTGTGAGGCCAGTGCCTTCGGCATTCACGGCTACCGTTGCACCGGAATCGCATTCCCCCTGGGAAACTACCACAACGGTGCGCCGGAGGGCCGCATCGAGGCGGAGTACATCGATTGCGCCGATTTCCTGGGCGGGGTGGAGTTAATCCTGGAAGCGGCCCGTTCCGTGCCTCAGCGGGGGGACACGGCCTTCCAACGGCGGCTTCGGGATCTGCCTGACGAGTTTCGGGAACGGATGACGGCGGGATAGAAGGAAGCACGTTGGGGGACTCGTTCCCCAACCCTCCTTAACAGGGGTTACAGGCCCTGAAGGACCCCTTGGGCGGTGACGCCTATGTCGGCAGGGGTGGGAATGATGGTGGCGCCGGCGTCGCGTAGGGCGGCAATCTTCGATTCCGCCCGGGCTCCTTCTCCGGTGATGATGGCCCCCGCGTGACCCATGCGCTTGCCCGGAGGAGCGGTCGCTCCGACGATCAACGCGCAGACCGGCTTGGTCATGTTCTCCTTGATAAAGGCGGCCGCCTCCTGCTCCATACCACCCCCGATCTCGCCAATGAAGACCACCAAGTCGGTGTCCGGGTCGTCGTTGTAGAGGCCAAGTATCTCGGAGAAGCTAGTTCCTATGATGGGGTCTCCGCCGATGCCGACGCAACTGGACTGTCCGATGCCCAGGGCGGTCAGTTGCCCCACCGCCTCGTAGGTGAGGGTGCCGCTGCGTGAGACGACGCCAACCCGTCCCGGGCGGTGAATAGCACCGGGCATGATGCCCACCTTGCATCGGGCCCCGGGATTGATCATCCCGGGGCAGTTGGGGCCGATGAGGCGCACAGGCTTGTCGTGGATGAAGCGGGAGACTTTCACCATGTCCTGCACCGGCACTCCCTCAGTGATGCAGGCAATGAGGGGAATGCCAGCGTCCACCGATTCGACGACTGCGTCGGTGGCAAAGGGAGGCGGGACGAATATCAGCGCAACGTTGGCCCCTGTTTCGGAAACGGCCTGCTCCACCGAGTCGAACACGGGCACCGCATCATCGAACACCTGGCCGCCCCGGCCGGGGGTGACGCCGGCCACCACCTGAGTGCCGTAGGCCAGGCACGCCCGGGCGTGAAAGCTGCCCTCCCGTCCGGTGATGCCCTGCACCATGATGCGCGAATTTTCGTCAAGCAAAATGCCCATGCTTCAGGATGCTCCTTGGTTGTCCGGCGGTTTGGTTAGGCGGCGTTCTTGATGGCTTCGGCCGCTTCGGTGAGGGTGTCGGCGAAGGTGACGTTCAGGCCAGACTCTTGCAGTATCCGCTTGCCTTCCTCCAGGTTGGTGCCCAGCATCCGCACGATGAGAGGCAGCTGGGAGTCGGCCCGCTGGTAAGCGAGGACGATCCCCCGCGCCGCGACGTCGCAACGCAGGATGCCGCCGAAGACGTTGACCAGTACGCGGCGCACCTTGGGGTCGGAGAGGATTATGCCGACAGCCTGGGCGACCTTTTCGTCGGTAGCTCCACCGCCCACGTCAAGGAAGTTGGCGGGAGCCGCTCCTGCGGCGTTGGTGACGTCTAGGGTGGCCATGGCGAGGCCCGCACCGTTGACCAGGCAGCCCACGTCGCCGTCCAGGTTCACGTAGGCGATGTCCTGGTCTGCCGCCTCAGCTTCCAACTGGTCTTCCTGGGAGCGGTCCCGCAGTTGCTGCAGGTCCTGGTGGCGGAACATTGCGTCGTCTTCCAGGTCCATCTTGGCGTCCAAGGCCACGACCCCACCGTCGCCGGTGACTATGAGGGGGTTGATCTCGACGAGGGAGCAGTCGTGGTCGGCGAAGACCTGGTAGAGTTGGGACAGGATTTGGGCAGCGGGACGGGCCGCAGCGCCCTCGATGCCCAACCGCTGGGTCAAACGACGAGTCTGGAAGGGCATCAAGCCCAACCCCGGATCGATTGGCTCGGTGTGGATGTCCCCGGGGCGAGTCTCGGCGACCTCTTCGATGTCCATGCCGCCGGCGGCGCAGACGATCATGACCGGACCCCGCACGCCCCGGTCGATGGTAATGGCGGCGTAGAGTTCCTGCTTGATGTCGGCCAACTCCTCGACTAGAACCGAGTTGACGGGGACACCCTCGGGTCCGGTCTGGTTGGTGACCAGGCTCTGCCCCAACAGTTCTTCAGCAGCTTGCCGGGCAGCTTCGGGACTCTGGGCCAGTTTGACTCCTCCGGCTTTGCCCCGTCCGCCAGCGTGGACCTGGGCCTTGACGACCGACTGGCCACCCATGGCGGCGGTGGCTTCCTGCGCCTCCCCGGGGGTGGCCGCTACCTGCCCCCGAGGGATGGGAATGCCGTAGCGGGAGAAAATCTCCTTAGCCTGGTATTCGTGCAGCTTCAAGAAAGTCTCCCTTCTATCAGTTTATCCGGGCAGGTTAATTGGAGCCTGGGACCGGACCTTCCAGGTACCGGAACAGCGGCGAGTTAGCTCCCAGGACAATCGTATCGTTCTGGTTCAGCATGGCCTGGTAGGCCGCCAGGCTGCGGCGGAACGCGAAAAAGTCCGGGTCTTCATTCAGCGCCTCAGCCAGGATGCGGATGGCTTCGGCCTCGCCTTCACCACGGATCTGGTTGGACTCCCGGTCGGCTTCTGCCAGGATGATGTCCCGGTTCCGGTTGGCCACCGCCCGAATCTTCAGGTCTTCTTCCTCACCTTCGGCGCGGAACTTGGTGGCGATACGGTTACGTTCGGCCCGCATACGGGTAAAGATGCTGGGGGTCACCGACTCTGGAAAGTCGGCGCGCTTCAATCGGACGTCGATAATTTCGATGCCGAATTCCCGATCCTGGACTTCCTGCCGGACGCCGGACAATACCTCGTCGAGGATTTGGGTCCTGGTGTCGCGGCCCTCGAAGAGAGGCAGGCCGTCGTCGTCCTCGACCGGGTTGCCGGTGTCGTCAAGGATGGGCTCGGAGCCGATTATCTCGAACCGGTCCCGCAATGCCACCCGGTCGCGCATGGTGGAGTTGACGATGTTACCGAGCCGGCTGCGGGCGGTGAGCTCAGTTTGGAGGGTCTTGCGGAACTGCACCGGGTCGGTGATGCGGTAACGGGCGTAGGAGTCAATGATCAGGTTCTGCTTTTCCTTGTCGGGCATGGCCTCGGGCGGAGCGTCGATGCGCAGGATGCGCTTGTCCAACCGGATGGCCTGGTCCACGAAGGGGGCCTTGAGGTAGAGGCCGGGGAATCTTACGACGGTCTGGACTTCTCCGAACCGGGTAATGATGACCTGCTCGGTCTCATCAACTACGTACAGGGCCTGCCGGGCTACAATCAGGCCGATGACAATCAATACCAGGAAGACGACTAAAGCTTTCATCTAAAGTTCTCGCTCACGATTCTCTGGAGTGGACTTCGGGATTTCAGGACGCTGGCGTTTTAGGGACTGGGACCGAAGGGCACCGGCGTTAACGCCCCGTCGCCGCCCAGAATCAGCACAGTCTCAGCATCCGGGGAAACGACAATCTTGGTGATCCCCGGCAGCACCAGTTCCATGGCCTCCAGGTAGAGCCGCTGGCGGGTTACTTCCCTGGACTCCTGGTATTCGTTAAGGATAGAGGTGAACTGGTCCGCTTCACCCTGCGCCCTCGCGATGCGGGCCTGCCGGAAGGCTTCCGCGCCTTCCTTGATCCGCTCGGCATCTCCCTCAGCCCTGGGAATGATGTCCGCCTCGAAGGCCCGGGCCTGGTTGATGCGGGTGTCCCGCTCCTGTCGGGCGCGGAGCACGTCATCGAAGGCGTCGCGGACTTCTTCGGGCGCTTTAACGTCCTGCAGCTGGACCGTCTCGATGTTGATGCCAGTGCTGTAGGAGTCCACGATTTCCTGGAGCCGCTCCTTGGTGCGGGCCTCCACCTCTTCACGGTTGCGGACCAGGATGTCGTCGATGGAACGCTGGCCCACCACCAGCCGGAGGGCCGCCTCGGCCGCGTCCTTGAGGGTGCGTCCATCTGGACGGCCTGGGGGAATGGCCCGGGTCTCCTCGCCGGGATCATTCACCCGGAAAAGGAATTCGTTCAGGTTTTTGATGTTGTACTGGACCACCATCTGGACGTCGACGATGTTCAGGTCTCCAGAGATCATCAGCGCCTCGGTGGGGAATGGGCTGGCGGTGCCGGTTTCGTTGCTGCGGAACCCCAGCTCCATGGCCCGGATCTCCGTGACCCGAACCACATCCTTCTTGCCAATGGGCGTGGGCCACCACCAGTGGAGGCCTTCCTCGGTCACCGGGGCACCCTGCACTGCTCCGAACAGACGCAGCGCGCCGTTCTCTCCAGGGCTGATGGTGTAGATCCCGGTACCCAGCCAGACCACGGCGATGATGCCGATGGCCGCCAGGATGAGCAGTCCGATGCCGCCGCCGCCGAAGCGGCCGCCAATCGATCCCCAGCCGCCGCGAAGACGGGATAACAGCTGGTCGAAGTCCATTTCCGGTTGTCTGGGGCCTCCGGGAGGGTACATTTTGCCGTCCTTTTCCCCACAGGATGGTCCCGCGGGACAGTGGAGTGGGCCCTTATGAAAAAAAGCCGCCTATGATTCTAACACTTACCGGAAAGTCCCGCCCGGTTGCCCTGACCAGATAGCATGGTTTTTGCCACGGCTCTGCAGTGGGACACTCGCTGGAGGGGGAACGGCTGCCACCCCGCATGGGGAGGTGAGTCGGCCAAGCTGTATAATCAATGCCCCAGAATCATGGACATTGCCGCGCAGACCGGGACAGGGCCGAACAGTCCCGACACAGCGGCTGGAGGTCTTGGCACATGAACGAAACCGGCCTGACCGTAAGCCCCGGGGCAGATATGACCCGGATACAGGTCACCTGTCCCCACCAGAGCGGGATGCTCTATGTCGTGCCCGCCGAGCGCAGCTGGGTCTGCTCCGCCGAACAGGTGCCCTCCCACGCCCTGGCCGGTTTCTTCCGGGAGCTGCTGGAGCTTCGCGACCCCCGGGTGGCCGAGCTGATGCAGCAGTGGGGCATCTATTACCGACAGCTTCCGTTAGATTCGCCGGAAGGGGCGGAGGGAGGGGCTTCTTCTCCAGGCGAGACCGGGTAAGGACGAAATACACCTTTCCCGGGGGATGAAAACGAGGGTTGGGGAGACTCTCCAACCCTCTTGTCGTGCCATTAGCCGCAGACGTGAGGCCCAATGGGCGAACAGGCTATCCGGCGCCCTCGCCCGGAGGAAGGCTTTCGCTGGACAGCGATGGGGCCGGGTGGGGCATGGTTGGCGGCTGGACCGGCCGGGGGGCATAGGGAGGAGGCGATTCCGGAGGCAGAACCGGGGTGCCGTGGTCGCCCTCCGTTCCCGGGTCGTCCAGGTTGAACAAGCGGATCAGCGTGTCGCCGGATACCGCCTCGTGCTCGATGAGGTACTCGGCCACCTGGACCAGCTTGGGCTTGCGGTCGATGAGTATCTGGCGGGCTGTCTGGTAAGCGTGGTTGGTCAGGGTCTTGACTTCGATGTCGATTTCCTCGGCCACGTTGTCGCCGTAATCCCGTTCCTCGCTGATTTCCCTTCCCAGGAACACCATCTCCTCCCGCTTGCCGAAGGTGCGGGGTCCCAGGGCTTTGCTCATTCCGTACCGCTTGACCATGCCGAGGGCGATCTTAGTCGCCTTCTCCAGGTCGTTGCTGGCGCCGGTGGTGACCTCGTCGAATATGAGTTCCTCGGCCACCCGTCCGCCCATGGTTACGGCCAGCATGTCCTGGAACTGGTTCTGGGTCCAGAGGTAACGGTCTTCTTCGGGAAGCAGGGTCGTATGCCCACCCATGTTTCCCCGGGACACAATGGATATCTTGTGGACCCGGTCGGCGTGGGGCAGGGCCCAAGCCACCAGAGCGTGGCCCGCCTCGTGGTAGGCGGTCATTTCCTTCTCGCGGATGCTGATGACCCGGCTCTTCCGCTCCGGGCCGGCGATGACCCGCTCCACCGCTTCCTCGAACTCGGGCATGTTGATTGTCTTCAGGTTCTTGCGGGCGGCCAGCAGGGCGGCCTCGTTGACCAGGTTGGACAGGTCGGCACCGCTGAACCCGGGGGTTTCCTTGGCCAGGGTGTCCACCTTGACCTCTGGGGCGATGGGCTTTCCGGCCGTGTGAACGTTGAGAATGGCCTGCCGTCCCGTGACATCGGGCAAATCCAGAGTGACACGGCGGTCGAAGCGCCCGGGACGGAGCAATGCAGGGTCGAGGATGTCGGGGCGGTTAGTGGCGGCGACGACGATTATGTTGGTGTTGGTCTCGAAGCCATCCATCTCCACCAAGATCTGGTTGAGGGTCTGCTCCCGCTCGTCGTGGCCTCCGCCCAGCCCGGCTCCCCGGTGGCGGCCCACGGCGTCAATCTCGTCGACGAAGACTATGCAGGGGGCGTTGCGCTTGGCCTGGTCGAAGAGGTCCCGCACACGGGCCGCACCGACTCCGACGAACATTTCAACGAACTCGCTGCCGCTGATGTGGAAGAAGGGCACTCCAGCCTCGCCGGCAACCGCCCGCGCCAGCAGGGTCTTGCCGGTGCCCGGCGGGCCAACCAGCAGCACTCCCTTGGGGATTCGGGCCCCGAGGGACAGGAACCGCTCCGGGTACTTGAGGAATTCGACAACTTCCTGGAGTTCCTGCTTGGCCTCGTCCACTCCGGCCACATCGTTGAAGGTGACGGTGGGGCGGTTGAAGGGCATCATCCTGGCCCGGCTGCGGCCGAAGCTGAGGGTCTGGTTGTTGCTCCCCTGGGCCTGGCGCATCATGAACAGGATCAGGCCGCCGAAGAAAATCAGGGGAAGGAAGTTAAGCAGGATTCCGAAGAAGCTGCCCAAACCACCGGAGCCCTTGAACACCACCTGGACTCCCTCGGGCCCGATGGTGACGCCGTTCTCCGTCAGCAGACTGACGATGTCGGTCTGATCTCCCATCCGGCTGGTGAGCTGGGTTCCGCCGGCGCCGGCGGAAACGCGGGGAACCACGGTGAGCTTCTGGCCTTCAACGATGATCTCGCTGACCTCGTTACGCTTGGCCCGGTCGATGACCTCGGTAATCGGCACCGGGTCGCTGGAGCCGAAGGTGGGGATCAGGGTGTAGAAGACGACTATCACCCCCACTATGATGAGGAGATAGACCAGGCTGTTGCGGAGCCAGCGATTGCTTCCCATGCCCTCTTCCGACCTTTTTTGAAAGCCGCCGCTTGCGCGCCCGATTAAGGCAACTTATCCAAGGGCGCTGGGCGGCGGGGCCGCTGATAATGCGTCAAGTTACATCATAAAGCAGCCCTATCCAAATTGCAAAAGAAGGGGCCGACGCAACCGGGGCGGAATAGCAGGGCAGGGAAAAATATCTGCTACATTCTGCCGTATTTTGCTCTGTTCTAAGGGTCGCCGCCTCCTTCGCCAGGGTGGGTAACTTGTCTAAGGCTCCTTGGCGGCTCCGGGCGCCTCTGGGACCTGGGGTGGAAAAGCGGGAAAATTTGATTTTGTGTCAAATGGCCCATTTCAGGGAATTTGAGCACGGAATCCCGGGAAGCGGGCGTCAAAGAGTGCGATTCTTGGGAGAAAGTGTCCTGCGGTTGTGCCACGATTGTCGCATTTTGTCGCACGATTGTGCCATTTTGTGTCATCCGGTCCAAGGGCAGTAGGAACCGTGGGCCGGGTGGGAGCGGGACCAAAATTCTCACGCCACATGCCGCTACATTTCGCGGCATTCCCGACGGCGGGAGGGTCGCGACAGACCGGCTAGTCCCGGAACTGGCAGGGTGGATTTCCCGGGAGGGACTTGATGCTTGATGATGGACTGGTCACACTTCGATGGTACCGGGGCTAGGGGAGGAGGCGCAAGGGGGGGAGCGTCAGTGAAGAGGTAGGTCATAGGGTACGTTGGGGGATGCATCCCCCAAACCCCCTGAGTCAGGGGTTGCAGTTGGGTTGCCCGGTCGACAAGCCCCCGTCCCGGAGGCGCTGGCGTATGGCGTATACTTGGGCCGGAGCGGAATCTTTCCGCGCGTAATCCAACCTGCTTGCGGAGGTTGCCATGACCAGCAGCGCCAGTCCTTCCAGCCTGCCCCGGGTGTACGTTATCGGCACCGGGGGGACCATATCCACCGTGGGGGAGTCCCGCAGCGACTACATAAACTACAGCTACGGGAACAAACACCTGACCATCCAGCAGATGCTGGAGCGGGTGCCGGAGGTCAGCGCCTTCGCCCAGGTGGAGCCGGAGCAGCTGATCAACGTGGGCAGCACCGAGGTGGCCCCGCCCCACTGGCTGCGGCTGGCCCAGCGGATCAACGGTATCTTCCGTGAGGACCCGGAGGCGGCGGGGGTGGCCGTGACCCACGGCACTGCAACCCTGGAGGAGACGGCCTACTTCCTAAATCTGACCGTCCTCAGCAGCAAGCCGGTGGTAGTCACCGGGGCGATGCGCCCGGCCAGCGGGCTGGGGACGGACTCGGACGTGAACCTGATCGACGCGGTGCGCATCGCCGCTTCTCCCAACTCAGGCGGGCGGGGTGTGCTGACCGTCCTGAACAACGAGATCCAGGCAGCCCGGGACGTGACCAAGTCCAACAGCTACCGCCTGGAGACCTTCCGCTCCAACGAGCTGGGGTTCCTGGGATACGCCGACTCGGATGAGGAGGTGGTGTTCTACCGCACGCCCACGAAGGCCCACACCGCCGACAGCGAGTTCGACGTCAGCGGTCTGTCCGAGCTGCCCCGGGTGGATATCGCCTACGCCTATGCCGGGGCCGACGGTCTGGTTCCCCGGGCGGTGGCCGATGCGGGAGTGCCGGGGCTGGTGGCCGCCGGGCTGGGCGGCGGCGGCTCGTCGCCGGAGTTCATGCGGGGGTTGAAGGACGCGCAGGAACGGGGAGTGCGGGTGGTCATCGCCAGCCAGACGGGGAACGGGCGGGTGATTCGGACGCGGCGATTATCCGAGGACGGGTACGTGGTGGCCGACAACCTGGCGCCCAAGAAGGCGCGAATCCTGCTGATGCTGGCGCTGACCGTCACCGGCGACGCGGAGGAGATTCAGCGGATGATGCTGGCTTACTAAAGGGGTTCCGCTGGGGACTCGCCCCCCAGACCCCCGTAAGGAAAAGGGGCTTCCGTAAAGGAGGCCCCTTTTCGTTGGGCGGATATACGGCAGGCGGGTTAGCCGGGGACTTCGTCGTAGTGGTGGTCGGTGCTGACGACGTTGCGCTCGTAGAGGCCGGCGATCTCGTCATCGGAGTAGCCGAGCAGTCCGCTGAGGACCTCTTCGTTATGCTCGCCCACCTGGGGGGTGGTGCCGACGACGGCGGGGGTGCGGCTGAAGTGCCAGTAGTCGCCGGAGACGGCGATGCTGCCGGCCAGGAAGTCGTCCACTTCGACCATGGCCCGCCGCTCCCACGGGTGGGGGTCCTGGGCGGCCTGGGCGATGGTGTTGACCGGCGCCGCCGTGACGTCGTGGTGGGTGAAGTGGGCGATGGCGTCCTTCATGGTCATGTCCTTGAGCAGGTCGCGCATGGCTTCCTGCACCATCGCGCCGTTGGCGCCCCGCTCGTGGCGGGTGGTGAAGCGGGGGTCCTCCAGCCACTCGGGCTTGCCGAGGGCGTTGCAGACCCGGTGCCAGTGGTGCTGGTCGCCGGCGGAGACGAGGACCCAGCCGTCCTTGCAGGGGTAGGTGCCGCTGGGAGGCGCCGCCGACTCGCCGCGCCGGGGCTCGATGCCGGCGCCGTGGTAGGCGGTGACGGGGATCTCGGTGTAGCTGTAGCCGGTGTCGGCCAGGCAGACGTCAATGGTCTGGCCCTCGCCGGACCGCTCCCGCTCGTGGAGGGCGGCCAGAGTGCCGATGGCAGCGTGGAGGGCGGTGGTGCGGTCGATGATGGGCACGCCGGCCCGGATGGGAGGCATCCCCTCCTCGCCGGTGACCATGGCGATGCCGGACATGGTCTGGCCGATGGGGTCATAACCGATCTGGTTGGAGTAGGGGCCGAACTGGCCGTAGGCGGAAACGTTGACCATGATGATGCGGGGGTTGATTTCCTTGAGCACGTCGTAGCCGAACCCCATGGCGGCGATGGTGCCAGGGCGGAAGTTCTGGAGGATCACGTCGGAAATGCCGACCAGCTTGCGCAGGACCTCCTTGCCTTCCTCCTTGCGCAGGTCGATGCTCAGGCTCTTCTTGCCGCTGTTGTACTGGACCCAGTAGGCGCTCTGCTTGCGCACCCAGGGAGCGTGGTAGCGGGTCTCCTCGCCGCCGAGACGCTCGACCTTGATTACCTCGGCGCCCATGCGGGCCAGGACCTGGGCGCAGCGGGGGCCGGCCTGGTGGCGGCCAAGGTCAATTACCCGGATTCCGTTCAAAGGTCCGTTAGCTTCAGCCATAGAAAAATCTCTCCTCGATGTTGTTTTCCCTCCGGGGCCGCTCGCCGTGAAATCCCTATTGGCTCGCTGGGGGAGCCGGAGCTACCGGCCCCCGGGCAGGTTTGGCAAATTCTACGACTCGCAGCGGCAATCGGCAAGCCGGGGGAAGGCCGTGGGGCCGGGATGATACTGCCGCGGCGGGAGAAGAATTCCTGTCCCATTTTGCACCAGACTGTCCCACCGCCACCGCGCCGGACCTCCGGCCTGGCCGATGAGCCGGAAAAACCGCGACAAAAGCGGACATTTCGGGACATTTGAGCGTGGAGGCGCCTGGTTTTTGTCCGTGTTTTTCTCGAAATGTCGGGGCTATGTCCGGTTTTTTCGGGGGAATATCCCCATTTTGTCCGGTTTTGCCGCACCCTGCTTGTGGGGATTCCTGGCGGTGGGGAAGGAATGGGGCAAGGGTCCTCCCGTGCTGGAATCCGTGTTCAACGTTTACCGTGGCCACACTTCCATGGTAGGGCATGGAGGTGGGAGGACGCCAGCGACAAGTGTCAGCAAAAACCGGGTAAAGATTGGGGATTTTCTCTGCCTGACGGCGCGTCTTCCGGGTATACTGCGCCCATGATAGCCCGGGCGCTGACCACCATTACCGAGGAGCCGGCCCCCTACCAGGGCAGGTCCGGCCGGGACCGGGGAAATCCCCCGCTGCCGGAAAGCGCGCTGGCGAAGCTGTGGCAGCGTCGGGCGGCGCGGCAGGAATGGTTCCGCACCAGCCGGGGCCGGAGGGTGCGGGTGCTGTATCCCGGGCGTCCCGGCACCTCCGCCGGACCGGACTTCCGCAACGCCCTGCTTCACTTCGAGGATGAGGGCGTGGTGCAGGGGGACGTGGAGATCCACATCCGCCAGCAGGACTGGTACAGCCACGGCCACCGGGACGACCCCAACTACAACGGGGTCGTGCTGCACGCGGCCCTGGACCTGCACCCGGAACCCACCCAGCGGCAGAGCGGCGGCGAGGTGCCGGTGGTCTCGCTGGCCAGCATTCTTCCAGATGGGAGCGGGCCGGAAGAAGGCGGGCCGGAAGGGGACGGGGACGGTGATGTATCCAGCGGGCATCCGGGTCCAGGCGGCGCGGTCTGGAGCATCCTGGAGGGGCTGGGCTACACGACGCCCACCAGTAGCGAGGAGCTGGGAGCCCTGCTGGACCGGGCCGGGGATGAGCGGTTCCTGGGGAAAAGCCGGCGATTCGGAAAATACCTGGCGGAACAGCCGACGGAGCAGGCCCTCTACGAAGGGATAATGGAAGCCCTAGGGTACCGGCACAACCAGCAGCCCTTCGTCCGGCTGGCGTCGCTGGCGCCCTATGCGGCCCTGGAGCGGGCAGCGGCAAAGGTTCCCGCCGGGGATCTGGACGCCACTCTGGAAAGCTGGCTGACGCAGCTTTCCGGGCTGTCCCAGGGACGGGATGCGGGGGCCGTATCCCTACCCCGGGGGAGTTTCGGGCGGCCGATGGACGCCGGCGAGTGGCATTGTTTCCGGGTGCGTCCGGCCAACCACCCGAGGCGGCGCATCGGCGGGGCGGCTCGGCTGCTGGCGCGGTGCCTTGACGGGACACTGGAAGGCGGGCTGGTGGAGGGGTTTTCCCGGGTGGCCGGGACAGGCAGTCCCCGAGGGTTGGCCGGTGCGCTGACCGTGACCGGGGGCGGAATGACTTACATCGGAGCGGCCCGCGCCAAAGAGGTGGCCGTGAACGTGGTGCTGCCTTTTCTCCACGGGCTGGCCGAGACCAACGGGGATGGCGGGGAGGCCGCCAACTGCCTGGATCTTTACGGAAAGTTCGGGAGGCTGGCGGACAACGAGGTGGCGCGGGAGATGGCCGGGCTGCTGTCCGTTGCAGGGATGCCGCTGCCGAAGATGAACGCACGGCGGCAGCAGGGGTTGATTCACCTGCAGCGGGTTTTGGCCGGGGCGGCAGGATAGCCGCTGGGGGACTCGTCCCCCAGACCCCCGTAAAAAAGAGGCCGTCCGTGATGCGCGGATGGCCTCTTTATTCCCCGGATGACGGTGGGTCAGCCCTTGCGGGTCTGGTTGGACAGGGGGACGGCCAGGGAGATGCGGAAGTCGTCGCCGATGCTGCGGGCGATGTGGCCGTGGCCAGTGATGTCCTCGGCGATGAGGACGTCGCCGGGGAAGAGGCGGGCCTTGCTGCCGTCGGCGACCTCGAACTCGGCGGTGCCGGCCATGTTGACGACGTACTGGAGCCGGGGGGCGTTGTGGTAGTCGGAGTCGGGGCCCGCCGCCCGGGCGTTGAGGTTGATGGCGCCGTCGCCCACCTGGTTGACGATTTCGGCGAATTCCTCGGGGCTGACGTCCTCGAAGTGGGACTCGCCGTCGTCGCCGGAATAGACGCGGACTATCTGGACCATGCTGGTGCCTCCTATTTAGTAGATGGGTTGGGGGTTGTTCTACCGTTGCGGGGACATTCTAGCACGGCGGGGATCCGCCGTTCGGCCCGCCTGCCGGTAGAAGACGGGGGCGTAGAGCCAGCCTTCCAGCGTCACGACCGGATCATAGGCTGGCTGTCCCGGTTCGGCCGGACACCGGAACAGGCTGCGGTCCAACACCCACATGGCAGCGACCAGGGAGGCCACCATCGCATCGAGGCAATCGTGGTTGTCCAGGCAGATTTCCCGGAAGGCTTCCAAACCGGAAAGGCGCGGCTCGGCAAGGCTTTTCAGCCCGTCGACGATCCGTCCGCGCAGTTCGGTAGTGCGCCGACCTGTCTTGTAGCCCTTACATGGGAGGCCCAAGGCCTTGAGCGCGGCCCCCGGCATGGCTTCGAGAAGCAGCGGCGCACCCGGCCTGCCGCCGCTTTCCTCTCGCGGCAGCGGGGGCACCTCGCAGCCCAGGGGCCAGAGGCGGTGGAGCATCTGCATGCCCCGGAAGGTCATGGGCACCATGTTGGGGTTGACCTTGTGGAGACAGGAGTAGCATTCCGGGTGGAAGGTGTCGGCCACGCGCTTGGGCTCGCCGTGAGCCGCCACGAACTTGTCCCGCAACAGCAGGAAATCTTCGAAGGTCATCGCGGCGGCAGCTTCCCACAGGTCGGGCATGGCACCAGCTTGGGGCTGCCAGAACCGGGCGAAAGATTCAGGCACCGAGAAAGGGAAGTCCAGGGCGGCCACGGTTGGGCCGTCGGTTTCCCGCAGCAGGGCGGCCAATTCATCCCGGGATACGGGGCGGGATGAGTCCAGCCGCAGTGTTGTACTGTCCAGGACGGCGGTGGCGACCCAGGTGTTGCGGTCGGACTTGGCCCCGCTGAAGTCTACGCCGATGATGTTCATGGGGCCTCCGGTGTCCGTTTCCGGTTTCCTTGCCAGCGGTTATTGCCGGTAGTATATTCGGCGGGCTTGGCGGGTGCAGCCTGCCACTCCCGATTTTCAGCCATTGAAAGGAGCAGCATGAATCTTACCGAACGCCGCGAGAATTACCGGGCCATCCTGGCCGGAGACAAGTGCGTCCATCCCGGGTCGGTGTTCGACCCCATTTCGGCGCGGGCGGCCCAGGACGTGGGCTTCGAGATAGGGATGTTCGCCGGGTCCATCGCTTCGGGAACGGTCCTGGGAGCGCCGGACCTGATCGTTCTGACCCTGTCCGAGTTTGCCCAGCAGATCCACCGCATCTGCCGGGCCAGCACCATCAGCCTGATGGTGGACGCGGACCACGGCTACGGGAACGCGCTGAACGTGCGGCGCACCGTGGAGGAATTGGAGTCGGCGGGCGTTTCCTGCCTGACCATCGAGGACACCCTGCTGCCCCTGAGCTTCGGCGCCGGCGGCGAGGGTGCGCTGATCTCCCTGGATGAGGGCATCGGCAAGATGAAGGCCGCCCTTTCCGGCAGGCAGGATCCCAGCCTGGTGGTAGCGGGCCGCACCAGCGCGTTGCGGGCCGGCGGCGTGGAGGAGGCCATCCGGCGGGTGAAGGCCTACCAGGACGTGGGCGTGGACGCGGTGTTCCTGGCCGGGGCGCAGACCCGGGCGGAGATCGAGGCGGTCAACGCCGAGGCGAAGATTCCCCTGCTGCTGGGCGGGGCCGGCGGAGAGCTGGCGGACCTGGATTTCCTGGGGGCCAACGGCGTGCGGGTGGCCTTGCAGGGACACCTGCCCTTCCAGGCGGCGGTGAAGGCTGTGTACGACACGCTGAAGGCGCTGCGGGACGGGGTTGCTCCGGCGGACCTGCGGGACTCGCTGGCGTCGCCGGATCTGATGGGGCAGCTGACGCGGCGGGGGGACTATGACGAGTGGATCGCGGAGTTCCTGAAGTAGGGGACGATTTTACGGGGGTACGTTGGGGGACGAGTCCCCCAAACCCCCTCAATGGCTAGGGTTCCGGGGAGAGGCCGTCGAAGAAGTTGGGGGGGATGGATGCACCGGGGGGGACGGGGGGCCAGCCCCGGACGTACCATTCGCGGCCCATGTTGTGGGCGGTGATTTCGCGGGGGACGGTGAAGTAGGGCCAGTCCGGGGCGGTCTGGGTCCGGTGGCAGACGATGCAGGCCAGCTTGGCGTCCAGGTGTTCCCCCACGTCAAACTCAAAATGGATCTCGTCCGGCGGCACTCCGTCGTTGACCCGGTCCGGGGCGGGCAGGGGAAAGTCCACCCCCGCCTCGCGGAGCCGCAGGGCCATGTCGGTGCGGAAGCCCCGGGGGCGGACGCTGTAGAAGAGTCTTTGCGGCTCGTGGGGAGCTAATCCTCCCGCAAGCTGCTCCGGGAAGACCGACGGGTCGGCGGCGGAGTGGAAGGCCCTGGTGGCGTGGCGGCAGATGGCGATGTGGTCGGGGTGGCCGTACAGTCCGTCGGGGCCGAAGGTGAGCACCACCTGGGGACGGAAGCTGCGGATCTCGCGGACCAGCCGCTCCACCACCGTTCCGGGATCGGCGTTGACGAAGGCTTCGGGGCGCTGGTTGGGTTCGGTTCCGGCCATCCCCGAGTCCCGGTATTGCAGCAGGTCGTGGCTGGTCAGACCGAGGGCTTTCACCGCGTCGCCCAGCTCCTTTTCCCGAACGGCTCCGATGGTCTCGCGGGTGGCGACGCCGGGCTGACGGATTTCGCCTTCCTCGCCGCGGGTGGCGGTGATGAGCCGGACGGAAACCCCGGCGGAGGCGCAGGCGGCGAGAGCGCCTCCCACCGGGAAAGCTTCGTCGTCGGGGTGGGCGAAGAGGGCCAGCAGGCGGTAGCCTGGCATGGGCGGCTAGTTGACGATCTCCAGGACTTCCAGGCAGACACCCTGGGGTCCCTCGAAGAAGCAGACGCGGCGTCCGCCGCCGACCTGGGTTTCCTCGAGGATCCTGGCGCCGCCGGCCTTCAGCGATTCCACAGTCCCGTCGAGGTCGTCGGTGTCGATGGCGATGTGCTCGATGCCGTAGACCTGCTCGTGGGTCTGGGTGTCAATCTTGCCGGTGACGTTCAGGGGGAGGCCGTGGAGGTCCAGCCGGAAGCCGCCGTAGGCCGTCTCGGCGACGACGGTGGCGCCCAGGTTGTTGACGTAGAAGTCGGCGGTCTCCCTAGGGTCGGGACTCTTGAGGTGGACGTGGTTCAGCTTGAAAGCCATGACAATCCTCCCTTCGCGCGTTTGGCGGTATTCTAGCACAATGGCCCCACGGCCCCGGTTCCCGGACCAACCCCGAAGTGCGGAGCCGCGAGTTGATGGTATATTAGGGACGCCACGGGGGCGGGACGGAAAACGGCGTTCCGCAGCGGCGGACCACAGCACGCAAGGAGAGGGAAATGCTGGCGTTTCTTGGGGGGACAGGGCCGGAGGGCAAGGGTCTGGCGTTGCGGCTGGCCCTGGCGGGCGAGGAGGTCGTGATTGGGTCGCGGGATGCGGGCCGGGCCACTGCCGCCGCCGAGGAACTGTCCGCCCTGGCTCCCGGTTCAGGCATCAGCGGGGCGGAGAACGCCGACGCGGCAGCCCGGGCGGACACGGTGTTCCTGACCGTTCCCTACGAGGGGCAGCGGCCGCTGCTGGAGGGAGTTGGGGAACACCTGGCCGGGAAGGTGGTGGTGAACGTCATCGCGCCCATGGGGTTTCAACGGGGCAGGGGGGCTTTTGCGGTGGAGGTTGCCGCCGGGTCGGCAGCGGAGGAGTCGCAGGTGCTGGCGCCGGAGGCGCTGGTGGTGTCAGCATTCCAGAACGTGAGCGCCGAAGAACTGCTGAACCCGGACGTGTCCGTTCCGGGGGACGTGGTGGTGTGCTCGGACCACGCCGAGGCGAAGAAGGCGGCGATGGATCTGGCGCGGCGGATTCCCGACCTGCGCCCGGTGGATGGCGGCTCCCTGGCCAACTCCCGCTACGTGGAGCAGATAACCCCACTGCTGGTGAACATCAACCGGATCTACCGCATCCACGCCGGAATCAGGATCGTAGGCGTGGAGGACTGAGGCACCGAACCAACTATCCCATAAAACCATCCCATAAGCAGGAGGACCGGACATGGCTAGAGCGATCATCAATTTGCAGGACCCGGCAGACCTGGCGCAGGTGAACGGGGTATGGCGGTTTGCCGGGGGGTACGTTCCGGGGCAACCCAACGAGGGAATCGTATCCCAAGCGGAGGGCAGTCCGGCACGGCTGCCAGACTTTGACGACTCGGGGTGGGACACCATATCCGACCTGACCAAGTGGTATTCCCACGGCGTTGCCTTCGCCTGGTACCGCATCAAGGTGACAGTGCCAGGGACCATCAGCGGGCGGGAACTGGCGGGCGCCCGCTGCCTGTTCGAGACCTGCGTGGACGACTACGGCGAAATCTGGGTGGACGGCGACTGCAACCGGGACCGGGGCTGCATCCAGGGATTCAACGTTCCGCAGCGGGTGGTGGTGGACGCGGAGCCCAGCGTGGGGGACGAACACACCATCGCTGTCCTTGGTGTGAACGGGCCCCTGGGGGCGCCGGGCGGAGCGGTGTTCGTGCGCTACGCCTTCCTGGCCTTCGAGTGGCGGGACGTGCCGCTGTAACCGGGCTGGCCCCAGCCGGGGCAACTGGATGGAATAACGTGATGGGGCGGGGGTTGATCCCGCCCCGATTGCCTGATTCCGGCTAGGTTTCAGGGAAAGGTGCGACCCGCCGTATATCGGTGCGGGCGAAGTCATCGCCCTTGAACAGCAAGGGCAACGCGCGGGTGAACGCGAGAGCATAGGAGAAGGTGTCCCCGAAGTTCAGCCCGGCCGGATGGCGGCCCTTTCCGTAGCGGCGGAAGGCATCGGCGGCAGCGCGCATCTGGGCTTCATCCAGGGGGATCAGATGGATGAACGGTCTGGTGAGAAACTGAACCCCCTCTTGGTAAACGGCCTCCCCTTTTCCGGTCGCGACCATCAAAAGCTCAACGGCGGTGGCGGTGGACACAAGCACTTCCCCATCCGTCTCCATTACGTCTCTGAAAGACCCGCCCTCCGCCTCACCCGTCAACACGGCGATGATCGCGGACGTATCCACAACTATCACCTAGGCAGGCCATTCTCGTCGTAGAGCTCCTCCTGCCAAGCCTTGGACGGCGGGTTGTTTTCGTCGTATTGGTCCGGGTGTTCCTCTCGCCAACGGCGCCCGAAGGCAAGGAATCGTTCCAAATCCTCCCGGATGGTGGCTCTTTCCTCGGGGGAGGGCGGCCCCTTTCGCAAGGGGGTTCTGGCGTCGAGGTCGGCGATGGCCATGAGCAGGACCTGCCGGGTTGCGTCAGGGCCTTGAAATCCCAGGCGGCCGGCCAGGTCGGCGATGCGGGCCTCGGTTTTGGGGTCCAGGGTGATTTGCATTAAGGGTCGCCTCCTTCCGGCGCACTATTCCGGTAACTAGTCTAAAGCGCCCTGGGCGGCTCCATGACTGGCCTCTACCCGCCTACGCGGGCACAAGGGTTAATCCTCGTCCTCGTCGACCAGCTCCACCTCGGTATAGCCCATGGCCTCGAGCTCGGCGCGGACGCGGGGAGCGAACTCGGCGGTGGCGCCGGTCTCGGGGATGGTTATCTCGATCTTGCCGCCGTCCTGGGAGACGGAGCCGGGGTCTTCCTTGGTCAGCTCGACGCTGACCGACTCCCGGTGAATCCCCATGAGGTCGGTCACCGAGAAGATGACGTTCATGTCTTCCATGTTGATGATGCCGCCGGGCATGGCTATCGAACCTCGCTAACTTTCGGACGTGGGCAGGGGTTGGTTAGGCTTCAGGGACAGGCCACTCGGTGCCGCCCTCGGCGGGACGTTCACTGGCGGAGAGAGCCAGCCCGTCGCTGACGACCTGGCGGAACTCGTCCAGGATAACCTTGCCCCACTCCTGGCCGCGGGCGATGCGGAAGGCAGTGCGCTTGCCCCGGGTCAAAGCGCGGGCGTTTTCCGCCTCGGGCCCGGCTTCCTGGGCCACTTCCTGGGCGATGGCGTCGTCCATGGCGTCGATCTGGGGGACGAGGCTGCGGGCGGTCTCGATGAAGCGGGCGATCTCGCCCATCTGCCGGTCGAAGACGACGAAGACGGGAACGGTGTTGGCGCGGTGTTCGGGGACGAAGGTGTTGGTCAGATCCACCTCCTCGTCCCGGTTGAAGACGCCCACGTTGATCTTGTCGCAGTTCTCGGCGAGGCGGAGAATGGCGGGGGTGGTGCTGACGGCGTCGCCGCACCATTCGGCGTGGAACACGACGAGGTTGACGGGCTCACTGAGGCCGTCGAAGAAGTCCTGCACGTCCTGGGGAATCTCGATGGCTTCATAAATAGCCTCGAAGGGGGCCTTGTTGACCTTCATCTGCGGGATGTAGTCCCGGGGGGACAGGGCTTCGGAAAACTTCTCTGCGCTCAGGGGCATGGCGGTGAACCTCCAGGGCAAAGTTGACGGGGGGTCACGGTGCAGTGAGCCTAGTTTCGCAGTAATGCCTCGTGTTGGCAATGTCCGGGGCCGTTATCCGCAGGCAAGGAAAGTGCTAAAATTTTGCTAGGCCGCCAATGGACTCGTTCCCACGCGCGGCGGCCAATCCCGATTCTGCGAAGGTTGTTCAATTGGCCACTGACCGCCCCGGACATTATCTAAAGTACGCCCTGTTCTGCCGAGAGACCGAAGAAGGTCCCGGTGATGACCTGACCTTCAGGGGAATCATCGACCTGTTCGAGGTGCCGATGCCCTCGGAGCCGCCCAGCGGAGAAACGCCGATGCTGGGGCAGATGGACGCCAACCTGGCCTTCTGCATTGCCGGCGCGACTCCCGGGGAGCACCAGCTCCAGATCGCCATCCGCGCTCCGGGGATACCGCTGAGCACGCCTCCGGCGGAGACCATAACGTGGGAGGAGGGGATAATGTTCCAGCGGTGGATCAAGACCTTCCGGATCCCGGTGCAGCGGCTGGGAAGGCACGTGGCGGTGATCGTGCTGGACGGGACGCCCATCGGGGAGGCGAGCTTCATGGTGCGGTTTGCGGAGGGGGGGTAGGCCATGTAGACCCGCACTTGGTCTTTTCTGGGGTACGCTAACCGAAGTGATAGCACACCTATCGTCGATTGGACCAAAGCAATGAGAAGTACCGATTGGGTAGCAATGGGTAGCAAATTCGGCCCCGTCTGGTGTCATCCGGGTTCCATACGGAGTTAGCAATGAAGATAGTTGACGTTCTCAACAATATAGACAATCGCTCACTAGCATTACCGGTGTTCCAGAGGGGCTATGTTTGGAAACGCCCCCAAGTAAAAGAACTCATGAACTCTCTGTATAGGAATTATCCAGTAGGGTCCCTGCTAATATGGCGCACACGCGCTGAACAGGCCGAGGTTCGGACTACCGGCATCCCATTAGAGTCTGGACCGATAGACTTGTTGCTAGATGGCCAACAACGGGTTACCAGTCTTTACGGAATAGTCAGAGGAAAGCCACCTTCGTTCTTTGATGGGGATGCTAGACCATTTACCGACCTCTTCTTTAACCTTGAAACTGGAGAGTTTGAGTTTTTCGTTGCCAACAGAATGCGTAACAACCCGCTATGGGTTGAAGTCGGTAGCATTTTCGCTAATACCCAGGATTGGATTGCCAATTTGACAACCGGGCAAGCTAATCACCCCAACTTACAAGTCCATCTGCAAAATGGGATGCAAGTTCGAAGCATTCTCGACATGGAATTGCCCGACCAATTTCTCACGGGAGACGACAAGACCACGGAAATGGTGGTCAATATTTTCAACAAGGTAAATTCCGGCGGCACAAAACTGTCACAAGGGGACTTAGCCCTCGCCCGCATCTGCGCCCATTGGCCAGAAGCTCGATCTGAAATGCAGACCAGGCTAGCGAAATGGCAGGTCAACGGCTTTAGTGCTGACCTAGATTGGCTGTTGCGTTGCATGACTGCTGTAGTTGCAGGGGGGGCCGAATACCAACGGCTAGAACGCGTCGAGATTGCATCGGTAAAACGAGCATTGTTGGCAACGGAGGATGCCGTTGACCACCTACTGGACGCTATGCGCAGCCATCTGTATATGGACACAGACAGAGTATTTAGTACTACAGTCGCAGATGAAGAGAGGTTAGAATACAGGCAGTCGGTTAGTGCTGAGGTGAGGCGGTGGTTGTTGGGAGAGATGAAGTGGAGGAAGTGGCCCGATGGGCCGA
>DAOUIZ010000001.1:0-13263 GCA_034423195.1 Dehalococcoidia bacterium | reverse complement strand
TGGCGGAATTAGGGCGCCGGCGCGGTGCTCGGCGTGGCAGGCCGATGGCAGTATGTTAGCGGTTGTCTAAGAGTAAGCACTTGGGGCGGGAGGGGGCGAAAAGGCGGGTTTCGAGGTTCCCAGGGCGGCGTTGGGCGTGAATAATTGAATGCGTTGTCTGGCTTTTTCCAGTGTTTCCAGCCCAGAAAACTGGAGGGTCCATCCCCGACCCGGACCGTTGACTTGGGATCGAGCCCTGCTCTCCCAGTAGCGTTCCACCAAGGGATAAGCGCCCGCCCGCTGCGTGATGCGGAACCGGGGTCGAGCTCTGCTCCTCCGGCGACCGGTTCGATGCGGTGCACCAGGACATCGGTATTCTCACCATTACCCAGGAGGTGGCAGACAGGAACAGGAACCCCGGCCCCTTTACTCAAACCTGCGGAGCGGCTGACCGCTTCGTAGTTTCTCCTCACACCTGCGGTTGATGCGGCATTCCCGCCTCGGCCGTTTCCTCATGCCTGCGGCGAGTCGGACATGACACCGCCGCGGCCTCACTGACGGCGCGACGGTCGGCGACAGCCCCGCCCTCCGGCGCCGTGCTCACCACGCAGCCCCCTGGACGTTGATCAAACGTCCGGGCCGGGCTGCGTCTTCTTTTCTCTCCCCCCTACCGCTCCGTTTCCCGCGCCAGGCATCCGGCCCGGGGCGGAGTCTGTCCGGTTTCCACTCATTCCCATTTCAAGGCACACGGCCCGCGCTTGGATGCCGCGTGGGTCAATTCGTCGAACGTCAATCACAGCAAAGGAGGCGAACATGACAAGCGTGATGCGGACAATCTCACTGGCGGCAAGCATTAGCCGGTTCTGCTGGCGGCACAAGCGGCTGACCCTGGCGGCGGTGGTGGCCCTGCTCATCGTGGGGCCATTGCTCACCGGCTCCGGCGGCGGGGTCTTCTTCCTCAACCTCGTCGGTTTGGGCATCGCCGCCCTGGTGTTGCGGCGGATCGTCCAGGGCGGGAAGGGCAGGCAGGCCAATTGCCGGTGCAACTGCCGGCGGCAGCGGAGTCAGTCAACTCAACAACAGGGAGGCACACCATGACCACGATGACACTGGATACCACGGCGGCGGCAGGCCGTCCCACGCTGGAGGAACTGGTGGACCGTCTGCTGGCGGCCCTGCTGGGCAATGACGCGCTGGCGGAAACGGCGGCGGTCAGCCTGGTCAAGACGGTCCACGAAGCCCGGCGGCTGCGGCAGTCGGGCGACCTGGACGGGGCGTTGGAGGTGTTCAACCGAGTGGATACCGCAGACGCCGCCGATAGCCAACTGCGGTGGCTCTACGCCGAGTGGGTGGACATTGCCCGGCGCCGGTTCGCTGACACCGACGCCATGCTCTACAGCCCGGCCACGGGGCAGGCGGCGGCGTTGGTTCCTGCGAGTAACGACGGCGGCGCGACGCTCGAAGTTGCGGCGGTTCTGGGGATGCGCTGGCTGGTGGGCAAGCTGGTCTCCCGGCGCAGCCTGCGGGGGCTGAAGTCCCTGCACAACCGGAAAGGAGGCGCGTCATGGTCGTAGCGACATCGGAAAAGGTGGACATCACGGAACTCAAGGCGCGGCATCCCCTGGGCGACGCGGTGGAGGCCGCCGGGATTGTCCTGCACGGCAAGGGGCGGGTGCGGCAGGGAGTGTGTCCCTTTCACCAGGAGGCGGAAGGGAGCTTCACGGTGTACGGCGACAGCCAGCGCTATTACTGCTTCGGTTGCGGGGCCGGCGGAGACGTGCTGGACTTCGTGGGCCGGATGGAGGGGTTGACGTTGCCGGAGGCGATACGGCGGCTGGATGACGGGACGACGCCGATGGCGGCCTCGTCCCACCGGGCAACTGCAACGCCCTCGGAACGGCCCCCTGCTCCGGCGATACCGCCCCGGGACCCGGCGCTGTTCACGACGGCGGCAAGGTTCTACGGCGGGCAACTGCGGCGCAGCCGGACGGCGGCGGACTACCTGGCCTCGCGGGGGATTGGCATTGACGCTGCTCGGCAACTCAACCTCGGCTACGCCAGCGGCAACGGACTGCGGCACTTTCTCGGTTCCGCAGGTTTCAACCCGGACCGGCAACGGGCCTCGGGCATGTTCCTGGAAGGGGGCGCCGAGCGGTTTGCCGGGATGATCACGGTCCCCGACGCTGCCGGCGGGCTGGTCCGTTGGCTGGTGGGAAGGGCGGTGCAACCCAACGCCAAGCCCCGCTTCCAGGCGGTGCCGGGCCAGAAACCGGTGCTGGGCCTGGGCAGGCTTGGTCCAGCGCCGCCCTGGGCCATCGTCGCCGAAGGGGTCTTCGACTACCTCACGCTGGCCTCCTGGGGCTATCCCGCCGTGGCCGCCCTGGGCACCCAGGGGATGGACAAGGTGGCGGCGGCGCTGCGGGGCAGCCCCCGGGTCTTCCTGGCCTTCGACAACGACGACGCGGGCAACGCGGCAACGGACAGTCTTCGCAACCTGCTGGGCCACCGCGCCGCCGTGGTCAAACTGCCCCAGGGCATTGCCGACGTGGGCGAGCTGGCAACCCGGCCCGACGGCCAACGCCTGTTCCGCCGTCTGCTGCAACGGGCGGCCGGCAACCTTCGCTAGTCCGCCCCCTCTCAACTTCCTATCTAACGGCCCGCCCTCACCGGCGGGCCTTCTCTTCTCCCCAACACCCAACTGCATGACGGGGCTTCCCGCCCCGCTCACGGCTTCGCCATGCGAATGCCGCCTCAACCCAACATTACAACGCAAAGGAGCGAACTCATGGGTAACGGAAACAACCAGAACGGCAACGGCCACCACCCCAATGGCAGCGTCAACCTCAACGGTAACGGTCAGAACGGTCACCACCTTAACGGCAACAGCAACGGCGCCGCCGACATCACCGGCCACGACCTCCTGTGGGACGGGCTGCCTCCCGCCGTGGTCAACGCCCTGGAGCAGCCCCTGGACCCGGCCCTGGTCTCCCAGCGCCAGGGCCGCGGCAACCGCAGCTACGACTACATCGAGGGCCACACCGTCATCGACCAGGCCAACCGGATTTTCGGCTACGGGGGGTGGGGCTACGAACTCGCAGGCGACGTGTCCCTGCGCCGCATCGAGAAGGTGGACGTCAGCACCGGGGAACTCCGGGTGACCTTCGCCTACAGCGCCCCGGTGCGGGTCTCCGTGAACGGCGCGCCCTCCCGCACCGACATCGGCTTCCACATCGTCACCGAGGACACGCCGGAGGGCCACGACACCGCCTGCAAGGGGGCGGTCACCGACGGCCTGAAGCGGGCGCTGCGCAGCTTCGGGGACAGGTTCGGCAACGGTCTCTACGGGGACCAGACGTCATCCAACGGCCGGGGCAACGGCCGGCAGGGGTCGCAACGGTCGAACGCTCCTGCCAACGGCAACTCCGGCCAGCAGATGGGCGGCAACGGCAATGGCCGCCGCGACGGTTCCTACCTCCAGCAGCTCAGGGGGCGGCTCATCGCCCTGGGCGCGGAGCAGGGCTTCGACGAGGACCGGGTGCGGGAGGCGGTGCGGAAGCAGACGGGCCGGGACCTGGACGACCTGCCCGCCAGGGACCTCAAGCCCCTGGTGGAGAACGCGGCCCGCAAGGTCAACGAGGCGAAGGAAGGGGCCAACGGCAACGGCTAGGCCGCTGGTCTAAGGCCATTCAACGGGGCCGTCTCCAGCAACGGGCCGGCCCCGCTTCTCATCTACCGGACATCACCGGACAAGGAGGTAACGGAAATGACGGCAACCACCATGCACACCCCCTGGGGCTGGCCCCACGACATCGAGGAACTGGCCGAGGGCATCTGGCGGGTCGAAACCGCCAGTCATGGTGGGCTGAAGCTCAGCCGGGAGCGGTGGCAGGAACTGCCCGAAGTGGTGCGAGACGCTTTCCTCAACCCGACGTTTGCGGAAGAGGACTGCGAGGAACCCATCGCCCGGACCCTGCTGGACCTGGGCGACGCCAGGGACCTGGAACTGGCGCTCAAGATCGCGGGCCACTTCGACCGCTACGCTCCGGCGCTGCCCTTCCTGCGGAATAAGGGAGGACAGGTATGAACTCCAACACCCCGACGCGGCCCCGGCCCCGCAGCCTGCCCAGCGTCACCACGAAGCTCGGCACCGAGCTGGGCAGCCTGTTCGTCACCGTGGGCCTGGACGATGACGGCCAGCCCTTCGAGGTCTTCGGCTCGCTCGGCAAGGCAGGCAGTCTCCAACACGGGATGACCGAACTGGCCTGCCGGTTGGTCTCCCTGCACCTGCGAAGGGGCACGCCGGTGGAGGAAATCATCGGCCAGATACAGGGCATCAGCGAGATGCAGCCCTGGCCCAACCGGATGGAAGACGGCACCACGGCATGGGTGAAGGGCCTGGGCGACGCCATCGCCCTGGTACTGCGGGACTACCTGGCAACGCAGGCCGAGGTGCAACCTGAACCGGTGGAACTGCCTATCGCCGCCGACTGAACCGCAAGGGCACGACGCAGCAATGCGCGACACGGGGCCGCTCCCTTCTTTCGGGATCGGTCCCGCTTCTTATCCAACGGACACACAACCTGACGGAGGAACGCCAACCATGACTATCACCATTGACAACCTGACCGACGTGTACTCCCGCCCCAACGCCCGCTTCGACGGGGACGGCACCCTGGAGATCCGGGCCTCGGCGGTGGGCAACTGCCGCCGCGCCCTGTGGTACGAGGCCACCGGCTGGGAAGTCACCAACCTCCGCGACGATGACTCCCTGACCATGCTGGAAGCGGGCAACGCCTTGGAGCCGGTGGTGCTGCGGGCCATGCGGCGGGCCGGCTGGGACATCACCCCCACCGACCGGGACAACCCCCGGCGGGTATCCCTGCGCCTCGGCCCCACGCTGCTGGTCAGCGGCCACGTGGACGCCGCCGGCGTGGCGCCCATCTTCGGCAACCAACCCAGCATCGTCGAGGTCAAGACCCGGGGGCCGGAAGCCTACAAGAAGTGGCGGACGCTGGGCGCCGAGCGCAGCCACCCGGAATCGGTCTGGCAGGCCGCCATCTACACCTACGGGACCTTCGAGGAAGCAAGGGACGTGGTGATCGCCACCCTGAATACGGGCGACCGAACCTGGGACTACGAGGTGATACCGGCGGTGCGGGTGGAACGAGCCTTCGAGCAAGCCTGCACCCGGCTGGGGGAACTGGCGGCCCACCACGTCATCAACGGGCCGGACCCGGACGTTCTGCCGGAACGGGACTTCACCGCCGACGATTGGCAGTGCCAGCGCTGCCCCTTCCTGAACACCTGCCTGCCGGGGAAGGCGGTGGCTGGCGAACCGGAAGGCGAACTTGCCGAGGAAACCGAGCCGGTCACCGATGAAGAGGCGCGGGCGGCGCTCCTGGAGTACGAAAACGCCCAGGAGATGCTGAAGGCCATCGAAGAGGACAAGCAGTGGGCGCTGGGGATGCTGCGGGCCTGGCTGAAGCAGCGGGGCGAGGACAAGGCGAAGCTGGAAGGCGGCAAGAAGACCCGCACCGTGGGGATGGTCAAGTCCACCAAGTACAACGTGGACCACAAACGGCTCAACGCGCTGCTGGACCCGGAGACCCGCGCCACCATCGTCACCGAGAACGTCTCCCGCTACCTGCGGGTCAGCTAGGCAAACCCGATCCGCCGGAGGCGGACGACACGGGGGCGCTCCCTCCTTCTAAAGGAAGGGACGGCCCCGCAACGGCAACCCTCAATCACACTACTCAATGGAGGAACAATCATGGCGAAGACCATCAACAAGGTTGAACTGCTGGGCCGCGTGGGAGCGGACCCTGAGATGCGCTACACCCAGGGCGGCATCGCCGTCACCCAGGTGCGCCTGGCCACGGACCGGGGGCGGAAGAACGGCGAGGAGGCTACCGACTGGCACACCATCATCGTCTGGGAGAAGCTGGGCGAAGCCGTCGCCGAGTACGTAGAGAAGGGCCAGCGGCTGTACGTGGCGGGCCGGTTGGTGCAGTCCTCCTGGGAGGGGGACGACGGGCAGCGCCGCTACCGCACCGAGGTCCACGCCCAGGACGTGGTGTTCCTGGACTCCTCGCGCAACGGCAACGGCAACTACGGCGGCAATGGCAACGGCAGCTACGCCAACGCCGGCGCCGGCACCAACGTCCAGGACGACGACCTGCCCTTCTAGCCGCTGGGCCACATAGCGACGCCCGCCACCGGCGGACGCAACACGGGGCCGCTCCCTATCGGCAGGGAGCGGCCCCGCTTTCGTTTCCCAATTCTGTCCGCAAGGAAGTGA
This sequence comes from Dehalococcoidia bacterium, assembly GCA_034423195.1. GTDB lineage: Bacteria > Chloroflexota > Dehalococcoidia > Lucifugimonadales > UBA3495 > CATOSK01. Next base: position 6,986 of record DAOUIZ010000001.1, on the reverse strand, counting down.
ACCATGCCCCGCAAGAAGCAGACCAAGACCGCCGACACCCCGCCCATCAACCTGGAGGGCCAGGCCATCCTGGAGACCCTGCGCTCCAACATGAAGCTGCTGGGCGAGTTGGCCATGCACTACGAGGTGGACTTTCAGCCGGAGCGCCCCGCTGACCGGCCCAGCATCAACTGCCCCCAGGACGCGTACCGCCTGCTGGGGCCAGAGATGTCGGCCCTGGCCCAGGAACAACTCAGGGTGCTGCTGCTCAACACCCGCAACCAGGTAATGGCCCAGCGCATTGTCTACCAAGGCAACGTCAACAGCTCGATTATCCGCCCCGCCGAAGTGTTCCGCGCCGCCATCATCGACTCGGCCCCCAGCATCGTCATCGCCCACAACCATCCCTCGGGCGACCCAACCCCCAGCCCGGAGGACGTGAATATCACCCGCGAACTGGTGGAAGGCGGGAAGCTGCTGGGCATCGACCTGCTGGACCACGTGGTCATCGCCGGGGACAAGTTCGTCAGCCTCCGGGAAAGGAAGCTGATGGACTAGCCCCAGCCTGCCGAGACCCGCGCAACGCCGCCGGCCCTCACGCGGGGACCTGCTTCCCGCGCCGCGCTTCAATCCCAACCTTCCATCTAAAGGAGACAACCCATGCTGGCAACTCAAGCCACCATCAACCCCGACGACCTGTTCACGGTCACGGCGGGCGGCTACTCGGCCACCGCCGACGCCTTCGCCCGGGACCCGGACACCGAGGGCCTCTGGTTCCTCTCCATGGTGGGACCCCAGACGGCGCTGAAGGCCATCTGGGCCTCTCTGCTCAAGCAGCCCCCGGACCCGGCCTTCCTGATCCAGGGCACCGAGGGGATGGCCTTCTCCGGCGGCTACCGCCGCTGCGTCGTCCCGCCCCAGACCGTGGGCACCTGGACCACGAAGATCGCCCGCCTGCCCTCCTCCGGCGGCTGGCACGCTTTGGTATTCACCCGCATGGCCGAGTTCGCCTTCGAGCGGGACTCCTTCCTGCTGCTGGCCCCAAGCGAGGATGAGGCCCCGGCCCTGTACCACCGCTTCCTGGACCAGCGCAGCCCCCTGCCCCTGCATCACTCCTGGGCCAACTGGCTCTGGCGGCGGGGCTTGCGGGACGAAACCGTGAAGCCCCTCCAGTCGGTGGGCGTCGTCGCCTACTGGTGCGCCCCCGACGCCGAGAAGCTCCGCGACGACCTCTCCGACGCCGTGGCCCTGGGGACGCTGCCCCTGGGGGAGCTGGACCTGGGCGAAAAGGAGGCGGCCAGCTATGGATAGGACGCTCAACCCCGTCAAGCGGGGCAGCAAGCGCCGGCGCGCCCGCAACTGGAAAGCCTGGCAGCTCTTCTCCCCGGACGGCGACAAATGCCGGTTCTGCTCCCACTCCGCCGCCGACCACCTGACGTCTTCCCGACAGCCCCACTTCTACCGGCCGGCCACCGAAGCGGAACGGCGGGACCCCTTCGAGAAGCTCTACCGCCACGATCTGGAGGGCGGCGCCGACTCGGTGCTGGTCAAGCGCATCGTCGTGGCCAACCGCGCCGAACTGCTCACCGCCTTCTGCGTTCAGTGCGCCAGAGACAAGGACACCAGCCAGGTGCTCTGCTTCCAGCGCACTCTCGCCAAGGGCGAGGTGGTGGGACTGAAGTCCTGCGGCCAATAGACAAGGTAGACCTCAACCACAACAGAAAGGAGAATGACCATGAGACTCGCTGCACAGGCGAAAGGCGGGTACTACCCCACCCCGCTGCGGGTGGTGGACCTGCTCGCCCAACTGATTGACAGCCCCTCGGCCTACGGACGGCCGGGACAGACCCTCCGCGTCCTGGACCCTTGCTGCGGGGGCGGCGACGCCCTGGCGCAACTGGCCGACGGCCTGCGCCGGACCAACTCCCTCTCCGTCGAGACCTACGGGGTGGAACTGAACCGGGACTTGGCCGAGGCGGCCCGGGAGCGCCTGGACCGCGCCCTGGCCGCCGACCTGTTCGCCACCTCCATCGCCAATGGCGTCTTCGGCCTGCTGTATTTGAACCCGCCCTATGACCACGATCCGGAGGCCAAGCGCACGGAACACGCCTTCCTGACCCACACCACCCGCTACCTGGCCGACGGCGGGCTGCTGGCGTTCATCGTGCCCAAGCAGCGGCTCTCCGTATCGGCCCGCTACCTGGCCTCCCACTACCGGGACCTGCGCTGCTGGGCCTTTCCCCACCCGGAGCGGGAAGCCTTCGACCAGGTGGTGTTGCTGGGCTACCGCAAGGCCGAACCCAGCCCCGACCCCCGCGCCGAAGGGCAGGTGCGGGCCTGGGCCGAGGGGGAGCCGGAGGAGCTGTACGACGGCGGCTACCGGGTCTATGACCCGCCGGGCGCCGCCGCCGGGGACATCCTCTTCGCCACCCGCACGGTGGACCCCCTGGCGGCGGTGGCCGAAGCCCGCAGGTCCGGCCTGTGGGCCAGCCCGGACATCACCGACACCCTCTGGCCGGTGGGGGACCACCGCGCCCGTCCCCTGATGCCGCTGCGCCGGGGACATCTGGCCATGCTGGTGGCGGCGGGCTTCCTGGACAACCTGGCGCTGGAGTCCGACGGGCGGCGGGTGCTGGTCAAGGGGCGCACCGGCAAGGAGAAGGTGCTGGCCGAGGAGACGGAGCACACCGAGGTGTACCGGGAAAAGCTCAAGACCACCGTGGTGGCTCTCGACCTGGAGAGCGGCGACATCACCGACATCTCGGCCTGACCGCACCCACTCAATCCTTATAGAAGGAAGGCAGCCATGCAGATGACCCTGACCCTGGACGCCTGCGCCCGGTGCGGGCAGACCATCCGCCCCGGAGAACCCGCCATGCAGACCGCCTCGGTGGACATCACCGGCGGCCGGGTTGTGGCTTCCCCGGTCCGTTCCTACCACCTCAAGGGCGGCTGCCCCGGCGAAGCCGGCAAAGAGTAGCAAGTCCGCCCAACATCATAGACGGCCCAATCCGGGCCGCAATCACGAGGCCCCGCCCTTCCCTACCGGGAACCGGCGGGGCCTTGCCTTTTCCAGCCCTGCGACAGCGCATCCCCAACACAAGGAGAATTCCCATGAACCTCGGAGAGTTCATCGACACCTTCAAGGACGCCATCTCCCGAAGGGTGGTGGAGTCCTACCCGCCCCTGTACCGGCCCTCGGAAAACGGCGAAAAGCTGCCCCACCTGCTCCGCACTCCCCTGGGGGCGCAGGCCGACGCCATCCGGGGCGCGGCCTTCTCCCTGCAGGCCCACCGGGGCACCACCGTGGTGGGCGAGATGGGCACCGGCAAGTCCTTCATCGGCGCCGCCGCCACCCATGCCGCCGGCTTCCGGCGGGTACTCATTTTGTGCCCGCCTCACCTGACCAAGAAGTGGAAGCGGGAGGTGGAGCAGACGGTCCCCCTGGCCCGCACCGCCATCGTCGCCTCCATCACCGACCTGGAACGGCTGCGCCTCTCCGCCGGGTCCGGCCCCCTGTTCGCGGTGATGAGCCGGGAGCGGGCCAAGCTGTCCTACCGATGGCAGCCCGCCGTCATCCAGAGGTGGGCCACCGAAGGCGCGCGGCTGGTGCGGGGCGAGGAGACCGGGGAACCCTTCCGGGTGCCCTGCTGCGCCACCTGCTACGGCCAGGTGACGGACAAGGACGGCGTGCCCCTGACCGACGCCGAGCTGCGCCGCCGCAAGCGCAACTGCGCCCGCTGCGGCAGCCCCCTGTGGCAGGCCGACGGCTCCGGCCCCCGCCGCTACCCCCTGGCCGACTACGTGAAGAACCGGATGCGAGGCTTCTTCGACCTGCTGGTAGGCGACGAGGTGCATGAATATAAGGGGCGCGGTTCCGCCCAGGGCATCGCCGCCGGGGTGCTGGCCGACGTCATCGGCAAGTCCCTCAGCCTCAGCGGGACCCTTATGGGCGGCTATTCCTCCACCCTGTTCCACCTGCTCTACCGGTTCTCGCCGGAGTTGCGCAACGACTTCGCCCACTCCGAGGAGGGGCGCTGGATCGAGCGCTACGGCTTCCTGGAGGAGACACGGAGCTACCCGGAGGACGACGCCTACGAGGACGGACGCACCAGCCGGCGCAAGGGCTTCCGCAAGACTGTGCGGGAGAAGCCCGGCCTGGTGCCAGCGGCCCTCTTCCACATCATCGGCAACTCGGTCTTCCTCAAGCTGGCGGACGTGGCCTCCGCCCTGCCCCCCTACGAGGAGCAGGTGCTCCTGTCGGGGATGGACTCGGACGTGGACCTCACCGGCTTCTCCCAGCGCAGCGCCTACAACCACGTCTTCGAGGAACTGCACGAGGCCCTGGTCAAGGCGCTGAAGAAGGGTTCCAAGCGGCTGCTGGCGACGTATCTCCAGACATTGCTGGCCTACCCCGACGGCTGCACCCAAGGCGAGACGGTCTTCGACCCCGCCAGCGGCAAGCTCATCGTCCAGGTCCCGCCCCTGTCCGAGGAGAAGATCTACCCCAAGGAGCAGGCCCTGGTGGACCTGGTGGCGGCGGAACGGCTGGCGGGCCGAAGGGTGCTGGTCTATGCCACCCACACCGGGACCCGGGACATCACCGGGCGGATGGACGACATCCTGACCCGGCACGGGTTCAAGGTGGCGGTGATGAAGGCCGACGCCGTGGCCCCGGACCGGCGGGAAGCCTGGGTCGCCGATAGGGTCCAGGCCGGGGTGGACGTGATCATCTGCCATCCCCGACTGGTGCAGACCGGGTTGGACCTCATCGACTTTCCAATGTTAGTTACGGTCATAAAATGAGCGAAAGTTACGGAATGGAGTTGACCCACCTGAGAGGAAGGGCATCATCTACGGAGACTCCGTGGAGGTGCCGCAGAGAGATTGATAAAGGTGGGAGACGTGAAAGAAATATACGAGAAGAAAGGGTCGGGCTGTTCGATCCGAGGGATAGCCGATGACTTGGGCATAGCCCGGAACACGGTGCGGCGGTACCTGAGGACGCCTGATGCGATGCGACCCAGGCCGCGGGCGCCCCGGGGGTCGAAGCTGGACCCGTACCTGGAATACATCGACCGGCGGATGGGAGAGGGACTGGAGAACTGCCGAGTGTTGCAACGGGAGTTGCAGGCCCTGGGGTACGACGGGAGCTACACCATCCTGGCGGACTATATGCGTCCCCGTAGGCGCAGCCGTCAGCCCAAGGCTACCATGCGTTTTGACACGGGACCCGGGGAACAGGCCCAGGTGGACTGGGGCAGTTTCGCCTACGTTGACGAAGAGGGTCGCCAGCGACGGCTCTGGGCTTTCGTGATGGTTCTGGGCTGGTCCCGGGCCATCTACGTGGAGTTCGTCAGGAGAGCGGATACGGCCAGCTTCATTCGGTGCCACATCAACGCCTTCACCTACCTGGGCGGGATACCGCGGCGCTGCCTGTACGACAACGCCAAGGTGGTCACCCTGGGCCGAGACCCGGAGGGCCGTGTCGACTGGAACCGGCGAATGCTGGACTTCGCTTTGAGGTTGGGCTTCGAGCTGAAGCTGTGCCAGCCCTACCGGGCTCAGACGAAGGGGAAAGTTGAGAGTGGGGTGAAGTACGTCCGCGGCAACCTGTGGCCCTCACTGCGCTTCACCGACGACGCGGATCTCAACCGGCAGACCATTGAGTGGTGCGACCAGGTGGCCAACGCCCGGGAACACGGGACCACCCATCGTGTTCCCCGGGACATGCTGGCGGAGGAGCATCCCCATCTGGGCAAGCTGCCTGAGGAGAGGGGCCTGGCCCCCTATCTGCGGGAGGACCGCACGGTAGCTCGGGACGGCTACGTCAGCTTCGAGGGGTCCCGCTACGGAGTCCACTGGCAGTGGGTGGGGTCTACCGTGCAGGTGGGAGTGCGCGCTGGCACGGTGGAGATCTGGGCTGGCGATGGCCGCATCGCCACCCACCCCAGGGCCCAGAGTCCGGGGCGGCGCTTCACCCTCCCCGGCCAGTGGAAAGGGCTGCCCAGCGGTGGTGAGAGTCCTGGCAAACGCGCCGTCGCCGTGCAGGTGGCGGCGGGCGCAGTGGAACGCCGCTCCCTGGAGGTGTACGAGCTGGCCGCGGGAGGTGTGCGATGACCACCATCGCCCTGGAACAGGTCCGCCAGCATCTTCAGACCCTGGGCCTGAAGCAGGCCGTGGAAGCCCTGGACAACTCCCTGGACGCTGCGGCCAGCAAGCAGTTGACCTACCCGGAGATGCTGTCCGAACTCCTGGGTGTGGAAGTGTCCGCCCGCCGGGAACGCTACCTCACCACCAAGACCAGGATGGCTCACCTGCCCTTCCAGCGCACGCTGGAGCAGTTTGACTTTGCCTTCCAGCCCTCCATTGACGAGCGTCTGGTCAAGGAGTTGGCCAACCTGGCCTTCGTCACCGAGGCCACCAACATCCTGCTGCTGGGTCCGCCCGGCGTGGGCAAGACCCATCTGGCCATTGCCCTGGCCCTGAAAGCCATCGAGAAGGGCCAGGTAGCCTACTTCGTGCGGGCCTACGACCTGATGGAGGACCTGAGGAAAGCGCGGGCCGAGCACAACCTGGACCGTCGGATGAAAGTCTACCTGGCGCCCAAGGTGCTCATCGTGGACGAGTTCGGCATCTGGCCCTATGACCGTGACTCGGCCACCGCCTTCTTTACCCTAGTGTCCGCCAGGTACGAACGGGGCTCCATCATCCTGACTTCCAACAAGGGCTTCGGGGAGTGGGGAGAACTGCTGGGGGACACCGTCATCGCCTCGGCCGTCCTCGACCGGCTCCTGCACCACAGCCACGTGATCAATATCCGCGGTGAGAGCTACCGTCTCAGGGAAAAGCGGCAAGCGGGATTGTTCCCCTCCCAACAGATCCTCTCCCCACCGGGGGAGGGGCCCGGAGAACAGAACGCTTACTGACAGAATCGCTGAGCAATAAAGCAGGGTGGGTCAACTCAAACCCGTAACAGGTGGGTCAACGCTAACCCGTAATTGACA